>NC_013771.1:0-721903 GCF_000025125.1 Candidatus Atelocyanobacterium thalassa isolate ALOHA
ATTCAGATGTAATAATTATATGTAAGAGAATTTTTCTATTTTTTCACATATCTAATATACATATTAAAAGCCTTCCTTTTATCTGCTAAAAGGAAGGCTTTTAATTGAAATATTAATTCTGGCATCGAACTATTGTTCCAGTGGGCTACCCCAAAAGTATCGTTGCCGCTGTCATGTTTAACTACCGAGTTCGGGATGGATCGGAGTGGGTCCATGACGCTCAAGACACCAGAAAATTCTTGATATATATTATATATACCCTCAAGACTGCAGTTAACAAGTCAACATTTAAAAGGTCAAGCCCTCGGTCTGTTAGTACACCTCGGCTCCATCCATTACTGGACTTCCACCTAGTGCCTATCAACGGGTAGTCTTCCCGTGACCTTACCAGGTTAACCCTGTGAGAGCACTCATCTTGAGGTGGGCTTCCCACTTAGATGCTTTCAGCGGTTATCCACTCCGCACTTGGCTACCCTGCGTTTACCGTTGGCACGATAACAGGTACACCAGCGGTGCGTCCTTCCCGGTCCTCTCGTACTAAGGAAGGCTCCTCTCAATGCTCTTGCGCCTACACCGGATATGGACCGAACTGTCTCACGACGTTCTGAACCCAGCTCACGTACCGCTTTAATGGGCGAACAGCCCAACCCTTGGGACCTACTACAGCCCCAGGTTGCGATGAGCCGACATCGAGGTGCCAAACCTCCCCGTCGATGTGAACTCTTGGGGGAGATCAGCCTGTTATCCCTAGAGTAACTTTTATCCGTTGAGCGACGGCCCTTCCACGCGGTGCCGTCGGATCACTAAAGCCGTGTTTCCACCCTGCTTGACTTGTAGGTCTCGCAGTCAAGCTCCCTTATGCTTTTGCACTCTTCGGCTGATTTCCAACCAGCCTGAGGGAACCTTTGCGCGCCTCCGTTACTTTTTAGGAGGCGACCGCCCCAGTCAAACTACCCACCTGAAACTGTCCTTTTCCCGGATAACGGGTTAAAGTTAGAATTCTAGCCTCCCTAGAGTGGTATCTCACTGTTAGCTCCATTTTCCCCACGAGGAAAATCTCTACGCTTCCCACCTATACTGCGCAAGGGAAGCCCGAACACAATTCCAAGCTATAGTAAAGCTTCATAGGGTCTTTCTGTCCAAGTGCAGGTAGTCCGTATCTTCACAGACAATCCTATTTCGCCGAGCCTCTCTCCGAGACAGTGCCCAAATCGTTACGCCTTTCGTGCGGGTCGGAACTTACCCGACAAGGAATTTCGCTACCTTAGGACCGTTATAGTTACGGCCGCCGTTCACCGGGGCTTCGGTCGCTAGCTTCGTCGAAACTAACCAACTTCCTTAACCTTCCGGCACTGGGCAGGCGTCAGCCCCCATACTGCGTCTTGCGACTTAGCGGAGACCTGTGTTTTTGGTAAACAGTCGCTTGGGCCTATTCACTGCGACCTGCTGTTAAACAGGCACCCCTTCTCCCGAAGTTACGGGGTCATTTTGCCGAGTTCCTTAGAGAGAGTTATCTCGCGCCCCTTAGTATTCTCTACCTTCCTACCTGTGTCGGTTTCGGGTACAGGTGATTAAAAATTAACGTGGTCCGGGCTTTTCTAGGAAGTATGATTCGTATTACTCCAGAGCCGTAGCTCCTTGGACTCGGCACTCAGCTCAGAACGTTTTCTCCGTTCCTCATAACCTCGTAGCCTTACACCGGTAACCATCATCCGGCTAATACTAAACCTTCTCCGTCCCCCGCCACAATCTTTAATCAGTACGGGAATATTGACCCGTTGTCCATCGACTACGCTTTTCAGCCTCGCCTTAGGCCCTGACTAACCCTCCGCGGACGAGCCTTCCGGAGGAACCCTTAGGATTTCGGGGCATATGATTCTCACATATGTTTTCGCTACTCAAGCCGACATTCTCACTTCTATACTGTCCACACCTGCTTGCCGCTAGTGCTTCACCCTATATAGAACGCTCCCCTACCACTACATAAGTAGTCCACAGCTTCGGTAGAATGCTTAGCCCCGTTCATTTTCGGCGCAGGAGCGCTTGACCAGTGAGCTATTACGCACTCTTTCAAGGATTGCTGCTTCTAAGCAAACCTCCTGGTTGTCAAAGCACCCCCACCTCCTTTATCACTTAGCATTCATTTTGGGACCTTAGCTGGTGGTCTGGGCTGTTTCCCTTTCGACGATGAAGCTTATCCCCCACCGTCTGACTGGCTGATGCTTATAGAGTATTCTGAGTTTACGTCACTTTGGTACCGCTCTCGCAGCCCGCAGCGAAGTAGTGCTTTACCCCTCTATAAGGTACACAACCGCTGTGCCTAAACACATTTCGGGGAGAACCAGCTAGCTCCGGGTTCGATTGGCATTTCACCCCTAACCACAGCTCATCCGCTAATTTTTCAACATTAGTCGGTTCGGACCTCCACAAGGTATTACCCCAGCTTTATCCTGGCCATGGTTAGATCACCCGGGTTCGGGTCTACAAACTGTGACTAACGCCCTATTCAGACTCGTTTTCACTTTGGCTTCGTGGTAATTCCACTTAACCTGCCACAGCCTGTAAGTCGCCGGCTCATTCTTCAACAGGCACACGGTCAGACGTTCAATCGTCCTCCCATTGCTTGTAGGCTAACGGTTTCATGTTCTATTTCACTCCCCTCCCGGGGTTCTTTTCACCTTTCCCTCGCGGTACTGTTTCGCTATCGGTCACACAGGAGTATTTAGCCTTACGAGGTGGTCCTCGCTGATTCACACGGAATTCCACGAGCTCCGTGCTACTCGGGATACAGTTAGGCTGGTCAAGTTTTCGATTACAGGACTTTCACCCTCTATGGTGCAGTATTCAGCTGCTTCATCTAACTATTACAGTCCACGTTACTGTCCCACAACCCCATCAACCGTAGTCGATGGTTTAGGCTGGTCCCTTTTCGCTCGCCGCTACTGGGGGAATCGCTTTTGCTTTCTCTTCCTCGGGTTACTAAGATGTTTCAGTTCGCCCGGTTTGCTCGTATCATCCTATATATTCAGATGACCGTATCAGGGTTGCCCCATTCGGAGATCTCCGGCTCAATGCTTGCTTCCAGCTCCCCGGAGTGTATCGTCGGTAACCACGTCCTTCTTCGCCTCTGTGTGCCTAGGTATCCACCGTTAGCCCTTTATAACTTGACCTTTTTGGTCTAATAAAAATTAAAGCTTTAATGTTGACTTGTTTTATCTGCAGTTTTCAAGGTACTTACTGGACAATAACTATCCAGCATCCTGTCTTCAATAGACCCGGTGCTGAAGTATTCATGTCTCAAAAATATGGGTTAGATGGGCCATCCTGGACTTGAACCAGGGACCTCACCCTTATCAGGGGTGCGCTCTAACCACCTGAGCTAATAGCCCTCTTCCCGGAACCCATTTATAGTTTAAAAGCTGATTACATATCCCTTGACGACCTTAGGATTGATGAAAGATAAAGCTATCTTTTGCTTTAGGTCTTTCATTGGTCTCCCTATAAGGAGGTGATCCAGCCACACCTTCCGGTACGGCTACCTTGTTACGACTTCACCCCAGTCACTAGCCCTGCCTTAGGAATCCCCCTCCTCGAAAGGTTAGGGTAACTACTTCGGGCGTGACCAGCTTCCATGGTGTGACGGGCGGTGTGTACAAGGCCCGGGAACGAATTCACCGCAGTATGCTGACCTGCGATTACTAGCGATTCCTCCTTCATGCAGGCGAGTTGCAGCCTGCAATCTGAACTGAGGCTGGGTTTGATGAGATTCGCTATTCCTTGCGGAGTCGCTGCCCTTTGTCCCAACCATTGTAGTACGTGTGTAGCCCAGGGCGTAAGGGGCATGCTGACTTGACGTCGTCCTCACCTTCCTCCGGTTTGTCACCGGCAGTCTTTCTAGAGTGCCCATCTTAATGCTGGCAACTAAAAATAAGGGTTGCGCTCGTTGCGGGACTTAACCCAACATCTCACGACACGAGCTGACGACAGCCATGCACCACCTGTGTTCGCGCTCCCGAAGGCACTCTCAGCTTTCACCGAGATTCGCGACATGTCAAGCCCTGGTAAGGTTCTTCGCGTTGCATCGAATTAAACCACATACTCCACCGCTTGTGCGGGCCCCCGTCAATTCCTTTGAGTTTCACACTTGCGTGCGTACTCCCCAGGCGGGAAACTTAACGCGTTAGCTACGGCACGGCTCGGGTCGATACAAGCCACACCTAGTTTCCATCGTTTACAGCTAGGACTACAGGGGTATCTAATCCCTTTCGCTCCCCTAGCTTTCGTCCCTGAGTGTCAGTTACGGTCCAGTAGCACGCCTTCGCCACCGATGTTCTTCCCAATATCTACGCATTTCACCGCTACACTGGGAATTCCTGCTACCCCTACCGAACTCTAGTTTCCAAGTTTCCACCGCCGTTCCGGAGTTGAGCTCCAGTCTTTAACAGCAGACTTTGGAAACCACCTGCGGACGCTTTACGCCCAATGATTCCGGATAACGCTTGCATCCTCCGTATTACCGCGGCTGCTGGCACGGAGTTAGCCGATACTTATTCCTCAGGTACCGTCAGATCTTCTTCCCTGAGAAAAGAGGTTTACAACCCAAAGGCATTCCTCCCTCACGCGGTATTGCTCCGTCAGGCTTTCGCCCATTGCGGAAAATTCCCCACTGCTGCCTCCCGTAGGAGTCTGGGCCGTGTCTCAGTCCCAGTGTGGCTGCTCATCCTCTCAGACCAGCTACTGATCGAAGCCTTGGTGAGCTCTTACCCCACCAACTAGCTAATCAGACGCGAGCTCCTCTCCAGGCAATAAATTTTTCACCTTACGGCATATTGGGTGTTAGCGGTCGTTTCCAACCGTTATCCCCATCCTAGAGGCAGATTCTCACGCGTTACTCACCCGTCCGCCACTATGTCCGAAGACATCGTTCGACTTGCATGTGTTAGGCATACCGCCAGCGTTCATCCTGAGCCAGGATCAAACTCTCCATAGTGTTTGATTTGACTCGTTACTATCTTTCTTTATTCAAAAAAGATAAGTTATGAGTTTTTACCTATACTTATCTAGACAACTAGATGTCATAAAGGTATAATTTGTTTTAATAACAAGGGCTGTTTTTTTCAGCTTTTAAACTATAAAAATTTCTTGGTTCGGAGCGCGTTCGGCGTTTCCGCTTTCAAACCGCGCATTTACAAATATAACTAATCTAGCTTCCAATGTCAACCCCCTTTTTCATTTTTTTAATAAATACGTATAATTTTCGCAAATTACTTACCCGAATATTCCCTTGATTTCCGCCTTTACTCCCTATTTTACTCATCCAATATCGTCAATATTATTAACTTAATATTTTCTTTCCAAGGTTAAATATGTTATAATTTTTACTAGTTACCAATATTTAATAAGAAATCTATACATTAACTGAATACCCTGTGGCAAAATAAATGATATTAACTTTAACTATATAGTTGTTAATATTATTTATTTTAATTGCAATTACTATAATTAGACCTAGATGACTTTATCTTCACCTCTGAACAATCATCGTACCGTTTTCCCTTTTACAGCAATTATTGGGCAAGATGAAATGAAATTAGCCTTGATGCTTAATATTATCGATCCAAAAATTGGAGGCGTCATGATCATGGGTGATCGTGGAACCGGGAAATCTACTACTATTAGAGCCCTTGCAGATCTACTTCCTGAAATTGAAGTTGTCGAAAATGATCCGTTTAACTCTCATCCTACCGATCTTGATCTTATGGGTGATAACGCGCGTAAAACCCTTGAGGAAAATGGCTCGTTAATAACGATACCCCAAAAAGTTACTATGGTTGACTTACCCCTTGGTGCTACAGAAGACCGTGTATGTGGAACAATAGATATCGAAAAAGCTTTGTCAGAGGGAGTAAAAGCTTTTGAACCGGGATTATTAGCCAAAGCTAATCGTGGTATTCTTTACGTAGATGAAGTTAACCTACTTGATGACCACTTAGTTGATGTATTACTTGATTCGGCTGCAAGTGGATGGAATACAGTAGAAAGAGAGGGTATCTCTATTAGACATCCAGCCCGTTTTGTATTGGTAGGTTCTGGAAATCCAGAGGAAGGAGAGTTAAGACCTCAACTACTTGACAGATTCGGAATGCATGCTGAAATTCGCACAGTTAAAGATCCCTCTTTACGAGTAGATATTGTAGAACAAAGAACTCAATTTGACAGTGAACCTCAAAAATTTTATGAAACTTATCAGAACGAACAAGAAAAACTACAAGAAACCTTGGTAAAAGCTCAAAATTTGTTACCTCTTGTAGATATTGAACGTGACTTACAGGTAAAAATTTCTCAAGTTTGTTCTGAATTAGATGTTGATGGTTTAAGAGGAGATATAGTTGTTAACCGTGCTTCAAAAGCATTAGCAGCACTTGAAAAACGCAAAAGTGTTACGGTAGAAGATATTAGCTCAATAATTACATTGTGTCTTCGTCACAGGTTGCGCAAAGATCCTTTGGAAACAATAGACTCAGGTTATAAGGTTAAAAAAGTTTTCAACCAAATATTTGGTCTTGAAATAGAAGAGAATTAAATTAAATTATAGAGTCAATATTATTGACTCTATAATTTAATTGGAAAGCTCTGGAGAAATTCGATAATCTTAATTCTTCTCAAAGTTCAATTATTTACTTGAATTAATTCAATTGGATAACCATTTGGATCCAATATGAATGCAATAATTGTACTTCCATGTTTCATGGGTCCAGGCTCCCTAGTAACATTCCAGCCTTTCTGCTTAATCGTATTGCAAATAGTATAAATATCATTAACACCAATGGCGATATGTCCATATGCATCACCCAAGACATAATTTGTAGTTTTCCAATTATGCGTTAATTCAATTAATGTAGAGTCAAGTTCTTGACCATATCCTAAAAAAGCAAGAGTAAATTCTCCTTCAGGATAATCTCTTCTTTTAATTAATTTCATTTCTAAAATATCGCAATAAAAATTCAAAGATTCTTCTAAGTTATTAACCCGTAGCATTGTATGAAGAAAACGCATAATTATATTATTTCTTAGAAAATTTTCTAGTATGAGAATACGATATAGATTGTCATATTATCATTTATTAGTTATGAGTGATTACTAGTTTCACTCTCTAAATAAATTAAATGGGATTATCTTTATTAAGCTAGTTTTCATAATGGTTTATATATGTAACAAGCAAAATATAGTATGATTGCTAAATAAAATAATTAGTAAAAATAGTATGGTCTTCATAAGATATGAAAACGTTTTCACGTACATTTTTCTACAACAATTTTATAAATAGCTTAAGTAAGAAGATAAGTTAATAAATATAGGTCTAAAATATATAGTTTTTTTGAGTCCCTAAAATATTATACTTTTTGTAAATACTGAAAAATTTGTGAGATCAAATATTAACAATACAACTTGTAGGCAAACATTTACTATATGTAAGATAGTTTGTAAGTATTTCAAGAAAGTAATTGACTGTTTACAAGCTTTTTAGATAATAATTTTGATTTATTAAATAATGAACAATATTTCATATTCTGCTACTGACGTTCAAAATATTTTTAATAATATTGCTCCTGTTTACGATGAACTTAATACCTTGTTAAGCATGGGGCAACACAAGATATGGAAGCAAATGACAGTAAAGTGGAGCGGTTCGGGTTTACATGATTTAGGTTTAGATATTTGCTGTGGTAGTGGTGATCTGACAAAATTATTAGCTCAAAAAGTTGGTAAAAAAGGGAAAGTAATAGGAGTTGACTTTTCTAGAGAATTACTAGCGATCGCTGCTCAACGCAATCATAAATACTATCCATCCCTACCTATAGAATGGATGCTGGGAGATGCTTTAAATTTACCATTTGAAGATAATACTTTTGATTGTGTTACCATGGGATACGGTCTAAGAAATATTATTGATATTCCCCGTTGTTTGCAAGAGATAAACCGTGTTCTTAAACCTTTTGCTAAAGTTGCTATTTTAGATTTTCAACATCCCACCAATGCTTGGCAACAAATATTTCAAAAATGGTATCTAAATAGCTTCGTTATTCCTGTAGCAAAACATTTTAAACTAGAAAAAGAATATAGTTATATCATGCCGAGTTTAGAAAAATTCCCATCAGGGAAAAGGCAAATTGAACTAGCTTTTGAAGCCGGTTTTGATACTCCAGTCTATTATTCTATTGCTGGAGGCATGATGGGAGTTCTAGTAGGGACTAAAAAATACTTATAGCAACTTTTATATATCTTCCAAAATTTAAAATGAAGGTTAATATGTTGGATTTTTCTTATGATTTTATTTGATACTTCTTCTCTTGATCTGTTTACTATCTCTAGTATAGTTGTTCCACCATTAGCAGGAACAGTTATTGGCTATTTTACTAATGATATTGCGATCAAGATGTTATTTCGGCCTTATAAGGCAATTTACATTGGTAAATTTCGTTTGCCATTTACTCCAGGTTTAATTCCACGTAATCAAAAAAGATTAGCTAAAAAAGTTTCAGATACTATTATGGGATCCCTGTTGACCCCAGAAGAACTACAAAAGTTAGTAGGACGTTTACTAAAAGCTGAAAGGGCAAAAATAGCAATTTTATGGTTGTTAAATCTTGCTATTCAGCAAATGAGAGAAGATAAACAACAGAAAACAGCCAAGATATTATCAGAAATTCTAAAAAATTTATTCAATGAATCATTACCTCGTTTGTTAGAACTTTTAGAGCAACGTCAAGATCTACTGGAAGATCAAATTAATCAAATTTTTGACAAAATTATATTAGATTTTCAATTTTCTGATAATCAATCACAACAGTTTGCTGATTGGTTATTAGGAAAAGTAGCTTCTCCCAATACTCTTAGAGAGAAATTGATTGAATTTCTCTCTGAGAAAAATATTCAAACTATTGATGAAGGAATCAAGGAAAAAACTAGTGGTTCTTATTGGTTTATAGCTAATTTCTTTGGAGTTAGTGATACTTTATTGAAGTTAAAAAACTTTTGTTTAGAGGAGAAAGAAGTCGCTAACGCACGACTTGAAGAACTACTACTTTCTTTAGAAATACGAAATCGTCTAAAGGAATGGTTAAATAATTTCTCTTTACGTAACCTTCCTACTTCAACTATTAAAGAATTACGAAAAACTAATCGTGAAACCATCCAAATATATATTAAAAAAAGTGGTACAAGGTTTATACAAGATTTTGGTACAACAGTTAATTGGGAACAACTATCAATATTAATAATTAATCGTATTCAAAATTCAACTATGTTGAATACTTCCTTAGAAACCGTAAGTCAAGAACTAGCATTGATTCTTGAAAAATATTTAGAAAAGAATTTAGGAACAATTGTTCTTCAAACTATTCCTATTATGTCTATTGATCAAATAATTATTGACAGGATTAAAGCCACTTCTTCTAAAAACTTAGAAATAGCAGTACAAGGAATTATTCAGAATGAACTACAGGCAATAGTTAATTTAGGTGGAGTATTAGGTTTTATAGTAGGAGTATTTCAAACTTTTATTATTTTATTAAGATAGTAAAAGCTTGAACAAACAATAATTCTCCTTATATAACTCTTATTATCTTATCTATAAACAGAAAGTTGGTTTTTAAATCCTTATTAAGATTTGAAAAGAACACTCAATTAAATTTTAAAGTAGTAATACTTCTTCTAGGATATTTCAGAGGTATTTTCTGGACTGCTTCTGAATTAAAACGATATCCTACATTACGTACAGTTTGAATTAAACTAGGTTGACAAGAATCAATATCTATTTTTTTTCGTAAAGATAATACATGAGTATCAATAGTGCGAGGATTATCTATAGCTTCTGGCCAAGCTTTTTGAAGTAACTCTGAACGGCTAAGAGGATTTCCTTCAACCTGTGCTAGTACATAAAGTAAACTAAATTCTTGTGGGCTAAGATCTATAAAATGTTCTCGAAGTTTTACACGTCTTTGTACAAGGTCAATTTTTAAATCACCATAATCTAGAGATAGAGGTACAGAAACAACACGTACACGCCTAGTTAAAGCAATGACCCTAGCCATAAATTCTTTTATTCCAAAAGGCTTAATCAAGTAATCATCGGCTCCTGCATTTAATCCTTTGACAATTTTTTTCTCTTCATTTTGATTGGATAAGAGTAGTATCATGGATTGCCTCTGTTGATAAAGCCATTGACACAATTCCATTGAGTCTTCGCCAGAGATATCTGCATCTAAAATAACTAAAGCTGGTTGTTTTCTATTAAAAACATTACGAGCTTGTTGTAAATTTGAATATTGCTCTGTTGCATAACCAGATTTTTGTAAATGCCAACTTAATAAAGAACGTAGATGAGAGTTTCCTTCGACGATAGCAATATGGACAAGGCTCATCTTAGTTTTTGTTCCTCTAAATCAATATCGTTATACTAGGATATCAAATGTTGTATTAAGAAGTCTTTAATATTAACTACAACAATATACAAAAAAAGCTTTAAAGTGTTTAATTTTGAACGCACTTTCTGTTTGTAATTAACTTTAACAAACAGAAAGCCTGGTAATTGTATTGATAAACCTATAGTGTAAAGTATTAGTTAATGCTTAATTTATATACTTTTTATCACAGGTTTATAATGTAATAAAAATTGTATTTTCTAGGAAGCAAGAGCGATTTCTACCTGTTGTTGTAACTCTCCATTTTGATACATTTCAATCATCAAATCAGAACCACCAGCAAATTCACCATTAATGTAAACTTGAGGAATAGTTGGCCAATCTGAATATTCTTTAATACCTTCACGAATTTCAGGATCACTTAGAACATCAAAAGTTTCGAATGTTGCTCCTAATGTATTAAAAATTTGTACAACATTGTTAGAAAATCCGCATTGAGGCATTAATTTATTTCCTTTAATAAATATAAATATTGTATTGCTATTAACTAGCTCTTCAATTCTGTTTTTAATTTCTGGTGTCATGATTACTCCTTAATATTTATTTATTGATGTAATTTCAAGTTAAAGTCATGCTAAATAGTTCCAACTTTTCGTTGAGCTATTTCCCATGTTTTAGGTGTATAAGTTTTTAGACCTAAGGTATGAATAGATTTAGAGACTATTGCATCCTGAAGAGTACTATAAACTAGTTGGTGTTGTTTAATCATTGTTTTTCCTTCAAATTCTGTAGAAATAACAATTACTTCAAAATGATCACCTCCTCCAGTAAGGTCTTTGATAATTATCTGAGCTCCAGGAAGTTTGGTTTTAATCATATCTTCAACTTGTACTAGTGCAACCATCTAAATTTATTCCTAGGAAGTTAAGGATACTAAAATTATTGCTATCTACTTTATCAAAGCTTAGCCATAATCAAAAATAGGTATCAATGTAATGTTTATATTCCTAAATTTTATAAAAGAAAACTCTATGGAATTTATAGGACTCTTAAGTATTAAAGTATTAATTAAAATTTAAAGTAGCTTATTCTTGGTTATTAAAGGGAACACTTACAAAACCTAATTCATATAGTTGTTGATAAGATTTTTTCCCTAAATCTGTAGTAGGATTTTGAGAGCGAATTATTTGGACAAGTAAGGGAACGGCTAACTCAGGTTGATCTTGTGCTCTATGTACCAAAGCTAATTGATAGGTTGCAGAATCTCTCATCTGGCCTGTTTTTAGTGCGCTGTTCCTTTGAGCATCATATACTTGTGTATCTATGCCGGAAAAACTATTGGCTAATTGTAAATGAAAATTAGATAGCTGATTAAAAACTTTACGAGCTTGACGTAATTTTGCTACTGCTAAATCATAGT
Source organism: Candidatus Atelocyanobacterium thalassa isolate ALOHA (assembly GCF_000025125.1). NCBI lineage: Bacteria > Bacillati > Cyanobacteriota > Cyanophyceae > Chroococcales > Aphanothecaceae > Candidatus Atelocyanobacterium > Candidatus Atelocyanobacterium thalassae. Next base: position 11,845 of record NC_013771.1, read on the forward strand.
TTTCTTGATTAATAGCGCTACTTGCTTCATTCATTAACTTTTCTCCTCCTTGCAGGCTCAAAAGACTATTGTCTTGTGTCAAAGGACGAAAATTATTAAAGTCTGATATATCATCCGGATTATTTTCTTGGTTCTCTATAGTTTGTTGAGATAAGGTGAGCTGAGACATTGCTGGGTTAGGAGAAATTACTGATGTCGCTATTTCTAAAATCAAAGAAATAAAGATAATGCTGAATAATTTATTGCTGAACATAAGAGACTTTAACATAATACTTTTAAACTTTTAAATAATTTGATTGGAGAGTAATAAAAACATAAATTACTGAGACATCCTAGCATTTATACAAACACAAATCATAAGGTATTTACAAAGGAAAAATAGTTATAGTGATTTTTAATATAACAAAATTAAAATTTTTCCGATATTACTAAAAAATAATCTTTTAAATGATAATACATCTTACTACATAGTACTAACATAAATAGATTAGTTTAGCTTACAAAGTATTTTTTGATCAATTAACATAAATATATCAAAAACTTGTAAATTTTTATAATTATATTATGTGATTATTAAGAGTTTTTTAAATATAATTATAAATAGTATTTAATTCCTAAAAATTACATAATAAGTTAATGGGCAAGCCTCACAACAAGGTGTAAAAGACAAAACAAGTCGAGGATTTTCTAATTAATTTATATTATTTTAGATACAATATTTACCTTGAATCAAATAGTATTTAAAAAACTAATAAATATTTTAATTATTATTTTTACTTTAGTAAGAAAATATGACTCTTTCTGCAATTACTTATTCTGAACTTAAAAATTTTTTAGTAGGATCTTTACCAACAAAAGAAAGAAAAGCTTTTTTAGGATTCACTATTGATAGTAAAAATGCTAAGGATCTGGATGATGCTATTTGGATAGAACCTTGTGACTCAGGTGCTATTATTTTAATACATGTTTCTGATACAACATCGCTAATTCCGGAAAAGTCTCAGCTGGAAGAAAAAGCACTTAAGCAAATTGAGACTTATTACTGGGCGGCATCTACCAATCCTTTATTTCCAAACGAATTATCTGAAAATAAACTATCTTTACTAGAAGGCCATCCGCGATTAACTGTTACCGTCAAAATAACTTTAGACAAAACAGCCAATATTAAAAATACTCAACTTTTATCCACATCTTTAATAAGTATAAAGAAGTTTTCTTATACAGCAGCAGATAAAACTCTTGAAGATGTTTCTCAGCCTTTATCTCGAATGTTACGTTATTGCGAATTATGGGCTCAAAAATTATCTCAAAAAAGAAAATATACTGGAGCATTTGGGCAAAGTACTATTCAAGGTATTTCGTTAGATGAGGAAGGAAGATTAACAGAAACTTCTGTATATCGATCACAACGTATTATTCAAGAATTCATGGTTTTGGCTAATACAGCCATTGCTAATCTGGCAGAACAACACAAATTATCTATTCTTTATCGCAACCATACTTGCTCTACAATCGCACCTAAAAATAAACTTTTAATTGAAACTTTAGTTTCTTTAGGATTACCTAAATTAATTCACCAGAAACTTCAAAACTGGTTAAATTCTGCTAACTATTCTCCAACTGTTATTAGTCATTTTGCTTTATGCGTTCCTGCATATACACATTTTACATCTCCTATTCGCCGTATTGCTGATTATCTCAATCATCAAATTTTAAAAGCAGTTTTCATTGAACAAAAAAAGAATCCTTATATATTTAAAGAATTAGAAAAGGTTTCTCAATATATAAATCAAGAACAAGTAAAGATAAAAGAACAACGTACTAACTATTTTCAAATAGAACATTTAGAAAAAGTAGCGAGTATTTTAGATAATCAAAATAAAATTTCTTTGTTATCTAATAGAGAATTTTCTCAAATTCTTAAAGATAGTTTTAAAACTTTTCAATTAGATAAGATCGCGGTGGAAGCTAAACAAAGATTAAAACAAAGAATATTAAAGCCATGTGACTTATACTACTTAACATTTGGCAAGTATCGAAATTCAAAAAACAAAAAGTTAATAAAAGATGAATTGTTAGATTATTTTAAAGAAAAAATTGTTTTAGCCACTCAGACGTTGCAGATAGCTTCTACGATATTACAAAAAGATATTAATTACATTGAAAAACTAACACCATCAGGACAGTTTGTTTTTTGGACAATTTTTGAAGATAAAATAATACAACAACCGTCTGTTGCATTTAACAAACAAGAAACGAAGCACAAATCTAATTTTTTTTGGATTAAAGGAAAGTTGGAAGGAACTTTATGTTCTCCTAATACAATTAATCTAAATACTATAAAAAAAAATAACACATTAAAAGTAATATCTACAGTAGAAAACAAAATTAATTTTCTAAAAATTAGTAAACCTGAAATTGATAATCCAATTACTTATGTACATACAATTTTGAAGTGCATGAAGATTAAAAAGCCAATGTATTTATATAATAAAGTAGGTACAAAATGGCAATGTTATTGCTACTTTAAATGGATAAATAACATTAATATCGTAACAACATCTATAGCAAAGACTAAGAAAGAGGGAAAAGCGAATACATCATTAAAATTAATTATTCATTTGGAAAACTATCTTTTCATTACTAGTTTAAGTAATTAAAATAACTCCCAGCCTATTTCTAGGTTACATATTTAATTAACTTTTTAGAATATTGATGGTTATTCTAAAACATTTTCAAGTAATTATTTCAGTAAAATAATTTTATAAATAAAATTTTTAATAGAATCATTAACGAATATTTTAAATATGAAAAACATAAAACTTTGCATATGTTAGTAGTAACTTTATAGTAAGATTGACCTTTAATATAAAAAAAACATTGTGAAAAAAATTTCAATTCTTGGCTCTACTGGCTCTATAGGAACCCAAACACTTGATATTATTCATCAATATCATGAGCAGTTTAAAGTAATAGGATTAACTACTCACTCTAATATAGAATTACTATTTACTCAAATCAAACAATTTCGTCCTGAAATTGTTGCAGTAGCCAATGAAGGGAAAGTACAAAGTCTAAGAGATATGATTTCCACCTTAGATTATTCTCCTATTATCATAGATGGAAAGAAGGGTATTATAGAAGTCGCATGTTATGGAGATACAGAAATTATTGTTACAGGCATAGTAGGATGTGCAGGTTTACTACCAACAATTGAAGCAATAAAAGCAGGAAAAGACATCGCGTTAGCGAATAAAGAGACACTTATTGCTGGAGGGCCTGTTGTATTACCCTTAATCAAAAAATATGGAGTTAAATTATTACCTGCAGATTCAGAACATTCAGCAATTTTTCAATGTTTACAAGGTATAAACGATAAAGATCTAAGACGTATTATCTTAACGGCTTCAGGAGGAGCTTTTAGAGATGTGCCAACTAAAAAACTTCAATCTGTAACAGTTGAAGACGCTTTAAAGCATCCTAATTGGTCAATGGGTAAAAAAATCACTATAGATTCGGCTACCTTGATGAACAAAGGATTAGAAGTGATTGAAGCACATTTCTTATTTAATGTGGATTATCAAAATATAGATATTGTTATTCATCCACAAAGTATTATACATTCTTTAATTGAGTTACAAGATACTTCAGTCCTAGCTCAACTTGGATGGCCAGATATGCGTCTTCCATTATTATATACTCTATCTTGGCCTGAAAGAATTAGTACAAATTGGAAACAATTAGATTTAGCAAAGATTAGTAATTTAACTTTTCAAGAACCAGATTATGATAAATATCCTTGTATTAGTTTAGCCTATGCCGCAGGAAATACTGGAGGCGCTATGCCAGCTGTTTTAAACGCAGCAAATGAGCAAGTTGTCACATCATTTTTAAATAAAGAAATTGCTTTTTTAGATATTCCTCGCATTATCGAAAAAACTTGTGATCTTTTCATTCCTAACAATTCTTCCCAACCTACTCTGGACGATATATTAGAGGCTGATCGGTGGGCAAGAGAGACAGCTTCGATGCTCGTAAAAAATAGATAAAAATAGTTTAACAATCCTGAAATAGATCAATAGAAACATCATATATGCGCTTTTATACTAATCAAAGTAAATAACATGTTACTTAATCTACTTATATTTATCACTTCCATAACAATTATATGGATAATAATTCGTTGGCTTTTTACTATTATGAAGTCTATATTTTTTACCTTAGTGAGTATCATAATAATTTTAACATTGTTAAAACTTGGCTTTGATACAGATGGTCAAGAACTATGGATAAAAGTTAAAGACTTTATCGAGATATGGCAAGATTTTTTCAATTAATTAAAATTCTTAATTTTTATAAAGGTATCTTTCGAGATATGTTGATTTAAAGAGCATTTTAGTTTGCAATATAGTTATAAAAACAAATACTATCTAATTACTTCCAGTATTCTCTTGGAATTAAAATTAAATATTTAAACTTTAATAGATGAATACTGAAAAACAATAAATTTATCAAAACCCTGCGCTTAAAGGAGCTCTAGGAAAAGGGATTGCTTCCCTGATATTCTTAATGCCTGTCATAAACTGCACCATTCTCTCAAAGCCTAAACCAAATCCCGAATGAGGAACAGTTCCATATCTTCGTAAATCTAAATACCATGATAAATCTTCAGTAATAATATTTTGTTCTTCGAGTCTTTCTTCTAATACGTTTAACCTCTCTTCTCTTTGAGAACCACCAATAATTTCACCAATTTTAGGAAACAGAATATCCATGGCAGCCACTGTTTGCCGATCATCATTTAAGCGCATATAAAATGCTTTGGTAGTAGCTGGATAATCAGTAACAATCACAGGACTTTTAAATACTTCTTCTGCCAAATAACGCTCATGTTCAGATTGTAAATCAATTCCCCACTCAGCTTTATAATTAAATTGTTTATTAGAATTTTCTAATAAATTAATAGCGTTTGTATAAGTTATACGCTCAAATTTCTTATTGATGATTTTTTCTGCCGTTTCTAAAACTGTTTTATCAATATATTTATTGAAGAATTCCATATCTTCAGGACAATTTTTTAATACGTTTTTAAAAACATATTTTAAAAATTCTTCTGCCACATCCTGATTTCCTTCAAGATCACAAAAAGCCATTTCCGGTTCCACCATCCAGAATTCAGCTAAGTGACGAGAAGTATTAGAATTTTCTGCTCTGAATGTAGGACCAAAAGTATAAACATTTTGAAAAGTCATAGCCATAACTTCAGCTTCTAATTGACCACTAACTGTCAAATATGCTGGTTTGCCGAAAAAGTCTTGATTATATTCAACATTTCCTCTTTTATCTTTTGGAATGTTACATAAATCAAAATTTGTGATTTTAAATAAATCTCCTGCCCCTTCACAATCATTAACTGTAATAATTGGCGTATTAATTAAAAGAAATCCTTTTTCTTGGAAAAAATTATGTATGGCCATAGTACAAGAATTTCTAATTCTTATTACTGCACCTAATGTATTGGTACGATGCCTTAAGTGCCCTATAGTTCTTAAAAATTCAAACGAGTGACGCTTTTTCTGAAGAGGATATGTTTCTGGGTTTGAATTACCATAAACTTTTACTGTATTAGCTTTTAACTCAAGGCTCTGATTTTTACCTGGTGAAGTAACTAATATCCCCGAAACTTCTAGGGAAGATCCAGTATTCAGGAGCATAAGAGTTTCTTCATAATTAGAAATAGTTTTATCAAGAATAACTTGTAAATTTTTCAAGCTAGAACCGTCATTAACTTCAATAAAAGTAAAGTCTTTTAACTCTCGTTTTGTACGTACCCATCCTTGAATGAGGATATTTTCTTCAATTACTCCGTTGCGAAATAAATCTTTTATACGTTTTGTTTGCATTGTTTATTTGATATTTTATAAAGCTATTTCGACTATATCGTATCAAATTTTGTCCCAAAAAATTATTAATAATATTTTGATTTTATAGAAATAATTAAAGTTATAAAAATAATTTATATAAATACATTTCTTTTATAAAATCAAGCTTAAATAATAAATTTGTAACTCATCTTGCAATTACAATTTTCAATTAGATAAAGATTACATATCTTAATTAATTTTAGCTTTAGTTATATAAATTTAATATGTTGCTAACTTTAATAGCAAAATATCACTTATGTACATATTAAAAATAGTATGCTTTGATTTTTATAAAACTGAGTTAAATAAAGTCGAAAGTTTGTTAACTTGATATTAACTTCAATTTGTAGATTAAAATTCTTAATATTAGTTAACTTTAAGCTTCTTCTTCCTGATATTCAGCTTGTTTCTGCGGAATATTAACAGGTTCAGGGGTGTATGAATCTAAATCAGTATCTTCCCAAACATCGACCTGTTCTTCTTCAAATTTATTCTGTTGCCTTTTATTATCACTTGCTTGAGACACGATTTCTTCTTGTTGAACTTCTTCCCAATTTGCCTCTTCATAATCATCTTCATACTCTTGAAAATGGATAGGTTCTTGGTCTTGTTCCGAAGAGGTAAAGGTCATGGCTTCTTCCAAGATACTTTCACTCTGTTGCTCGTTGACTGAAGGATTTTTTGCTTGGAAAGAATTCTCTATAGGCATACCAGAACCTAATTGATTTTCGGGTCTTGTTGTTGAAGAAGAATAAAGGTAATCTTCTTCACCTTTATCCCAAGGAGGTTGACCAATACCTAATCGTTGTAAAACTCCCATAGTTAGCTGTGTAAGTCTTTCTTCTGCTCCTTCAAAAACAATTAAACGATTAGGACCATTGCTAACTACTTCATCCATTGAAATTTCATATGTGCTTAAAATTTGTTCTGGTATTTGAGGATAGCCCAATGAAGCAATAATTATAGATAAAACTTTACCTGTTGCTAAGTCAAATTGAAAGTCTCTCACACGGCCAAGGGATTCACCTGATTCAGTAATAACCTCACAATTAATCAAGGGAGAGTATAAATTAGTGTCAATGATTTCAACTGCATTTTCATTATCGACTAAAATAACATCGCCGATCTGGCAAATACTTGTTATGTATATATGGTCAGGTATTCCAGAAAGAGAGAACATACTATCTCGTAAACCAAGCGCAACTACTTCTCGTTGATCGATATCAACTAAAACTTCTTTAACAACTCCTAATTTTTTACCCTCTTCTCGAGTAATTACTTGTGTATTAACAAATTCATTACGTAACCGAATATTATCTATAGTCATTTTATCTTAAATTGAATTTTTAGTTTTTTAGAAATAGAAAAATTAATAGCAAATATTTCAGTGAGATAGTTTGATATTAAGTTATTGATAATAACTTAAGCATTTATATTAAGCTATGATTTAAGTAAAGTGAACAACCTATTCACCGATCTATAAATTTTTACTGCGTAAAATAAATTAAGTTAATTTTTATTCCTTGATAAGTTTCTATGCTTTCACTTTAATTATTATATTAACATTTATTAGATTCTATTAATTTATGAATATAGTGTTATTCCTTAAAATCTTCATAGAATTTTTTAATTTATAAATAACTTAAATTACAAAGTTTAAAAAAGTACATTAAAATTTCAATTATTTTTAGAAACATAATAAATTAAGTTAAATCTATAGATCTTCTTTATTGATTAAGTAAAGTTTTTAATATGTTTTTACTTTATGTAAAGTAAAAAAGATTGGTAAAAAAATTAGGATACATAAACGATATAACCTCCGAAGAAAATTGCGCTTTATCAGTAGATCATAGGATATAGATCAATTAGTATTTTATAATTTAAAAACCATTTAGAAACTATCTATTACTTTCTTGCAAGTTATAGTATTCTTTAAGATGATATTCAATCATTTTAATGGAAAGATTCAAGAAAGAATTAGATGTAATAAAACTAACCATAAGCTATTAAATACATTATTCTTTTAGATGTTAAATATATATTGACCATTTATTTTAAAATTTTAAAAACCTTATAGATATTGCGAATAATTTTAGAAGATAGTCATAAAATATAAATAGTTAATCCTGTTTTTAAAATATCGATTATTAAGAATATCATGTAGGATAAGCAAATTTTATTTGTCTTTCTACTTTAAAATTAGAATCATTTATTTTAAGGAGTTTATTTATGGAAAAGATAAAAGTCGGTATTAACGGTTTTGGTCGTATCGGACGGTTAGTTTTACGAGCAGGCATTAATAATCCTGATTTTGAATTCTTAGGTATAAATGATCTTGTTCCTCCTAAAAACATCGCCTATTTATTTAAATATGATTCTACACATGGACGCTTTGATGGAAATGTAGAAGCTATTGATAATGGAATAGTAATTAATGGAAGGTTCATACCTTGTTTTTCAGTTTGTAATCCAGAGGAACTATCTTGGGGAAAAATCGGAGTAGATTATGTTGTTGAATCCACCGGTTTATTTACTACTTATGATACTGCTAGTAAGCATTTAAAAGCAGGTGCTAAAAGAGTTGTTATTTCTGCTCCTACTAAAGATCCTGAAAAAGTACGTACTATTGTATTAGGAGTTAACCACGATAATTATGACCCTTTAGAAGATCATATTATTTCCAATGCTAGTTGTACTACTAATTGTCTAGCTCCAATTGCTAAAGTAATTAATGATAACTTTGGTTTGGATGAAGGCTTGATGACGACAGTTCATGCTATGACAGCGACGCAACCGACCGTAGATGGAGCTAGTAAAAAGGACTTCAGAGGAGGTAGAGGAGCTGTACAAAATATTATTCCTGCTTCAACAGGAGCTGCAAAAGCAGTAACTTTAGTTATTCCTGAGCTTAAAGGTAAATTAACCGGAATGGCTTTAAGAGTTCCTACTCCAGATGTCTCAGTTGTAGATCTAACATTTAGAACAACTATATCAACTAGTTATCAAGATATCTGTAAAGCTATGAAAATAGCTTCTCAAGGAAAGCTAAAAGATATCTTGGGCTACACTGATGAAGATGTAGTATCTATGGACTTCAATGGCTCTACTTACTCTAGTATTTTTGATGCAAAAGCAGGAATTGAACTAAATCCTAATTTTTTTAAAATAATTGCTTGGTATGATAATGAATGGGGATATTCTTGTAGGTTATTAGACTTAATGATAGTAATGCAAAAGCGAGAGATATCATCTATGTCACATTAACAATATGTAGGTATTGCTGAAAAATGCTGTAAATGACTACACATGATAAAAGCTTTTTATTTGATATAGTGAGTCTTAAAAGATATTTTCTATTAATTTATCAAGCAGCCTAATCTTATTTTTACCAGTACTCTAATATTAAATATCTTCATAGATAATTTAGAGTTGTGAACTATTCTTTTCAATTGTTTCTATATTATAAATACAGTAACTTCATCTAATTAACATACTAGAGTTATTAATAATAAATATATTCTTCATAGATAAAAAAGATAATAAATGAAACTATAAAATATATAAACTTGAAAAATAAAGTACTATTTTGGCCCAGAAAATAATATTAATTATTAAAAAATTAATTAATAACAATTTATGAACTCTTTACTTAAATCATTAAAACTTCTAATTTGTTAAGTAATTTGATAGTATACTCAATATGTAAGACTTGCATTATGAATATTAATCACATAACAATGTTTGTAAATTATTCTTTGTAAAAAATGAATTTTCTTGTTTTTTACGGTATTATCTAATTTTTATTCAAAAAATTTTCTAATGTCCAAAAAAACTTTGGCATGTTTATCAGAACAAGAAATTACTGGAAAGCGAGTACTCGTAAGAACTGATTTTAATGTTCCTATGAAGAATCAGCAAATTGTAGACGATACTCGAATTCGTGCAGTTTTACCTACTATTAAAAAACTTATTTCTCAAAAGGCAAAAATTATTCTTTGTAGCCATATGGGACGTCCTCAAGGAAAAGTAATTAATTCCATGAGTTTAGCTCCTGTCGCAATCCATTTATCTAGCTTGTTAAAGCAAGAAATAATAATGTGTGATGATTGCATTGGCGATTCTGTAAAAAAAATTATTGATAGTTTAAAGAATGGAGAAGTTGCGTTATTAGAAAATCTTCGTTTTCACAAAGAAGAAGAAGCTAATAATTTTGAATTTGCGAAACAACTAGCTAGCTATGCAGATATATATGTTAATGACGCTTTCGGTTCTGTTCATAGATCTCATGCTTCTATAGAAGGAATAACACATCATCTCAATTGTAATGTTGCAGGGTTTTTAATAGAAAAAGAACTTAAATATCTCAATGATTATATTAATAATCCTAAACGTCCTTTAGCCGCTATCATTGGAGGTTCTAAAGTCTCTAATAAAATAGATGTTATTGAAGCCTTACTTGATAAATGCGACAAATTACTTTTAGGAGGAGGAATGATATTTACATTCTACAAAGCTAGAGGACTCGAAATAGGTAAATCTTTAGTTGAAGACGAGAAGTTAGATTTAGCAAGATTTTTAGAGATAAAAGCTAAAGAAAAAGGCGTAGAATTGATAATACCAACTGATATAGTTATGGCAGAAAGCTTTTCTCCAGATGCTAATGCTGAAAACATAAGTGCTAATGATATTAAAAATAATTGGATGGGATTAGATATTGGTAACAAGTCTATTGAAACTTTTAAAGAAACTTTAAAAGATTGCAAGACTATAATTTGGAATGGTCCTATGGGAGTATGTGAATTTGAGAAATTTTCTATTGGAACCCAAGAAATCGCCAAAACTTTAGTTGAATTAACGGAGAAGGGTGCTATTACTATTATTGGAGGTGGTGACTCTGTAGCTGCAATAAATAAAATAGGAGTTGTTGATAAGGTAAGTCATGTATCTACAGGAGGAGGTGCTAGCTTAGCATTGTTAAAAGATAAAACATTACCTGGTATTGCTGCTCTTGATGATATGTAGGACCATAAGCTTAACTAAATATATCAAGATCAACCTAATCAAGATATATAAGGATAGTCTTAAATATTATCCAGAGAATTATTAACATGAATAAAAAGTGCAAGTACTGGTAAAGGGTAAGCTAGTATTTCCATGATAATTAATTATTATTAATTAATACAAAGTTAACTAGTTTTTGAGGAACTACAATAGTTTTTTTAATTTCTTTTTTGTTTAGCAAACGTTTGCCAATTTCCGAATTACGAGCTAACTTCTCCAATTCTTCATTACTACTATTTGCTGGAGCTTGAATAGTTCCTTTTGTTTTTCCCATAGCTTGAATTACTATAGTAACTTCATCTAAAACTAAGGCTTGATTATCAACTGATGGCCATTTCTGTAGATGTATTGATTCTTTATATCCTAGGCTATGCCATAATTCTTCAGAAATATGAGGGGCAAAGGGTGATAACAAAGTCAAAAGAGCTACTATACCCTCTTGGTATACTGAAGAATTGATATCTTTAAAATCATTAAGTACATTACTTAATTTCATTAATTCTGCAATTGCTGTATTGAATTGATAATTTTCTTCCAAGTCTTGAGATACTTCTTTGATAATGGTATGAATAGAACGCTTTAGATCTTTTTCATTTTTAGTTAATGTTTTACTTTGTGTCTTGTTGTTTTTATTTTGTATATATAAATGAACTAGACGCCATACTCGATTTAAGAAACGAAACTGTCCCTCAACATCTGAGCTACTCCACTCTAGATCTTTTTCCGGAGGTGCTTTAAATAATATAAACATTCTCGCAGTATCTGCTCCATATTTTTCCAAGACCTCTTGTGGATCTACTCCATTATATTTAGACTTAGACATTTTCTCATAAAAGGCTTCTAAATCATCTCCTGTAACGGGATCTGTTGGTTTTGCAGAATTCACTTGATCACAGGGAATATATTTTCCTGTTTTTAAATTTTTGTATGTTATTCCTTGAACCATTCCCTGTGTTAATAAATTTTTAAAGGGTTCATTTATATCTATCAATTTTTGATTCTTTAAAAACTTTGTTAAGAAACGAGAGTACAGAAGATGTAATATTGCGTGCTCAACTCCTCCTACATATTGATCGACTGGTGCCCAATATTTAGCTTTGTCAGGATTAAATATTTCTTGAGAATTTTTGGAGTCAGTATATCTTAAGTAATACCAGGATGAATCAATAAAAGTATCCATTGTATCTGTTTCACGTTTTGCCAGTTTGCCACAATTAGGGCAAGGAACATTAACCCATTCTTTTAAGCCTTCTAAAGGAGAACTTCCACGTCCAGTAAATTCAACATTTTTCGGCAATTCTAATGGCAATTGAGAATCAGGAATAGCCACAGTACCACAATCAGAGCAATGAATGATAGGAATGGGGCAACCCCAGTAACGTTGGCGAGAAATTAACCAATCTCTTATTCTGTACTGTACTTTAGCCTCTCCAATAGAATGTTTTTTTGCATACTCAATGACAGCAGCTTTTGCATCCTCTGAATACATTCCATTAAATTGTTCTGAATTAATGATAGTGCCTGATTCTATATAGGCTTCTTTCAAAGATAATTGAGTAGTTTCTCTTGAATTTGAATTTTTGGGAATGACAACAACTTTTACAGGAAGTTGTTGTTCTGTAGCAAATTTAAAATCACGATTATCATGGGCAGGAACTCCCATTACCGCGCCTGTTCCATAGTCAAGTAGAACATAACTTGCTATAAATACGGGTATTTCATCCCCACTAAAAGGATTGATTACTTCCGCTCCTATAAAAATTCCTTTTAGTGGTTTATCATCTGCTGTACGTTCAATCTCACTCTCATTAGCTACTTCTTGAGTGAATTTTCTTATCTTTTCTTTATGTTCAGGCTTAGCTATTGTCATTACCAAAGGATGATCTGGCGCTAAGACTAAGTAAGTTACACCATAGATAGTGTCTGGACGAGTAGTAAAAATAGATATGCTTTTTTTAGTATCTTTTACAGGAAACTGTATATGTGCCCCTAAAGATTTACCTATCCAGTTTTTTTGCATTAACTTTACACTATCAGGCCATCCTTTTAAAGTATTAAGATCATTTAATAAATATTCAGCATAATCAGTAATTTTTAAGAACCATTGGCATAAGAGTTTTTTTTCTACTTTAGCGCCTGAACGCCAAGAATAACCTTCAGTATCTACCTGCTCATTTGCTAGGACAGTTTGATCAACCGGATCCCAATTCACAGTTGCTTCTTTTTGATAAGCTAGACCAACTTTATAGAATTGTAAAAACAGCCATTGTGTCCACTTATAGTAACTAGGAGAACAAGTTGTTATTTCTCTTTCCCAATCAATAGATAAACCTAATGATTGGAGTTGTTGTCTCATCTTTGCAATATTTTTTTTTGTCCACTCTTCAGGAGAAATACCACGATCAATAGCTGCGTTTTCAGCTGGAAGCCCAAAAGCATCCCATCCCATAGGATGTAAAACAGAATATCCTTGCAATCGTTTGAAACGAGCGATCACGTCAGTAATTACATAATTACGCACATGTCCCATGTGTAAGTTACCAGAAGGATAAGGAAACATTGATAAGGCGTAGAATTTTTGTTTTTCACTGTTTTCTGGGGTTTTATCTAATCCTTGCCTCAGCCACTCTTGTTGCCACTTATTTTCAATTTCTGCTGTTTTATACTGGGATTCCACTATCGTTTCTCTATTATGAACATTTTTCATTGTCAATTATCTCTGATTTTTGGAATAATCTATAAAATTTTGAAATATCAATTTATCTATAGTGTGATTGTAAAAGTTCTAAGTCTATATAATAGTCTCATAGACATAGTTAATTATATTAATAATTAAAACTTATATAAGAAAATCTAATTATATATTAGAGTATATTACAAGTAAAAAATTCTTTAAAAAAGTCACTGATATTTATACTAGTAATTTTACAAGTTGTTTACAGTTTTTATATTGCAATATAATTGAATTTTGATCTTTAATGGATTAATGTTTAATTTTGAGTAAAACAATTGTTAGATTCTCTTCAACAAAATATCAAAACCCTATTTCCGTTTCAGTTAGATAAGTTTCAACAAGATTCTATTAACGCTTTAAATCAAGGTAAATCGCTTGTTGTATGTGCTCCCACTGGCTCAGGTAAGACACTAATTGGAGAATATGCTATTTATCGTGCATTAAATCTTAAACAAAGAGTTTTTTATACTACACCTCTTAAAGCTCTTTCTAATCAAAAGTTTAGAGATTTTAGGGAAAAATTTGCTATTCAAAACGAAAAAATTGATGAAAGTATGGTGGGATTAATCACAGGAGATACCGTACTTAATGCGAATGCTTCTATTGTCATTATGACTACTGAGATATTTCGTAATATGCTTTATGAAACTCTTATAGGCCAAGTTGGAACATCATTAGATAATGTTGCCACAGTAATTTTAGATGAGTGTCACTACATTAGTAATCGTAGTCGCGGAACCGTTTGGGAAGAATCTATTATTTATTGTCCACCAAATATCCAGTTGGTTGCTCTTTCCGCAACTATTGGTAATCCTGGAGAATTAACTGAATGGATTAACCAAGTACGAACATCTTTCCCAAATAGAAATTCTGAAAAAAATTTAATTAGTTTATGTGAATTAGTTAATTCAAACTTTCGTCCTGTCCCTCTCCGTTTTTATTTTAGCCAAAAAAATGGATTATTTCCTCTTTTGAATTCTCAAAAATCTGCTCTAAATGCACTTCTAAAATCTCAAGAGCCAAAAGATAAACTAAAACGTATTAAAAGAGAAGACTGCCCTGATCCTTTAACTGTCGTCAAACAACTTTATCAAAGAAAGTTATTACCATCTATTTATATTATTTTTAGTCGTCGTGAATGTGATAAGGCTGTTCAAAAATTGCATGATCTTAATCTTGTCTCACCTGAAGAAGCTCATGCATTGCAATATAATCTTCTCATCTTTTTTTTAGCAGATAGCCCAAATTTACAAGAAAATCTTTTAAGAATTACAGCTTCAAAAAACTTAGCACTACATAAAGTACTAAAAGATTTTTTAAAAAATTTTAATACTCATTCTCTACTATTTTCTTATCTGGCTAAGAATAAAGATGCTAAAAATTATTTATTTGATATTCTTGCTAGCTTATGCAACTTAGTTAGAGAAGATCACCTTGAACCTTTAACAAGAGGGATTGCAGCTCATCATGCAGGTATTTTACCAGCGTGGAAAGAATTAGTAGAACAGCTTTTTGAAGCAGGATTAGTCAAAGTAGTATTTGCCACTGCTACTCTGTCAGCAGGAATTAATATGCCTGCAAGAACAACAGTAATATCTGCCTTATCAAAACGCACTGATAATGGTCATAACATGTTAACTCCTTCTGAATTTTTACAAATTGCTGGTCGAGCTGGGCGCAGAGGAATGGATAAAGTAGGACATGTAATAATTAACCAAACAGTGTTTGAAGGGCCTTCAGAAGCTGCTTATCTCGCTACGGCAAAACCTGAATCTCTTAAAAGCTGTTTTACACCTTCTTATGGAATGGTACTAAATCTACTACAAAAGCATACAATTCAAGAAACAAAAAATCTTTTAGAAAAAAGTTTTGCTGAATATTTAGCTAAATTAAAATTTAAGCCAGAAGAGCAAGCGATTGCCTATTTAAATACGGAAATCAAAGAATTAGATATTAAGCTAAAAAATTTTAAAGAAGAAGATGTCTTAAAGTATGAGGCTTTAGATACTCTTTTAAAGAAAGAAAAAAGACTTTTAAAAAATTTATATGATCAAGATAAAAATCTATGTAAAAAAGAAGTTGCTACTCAAATAAAAAAAATAGGTCCCGGGAAACTGCTCTATCTCAAAAGTCAGCGACTAAATATTTCAAGCCCTTGCTTGTCAACTGTTACTTTAGTTTTGAACTTAGATCAAAATATTAATTTACTTTGCTTAGGAGAAAATAATTATTGGTATTTGGCTAAAAAAGAAGAAATTATAAGTATTTGTAAATTTTCTGTACCTGTTACTTTAGTTAATAAATTAAAACTACCTAACATAGAGCGTTTTACTTCTGGGAAAGGACCAAAAGAAGACTATGTTTGCAATGAGGTACATGAAGTAATGAATAAGTACAAGGCTAGTAAAATAACCTCGCAAGAGATAAACAAGCAACAAGATAAAATTTATGGTATTGAAAAATCTTTAAAAAGTATTTTTCCTTTTAACGAAGAAGATACTAAACAATTATTTAAATTCCATTATGAAAAATTAAAGTTAAACGAAAAGTTGGATTTTAAACAAATTAAAATTCAAAGATTACAGTCTAATCATTTATATTATTGGCAAGAATTTCTTAATTTGATAGAAGTTTTACAAGATCTTGGTGCTTTAGAAAATTATGTTCCTACGTTATTAGGTCAAGCTACTGCAGCTCTGAGAGGAGAAAATGAATTATGGCTAGGTATAGTATTTATGTCAGGAATATTAGATAATTTATGCTCTCATCATTTGGCAGCACTGGTTAGTGCAATAGTTACAGAAACCTTACGCCCTGATACTTGGACAAATTATTTACCATCTTCAGAGCTACTAAATATTGTTAGCAACTGCTCTAAAGATGAAATGAATATTAATAAAATTTATCATTTACTAAATAAAATACAAAAACGCTATCAAATAATAATTCCTATATATCTAGAGTTCAAATTCATTGGATTGGTAGAACAATGGGCTTTGGGTGAAGATTGGAAAAATTTATGTAAAAATACCAGCTTAGATGAGGGAGATTTAGTACGCTTATTAAGACGTACAATTGATTTATTATCTCAAATACCACAGATTCCAGGACTTTCTGATTCTTTAATCAGAAATGCAGAAAAAACAGTAATTCAATTAAAAAGATTTCCTGTTTAAATTTAAACGAAAATTTTTTTATATTGGTTAGGATATCTTATCCGGATGAAAATATTCATATATTTCTCTTGCTAGAGAATATCCTATCCCTGGGGCTTTTCGTAAACTTTCAACAGAAGCTTCCCTAATATAATCAACTGAATGAAAAAAAGAAAGAAGCTCTTTTTGCCTTTGAAATCCTAAACCAGGTATATCGTCTAGTTGAGATGAACGACTATACTTGAGACGTTGCTGACGATGATAATTGATAGCAAAACGGTGTGCTTCATCTCTGACTTTTCTTAATAGTTTTAAACCCGGTTGTTCTGAATTGGTAATTAAAGCGTTAGAATTTCCAGGCACAAATATTTCTTCGTTTTTTTTAGCCAAACTAATAACCTCTAATAAAGGAAAAAGTTTCATTTCTTTTAAAATTTTTACCACTGCAGAAAGTTGGCCTTTACCACCATCGATTAATACTAAGTTTGGATAATCATCTAGTTTTAATAAATCTTCTATTTTTAAATTACGGTAGGAGTTAAATCTTCTACCAATAACTTCTGCCAAACATGCAAAATCATCAGAATGACCTATGCCAATGGCAGTATTCTTGATTTTATAATGACGATAAGATTGTTGGGCTGGAATTCCATTAATAAATACAACTTGCGATGCAACAGCATTAGAACCTTGGATGTGAGAAATATCGTAGCCTTCTATCCTATAAGGAATATTTTTTAAATTTAATATCGTAGTCAAATCTTGTAAAGATGATAAGTTTTGCTCCATATCTTTTTGGGTTTTTTCTAGTTCATATGCTGCATTACGTTGAACTAGATTAATAATTTCAATTTTTTGCTGCTTTTTAGGAACAGTAACAGTAACTTTTTTACCTTTCTTATTTTTTAACCAGTCCGTAAAAACATCTACTTTAGGAAGCTCATATTGCACTACAACTTCATTTGGTATTTCTATCGGTTCTACTTGCCAATAATGTTCTTCCAAAACTCTTTGTAATATGCTGCCTAAAGTTCCAGAAATATTATCAGCAAAAAAGCCCAGGCGGCCTATTAAACGTCCCCCACGAATTTGAAATAATTGTATACAAGTACAGCTATTGTCAGATGCTAAGGCAATTACATCACGTGAAACTGTATCATTTGGTAAAACCACTTTTTGATTAATATTGAGTTCCTGAAGAGCTTCGATTCTATCTCTTATTTGTGCCGCCTGCTCAAATTTTAACTGTGTAGAATATAGCTTCATTTGAGTATCTAGTCTTTGTACTAATTCTTCAGTACGGCCTTGAAATATCATTGCTATTTTAGCAACAATCTTATGATATTGATTAGAAGTAATTAGTTTTTGGCAGACTCCAGGACAGCGACCAATATCATAGTTTAAACAAGGTCGATCCTTAAATAAAGGACGCTTTCTTTGGCGTAAAGGAAAAACACGTCTAACTAAACGCAGTGTTTCTCGTAATTTATGGGTATCAACATATGGTCCGTAATAGCGATCTTTTTTATTATCGAGTCGTCTTTTACGAGTAATAAATATTCTTGGATATTCTTCAGACCAAGTAATACAAACATAAGGATATTTTTTATCATCTTTTAAAAGTACATTAAAGTATGGTTGATATTGCTTAATTAAATTAGCTTCTAAAGCTAGTGCTTCTGCTTCATTATCAGTAACAATGAATTCAATATTATTAACTTGTTGAAGCATTAAGTTAATACGAGGGGTATGGTATTGACCTTCTTGGAAATAGGAGCGAACCCTTACCCTTAAGCGTTTTGACTTACCAATATAAAGAATATCTTCTTGTTTATCTAGCATTAGATAAACTCCAGGCTCTAATGGAAATTCTTTTAGTTTATTCTTTAAAGCATTGTTATTGAGCAATAATTGTTTATACTTTTGCATAACCAACATCTTAGTAATTAATATTTTCTAAGTATGAAAATATTAATTATTTATATCATTATTTAAGATTGGTATATCTGATATATTAATTTACACACTTATAATTACAATATTACCAAGAAATTAGTTGTTTAAGATAAAAATCAAATTTCTTAAAAAATAATTAAGTAGATTAATTCTTTGTTAAGACTTATTATTTTAGTAAGTCTTTTTATGTATTTTTTTAATGCAATATTAACGTAATTTACAAACTCTGAACTATGGACTTGCTTATATTAAGCATTTATTATGAAAATAATATGAGTTTGTTAATTTTTACTGTTTATCTTATTTCCGTTTTAGGTATTTTACCTACTATCATAATAGCATTACTTAAATAATGTATATGTTAGATAATATTCAATTAGTTTTATCAATAGGAGTTGCTAAAATAACAACTTCTATTGTCAGATTTCTAAAGTTAGGAGCTGCAAGTGTTCTCCCTGGAGCAATTTCTCGGTATTTTTATCCAAAAATTTTATCAAAATTATGTGAACAAGTTACTGAAGGAATTGTTATAGTTATTGGTACAAACGGTAAGACTACAACATCTCTTTTGTTGAGAACTATTTTAGAAAATCAGGGATGGAAAGTTACTCATAATCGAACTGGGGCTAACTTAGTTAATGGTTTAATAACAGCATTATTAGAAGATACTAACATAATAGGAAAGTTGACTACAGATTTCGCAATTTTAGAAGTAGACGAAAATATTATCGCTTTATTACTGAAAGAGTGTAAACCTAAAATAATTATCGGTTTAAATCTATTTAGAGACCAGTTAGATCGCTATGGAGAAGTAGATTCAATAAGCTTAGCTTGGCAAAAAGCAATTAGCCCTCTTCCGCATGAAACAACAATTATTTTAAATGCTGATGATCCAACGCTATCTTACTTAGGACAGCAATTATCTCAACAAACCTTTTATTTCGGTTTATCAGAGTCTGAACAATATTTGGAAGAGATTCCTCATGCAGCAGATTCAATATATTGCCCAAGTTGTGGTCATATCTTAAAGTACGAGGGATTTTATCTTTCTCACTTAGGAGATTTTTACTGCTCAAGGTGTAGCTTTAAAAAAAGTCAACTAGATCTTATTAGCAAAGATTGGCCACAAATATTAGTTGGCATACATAATAAATACAATACATTAGCTGCAGGACTGGCTTCTAGAAAACTTGGTGTTGAAATGCCTAAAATTTTTAGCACTGTAAAAACTTTCAAACCAGCTTTTGGCAGAGCAGAAGAATTAACTGTTAACGATAAAAAAATTTGTATTCTGTTGTCAAAAAATCCTGTAGGCATGAATGAAACTATAAAGATAGTAAATAATTCTAAAAAAGAAGGATGTTCCTCAACAACTTTATTAATCCTAAATGATAGAATACCTGACGGTATAGATGTTTCCTGGATTTGGGATGTAGATACAGAACTCTTGGTCAAATTAGGTGGCAATCTAATAGTAAGTGGTGATCGAAGTTATGATATGGCCTTACGTTTAAAATATAGTCAACAAAATTTAATAAGCTCAAACAGTATATTTAACTTAATTGTTGAAGAAAATTTAAACGAAGCTATAAAAATAGCTCTAAATCTAACCACAAAAACAGAAACTTTATATATAGTTCCTACTTATTCTGCCATGTTGGAAGTAAGAGAAATAATAATCGGACGTAAAATTTTATAAAACTTTATTACAAAGGATAGATTAGAGATCAAATAAGTCTATATATGTATTGATGAAGCAATATTATTAAATTTGTTATCATGGTCACAATATGGAAAATTTGAAACATGAAAAACTAAAATTTAAGTAAGAACAAAATTGTCTAGTTACGTTAATATCTTCTTTAGTTTGCTGAAAGTTATTTCATGATCTGTAACAAAGTTCTAGTATTAAATGCATCTTACGAGCCACTTAACATAACTAGTTGGCGAAGAGCAGTAGTTTTGTTAATTAAAGGGAAGGCAGAACAACTTGAAAATAACAAAACACTAATTTATTATCACTTCCCCCTTCCTTCTGTTATTCGTTTACGCCACTATGTTAGAGTTCCCTATAAAAGAATCCCCCTAACTCGCCGTAATATATTAGAGCGTGATTGTTATACATGTCAGTATTGTAATGCTCAAACAGAAAAATTGACACTAGACCATGTAATTCCTCGTTCTCGTGGGGGTGGAGATACTTGGGAAAATATTGTTACTGCTTGTGTTAAATGTAATATAAAAAAAGGTAACCGTACTCCTAAAGAAGCAAAAATGAATATAATAAATTCTTCGAAGAAGCCATATAGTAGTTTACAGTTTGAGATATTTAAACATACTAAAGCAAATTTTAATCGTGAGTGGCATAAATATATTATTGGTATCTGATATAGTTTAAATATATAAATAAGTTAATTGGTCAAATCTTTTACCCTAAGAATAAAATTCTTACTAAAAAAATTAGTTATATGTTATAGTAGTATTTCGTACGTAAGTGCAAAACATTATTAGTGTTTTGACTGACATATGGGGGCGTGGCGGAATGGTAGACGCTACGGACTTAAATAATTGAGCCTTGTTAAAGAGATTTAACAAGTGTAAGTTCTCAAATTCAGGGAATCCTAAGTCTTTGTTAATCTATGATTTAGATAAGGCAATCCTGAGCCAAGCTTATTCTTATAAAAGATTAGGAAGGTGCAGAGACTCGACGGGAACTACCCTGTATTAAATAAAGGGTAAAGAGAGAGTCCAATTCTTAAAGTCTAATTAGATAATAGCGAAAGCTATATAAGGGATGAAAATCCGTTGACCGCAAGGTCGTGAGAGTTCAAGTCTCTCCGCCCCCACTACTTTTCTAAAATCATATCTAAAATATATAACCATGGATTACTCAATCCATGGTTATATATTTTAGATATGATTTTAGTTGAAACAATATTACCTGCGAATTTCTAGGAAATTAGTCATGATAATCATTAGCTACAATTAAAGTTCAAAAGTCAAATATATCTTAAATCAAGATGCTGCGGAAGCTGTTGATCGGCGTCGACGATAAACTTTTGGATTAGCTTTAGATTTTGTCTCAGAAATGGCAGGAATATCAGAAGTGGTAGAAACAGAAGTATCTGAAATCTGTAAAACGAATATTACCAATGGTTCACTGCGTAACTCTCTTTTTATAAGCCTTTGCAAGGTGCTTTCTATTTCTTCTTTGACATAAGACCAATTAATTTTATTTTTATTATTAATTGCAACAAAATCTTCCCAGCGATTCTTTAAAATATTTTCAATTGCTCGTACGACAAGTTGTTGCAATACATTTTTTTCTACTTTAGTTACTACGCCACGAAGATCAACTTGCGGAGAATCTATCAACTCTCTATCTTCACCAATAGATGCTGAAACTATTATAACTCCGTCTTTAGCAAGTTGCTGACGATCTTGTAGTACATTTTCATGTACGACACCTGACTGATCAACTAGTTCAATACCAGAAGGTACCTTACCAGCAACATTAATACTATTATTAGATAATTCTATTACGTCTCCGTTTTTTACTATAATAATATTTTCTGAACTAATACCCATCTCATAAGCAGTTTGTGCATGTTTTACTAGCATTCGGTGCTCTCCATGAACTGGGACAAAAAACTTAGGACGAGTTAAGGCTAACATTAATTTGTGATCTTCTTGAGAACCATGACCAGAAACATGAATACCATGATGGCGTCCATAAATAACATTTGCTCCCTGCATCATTAAGCGATCAATAGTATTAACAACAGAAATAGTATTTCCTGGTATGGGATTAGCTGAAAAAACAATAGTATCCCCTTGACGCACTTTTATATGATTATGCTCACCTCGGGAAATACGTGTTAAAGCAGCTAATGGTTCACCTTGCGATCCAGTAGTCAAAATAAGAACTTGTTTGTCAGGTATATTACGTGCTGCCTTAAGCGGGATAAATAAATCTTCTGAACATGTTATGTAGCCTAATGTTCTTGCATGAGCAATAACATTTAACATAGAGCGTCCGATGACAACAACTTTTCGTTTATGTTTTTGAGCAAGTTGTAGGATTATATTAACTCGATGAACTGAAGAGGCAAAAGTAGTTACCATCAAGCGTCCTTCGGTTTGAGATATTATGCGGTCTAAATTTGGATAAACAGATCTTTCGGAGGCAGTACTTCCAGGAAGTTCAGCGTTAGTAGAATCACTTAATAAACAAAGTACTCCTTTTTCTCCATGCTCAGCGAGTTTTTGAAAATCAAAATATTCACCGTCAATAGGTGTATAGTCAACTTTAAAATCTCCAGTATGAATAATAACGCCTAAAGGTGTATGAATAGCTAAAGTAAAACTATCAGCTATTGAATGAGTATTACGAATAAATTCTACTAAGAAAGATGAACTAATTCTAGTCATTTCTCTTGGCTCAACTGTTTTTAGAGTAGTACGATCAGCAACTCCGGCTTCATGTAATTTATCTCTTAATAATGCAATAGCAAGTTTTGGGCCATAAATAATAGGAATATCAAATTGTTTCAAATGATATGCAATTCCACCTATATGATCTTCATGTCCATGAGTAGCTATCATCCCTTTGATTTTATGACGATTTTCTCTAAGATAAGTCATGTCGGGGAGAACAATATTTACCCCATGCATTTCATCAGTTGGAAAGGCAATACCTGCATCAATTAAGATTATTTCGTCTCCATATTCTAAAACGCATGTATTCTTGCCAATTTCATGGAGTCCTCCTAAAGGAATAATTTTTAATGTTGATTCTTTAGTAATTTGATTCATTTTCTCCTTGGTTATTTCTCCTTGGTTATCTAAAACGTATATTGATAAAATCAATACTGTAAAAATTTAAAATTTAAGTAAAAACTATAATTAAATAATATTTAATTTATTTTTTTAATGTCTATTAATAATTAATCATTTGCCTATTCTAAATTAACATTATTACTAATTATTTATTTTCAACTAACATTAACTCTTCTAGCACTAGTCTAATTTCTTCATTTAATGTTTGTGATATTTCTACTAAAGGAAGTCTAACTCCTCCTACAAACCATCCTTGCAAATTTAATGCTGCTTTAATCGGAATTGGATTAGTTGTACAAAATAAAACTTTAAATAACGGAAAAAGTTTTAAGTTTATTTCACTTGCTCGGCTTTCTTCGTTTTCGTTAAATGCTTGTATCATTTTTTGAATTTCTAACCCAACTAAGTGACTGGCAACGCTAATAACACCAACACCTCCGACCGTAAGGAAGGGTAAGGCTAAACAATCGTCTCCTGCATAAATTGAAAAAGAAAGGTCAGTCATCAAACGAGTTGTACAGACTTGCTCTAAATTATTAGAAGCTTCTTTAATACCAGTAATATTTTCAATCTCTGCTAATTTAGCAATAGTTTCTGGTAGTAAATTTCGGCCAGTACGTCCAGGTACATTATATAAAATAATAGGAAGATCACTAACAGATTGAGCAATTTTTTTAAAGTGTTGATACAATCCCTCTTGCGGGGGTTTGTTATAGTAAGGAACCACTTGTAAGGATCCATCTAATCCCATTTTAGAAATTTCTTTAGTCATTTCAATAGCATTGACTGTAGAATTTGATCCTGTACCAGCAATAACTTTTGCCTTGTCCCCTACAGTTTTTTTAACTACCTGGAATAACTTAGATTTTTCTGACCAGCTTAAAGTAGGTGACTCTCCAGTGGTGCCGCATACAACTAAGCTATCACTGCCGTTATTAACTAGATGAGTAGCCAATTGTTCTGCAATAGAATAATTAATATTTCCTTCTTTATCAAATGGAGTTACCATAGCGGTAATTACTTTGCCAAAACTTCGATCACTCATTCGTCTTGTTATAAATTATATTTCCTTCTGAAAGTGTATTGAGTGAATATTTTACTTAACCATTTAATGTCAGTCCTGTCAAGTTAATAATTTTTACTAATTAATAATTCAGCTATTTGAACTGCATTTAAAGCCGCTCCTTTAAGAATTTGATCACCACAAATCCACAATTCTAAACAACAAGGATGAGAAAAATCCTGGCGAATTCTTCCTACCAATACATTCTCATCATGAGAAGCGTTAATTGGCATAGGAAAATAATTTTTTTGCCAATCTTCAAGCAATTGAACCCCTGGAGTTTTAAGAAGAATTTCTCTTGCTTCCTCTACTGAGAATGGCTCATCAAATTCCAAGTTGATTGACTCAGAATGAGCTCTTAATATCGGTACTCTGACACAAGTTGCTGTTATTCTTAAATTTGGTTCGTTGAAAATTTTTTGAGTTTCGTTAATCATTTTGACCTCTTCTTCACAATATCCTATGTCGGTCATATTAGAGTTATGGAGAAAAAGATTAAAAGCTAATGGATAAGGTAAGATATCTGTTTCAGGTTCTTTGTTATTTAAAATATTTTTAAATTGTTGCTTCATTTCTTCCATTGCTTTCGTACCAGCTCCGCTAACAGCTTGGTAGGTAGATACAACTATTCTTCTGATAGGTCTAATTTTATGCAATGGATAAATAGTCATAGCCATAAGAATAGTTGTACAATTAGGGTTTGCAATAACTTGATTATGGCCAATTAAAGAGCTAGGATTAATCTCTGGTATTACTAAAGGAACGTCAGGATTTAATCGAAAAGCACTAGAGTTGTCTATCATCAAGGCTCCTGCCTTTCTAATGGTTTCTAACCAAGCTTTCGAAATGGAACTTCCAGCAGAAGCTAGCACTAAGTCAATATTATCAAAAGAGCTTTTGTTAACTTCTTCTACTTCTAACATCTCTCCCCTAAACATTAATTTACTTCCTATGGAACGATGAGAAGCTAAAAGCTTAAGATTATTTAAAGGAAAGTTTCGACTCTCCAAGAGCCTTAAT
Source organism: Candidatus Atelocyanobacterium thalassa isolate ALOHA (assembly GCF_000025125.1). Lineage (NCBI taxonomy): Bacteria > Bacillati > Cyanobacteriota > Cyanophyceae > Chroococcales > Aphanothecaceae > Candidatus Atelocyanobacterium > Candidatus Atelocyanobacterium thalassae. The sequence continues at coordinate 37,597 of NC_013771.1, forward strand.
ATCTCAGTACCAACAGCTCCTGTTGCTCCTAATATAGCAATATTGATTGGCTTAGACAATTAACATTCCTCTCTACGTTATCGAGATGAAAATTATATCACTCTATAATAATTTTCAAAACTTATTTTTATTAATAATTAATATCTAATTTTTCTTAAGTAGCAGACGACACAATACGAAACAATAATCTAATTAGTTATTGATTGATAAAATTTATCCTAATTGATTAACTGGAATTAGTTCAAACAATTAAAAAAACAATACTCTGACTAATTCCCACCAATTTTCTGTGTCACGTCTTTTGATTAGGTTAAGCTAAAGTAAACTGTTTTAAAATTTATCGAGTTTCTAGTACTGTTAATTAAAAAAACCAAATATGAATATGATTGATTAATTTTTTATCTATATTTTTATTTTTACAGAATGTAAACGGCTTATCATATTCAATAACTATACATAACAATATTTTTTACTAAAATTACGAAAGGTGGTATAAACTATGATAGTAATGGGAAATCATAACAAGCGAGTATATGTAATATTTTATTGCTAGATATTAATTATTTCCCATTTCACTTTAAATTAACCTTAACTTTCTAAGCTCTAAAAACCTTTCATGATTTCTAGTAATGATTTTCGGAGCGGTGTCACTATTGAACTAGATGGATCAGTGTGGCGCGTCATTGAGTTTCTACATGTCAAGCCTGGTAAAGGCTCAGCCTTCGTTCGAACCAAGTTAAAAAATGCTCAAACAGGAAATGTAGTCGAGAAAACTTTTCGTGCAGGGGAAAGTGTTCGTCAAGCTAATCTTGAAAAACGTACTATGCAGCATACCTATAAAGATTCAGGACAATATGTCTTTATGGATATGGAAACTTTTGAAGAGGTCCAGTTAAGTCTTCAACAGATGGGAACAACTGTAAGTTACGTCAAAGAAGAAATGGAGGTTGATATTCTTTTCTGGGATGGAAAAGTATTAGAAGTTCAATTACCTACTTCTGTTATTTTGGAAATTACAGAGACTGATCCTGGCGTAAAAGGAGATACTGCTACAGGTGGTACAAAACCTGCCATTGTAGAAACTGGAGCACAAATAATGGTCCCTTTATTTATCTCTATTGGGGAGAGGATTAAGGTCGACACTCGTGATGGTTCTTATTTAGGACGGGAAACTTAAAATTAAAACTGGTTGTCTATTCTTAGATAACCAGTTTTAATACCTATTTAAACGTATTTTTACGAATAGTTATAGGATGGATAGGTCTGTGTCAATCAATTTTAACGAGCTTCGTGAATTATTAGGGTCAATAGCCCAAACCGATATTTCTGAGGTCACTTTAAAAACAGAAGCATTTGAATTAAAAGTGTGTAGAGAAGTAAAAACGACAACTTCTACTACATCAGCACCAATAGAGGTTGTTACTACGAATACTTCTATACCTCCAGCTAGTTCTGTTCAAACGACTTCAAGTTCTCCTTCTAAGTACGAACATTGGATCCCAATCACTTCACCTATGGTTGGTATATTTTACTGTGCTTCAGCTCCAGAAGAGCCTCCATTCGTAGAGATTGGAGATCATGTTAGTAAAACCCAAACAGTTTGCATCATCGAAGCGATGAAATTAATGAATGAAATTGAAGTAGAAATAGCAGGAGAAATTATGGAAATTCTTGTAAAGAATGGTGAACCTGTCGAATACGGACAAACTTTAATATGGGTAAATCCTAAATAAAAGAACTATAGAATATGATCTATTAAGTATTTTAAAAATAAAAAAAGTTTTGAGGATCAGTCTCTATTACCTTATTCATTAAGTCGATAACGTCTATGATAAGGCAATAGAGATTTTTCATTGGATTGATGTTTTATCCCATCCCAATAAAACCAATGAATATTATGATCGTAAAAGTTTAAGAGAATATCATTACCACTATTTAATTGTCCTTGATTTTTAATTAGTGCTCTAATTGTTAATTTTGATCCTTTAATTTGAACACTAATTAAACTTTCTTTCCCCAATTCTTCGACTAATTTAATCTTTCCACTAATTTTAAGACATTTATTTAATGAATTAGATTGATAAATATCTTCAGGGCGAATACCTAGCACAACATGCTTGGGCCATTTATTCTTACCGTTTATTTCCCATATATATTGAGAATCAAGATAACTCAAAGGAATTAAAAAGTCGCCTAAGACTGCATTACTTCCTTCGCAAGATAACTCCAGTAAATTCATTTGAGGGCTTCCAACAAAGCCTGCTACAAATTGATTGGCTGGACGCTGATAAATTTCTCTAGGAGAAGCTAATTGTTGAACTTCGCCACCGAATAACACTGCAACTTTGTCTGATAATGTCATAGCTTCGGTCTGATCATGAGTAACATATACAACAGGTTTGTTTTGTTCTATAAATATTTGCTTAAGCTCAGCTCTTACTTGTTCCCTTAGAAGTGCATCCAAATTGCTCAAGGGCTCATCAAGTAAAAAAATGTCCGGGTTTCTAACTAGTGCACGAGCTAATGCAATTCTTTGTCTTTGTCCTCCTGAAAGCTTGCCTGGTTTCTCTGTTAAACAATCTTTCCCCTCTTGTAACTTTAATTGTTTAGCTGCCTTTTGAATACGTCTCTCAATCTCTTCTTCTGATAACTTACGAATTTTTAAAGCAGTAGCAATATTTTCCCTCGCTGTCATATGAGGATAGAGTGCATAACTTTGAAATACCATCGCTATATTACGGTCACCAGCTGAAATATTAGTGACATTTTTTTCTCCAATAAATATTTCTCCTTGTGTTGGTGTTTCTAGTCCTGCAATTAGTCTTAAAAGAGTTGACTTTCCGCAGCCAGAAGGTCCCAATAATGTTAAAAATTCCCCATCTCTTACTTCTATATCTGTTATTCCATTAACGACTATAAGGATTTTTCCTTTATTAATTTCATATTCTTTTCTTAAATTTTTTAATCTTAGCTTCGCCATTATTTTTTTATAAAAGTCTAATTTTAAAAAGTTATATTTTTATTTATTTCCATTAAATCTAACAATTAAGTTAAAAAGCTTTAAAAAATCCATAATACGTTAAAGACGTTATCTGAAAATAGTATAGTTTCTAATTGTTATAAATATTTTTCAAATATTTAAATAAAAACAAAATCTTAAAGACTCAACTTCTAATAATCAAGATTTTCTATATCTTTTGCAGATGAACGACGACGGCGTCGACGAATTAAAGGTTTATTCCCATCAGCTTGCAGTGTATCAATATCATCAGCAAATGATTCCATCATAAGGAAATTACTTTCCTCTGATAAATCAATAGTCATTTGATCTTCTAAAACTGTTTCTGATAGTTTCGTACTTTTATCTAAAGATTTAAGAATAGTTTTATGTGATTTTAAACTTGATTTTACTTTAGGTTCTTCAGGTAACTTTACTGTAACTAGAACAGATTTAGGATCTTTGAATTTACGATCAAGACGAACTAATGGAGAAATTCCCATTAATGCATAAATATCTTGTTCAAGAGAGGTCATTTCTACAGAAACTTTTTCTATAGGGCTTTCTTCTCTTACTAAATGACGTGGCAGGCGTTCTCTTCGAGACTCTACTATTTGTTCGTTATCATCTTCTATCTCTTTATTACTTAAATTATTAGCTATTTTTGTGGGAGCTTCTTCTTTTATAACTAAATTAGGAGATTGACGTCGTCGTCGACGACGACTATTCGTAGCAGTATTATTTTGCTCTTGATAACTAGGATGGAATAAAAGTTCTAGTTCACTACTATTATCCTCTTCAAAGGACGATTCCCAAGTTTGTTCACTAGATGATTCAGAAGATTTATTAGAAAAAGCTTGAGGAATAGAACTTGAAGCTAATTCAAGTGGAACAAGTTGTGATTCTCCTGGCAAAAATGCTAGATGTCCTAGACCTCCACAATTAGAACAAGGTTGTCCAAATAATTCATAAACATTTTTACCTTGTCGTTTACGTGTTAGTTCAACTAACCCCAACTCAGACAATTGAGCAATTTGCGGTCTTGCTTTGTCTTCCTTTAATGCTTTATTAAAATGTTCAAGTAACTTTAACTGATCACGACGTGAGTCCATATCAATAAAATCTACAATAATTACTCCTCCAATATTACGTAAACGTAATTGACGAGCAATCTCAGTGGCAGCTTCACTATTAGTCCATAGAACTGTTTCTCTAGAAGTTGCTGAACGAGTAAAAGAACCTGAGTTAACATCAACAACTGTGAGTGCTTCAGTCGGTTCGATAATAATATAACCACCAGAAGGCAAATCTACTCTTGGCTTTAATGCCTCTCTAATTGCAGCATTAACGCGAAAATAATCTAAAATTGGCATCGACTCTTGATGATGATCAATCAAGACTCCTTCAGGTGGCCTTCCTCCGCTCCAATTCATTAAATGATGCTTAACTCTTTTGACCCCTGAAGTACTATCTACTACAATTCTATTAACATCAGCACTATAGATGTCTCTTAATACTCTCTGGATAAAATCATCGTCACGATTAAGTAATGAGGGAGCACGAGTGGCAGTAGCTTGAATTTGAACAGTTTCCCATTGTTTCTGTAAAAATTCTAAATCTTCCATAATTGCTTCTTCAGCCTGATCCTCTGCTTCAGTTCGAACTAGTAAACCCATACCAGCAGGTTTAATTAAAATAGCTAAAGCACGCAAACGACTACGTTCATTATCATTGCCAATACGTCGAGATAGGTTGACACCTTTTCCATTAGGCATAAGAACTAAAAATCGACCGGGAAGGCTTACATTTCCGGTGAGTCTGGGCCCTTTATTCCCAGTAGGCTCTTTCATGACCTGAACTAAAACTTTCTGCTGTGGTGTTAGCAAATCTATGATTCTACCGGCACTCCGCTTTAAACGTAAAGGCCCTAAATCAGTTACATGTATAAAACCATTACGTTCTGCATCTCCGATGTTAACAAATGCAGCATCAATACCTGGAATGACATTCTCAACCACTCCTAAAAAAATATCGCTTACTTGCTGATTGCCAGTGGCAACTACCAATTCTTGTATTTGATCTTCCCAAAATACAGCAGCAATATGATGTTGTTCTGTAATAATAATTTGCTTAGGCATTCAATTCCCTCAAACTCGTATAAGAGATAATGATAGTTAAAAAATTCTGGTTTACTTGTTTAAAAGTTTATTGAAAAGTTAATCAAGACTGAATATCATGACATCAAAGTTTTGGAAAAGAGCAACTAGATGAACTCATTTTTATTCTTAATGTCATACCAGCCGCTATGGTGCCAACTTAGATTAAACATGGAGAGGAACTTACATAGGTTGAAAGTTTTGTTTATCCACCCCATTAGGGAAAAGCTTATTTAATATTTCTGAGAATTTTGTAGAATAGTCCTGTACTTAGTTGATATTTACTTATACTAATTCAAGTTATATCAAGGCACTTTCCAGTAAAATTAATAATTAAATATAAAATTAGATAGAAGCTTTGGTTTTTGTTAATTTGTCAGTTAAACAAATTGATTGATAGAGTCATACTTTTAAATTATCTATTGTGAAACCTTTCAGGATAGCTACACATCTATCTGTTCCTAATACTCAATATAATTTGGTATCATTGTAAGAATATAACTCAAAGAGTACGCTTTTGACAACAGAAATATTTTTTGGAATACAATAAAATTGGTTTAATATAGTGTCTATTTTTTATATTTATTAATAATATAAAAATAGAACACCTAAGTAATTATACAGCATAAGATCGCTAAATATACTTACTAAACAATCATGATTGTCTTACATTCATAAAGTATTTCCTATTAATTGAATCGTAAAAAATATTATTTTCTATAAAATTTATAGTACTAATCTTATTACAATCCTTTAATTAAAAATTTTTATGAAAATATCATGTTACTAATAGATTGTAGACATAAAATGTTTTCAAACAATAATTTCAATGAAAATAAATTAATATTTTTTAAAAAATTCACTTGATACTTTAATAATTAGTACTAATTATTTAGAATAATATCTATAAAAACATTACTTACAATCAGTCTTATATTAGTTTTTTTATTATGTATTCACAAGGTAAAAATTTATCCAAAAAAGATTGATATCCTATACTGAAACCAATACTTATAATTGTGCCTGAAACTATATCTATAAAAACTACTAATTAAAAGACCCGGAGTCTACGCCTATTGCAAGCATCCCTTATTGCTGCTACTTTCCAGTCCTGACAAGATTTGGGCGTTGCAATCGCATAGGTCCGAGCCGATTTCTAGCATAACACAAAAAATTATTTTTTAACGACTATTCATTATTGTTAAGAATTTTTGGAACTTTAAAAAATTCTCCTTCTCTACTTGGAGCCTCTTCTAGAAGAAGATCTCTATTCATACAAGTTTGTGATACATCATCACGAGTAATATTTTTTAATTCAATAGCATGTATAGTCGGGATCACTTTTTCAGTGTCTAACTCATTTAACATTTCAAAATGTTTTATCACATCTCCTAATTGACTCGCAAATTTTTCTTCTTCTTTAGGATCAATGTTTAAACGAGCCAAATGAGCAATTTTGCGAATTTGCTGATTATTTAACATAAACTAATTGTAATTTTCTTATTTAAGTTGGTAGTAAAAAATTTATAACTTTCTGCTCTAGAAAAAAACATCCATTTCAGAGCGTCCTGTAATCTTTAGCCAATTTTGAGCTTCTATATAATTATTTGGAGCAATGCGTATTGCTTGCTTCCAATATTCAGCAGCTTGATCAAAAAGAGTTTCAGCATTACTTTCACTACCCTCAGTTTTAGCTCTTTCTCCTTGATAGTGATAAATTACTGCAATATTATTTAAAGCTGATGGCATTTGAGGATTTAAATTAATAGCTTGTTTATAATAGTCTAAAGCTTTGGCATGTTCTCCGTTGCTAGCATAGATAATACCAATATTGTAAAGAATATAACTACGATCATTATCGTCTTCTTCTAACTTGAGTGCTTCGTTATAATTATCTAGAGCCTCAGCGTATTCTCCATCTGCTTGAGCTGACATGCCATCTCTATAGTAAGCAAAAGCTTCTTTTGCTTTTTTATTAGCAGGCAAAATTTTAAATATAATATCTGCCATTACAGTAAAACTTTTATCTATGAAATTGTCATTGCGCTGAGTTCTAGGCATGGTTTCTAAAGTATAAAATTATATGGTTATATCTTATCAAAGTTTTATCCTTTAACTCCACTTCCTGAATCAGTAGGGATAATATACTGTTGTACAAGTATAAATAAGAAAACAACTGGAATTATAGAGATAATCGATCCAGCAGAAATCAGACGCCAATCTAGATCTAAAGAATTAGCTAATTTAGCAATTCCTAACGGTAAGGTGTAATAAGATGGATCATCTAAGACAATTAAAGGCCATAAGAAATCACTCCAGGATCCAATAAAAATAAAGAATGCTAAAGTTATCAAAGCTGGTCGAACAGCAGGAATCATAACATTCCACCATATATCAAATTCTGAGCAACCGTCTATTTTGGCTGCTTCCTCTAGTTCTTTAGGAATTTCTTTAAATGCTTGTCGTAGAAAAAAAATACCAAAAGTTGATACTAAGTTAGGAATAATAGCGCCTAAATAAGTATTGCGGAGATTTAAATTAACTGCCAGGATAAACAAAGGTATCATAATGATCTGGGATGGTATCATGATAGTAGAAACTATGAACGCCCATATTGTATCTCTGCCTAGAAAATCTATTCTAGCTAATGGATAGGCTGCAAGAGAACATAGAATGAGATTTAAACATACAGTTATAAAAGCTATCCAAAAACTATTAAATAAGTATTTTTCGAAAGGATAATTTTGCCAGACAGTTATAAAATTCTGCCAGGTAGGTTGACTAGGTAGCCAAGATGTTAAAGTTCCTGATACATCTTCAGTTGAAGGCTTGAAAGCAGTTCCAAAAAGCCAAATCAAAGGGAAAAGAGTTGATATAGCAATTACTATAAGTAATAAATATGTGAAAATATTTTTAGAAATTGATTTAGGTTTTCTATTTCTCATCTATTATCAGTTTAGTATAAATACTCGAAACATAATGAGGCAGCAGTTATTATCAGATTACCAAGTTAAATATTTTAAAAACTAACAATAATGTTTAATTAAAACATATTTTTTAGTTTTTAAAATTGATTTTTAATCTTTATTTCAATGTAATCACTAATAAACTAATTATGTAAATAATCATAGGAAATTTATTTCCTTAAAATAATTTTTTTAAAATTTCTTTGATATTGCAGAGTGACATCTATCACAAATTGTAGGATCATCTATAAAATCACCAACTGTTGTTGAATAATTCCAGCAACGATCACATTTCTCACCTTCTGCCTTAACCACACCAATATAAAATAACTCTGATTCACTTTGATATTTAAGAGATTTAATTTGATCTAAATCTTCTATCAACTCTACTCGGGAAACTAAAAAGAAGTAACGTAGTTCATCAACGCAATTACCTTGTAAAAAAGTATCCTGAGAATCAAATTTCATTAATTGTTGTTTAAATTTCACATCTTTGATGTGAAGAATTATTTTTGCATCTAAAGAAGACCCGATAACTTTATTTTGTCGAGCTAACTCTAAAACATTATTAATATCATTTCTAATTAATCTTAGGTTAACCCAAAAAGTTTTTAATTCTGGTTGGTCCAACTCTTGTATCTTATCAACCCATCCTCCTTCAAAGACAGAATTATAGGAAAGCTTACAAGATGAGTGTTGCCAAATATCTTCAGCCATATGAGATAGTACGGGAGCAATCATTGTCGATAAGTTTTTAATAGCTAAGAATAAAACTGTTTGACAGCTACGGCGACGAAATGAGTTAGGAGAAGATATATATAATCTATCTTTAGCTATGTCAAGATAAAAATTAGACAAATCTACAATACAAAAATTTTGAATTGCTTGATAAAAATTAGAAAAATGAAAAGTTTCAAATGCTTTAGTTACTTCTTTAGAAACTTCAGCAATACGATTCAACATATACCGATCTAATTCTGGTAACTTTTCATAAGAAACTGTATCTTTTTGTGGATCAAAATCATGTAAATTACCTAATAAAAAACGTGCTGTATTTCTTATCTTTCGATAAACGTCCGAGATTTGTTTAAGAATTGTCTCCCCAACAAGAACATCTGAAGAGTAATCAACTGATGATACCCAAAGTCTTAAGACATCAGCTCCATAGGCAGGTTCTTTTTTCTTATTATTTCCTCCGTTAATTATGACATCAGGATTAATTACATTTCCCAATGATTTACTCATTTTTCTTCCTTGCTGATCTAAAACAAAACCATGAGTTAATACTGTTTTATAAGGAGCAATTCCGTTGACAGCAACACTAGTTAAAAGGCTAGATTGAAACCATCCTCTATGTTGATCTGAACCTTCCAAATACATATCAACAGGATACTTTGATTTAGATTGTTGTTTAATCACAGATGCCCAAGAAGAGCCAGAATCAAACCAAACATCCATCGTATCAGTTCCTTTTCGATAACGATGATGATCTTGTTTATATTCTTCTGGAAGTAGTTTTTCGATAGACATTTCCCACCAAGCATTAGCTCCTTTTCTAGCAAATATTTCTTGTATATTTTTAACCGTTTCTTCAGTCAGTAAAGCTTCATTAGTTTCTTTGTCATAAAAAACTGGAATAGGAACGCCCCAACTTCTTTGTCGGGAGATACACCAGTCTGAACGATCATTAACCATTGAAGTAATACGATTAATACCTTGAGATGGAATCCAATTTACATTTTTTATAGCACTTATAGCATGTGCTCTAAAACCTTCTACTGAAGCAAACCATTGTTCTGTTGCACGAAAAATAGTTGGTTTTTTGGTTCTCCAATCATATGGATATTTATGCTCATAAAGTTCTTCTTTAATTAAAACTTTTTCTTCTTTGAGCCTATTAATAATAACTTCATTAGCATCTTTTAGAACGTTCAATCCAGCGAATGGTCCTGCTTCTTCTGTTAGAATTCCTTTGTTATCAACAGGAGACAATATTTCTAAGCCATACTTTTGCCCTACTAAGTAATCTTCTTGTCCGTGACCTGGGGCGGTATGAACTAACCCAGTACCAGAACTAGTATTAATATAGTCACCACCAATAACAATTTTACATTCTCTATCAAACAGAGAATGTCTATAAATCGTATTTTCTAATAAATTTCCTGAAAAAGTTGCTCGTATTTTCAAAGAGGTTTCGAATACTTGTGATAGCTTGTCAACTAAATCTTCAGCTACGATTAGATATTTATGTTTACAAACCCCGGTAGTTTGCTCAACTACTGAATATTTAATAACTGGATTTACTGCTACTGCTAAATTGGCAGGAATTGTCCAAGGAGTTGTAGTCCAAATTACAACTCCTAAATCTGATAAAAAGTCTTTTAAAATACCTGTTATTTCTTGTGATGCATTAGTAACAGAAAAAGCAGTATAAATACTACGGGAAACATGTCCCTCTGGATATTCTAACTCTGCTTCTGCTAAAGCAGTTTGTGAGCTTGGACTCCAATGAACAGGTTTAAGGCCTCGATAAATATATCCTTTGTTAAACATATTCCAAAACACACCAATCTGTGCAGCTTCATATTCAGGAAGCATTGTTAAGTAAGGATTGTGCCAATCTCCCCACACTCCTAATCTTTGAAAACTTTTAGCTTGTTCTTGTTGGGTTTTAAGTGCAAAATCACGAGCTTTATATCTTAATTGAAGGGGATTTAAATTTTGTCTTTCTTTTGAACTAATACTTTGTAAGACTTTTAATTCAATTGGAAGCCCATGGCAATCCCAGCCAGGAATATAGCTTATCTTATGTCCTTGCAATAATTTATATTTGTTGATAAAGTCTTTTAAAATTTTATTTAATGCATGTCCCATATGAAGAGAACCATTAGCATAAGGAGGTCCATCATGAAGGATAAATAACTCTTCTGGATTTTCTTCAGATAGTTTTTTATAAACTTTATTCTTTATCCAAAATTCTTGTAATTCTGGTTCTTTTGAAACAGAATTAGCACGCATATTAAAATCAGTCTGAGGTAAATTTACTGTATTCTTATAATTTTTTTGTTCTGTCACAATATTAATTAGGGTATTTGTATCGGTTTACACTTTATCTTGATTATTAAATCGATAGTTAAAAATTAAATTTAAAATTCTAAATTAGGTAAACTATCTATTAAAACTACTGACTGAAAAGAACATCCTAATTGATATTGAGTATAATCTCTTAAAAGATGTTCAATTTTTTGCCAAGGAACAATAAAGTCTTGACTAAGAACATTTGATGGTAAGAGTTTTCCCGCATGCGGTAAATAAGATTGATTTAGGTTTTGTAATAAAACTAAATCTGTAGCCTGTAATTTGTAGTTAATTAATGGTACGGAGAAGACTGTCAATGCTTTATTTGTATAGGCTAGAGAATTTAAATTAATCAACCCTCCCATTTCATGGCTGAAACCTACTTGCCAATCAGGATTTTTAAAATTTGGAGTTAATTTCTCTTGTGTGAGACAACATTGATAAATCTGTGGACCAATTCCTGTAACTATTAAAAAATGAAATATGGCTTGAGCCAAATATCCATATAAATTTTCTGCAAGAGACATTTTTTCTAATCGTCGCAGATGTTCATTAAGGAGTTCATAAAGTTCTTCTTGAGGTTGCTCGTCAATAGATAATTTTAATATTAACTCACTTAGGTATTGTGCCGCTGCAAGTTTAACTAACTCTTTCCTCAAACCAGGATAAAATTGTAAGGTTTCTGCCTGAGCTATTTTGTCTAGAGAATGTCCTTTAATTATGAGGAACTGGTTAACCATAAACAATTCACTTCTTCCACTAAGCGGTGATTTATTTTTTCTAGAACTTGGCGCTATGGCACGAATTAAGCCTTTTTCTGGCGAAAGAATTATTATTAAACGATCAGCTTCTCCCAAAGGCATACTTTTTAGAACAATTCCTGTTGTTTTATAAGCTTGACTCATTGAGGTACAGTAATAAAAGTGTAGTCTAAAATTATAAAATTTAGATGTACGAAGTAAGTTCTGGACTATCAATATTTCTGGAATATTTTTATGTCAAGGGAATCCCCAACATTCCTAATAAAGTGAAATAGAAAAAAGAAAAAACACTCAATATAATTCCAAATATTAGAATTTTAGTTAAATAATTTTTGGGTAACAGTTTAGTCCAACTAAAAAAAGATAAAAATATATTTAATAAAAAACCAATAAAAAAACGAGGATAACATGATATATTTCTTAAGAAATCTTTCATTATTCTAATCTTTTCAAAAGTATTACTACTGGGCATATAATATCGCTAATTCTAACTCATAAATAAATTAAATAATAAAAATTCACAATAATACTTTGTTTCAAGATATTTTAATTAGTTCCCTTTTAAATAAACGATTTTTTTGCTTGAAAACTATTAACTTAGCCTATGTATCACAATTTTATGTGAACTATTTAAAATTAAGATACAACTTAAAATTTCAAAAATAAATATGAATTAAAAGTTAATTTATTTACTTAAATAGCACACCTTGAGATATCGTGAATGTTTTATATCTTATTTAAAATTTTTTTTATCTAAAGAATAAAAAATATTTTTAAATAAGTTTTGTGGAAAAACAGTTTTTCTTCTATAAAACTTGCTATTTAGTAACTAGTTATGAGAAAAAAAATTAATCTTGCTATTGATACATTAATTGTTTTTAATCGTCGACAGAAACAAAAAATAATAATCTTTTTAGTTATTTTCTTAGGAAGTTTATGCACTCAATTTATTTTTTCTTCACTTTTACCTGTATATTCTCATAACAAACCAGCAGAAATAAGAGGTGTTTGGTTGACTAATATAGATAGTGAAGTATTGTTCGATTCAAAAGTGTTAACTGAAAGTATAAATACCCTCTCCGAGCTTAACTTTAATACTCTTTATCCTGCTGTTTGGAATTGGGGTTATACTTTATATCCTTCTGATATTGCTCAGTCTAAAATCGGAGAGAGTTTAGATCCCGAAGAAAAACTTCAAGAAAGAGATGTACTTAGAGAAATAGTAGAACAAGGACATAAAAAAGGTCTTGCTGTTATACCTTGGTTCGAATTCGGATTTATGGCTCCTGCAGATTCTGCATTAGCCCAGCGCAATAAAAATTGGTTAACGCAGAGACAAGATAAAAGCACTATTTGGTTAGAAGGAAAAACTCATAAAAGAGTTTGGTTAAATCCTCTTCACCCGGAAGTTCAGGATTTTATCACTAGTCTATTAGCCGAAATTGTAACTAATTACAATATTGATGGAATACAACTTGATGATCATTTTGGTATTCCTTTCGATTTTGGATATGATGACTTTACTTTAAAATTGTATAAAAAAGAGCATAATGGAAAAGCTCCTCCTCGGACACCCAGTTATTTGAAAATGGGAAGTAATAACTGCATGTCAAATGATCCTGCCTGGATAGAATGGACACAATGGAGAAGGGAAAAAATTACTCAATATATAGAAAAAATTTTTATTACAATAAAAAAAATCAATCCTAATATTATTATTTCTGTTTCTCCTAATCCTCAACCTTTTTCAGCTAATTGCTTTTTACTAGACTGGCAAAGCTGGGAAGAGAAAGGATTGATAGAAGAACTTGTTTTACAGGTATATAGAGAAAATATTATTGATTTTAGAAGAGAGATAAACCGCCCTGAAGTAAGAAGAGCTAGATCTCACATTCCTTTTGGTATAGGTATATTGTCTGGCTTAAAGAATCGTCCAATTCCCACGAAACGTATTGTAGAGCAAGTACAAAATACTAGAAAAGCAAATTTATCTGGTGTTTCATTCTTCTTTTATGAAAGTTTATGGAATATGGGTCCAGAGTCACCTGCAAAACGTCAATCCATTTTTAAACAAATCTTTCCCACGTTAATTGATCGTCCATCAACTAATAATTGAGTACTACTTTCTAAAGTATGTAATTATTTCTTTTAAATTTTTAGTATTTGCTTCGGTTATTACTATATGTAAATTTTATGATAAGTCGTTAAGATTAAGCAAACTATGGTTTAAGGAGAAACACTTGTGAATCGTCAATCTGCCCCTGGTCTTGCATCAATAATAGGTGGTGTTGTTACTGCTTTTATTGTGTTAGTAAGTTTTAATTCTTTTATAGTTATTTATCCTGGACAAGCAGGAGTTTTAAATATACTTGGTAAGGCTCAAGAACAAGTTTTGTTAGAAGGAATTCATTTTAAACCACCTTTAATTTCTACGGTGGACACATATGATGTAACTGTTCAAAAATTTGAGGTCCCTGCTCAAAGTGCTACTAAAGATTTACAAAATCTGAGTGCTAGCTTTGCAATTAATTTTAGTCTTGATCCGATACAAGTTGTTAATATTAGAAGAACTCAAGGAACTTTACAAAATATTGTTTCTAAGATAGTTGCTCCACAGACTCAAGAATCTTTTAAAATAGCAGCAGCTAGACGTACTGTTGAAGAGGCAATCACCCAAAGATCTGAACTTAAAAAAGATTTTGACAACGCTCTTACTTCAAGATTAGAAAAGTATGGGATTATAGTTTTAGATACTAGCGTTATTGATCTTAACTTTTCTCCTGAATTCTCTAAGGCAGTTGAAGAAAAGCAAATTGCAGAGCAAAAAGCTCAAAGAGCTGTTTATGTTGCACAAGAAGCAGAACAAGAAGCACAAGCCGATATCAATCGTGCAAAAGGTAGATCTGAAGCCCAGCGCCTACTAGCAGAAACTTTAAAAGCACAAGGTGGAGATTTAGTTCTTCAGAAAGAAGCTATTGAAGCTTGGAAATCTGGAGGTGCACAAATGCCAAAAGTTTTAGTAATGGGAAAAGGAAATAATAGCAATGTCCCTTTTCTTTTTAATTTAGACACTATGGATAAATAAAATTTGATACACAATATAAGTAAATAGAGTTAATTTAATTTAAATTAACTCTATTTATTTAGGTATGACTGTTCACTATGAATCATAAGAAAATATGACAAAATTTGCTATTAATGTTGATAATGTAAGTTTTGATTGGTGTGAAAATAATTCTATTTTGGAATCTTGTTCTTTGGCCGTGCCTGAAGGAGAATTCTGGATGTTGTTGGGAGCTAATGGTAGTGGTAAGTCTACATTGCTAAAACTTTTAACCAATTTACTTGAGCCAAAAAGTGGATCTATAAAAATGGGTTCACCGGTAGGATTGGTGTTTCAAAATCCTGATCGTCAATTAATCATGCCCACAGTTGGTGCTGATATAGCTTTTGGTTTAGTTGCAGAGAATCTATCCCTTTCAGAAACAAAATCTCGTATTAGTGAAGCATTAATGGCTGTTAATCTATTAGAATTAGAAAAAAAGCCTATTTATGCTCTTAGTGGAGGTCAAAAACAAAGAATTGCGATCGCTGGAGAAATCGCACGTCAATGTTCAGTCTTACTATTAGACGAGCCTACCGCATTACTTGATTATGAAGCTCAGCTAGAATTAGTCAAAAGGGTAAAAAACTTAGTTAAAACCCGTAAAATAACAGCACTTTGGGTTACGCACAGACTAGAAGAATTAGACTATTGCGATGGAGCATTTCTACTTGAAAAAGGTAAAGTGGTCCAGCAAGGCCATCCACAAATAATTAAAGAAAGAATTTCATACACAAAGCCATAACTCTCTAAATATATTTCGTAGTTATTTAACTAAGTAATATTTAAAAATGTATATGATTATCTTAAAAAATTTCATGCAAAGTAAACGAGGACCCAATGATTTTAGATAATGCTAATTTAGATTCTTTAAATGAAAAGGATCCTATTGTTATGTCAATAATTCGAGGAGAGCTTCAGAGACAACGTGAACATTTAGAGTTGATCGCTAGTGAAAACTTCACTTCTCTTGCTGTTCTGGAGGCACAAGGATCTATATTAACTAATAAATATGCAGAAGGGTTACCTTACAAAAGATACTATGGTGGATGCGAATGGGTTGATAAGGTAGAACAAATTGCAATTGATCGTGCAAAAAAAATATTTGGGGCTTCTCATGTAAATGTACAACCTCATTCTGGAGCCCAAGCTAATTTTGCTGTTTTTTTAAGTCTTCTTAATCCTGGTGACAAAATTATGGGTATGGATTTATGTCATGGAGGACATCTTACTCATGGCTCTCCTGTAAATTTCTCTGGAAAATGGTTTCAAACTTGTCACTATGGAGTTGAAATGCACAATGAACAATTAAACTATGATGCAATCTTAAAACTGGCACAAAGTGAAAAACCTAAATTATTAATTTGTGGCTATTCTGCCTATCCTAGAACTATTGATTTTGAGAAGTTTCGCATAATTGCTGATAAAGTTGGAGCCTATTTAATGGCTGACATTTCTCATATTGCAGGTTTAGTAGCTAGTGGACATCATTCTAACCCTTTGCCTTATTGTGATGTAGTCACAACTACTACTCATAAAACCTTGAGAGGGCCTAGAGGTGGATTAATAATGACTAATAATATAGATCTGGGGAAAAAATTTGATAAAGCAGTATTCCCCGGCACACAAGGAGGTCCCTTAGAACATGTTATTGCTGCTAAAGCTGTTGCCTTCAAAGAAGCTTTAGACTCAGATTTTAAGATATATTCAGGAAAGGTTATCAATAATGCAAAAAGTTTAGCAGAGCAACTAAAAAAAAGAGATTTTAGGCTTGTTTCTGATGGTACTGATAATCACCTCATTCTAATAGACACCCGATCTATTAGAATGAGTGGTAAAGAAGCTGATAATTTAATTAGCACAATTAATATTACAGCAAATAAAAATACAATTCCCTTTGATCCAGAATCGCCTTTTGTTACTAGTGGAATTCGCTTAGGTTCTCCTGCAATGACTACTAGAGGATTAGGGACAGAAGAATTCATTGAAATAGGTAATATTATTGCGGATAGATTACTTAATCCAGAAGATGAAGCAGTTAAGCAAAATTGTTTCCATCGAGTTAAAACTTTATGTAATAAATTTCCTTTATACCCTGATCTAAATGTGTAGTTTTTACTAAGCCTTACTTTCATCAAACAATATCTACTAATACTATTAATATAATCATTTACTTAAAAATTAAATAATTATATCCAGCTTATGTGGTAGCCGAAATTTTAGAAGATGTTTGCTTTACAAAAGTGTTAAGTAGATCCCTTTGTTGTGTTTTGGTGAATATCTTATTAATGATTTGCGAAAATTTTGTGACATCTATCTCTGAAGAGTTTATATCTGAATCACTTTGTTCTTGAAAGTATTCTATCAAACTCAGTCCAACTATATGAGTCAAGTAGGCTACACTAACGCCTTGACTCAAACTGCCTAAAATATAGGTAATCATATTGCTTTTTAACAAATTAGAGATTGTATGAATCGATAACTCAGCAATACCTAGCTGTACGATTATTTTTCCAATAGCAATAGCAGCTATTTTCCCCTGAGAAAAGGTAAATCCTTGTTTATAAATATTACTTAAATCAATAATCATTTGGGTATTTATAGCTGCAGTTGCTAAAAAATCTACAGAAGAGATAGGATTTATAGAAATTACTGTAGCAGCTATAAGCTCATACTTTTTAATTATTGGCATCGCTTTATTATATTTAACGACATTAGATATAGTTTTTGTTTGTTGTTTAATTTCTATTGCTTTACGCCAATTTCTAGCTAGAAGTAACTGTTGTTTATTATCAGTTTCAAAAATTTTAAGCCTACTTACTAAAGATATAATATTTGGTGGTTGTTTCTCTATCCACTTCTCACTTGAACCATCAGAGTTATATTGAAGATTTTTTATTTTGATTGAAGTGGAGTTAATACTAGTTACATTATTTGGATCAATAATAGGTTTAACTTGCTGCCGTATTTTTTCTATAATGACTTTTTTATCTTCTTTTTCATACTGATCTTGTTTATTGAAAGCTATTAAACAAGGATAGTATCTCTGATGCAATAATTGAATTTTTTCCCATTCTGAATATGTTAAATCTTCACTAACTAAGACAATTATGATATCTACATCAAAATCGATATTAGTGAATATATCCTTCTCTAATACATTGAGGTATTTCTCTTGATTTAATAAATTTTTTAAACTAGTTTTTCCTGTATTTTTTTTCCAACTATTCCAACAGAAAAAGACGATGAAAATTTTTTTTGTTCTAGATTTTGAAGCTGCATTTTTAAATCAGATATATTCTGATCAGGATCTTCTTCCATAATACAACTTATAGTTTCTTTGGTATCAGCAATAACTCGATTTAAGTCTTTTAGAGTTAGTGGAGATGTAACAAAATACTTTTTTGATTTCTGCTTCTTAAATCTCTTTCCGAGAGAACCGATCCCCGTAAGAAGAATAACAGGTAGAACCCATATGCTTAAAGTGATAATATTATGATATAGACTTTCCTCGATTCCCAACAATAAAATTCCTAATCCGAGAAAAAATATTAATTTTTTATCTTTGAAAGTCATTTTTTATCTTTGAAGAATTAAGTTATTTCACATTCACTATACTATCTTTTAACTTAATTTTCAAAAAGTAAAATTTTTAAATGATAACTAACAAAAAATAAAGCTATATAAATATTTTATTACTTGTTCTTTCATGTCAAATAATAATATTATGGCTCTTTTAAAGGATCTGTACAGATACTATTTACACTTATTTAAGAATTAAAGGTTTTATTCGTAGATTATGGTTTTTTCTTCTCTTATTCACACTTTACAAAGTTCTTCTCTCATTAAAAACTTATCGCAACAACTTAAAGTAAAAAATGAGTTAAGGCTACAAGGAATTAACCGCTTATCAAAAGGATTGATTTCATCAGTTATTTCACAAACTAATTATCAAAATTTACTAGTTATATGCGCCACTTCAGAAGAAGCAGGAAGATGGACAAAACAACTAGAAATTATGGGTTGGAAAGATATTAACTTCTATTTTGTTCCAGATACTTCTCCATATGAAGAGTTAAATATCGAAAATGAAATAATTTGGACACAGATGCAAGTCCTTTCTAATCTTTTCAGAGCAAAACAATCAAAAGATACAAATTTTGCAATTGTTACTACTGAAAGATCTCTACAACCACATTTACCTTCTCCATCAATTTTTTATGATTATTGTTTAAATTTTAAAGTAGGAGTAACAGTTTATTCTAAAGATTTTGCTCAAACATTAAGTGAACTAGGGTATAAAAAAGTTAATTTAGTTGAAAAAGAAGGAGAATGGAGTAGGAGA
This sequence comes from Candidatus Atelocyanobacterium thalassa isolate ALOHA, assembly GCF_000025125.1. Classification (NCBI taxonomy): domain Bacteria; kingdom Bacillati; phylum Cyanobacteriota; class Cyanophyceae; order Chroococcales; family Aphanothecaceae; genus Candidatus Atelocyanobacterium; species Candidatus Atelocyanobacterium thalassae. Next base: position 57,004 of record NC_013771.1, read on the forward strand.
GGAGATATTCTAGATATTTTTCCAGTCTCATCCGAAATTCCTATACGATTAGAGTGGCTTGGAGACGAATTAGAAAAAATTCGAGAGTTTGACATATCGACCCAACGTTCTTTAAATGAAATAGAAGAAGCTCTACTAACTCCTATCAACTTCAATATTATTGCAAAAGATATCATTCAAAAAAACCCTTTCAGTTCAGAGCAATATGTTGTGGAGGAAAAACCAAAAACTTTAAAAAATTCTTCTCCTAAAGATCAACTACCTTTATCCAAATCTTCCTCTTTGTTTGATTATTTACCTTCTGATACTCTTTGCGCTTTTGATGAAATTGATCAATGTAAATCCCATAATCATAAATGGCTAGAATATGTTGAGAAAAGCTGGCATGAAACACAAAATAAGGAACCAAAAGTTCATCGTTCCTTTGAAGAATCTTTTTCTTCAATCGAAGAAATGCCTAAACTATATTTGTCTGAACTTTCGGACGTTAATGAAACAGATTCTATAGATATATTATCTCGTTCTATCCCTGTCAATCCTCATCAATTTTCTAAATTGGCTGAAATCTTGAGAGGAAAAAGAGAAATTTTTAATGAGATCAATATAAGTAAGTATTCAATATGGTTAATTTCAGCTCAACCTTCACGTACTGTTACCTTATTACAAGAACATGATTATTCTGCTCAATTTATTCCTAATATTAGAGACTATCCTGCAATCAAAAAATCTCATGCTCAAGGTATGGCAGTTGCTTTAAAACATTCTGGATTGGTAGGTTTAGAAGGTTTTATTTTACCTATATTTCGTATCGCAGTGATCACTGACAAAGAATTTTTTGGGCAAAGTACCTTAGGATCCTCAGAATTTTTTAAAAAACGTCGTCGTTCAAATGCTAAAAAAGTCAACTTACAAAAACTTAACTCCGGCGATCATGTAGTTCATAAGAGCCATGGTATTGGTAAATTTTTAAGGCTAGAAAACTTGTCAAATCGTGAATACTTAGTTGTTCAATACTCTGATGGAGTATTAAGAGTTCCTGCTGATTCTCTTGATAATTTATTGCGTTATTCCTGTACAGATTCTACACCTCCTAAATTACATAAAATGACGGGAAAAGATTGGGGTAAATTAAAACAAAAAATACGTAAAAATATTAAAAAATTAGCATTTAATTTACTTCATTTATATGCAGAAAGAGCACAAAAGAAAGGATATTCTTATCCAGCAGATTCTCTTTGGCAACAAGAGCTTGAAGACTCTTTTCCCTATCAAGCAACACCAGATCAAGTACAAGCTATTAGAGAAGTTAAGATAGATTTGGAAAGCAACAGACCAATGGACCGTCTTATTTGCGGAGATGTTGGTTTTGGTAAGACAGAAGTAGCTATTAGAGCGATTTTTAAAGTTGTTACTAGCGGTCATAAACAAGTAGTGTTTTTAGCACCTACTACAATTTTGACTCAACAACACTACAATACTCTTCGAACAAGATTTGCTCCTTATCCTATTAGTATTGGTTTATTAAACAGATTTCGTACAACTTCAGAAAAAAAAGATATTATTGAACGTTTGACTACTGGAGAATTGGATATCGTAGTTGGAACACAACAACTTTTAGGAAAAAATATAAAATTTAAAGATTTAGGATTATTAGTAATTGATGAAGAACAACGTTTTGGAGTTAATCATAAAGAAAAAATTAGGACAATAAAAGCAAATGTAGATGTTTTAACTTTGACTGCAACTCCTATCCCTAGAACTCTTCATATGTCTTTATCAGGAATAAGAGAAATGAGTCTAATTTCTACACCTCCACCATCTCGTCGTTCTATTAAGACTCATTTATCTAGTTACGATCCAAATTTAGTAAAAGCAGCTGTTCGAGCAGAACTTGATCGTGGTGGTCAAGTATTTTATGTTGTTCCTAGAATAGAACATATTGATGAATTAGTTCTACAACTAAAGAGAATGATTCCAGATGCTAAAATTTTGGTCGCGCATGGACAAATGGATGTTAATAATTTAGAGCTAACTATGCTAAGTTTTAACAATGGAGATGCTGACATTTTAGTCTGTACAACAATTATTGAATCTGGATTAGATATCCCTAAAGTTAATACAATTATTATTGAAGATGCACAGAAGTTTGGTTTGTCACAACTGTATCAACTAAGAGGAAGAGTTGGTAGATCTGGTATCCAGGCCCATGCCTGGTTATTTTATCCAAGTAGGTCCGAATTAACTGATAATGCACTCAAAAGACTAAATGCATTACAAGAATTCAGTGAGCTTGGTTCAGGTTATCATTTGGCAACTCGTGATCTGGAAATTAGAGGTGCAGGTAATTTACTTGGAGCAGAGCAATCTGGACAAATGGAAGCTATAGGTTTTGAACTATATATGGACATGTTACAAGAAGCTATCAAAGAAGTTCAAGGAGAAAAAATACCTGAAGTAGAAGATACCCAAATAGATTTAAAATTAACTGCTTTCATTCCAAATGATTATATTGCTGATATTGAACAAAAAATAATTGCTTATCGCACAGTTGCAGTTGCCAGTTCTAAAAAAGAATTAGATCTTATTGTTGCGGAATGGAGTGAACGTTATGGGTCGATACCAGACCCTGTAAAACAATTATTAAAAACAATTGAATTAAAGCAGTTATCTAAATCGTTAGGTTTTTCTCATATTAAGATAGAAGGAAAAAACTCTGTGGTCTTAAAAACTCCAATGGAAGAACCTGCTTGGATCATTTTACAAAATAAATTACCAGAACATTTACAAACGCGTTTTGTTTATAACTCTAAAAAAATTATAATTAGAGGGCTAGGAAGTTTAAGCCCGCAGAAACAACTTGAGAGTTTATTGGTATGGTTTAAAATCATGCAAGAAAATGAGAAAGTATAATGCCATATTATTTTTTAGTTTATGTAGTATAAAGCTCTAAATATTTATACTTTAAACTATTAGCGTAAAGCAAAAATTTCTTGAAAAATATTTTTCAAGGAATTTTTGCTTTACATATGATTGATTACCTAATTTAATAAGCATCTTGTAATTCATAAAAATTTGGAGAAATGTAATCTTTGCGTAAAGGCCAGCCAACCCAATCTTCTGGCATTAAAATTCTTTTCAAATCAGGATGGTTATCATACACAATTCCATACATATCGTAGTTTTCCCTTTCTTGCCAATCAGCAGCTTTCCAAATCCAATATACTGAAGGTACATGAGGATTATCCCTTGTTAAAAATACTTTGAGACGCATCTCTTGAGGACTATCGATATTGTCTGCAACTTTAACTAAGTGATAAAAACTAACTAGTTCTTTACCGGGACCTAAATCATAGGCTCCTTGGCACTGCAAATAATTGAATCCGTAGGCATATAAGGCAGTTGACAAAGGAATTAAAAACTTTGGAGATATGCCAATTATTTCTATTCCTAAATGATCCACTCCTAAAATATTATGTTCGAAACCATTTTTCGTTAACCAATTAGAAATTGGTCCTGGTTGCAAAGCTGTTGATTCTTGTTCGTCTTTAGAGACTTTTCCTGTTGTTTTTTTTTCTTCTTCAGTCACTTTACACGTCCTCCAGTTGCTTTTCAATAGCTAAAGTAGGTAATTTTTCAGCTCCGAATATTTCGCTTAACTCTTTAGGAGGAGTATGTCTAGTTTCAGTAGCTAAGTATTTACCGGTTAATATTGGGGAAACTACTTTCATGTTATGTGGAGCACTGTAATAACGATGAGTTTGCTCCATAATAGTCGCTCTTTCTTGAATTGTTTCATTAGAGACTTTCTTCCGCAATTTAATAACAGCATCAAAAATCGCTTCAGGTCGGGGAGGACAACCAGGAATATATACATCTACAGGAATTAATTTATCTACTCCACGTACAGTAGTTGTAGAATCACGGCTAAACATTCCTCCGGTAATTGTGCAGGCACCCATTGCAATTACATATTTAGGAGAAGGCATTTCCTCGTAAAGACGCACTAAAGCAGGAGCCATTTTCATAGTTACAGTTCCTGCAACTAGAAGCAAATCTGCTTGCCTTGGACTGCATCGAGGAACTAAACCAAAGCGATCAAAATCAAAACGTGAACCAATTAAAGCAGCAAATTCAATGAAGCAACAAGCTGTGCCGTATAACAATGGCCATAGGCTAGATAAACGAGCCCAGTTGTGCAAGTCATCAACGGTAGTCAAAATTATATTTTCTGATAAATCCTGGGTAATATTACCAGGAGATATAGGATTAAGAACTTTTTCTTTTTGCGACTGTTCTATAGTTGATAGATCTGGTGTTAAATTTTGATTCATAAGAATTCAGTTATGGTCAATGTACAATAATCGTTGGAAGATATTTTAAGGCCTTAAGACCATTCTAGTGCACCTTTTCTCCAAGCATAAACTAATGCAATAACAAGAATAGCTATAAATATAAGGGCTTCAACAAAAGCTAATAGGCCTAAACTATTGAAAGCTACTGCCCAAGGATATAAAAAGACTGTTTCCACATCAAATACAACAAACACTAAGGCAAACATATAATAGCGAATATTGAATTGTATCCAAGCGCCTCCAATAGGCTCCATCCCAGATTCATAAGTAGTTAGCGTTTCAGGGCCACCATTACTGGGACGCAAAATCTTCGATGCAGTTAAAGCTAAAACAGGAATTAGATTACAGGCTATAAGAAAGCCGAGTAAATATTCGTAACCGCTGAGGACAAACACTATTTTCTATTAACTCCTCTAAAGATATGGTTTATATCATTTTGCTTACACTTTCTATTAAACCGTAAACTATGCTCAAATAAACCTCTAAAAACAACTTTAATTTTAGATAAATTATTAACAAGTATTAATCTAATAATATATGTATATATTCTCAAATAAAAAGTTTCTAGATTTTATTGTTTAAAATTATTTATTCTGATAACTTTTCTTTAAAACTTGACAAATTTTTCCAACAATCGTTAATTAATGCTGAATCTTCTTTATCAATAATTTCCGGTATTTGACAATTATTACTACATAGTTTTCTCAAGGGCATAGACAATGAGAGTTGTTCATAAATCCAAACTTTAAGGTCAAAATATCCTTCTGAAGATAAAGTTTCAGAAAAATCTTCTGAAATTATTTTTTTTCTTTAGTAAATTTTTGATTAGCACTTAAATTTTTTCCCAATAATATATTTTCAGATACATCGAGAGTAATGCGATAGTTATATTGTTGGAGACAACGGTCACAGATTAAATTTACTATAGCCTCTCCTTTAATGATAATTTCTAAAAATGTCCCTCCATGTCTAATGATGACTGTCCCACGTAAAGGGGTTAAAGTGACTAGTTCAACAATAAAATCATCTAATGTAATGGTTTGAGTTTTTTGAGGAAGTTGGAGCAAATGAGGAATATATATATTTTCCATATTCTTATCTTTTTACGAAAAATTATCTACTTATAAATTACTAAAGTTTAAAACCATAGTCTAAAGAAATATCTTTAGACTATGAGTTTATTTTTGTCATGATTTTTGGAACTTGTTGAAAAACTTCTAATTTTCCTTCACAGTTAACTCCACTAATAGTTCCTTCAAAGTCATTAATTATAACTTTACATCCAACACCATTTAATATCTCCATATAATTTTTTAGTAATATTTCCATTCCTGAAACTAGATAATATTGGTAACCAGCAATTATTGCTTCAATAATAATTGCTGCAAGCTGCTCTATTGAATGTATTTGATGTTGGCATGATTTAATATTAATTCCATTATCTGGTACGGTATTAGACCAATTAATACCTATTCCAATAATTACTTGAGTAACCATGTCATTTTGAATTTTGATTTCACTTTTTATACCTCCTAACTTTTGATTGTTGACGACTAGATCATTAGGCCATTTTAATTTAACAGGAAGTTGATAACTTCTTAATTTATTAGCTATGCTCCAAGCGCTAAACAATGTGATATGAGAAGCATTTTTTGCGGCAATATCTAATTCAAAGCCTATAGACAGGTAAAGTCCGCCTACAGAAGAATACCATTCTCTCCCCCATTGTCCTCTCCCTTTTGTTTGTTCAGAAGCAATAATGACTAGAAATCCCCACTCTTTTTTTTTATTAAATCCCAAGCTACTGTATTGGTAGAAGAAACTTTGCTAAAAGCATATATAGGATAAGATGGTTTTTTAAGATAGGATTTAATTTTTTGAACATTGGTTTTCATTTAATTATTTTAAAAAAGTATTATATTTCTTTTGGATTAGAGATTTACTTTATAAATTTCATATAAAGAAAAATTTAGTAGATTAAAAGTATGAAATTTATAATAAATAAAAGCCTATTGTATATCTATGCAGATAAAATTAAAGTTACAAAAGATATATATTTGGTCAAAATATTTTATGTACTTTAACTCAATCAAAATTAAACTAGCTATAAATAACTATTTTATTTATACACATTAATTTAATGTATAGTCTTTTTGATTTACACTAGATACATGAATTATTATCAATAAATTTAGAAACTTTATTGTGTCTAACAAAAATCTATTACTTTCATTTTTTCTTACCTTAGGAATATCACAATTTAGCATTCCTACTAATGGACAAGTATTATTACCTTATACTCCACAGCTAAGTATGGAGCAACTCGAAGCGCAAGGCTTAAAAATGGCTGAAGAAGCTTCTCAGTTAGTACGTTTTCAGCAGCATGATCATGCTTTGTCACGTGCAAAATTAGCTGTTCAATTGGCTCCACAAAAATATCAACCTTGGTTTATTTTAGGAGCATTATATGTAATGAAGCAAGACTTGGATCTAGGTATTGATGCTCTGAAAAAATCTTTAGATCTTGAACCTAAAGAGACAACAATTAAATTTACTCTAGGTAATGCATATTTTCAACAAGGAAAATATCGACTTGCAGCTACTCAATTAGAAGAAGGATTAAAAATACAACCTAATACATCTTCTGCTCAGTTTGATTTAGGTAATACTTACTTTAAACTAAAACAAATAAAAAAATCTATAGCTGCTTATCAACAAGCAATTTATATACAAAAAGATTTTTGGCCAGCCATTAACAATGTTGGCTTAATTCAGTATGAGCAAGAAAATAAAAAAGAAGCAATTAAACAATGGAGAGAAGCATTAAAAATAAATTCTGAACAAGCAGAACCAAAATTTGCTTTAGGCGTTGCTCTATATTCTGAAGGAAATAAAAAACAAGGCATACAGTTGGGGGAAAATGCTCTTAAGCTAGATAACAATTATAGTGACTTAAAATATTTACAAGAAAATCTTTGGGGAGAAAGGCTTCTTAGAGACACGAAAGTGTTTTTAAATGATCCAGAAATTAAGAATTTCATTAGTCAGTTTGCAAAAGATTAAAAAAAGCGATATTTAATGTATCTTGCAGTTTATGAAAAAAAATTCTATTCTTCTTAGTTTTATATAGTAGAAAGCTTTAACTGAGATTTATTGTCGAGTTTGTTAAATTATACTTTTAGCTAGGTTTCAATTAAAACGACATATAGCTTTAATTTAATACTTCGCATACTTTAGAGTACGCTTAATAGCTAATTCATTGGGAGACCATAAAAAATAGTCTCCCAATGAATGAATAAGCATTATATTTATTTGCTCTTTATTTTTCAAATAGAAAAATAAAATAAATTTGTTGATTTCTCTATCTTACGAAACATAGTCTCTCAACATTTTTTTCAACTCTATATTATGTACTTCTTCTTGCCCAATCATGCCTCTTGTAAATTCTTCAATATAAACTGAGGCACCTTCAACTACTTCTAATAAATCTTTATAAAGATCTAATGCTTTCTTCTCATGGTTTAGACTTTCCACTAAAATATTGTGCAAAGTATGCTCATTACTTTCTTCCATCTGAGCAATTTTTAAGCTTGGATGTCCCTCTAAACCTGTTAAAATTTCTCCAACTTGTTGAGCATGTAATAAAGATTCAGTTGCTTGTTGTTGAAAAAATTGAACAATTGGGATGCGATGAGGACCTGTAACCATCAAAGAGTAATGTGTATAGCGTACAACACCAGCTAATTCATATTCCATGATGGTGTTAAGAAGTTCATTCGTTTTGTCTCGATTAAGTGTTCTCATACTTCACCTTTTGAAGAATCTAACTTTTAATGGCAGCATTCTAACTTATTAGAAAGAGTTAGTAAAGTTATTTATACCGAACTTTACCATGAATAGAAATATCTGTAAAATAATTTTATTTTCTATCAAAAGATCTTTTGATAGAAAAAATTAATAAAGAAAAATAATTTACTTAATGGATGTAAAGTATAATTGATTTGCTAATTAAGTATTTAAGTAGTGTGTATGGAAATTATGAATATTAGATTTAAATTTTATCTCTGATAAAATTTAAATCTAATATTCATAAAAACAGCACTCTATTATCAAAATATATTGATTTTTATTTTCTAATGTTTTCAAAAAATACTATGGATCATTTTCATTGGCTACATAGAGGGACTGCTGAAATATTTCCTAATCAAAATAATTCAAATAATTCTGAAGAAAATTTAGTAAATTTATTAAAAAATTCAGATCGTCCCTTAAGAGTCAAGTTAGGGATAGATCCGACTGGTAGTGACATTCACCTAGGGCATAGTATTCCTTTTCGAAAACTACGTGCTTTTCAAGATGCTGGCCATACAGCAGTAGTTATTATTGGAGATTTTACAGCGCAGATAGGAGATCCAACTGGTAAATCAGAAGTACGTAAACAACTCAACTCAAAACAAGTTGAAAAAAATGTGGAAAGTTACCTAGAACAGCTATCTTCAGTTTTAGATTTTAGTACCCCAGGGAGATTGGAAATAAGATATAACTCTGAATGGTTCAACAAATTAGACTTTCATAAAGTTCAAGAATTATTGTCTACAATGACCGTAAGTCAGATGCTAGCAAAAGAAGGATTTTCTGAACGATATAAAAAAGAAAATCCAATCTTTCTTCACGAATTTCTCTACCCTCTTATGCAAGGATATGATTCAGTTGTTGTAAATGCTGATGTTGAATTAGGTGGGACAGATCAGAAGTTTAACATTGCTGTAGGTAGAGACTTGCAGAGACATTTTGGACAAAAACCTCAGTTTGGTTTATTACTTCCCATTCTGACTGGGACAGATGGTACTCAAAAAATGTCCAAATCTCTTGGAAACTATATTGGATTAAAAGAAGATGCATTATCAATGTATTCCAAAATAGAAAAAATTCCTGATACCTTAGTACAGAACTATTTTGAATTATTAACTAATTTAGATCTTAATGAATTACCAAAAGATTCAAGAGAACTTCAAAAATTACTAGCTACAGAAATCACATCTCATTACCATGGTGAAGAAAAAGCATTATCTGCAAAAAAAACTGCAGAAAATCTTGTAAAAAATAGAAATAGTTTACTAACAGATACTATTACTGAGTTTAATTTATCCAACGTAGTTTTTCCTGCTAAATTATTTTATATTTTAAGTGCTAGTAAATTATGTGTAAGCAGTGGAGAAGGCCGAAGACAAATACAAGGAGGAAGTGTAAGATTAGAAGGAGAAAAAATTCTTGATGTTAATCTTGTTTTCGATAATCCTGAGCAGCTTGATAATAAAGTTTTACAGGTAGGAAAAACAAAGTTTACAAGATTAGTTTCGAGATAGTAATTAATTATAAAAAATTTATATTTTCTGTTAAAAACTATATTCAAGAGATTACTTCTAAAAAACTAATTTATAAATGTTGAAAATCTTTTTTAAAATTCATTAAGAATTTTTTATAGTTATTAATTAATTTGAGTTATGATTCTTCTGAGAATTAACTTTTTTATCTCTGTAATATTGATATTTCTTTTCTTAAGATTAACAATTAGCAAGTTTGTTCTGCAGTATTACTTTTCAAGTATTCAAAGCCAGATCATGAATAAAACTTTATAAATATAATGTTTTCATATAATTAGTATTTCATCATTAGAGTATATGAATATATGAAATCAAAAAAATATTTCTAAGTCAACATTAATTAAACTATAAATTTACATCGCTTTATGGGAAGTATTTGTAAGCCAAAAATTTTAGCCTTAGATTTTGATGGAGTAATTTGTGATGGAATACGAGAATATTTCGAAACTGCGAAAAAAGCTTATAGAGTAATATGGTCGCAAAATATAAACTATGATTGTGATCGTTTATTTGGATTATTCTCTCAATTCCGCCCCGTAATTGAGACTGGTTGGGAAATGCCTGTCCTCCTAAGAGCTGTAATTCTCGGGTATAAAGCTATGGATATTGAATCTAAATGGGGTTTAATCTGTACAGAAATTCTTAGTAAAGACAATCTTAAAAAAGAAGAATTAATATTGATTTTAGATAAAACTAGAGACTCTTCTATTAATTTTGATTTAGATCATTGGCTAAATTTGCATAGTTTTTATCCAGAAGTTATCAGAGAATTGCCAAAACTATTAAATTCAACAATACACTTGTACATTGTCACAACCAAAGAGGGAAGATTTGTAAAACAACTATTAAAAAGTAAAGGGATACAGTTTCCAGAAAATAAAATCATAGGAAAAGAAATTAAACAACCTAAATATAAGACCCTAAGTCAAATTCTCATACATCACGAAGAAAAACCTCAGAACTTATGGTTTGTTGAAGATTTATTAAAAACTTTGATGAGTATTTACAAACAAGAAGAATTGAGAGGAGTTAAACTTTTTTTGGCAAATTGGGGTTATAACACGACTAGAACACATAGTTTAGCCAAGAAAAACGGCGTCTTTTTACTTTCTTTAAATCAATTTTCTAAAAATTTCTCAAACTGGATTAAATCTTAAAACATGCTACATGTGAACCAAAATTTAAGACCAGATTCTAATGTATTTACTGATAACAAACACTAAATTTTAAAAGCTTTTAAAATACAATCAAAATATTGACTAGTTAGTTTACAAATCCCTATTTTTTAAATTTGATTAACAAAAATATAAGATATTTTGAAAAATATTTGTTCATTGTTATTACGGATAAATATTCTTAAACTAGAATAAATTATTAACATATAGATGTAGAGTAAATTAGTAAACGCAACATAGTCATCTATTTATAAGTTCATGATAGAAGCAACAAACAATTTTAGTAATACCATCATCAAGTAATAGGAAAAAATGATTTATAAACTTATAACTTTAATATTAGCTCTATTGATTTCAACACAAAGCATAACCAATACATTAGCTGGTGACAATATACCTAAAACTTCTTTCAATACTACTTCATATCATTTTAATGAAGAAACTTACAAAGATATAGTTACTAATTTATTAGCACCTATATCTACCTTTCATCCTCCTACAGATTTAGCGCTTTCTAATATTTCAAACAAACATAATCTTATTAAAGATAAAAAAAATAGAGATCTAAATCTTCCTACAGAAGTTCAAAGTAAATATCAACAAGCAATGATGGAATATGACAAAGGAAACATAAAGAGTATTCAACAGAAATGGAATGAAGCCCTAGAAAACTATAAGAGAGCAATTCAAATATGTCCTAATCTTATATTTGCTAGAGTCAACATTCCACTAATTTATTATCAATTTGGTAACAACTTAGAAGCTATTAAAGAAATTAAATATTTAGTAAAAAAATATCCTATGTCTCCAGATGCAAGAGCTGCTTTGGTAGCTCTTCTATGGAGTATAGGACAAGAGGGAGAAGCTAAAAGTCACTGGGTATCTGTTGTCGGTATAGATGATCGATATAAAGATTTAGAATGGATTCAAAGCAAACGTTTTTGGCCACCTAAAATAATTATGTCTCTAGATAGTTTTCTTAATTCGAAGCAATAAAGAATTTGATAAGAAAATAAAAAATAAAGTTCGTATTAAGTTATTATTGACAATAGTAAGACTTAAATCATAAAAGCAATTTAGATACTTACAAAAAGTGAAAAAAACATTATGGAAAAAGAAATTTCTATCTTTCGTATTTCCCCTTTAATACAATTTACATTAATTAGTTTATATATTTCTTTAACCATTCCTCTACCATTTCTCGCAGAAATAACTGATTCTTCTATTTCAGTTACAGCTTTATGGATCGGAATTGCTATAGGAGGATTGATATTAGTTGGTACTTTAAGCGAAAGGGTTGTAGTTGACGAAAATCAAATTAAAATTTCCTATCCAAGTTGGTTTTCTTTCTTTTTTCATAAAAATTGGTCTTTGTCCTGGTCACAAGTAAAAGATCTAAAATTGCGTACAACTGGCCAAGGTGGTTCGGTTTATTATTTAACTAGTAACAGTTTGGATAAAGCTTATTTGTTACCCACAAGAGTGGAAAACTTCAAATATTTAATAGAATTTATTACTAGGAAAACAGGTATTGATACGAGCGAAATTCGTCCGCTCTCTCAACCATGGATGTATATTATCTTACTTTTTTGTACGTTACTTTTACTATTCGTAGACGGTTGGGTTATTTGGCAAGTTATTTTCAACTAATATTATGCGCAGAATAAATTTATGTGGTTTTATTCTTCAAATAATTAGGTCTGAAGAATTTTAGAGAAATTAGATTTAGTTAGGATTCTTTATCTTGATTCACTATACTTAAGTGCAGCATCTATAAATCCTAAAAATAACGGGTGAGCACAATTAGGACGAGAAAGGAACTCTGGATGAAACTGAGTCGCAATAAAAAATGGATGTTCTGATAATTCAATAATTTCTACCAAACGCCCATCAGGTGAAGTTCCACTTATTTTATAACCAGTTTTATTTAAGAGGCTTCTATAGGCATTATTAAATTCGTAACGATGTCTATGGCGTTCGTAAATCACTTCTTGTTGATACAAAGAAGCAGCTAATGTATCATTTTCAATGCGGCATGGATAAAGTCCAAGACGCATAGTTCCTCCTAAATCCATAACATCTTGTTGTTCCGGTAAAATATTTATTACTGGATTAGCTGTTTCTGGATTAAATTCAGCGCTATCAACATTGTCTAGGCAGGCTACATTTCTACCCCACTCAATTACAGCACATTGCATTCCTAAACATAGTCCTAGAAAAGGAATACGATGTTTTCTGGCATATTCAATAGATCTAACTTTACCATCTACCCCTCGGAATCCAAATCCTCCCGGAACAATAATACCGCTTACATTATTCAAGTACTTCTCTGCATTGTTATTCTCGATATCTTCTGCATCGACCCATCTCAATTTTATTTCGCTGTTCATAGCTATTCCTGCATGTACGAGCGATTCTACGACGGACAGATAGGCATCACTTAATTGAACATATTTACCCACTAAAGCAATTTCAAAATGCTGCTTGGGTGACCGCATTTTTTGAACTAATGTTTCCCATTGTGTTAAATCTGGTTTAGATGATTCTAAGTGCAATAATTCCAAAGCTTGTTTTGCTAATCCTTCTTTTTCAACTATCAAAGGAACTTCATAAATACTATATGCATCTTGGGCAGTAATTACTGACTCAACAGGTACATCGCAAAATTCAGACAGTTTTTCTTTCATTCCTTCTTTTAAAGGACGATCACAACGACAAACTAAAATATCAGGCTGAATACCAATAGAACGCAATTCTTTTACAGAATGTTGAGTTGGTTTAGTTTTCATTTCTCTAGCAGCAGGTATCCAAGGAATTAAAGTGACATGCATGTAGATAACATTATTTTTACCAACATCTTTTCTAAATTGCCTAATTGCTTCTAGAAAAGGTAAAGATTCAATATCACCGACCGTTCCTCCAATTTCAATAATTACGATATCAGGATTGGTATTTTTTGCAACGCGATGAATGCGATCTTTAATTTCATTAGTTATATGAGGAATAACTTGTACAGTTCCTCCCATATAATCTCCTCGTCTTTCTTTATTTAAGACTGCTTGATAAATTGAACCTGTTGTAACACTATTAAGACGAGACATAGGAGTATCTGTAAATCTCTCATAATGCCCCAAGTCAAGATCAGTTTCAGCTCCATCATCAGTAACAAATACTTCTCCATGCTGATAGGGACTCATGGTTCCTGGATCAACGTTAATATATGGATCAAGTTTTAGGATAGAAACTGAATAACGTCTAGATTTAAGTAAGCAACCTAAACTGGCTGCAATAATTCCTTTTCCGATACTAGATACAACACCACCAGTAACAAATACGAATTTAGTCATATAAGTTTAGTTAAATTATGATTTTTATATATTTATTCATTATACTAACCTGTCTTTTCTATATAAGACTTGTCTAAAATATACAATTGTACAAATTAAATATAGAAAGTTAAACTGATTTAGTATACAAATCAAAAATATTAGAGTTACAAATAAGACATACTACATTAATAATAGAGTTAAATAAAGTAAAGAGTTATAAATAACCTAAAATTTTTTAAAGTGATATTGTATTTCTTAGTATATTAATTTCTTTAATTATTCTTAGATATATAATCTAGTAGTTATAATAGATACTTATTATTAATATATAACTTAAAATTTTTAGTATACTACAAGAATAGGTATTACAGAGTTTATTATGGAATGGCAAGAAATATTAGGAAGTTTCGTTTTAATTCCAAAATCTCCAATTGCTGTCATACACTTTATTGGTGGAGCATTTATAGGTAGCGCTCCTAATTTTACTTATCGCTGGTTACTTGAGGCGCTAGCTAAAAAAGGATATGTTGTTATTGCTACGCCTTTCATTATTACGTTAGATCATTTAGCTATTTCTCATGATTTGTTAAATCGTTTTGAAAGTATACTAGAATCTGTTAATAGTGATATCTATAGAGGGATAATAAACCTTCCTGTGTATGGACTTGGTCATAGTATGGGATGTAAACTTCATTTATTAATTGGTAGTTTGTCTCCAATAGAAAGAGCGGGCAACATATTTATTTCTTTCAATAATTATCCTATTAGACAGGCTATTCCCTTTTTTGAACAGCTTAATTTCCATAATGTTTTTGATTTAGAATTTACTCCATCCCCTAATAAAACTCAAGATATTATTCAAAAAAGCTATATTATTCGACATAATTTATTAATAAAACTGACTCAAGATAATATTGATGAAACAATATCTCTAATGAAAATACTACATAGAAAATATCCTAATTTAGTAGCCTTGCAAACATTACCCGGCAATCATTTAACACCATTAGGACAAGAGGTAAATTTCAAAACTGGAAATATATTCACGCCTATGGATATTATGAAACAGTGGTTTCAGAACAAGTTATCTAATGATTTATACAACCTTAAAAATGAGATTTTAAGATGGTTAAATCCAGGACAAATTATCTAAGTTATCTAATGGCTTAAGACTTTTGAAAAGATATATCTTTAGAAAGTCTTAATTTTTTAGTTTTCACTAAAAGTAGATAATTTATATGTTCCACTATCCAAAAAAGTCAAGATACGATATACTCCTCTCGAAAGTTTAGATAGATAAAAAATGACAGCAGTAGCAATTCTTGCAGCGGGACGTGGTACACGTATGAAGTCTAACTTACCAAAAGTCCTACATACTCTGGGTGGACAATCTTTAGTACAAAGGGTATTAAATAATTGTTCTTTAATTGCTCCATCTAGACAATTTATAGTTATTGGATTTGAGGGAGACAAAGTTAAACAATCTTTAGCCCAAAATTTGTCTTTAAAGTTTGTTGAGCAAAAAGAACAGCTAGGTACAGGACATGCTGTACAACAACTTTTGCCATATTTACAGGATTTTAAAGAAGATTTGTTAGTTTTAAATGGAGATGTTCCACTTTTACGTCCTAAAACTCTACAAAATCTTTTAAGTATTCATAAAAACAACAATAATGCAGCAACGGTTTTGACAGCTAATTTACCTAATCCTAAAGGTTACGGTAGAGTTTTTTGTGACGGAAATAATCTGGTTACTCAAATTATTGAGGATCGTGACTGTAATTCAGCTCAACAACAAAATTGCAGAGTAAATGGAGGAATTTACTGTTTTAATTGGGCTAAACTTGCTCAAATATTACCTCATCTTTCTGCCAATAATCAACAAAAAGAGTATTACTTAACTGATGTAGCACAACATCTTGAACCTTTTATGGCGGTTGATGTAGAAGATTATTTTGAAATTAATGGTATTAATAATCGTCAACAATTATCTGATGCAAATAATATCTTACAAGATCGAATAAAGAAATATTGGATGAATGAAGGGGTTACCATGATTAATCCCCAAAGTATTAGTATCGACGACACAGTAAGTTTGTCGCCAGATACAGTCATTGAACCTCAAACTCATTTAAGAGGCAAAACTTATATTGGCTCAAAAAGTCATATTGGACCAGGAACTTTTATTGAAGATAGCAAAATTGGTGAACATGTAAACATATCATATTCTGTTGTTAGTCATTCTGAAATATCATCTTACTGTCAGATTGGTCCCTATGCTCATATACGTAAGGAGGTTAAGATTCATGAATCTTGTCGTATTGGTAACTTTGTTGAAATTAAAAAGTCTCAAGTAGAAAAAAATAGTAATATCGCTCATTTATCTTATATTGGAGATGCTAGTTTAGGAGAGCAAGTAAATATAGGGGCAGGAACAATTACAGCTAATTATGATGGCGTCAACAAACATCCCACTATTATCGGTAGTCAAACTAAGACAGGTGCAAATAGTGTATTTGTTGCTCCTGTAACCTTGGGAAATAACGTTACAGTTGCTGCTGGCTCAGTAGTTACTAATGATGTTCCTGATAATGCTTTGGTGATTGCTCGGCAACAACAAAAAATTATTAAAGAATGGAAAAAAACTAAAAAATAATGCTCTTCTCATGTATTAAATGAGTGAGATTTAGTTTCAATTTATAAAATACAAATAATTGTATTTTTTTAGTATTTTATGAAAATCATAATAATATCTCAGATAATGAGTTGTTGTATTTATAAATAGAATAGCTAAATAACTATATCGTATTGTAAATAATAGTATTTTGTTGATGTTTACTGTGTCTTAGAATTCTACCCTATTTACACGTTGAATATTTAAGACATCACTCATATTACAAATACTATTTGTTAAATACTCTAATTGTTGGCGATCACGAATTTCAATACGTAAGTTAACGATAGCAGGCTTGTTTTGTACAGTTTTTACACTAGCATTACAAACATTGATATTATGATTACTTACCCTTAACAGAATATCTTTTAGAACGCCTACTCTATCAATAACTTCTATTTGAACATCTACTGGATACGTGATAGTACATCCTTTTTCATCTACTCTATTCCAGCGTACTGGAATAAAGCGCTCCCCAGGTATGTTCTCAATATTAGAACAGTTTTGAGTATGGATTGAAATACCTCTGTCTCCTCTGGTAACTACGCCAATAATTGGTTCTCCGGGTAATGGTCTACAACATCCGGCAATATGGTATAGTAGTCCCTCAACTCCTAGAATTGGGGATCTATTTGGTTTTTTGAGTCCCAAAGAAGAAGGTGGTGCAGGTATATTTATTTCATGAGATTCAGCAGCTTTCTGTTGAGTTTTTACTGTTATTTCTCTTACACGATTAACTACTTGATTTAAGGTGATTCCCCCATATCCTAACCCAGATAATAGATCATCAACTGAATGATAATTACATCTTTCTACTACAGTTTTCATTGGTTCTGATTTTAATAAAGCTTCAAAACCATTTTTGCCTAGTTCTTTTTCCAACATATCACGTCCTCTGATCATATTTTCTTCTCTACAAGATCTCTTATACCATTGACGGATACGATTACGAGCAGTAGGCGTAACTACTATATTGAGCCAATTTAGACTAGGATGACAATTTTTTTGCGTAATAATTTCTACTATGTCGCCGTTATGTAATGGTTGACCAAAAACTGACCACTTGCCATTGATTCTAGCTCCTTTCATATGATTACCAACTTCTGTATGAATGCGATAAGCAAAATCTACAGTAGTAGCCCCTCTCGCTAAAGCAATAACGTCTCCATCAGGAGTAAATACATAAACATCGTCATCAAAAAGATTATCTTTAAGATTGTCAACATACTCTTGAGCATCTTTAAGATCTTTCTGCCAATCTAATAGTTGTCTTAGCCAGGTAAATTTTTCATCTTCCTGAGATAACTGAGTATAGTGAGATACACCAGTTTCTTTATATTTCCAATGAGCTGCAATACCATATTCAGCAATATGATGCATTTCTAATGTTCTGATCTGGATTTCTAAGGGACGACCATTAAATCCTACTACTGTCGTATGCAAAGATTGATAGCGGTTGGGCTTAGGCAACCCAATATAGTCTTTAAACCTTCCAGGCATAGGTTTAAAGGTATCATGAACTACGGCTAGAGCACGATAACACTCTTCTTTATTCTGAACAATAATCCTTAAAGCTGCTAAGTCATATATTTCATGAAATCCTTTATTTTGACTATGCATCTTGTAGTAAATTCCATAGAGATGCTTAGATCTTCCTTGTAATTCCAGTACTTGTATCCCTATGCTATTTAATCTCTTTTGTAATATATTTTTAACGTTTTCTATACGAGCTTCACGATCAATACGTTTTTCCGCTACTAAACCTTGTATTTCCCAATAGGCATTTGTCTCTAAATATTTAAAGGATAAATCTTCTAGTTCCCACTTTACTCTCCAAATACCTAAACGATTTGCTAATGGGGAAAATATTTCTTTGGTTTCTAAAGCAATACGTTTTTGCTTTTCTGGTTTGAGAGCATCCAAAGTTCTCATGTTATGAAGACGATCAGCCAACTTCACTACAATTACTCTAATATCCTTAGCCATTGCTAAAAACATTCTTCGAAAATTTTCAGCTTGTTGTTCTGTTTTGTTAGAAAAATTAAATTTTGATAGTTTTGTAACTCCTTCAACTAGCAACCTTACTTCTTGACCAAACATTTCTTCAATATTATCTGCAGTAATATCAGTATCTTCCACTACATCATGAAGAAAACCTGCAGCAATCATTGATTTATCTCCTCCTAAGTCTCTCAATATCCCTGCTACAGTTACTGGATGAACAATATAAGGTTCACCTGATTTGCGATATTGTCCTTTATGTAATTGATATGCGAAGTCAAAGGCATGGCAAATCAAATCTTGATTCTGATTATAGATATCTGATTTACGAGAAATTAAACATTGGTTTAACCAATCAGGAAGAGTAAAATCAAGAGGTTTATTATTGAGGGATGTAACTGTATTCATAAAATAAGTTGAGTCAGAAACAAAAGAAGAATAGATTATTCAAAATTTAAAAAAAATTAATGCTTTTTTGACGCTTCTTTAGTATTAACACTTGTATTAGAAATAAGCAATCAGTCTTTTTTAGATAAAATCAACCTTAAAAATAGAATTTAAATTTTTCAAAATTCAGTAAAAGGCGTAGTATTGATAAAAATATATTATTACGAAGCAAATACTTAATGCTACTAAAATATTACAAAAAATTCTTAGAACAACTATTTATCCTTCAGCAACAGTTTGCATCAGAAAGTATAGATATCGTAAAAGCTAAAAGAACTTTTGAGCAGATGAAAATAATATTCCATAATGAAATTACGCAGGAAAATATGCATACATATCTGCAAAATAATGACAACTGTATAATTATTCAATCAGTAGAAGTAGAAATTAATAAAAATTTAAGGTTACTGGAAACTGAGTTCTTATACTTAGAGTCTTCTCGCCAGTTAATAACAATACATAGCAGAGAAATAACAATACATAGCAGAGTAGATAAAATACAACAGAGAATAATTAAGTTAATAGAATATTCTAAATTTATAAATAAGCAACTTCATGAATCCAATACTGATTACATATAGTTAAGTTGCTTTTATAAGATACATTGATTGAATGATAACTTTTCTTACGTGCTCAATACATTTCGATATTGAAGTTATTTCTTATATTATTAAGTAATACAAGATAAACGAAAATCTAATATTAGAACAAATACAAAAGCTATTGGAAACATGCCATATTTATTAAATAAAATTAGCAAGAGTATTTAGTCTAAATATTTATAATTAAACAACAAGTGCTAGAATACGGGGTGCAAATTTCTTCTGCTAATTAATATATATCTTTAATCTTGAACTGTTTTATTAATATTTTTGAAACGATGGGGATCTGAAAATGACAACTTTATTGCGTAATTGTTGGTATGTTGCTGTAAGTAGCAAAGACTTAAAACCAAAAAAGATAATACATAAAAAAATTCTTGGTGAACCTATTCTTATTGGGCGAAAGAAAAATGGTCAAGTTTTTGCAATGCGTGATATTTGTCCACATAGAGGCATTCCCTTGAGTTATGGCTCATTAGATCAAGATGATATAACTTGTAGATATCATGGTTGGAAATTCAATACAAATAATGGTAAATGTAAAGAGATTCCCTCTTTAACAAAATACGACAATTTAGATGTGGAGCGTATTCAAGTTCTTACATATCCATGTGAAGAAGTTCAAGGTAATATTTGGATATATTTTATCAATACTAATAAAAGTCAATCTAAATCAACAGATATTCCTTCTGTTCCAACCATTCCTGATTTTGGCAAACTTAGCCCTGGCATAACAGAGACCATGCAATTTTCTTGTAATATTGATCATGCAATTATCGGTCTTATGGATCCAGCTCATGGACCTTATATTCATGATGCTTGGTGGTGGCGCAGTGGCCCTCGTAAATTTCGAGTCAAAGAAAAGCATTATGAACCTGTATCACAAGGTTTTCGTCTTGTCTCTTATAATATGCCTGTTAGTGCTCGTCCCTACAAGATTTTAGGTAAAGATGTATCTATAGAAATCATTTTTCAGTTACCTGGAGTTCGTACAGAAATTTTAAAAGGTGATCGTTATTCTGCTTGCTTATTAACATGCATTACTCCCATTGATGAATATTCATGTGAAATATTTCAAAGTGTTTATTGGACGATTCCTTGGGCAGCTGTTTTCAAACCGTTACTCAGTTTATTAACTCGTCAATTTTTAGCTCAAGATCGTGATGCAATAATCCAACAACAAGAGGGTCTTATGTATGATCCCTCACTAATGCTAATAGATGATGCAGATACTCAAGCAAAATGGTATTTTCGCTTAAAACAAGAATATCAGAGATCTCAGGAAAATAATATACCTTTTGTCAATCCTCTAGATCCCAAAATATTACGTTGGAGGAGTTGAATTCATAAGCATTAGATAGTAGACAAAACAATTTTTATAGTTCATTGGTATGTATACCTACAGTATATCGAGTAATATTCTCAATAACTATAGGTTTCTTTTCTCTTGCTTTTTATTTATGTAGTACTAACGGAAAGAATCCTAATGTAGCTAAACTGACTAGATAATAAGCATTTTATGTAATTTTTAATGATTACTTTACATCATTAAGAATGAACATGCTTTTGTAAAATTGCAACTAAACATAATATTTGGATAAATTTCTTACAAATAACTATTCTGTTAAAAAGTATAAATATTTTTTAAACTTTATTAACCATAATAAATAGATACTTTGAGATAATATCTCATCTTTAAGATAGTAAAATTCTTAGGATAGTAAAGTAAATAAATCTTAAATTGTAATAAGAATCGGTATAAGTTATTGCTATAATAGTTTTAAAAACCTATCAGAAAAGATCAATGGCTAATGTTCTTTGGTTACAAGGTGGTGCCTGTTCTGGAAATACAATTTCTTTTCTTAACGCAGAAGAACCAACCTTAGTAGATTTAATCACCGATTTTGGAATTAATATTTTATGGCATCCATCCTTGGGTATGCAGTTAGGTGATGAATTACAAGAACTATTGATTAACTGTATTAATGGAAAAATTTCTATTGATATATTAGTGTTTGAAGGATCAGTAGTTAATGCTCCTAATGGAACTGGTGAATGGAATCGTTTTGCTGGTCGTCCTATGAAAGATTGGTTGAACGACTTATCTAAAGTCGCTGGTTTTGTAGTTGCAGTTGGTGACTGCGCAACTTATGGCGGAGTTCCCGCTATGGAGCCGAATCCCAGTGAGTCCATTGGTTTACAGTTTCTTAAACGTCAAAAAGGTGGCTTTTTGGGAGATGATTTTCTTTCCCAAAAAGGTTTTCCTGTTATCAATATACCTGGATGTCCTGCTCACCCAGACTGGATCTCCCAGATATTAGTAGCTGTTGCTACTGGAAGAGTTGGGGATTTGACTCTTGATGAGTTTCATCGCCCTGAAACCTTCTTCCGTAGTTTTACACAAACTGGTTGTACGAGAAATATGCATTTTTCTTATAAGTCAAGTACTGAGGAATTTGGTCAACGTACAGGATGTTTGTTTTATGATCTGGGTTGCCGTGGGCCTATGACTCACTCTTCATGTAATCGCATTTTATGGAATAGAGTTTCTTCTAAAACTCGTGTTGGAATGCCTTGTTTGGGTTGTACTGAACCAGAATTTCCTTTCCATGATCTTAAGAAAGGAACTGTTTTTAAAACGCAAACCGTTATGGGTGTTCCTAGAGAATTACCTCCCGGTATTAATGCTAAAGATTATGCAGTAGTAACAGTTGTTTCTAAAGATGCTCGTCCATCTTGGACAGATGAAGATTTTTTCACTGTATAACATAAATATATGTTTATAGTTGATATTAAGATTTGATGACAAAGCTTAATTATCAAGGAAAAATCTAAAATAAAATGATAAAAGTAATAGTAAGCTCACTATTACTTTTATGGTTTTGTTCCCCATCCACCTTGTATGTGGAAATAATAAATAATTACAAATTATTTCTAGTATTTTATTAAAATTTTACTATTTTTGAGAGGAAAACATGGTAGTTCAAAAGCTGGAAATTTCTCCTGTAGGAAGAGTTGAAGGAGATTTAGATATTAGAGTAGATATCGAAGATGGATATGTTGTAAATGCTTGGACAAAAGCAGAATTATTCCGTGGCTTTGAAGTTATTTTAAAAGGAAAGGATCCACAAGCTGGGCTTATTGTTACCCCCCGTATTTGCGGTATTTGTGGTGCATCACATTTAACTTGTGCATCTTGGGCACTAGATACAATCTGGGAAACAGAGGTACCTCGCAACGCTATCCTAGCACGTAACCTAGGTCAAATAGTTGAAACTATACAAAGCCATCCTAGACACTTCTATGCTTTATACGCAACTGACCTAACAAACAAAAAATATAAAAATAGTCCTTTCTATGAAGAAGCATGTAAAAGATTTACTCCTTTTACAGGGACTTCTTATGAAATAGCTATAATAACTTCTGCGAAACCAGTTGAGCTTTATGCTTTATTCGGAGGACAATGGCCTCATTCTAGTTATATGGTTCCAGGAGGTGTAATGTGTGCTCCAACGCTCACTGATGTAACACGTGGTTGGGGAATATTAGAGTATTTCCGTACTAATTGGCTAGAACCTGTTTGGTTAGGATGTTCTCTTGAGCGATATGAAAAAATTCAAACTTACGAAGACTTTTTAGAATGGCTAGAAGAAAGTCCAAAACATTTTAATTCTGACTTAGGGTTTTATTGGCGTATGGGTTTAGATATTGGACTAGATAAATATGGCCAAGGACCCGGAAGATATCTAACCTGGGGATATCTTCCACATGAAGATAAGTACCAGAAACCTACAATTAAGGATCGTAATTCAGCCGTAATAATGAAAGGTGGGGTTTATGATAGTTTTACTGATATGCATCATATGGTAGATCATAGTTTTGCCATAGAAAATACAAGTCATTCTTGGTATGAAGAAGGTACTACTGATGTCCATCCTTTTGATAGAGTTACTAATCCTCAAAATATGAACAAGGCAGACTATGATAATAAATATTCATGGTCAACAGCAGTAAGTCATAAAGATTTAGGCCGCATGGAAGTGGGTTCTCTTGCACGCCAATTAGTAGCAGGTGGAAAACATGGAGAAAGTTGGCAACATTATGATGGTTTGATTTTAGATATGTTCAAAAAAATAGGCGGGCCCAGTGTACATTTGAGGGAGTTTGCACGGATGCATGAGTCTGTAAAATTATATAGAGAAGCAGAGAGATGTTTAAGAGAATTCAAACTCAATGACCCGTGGTATATAAAACCGAAAGAAAAGGATGGACGTGGTTGGGGAGGCACAGAAGCTAGCCGTGGTGCTTTATGTCATTGGGTTGAAGTAGAAAAAGGAGTTATCAAAAATTATCAGATAATTGCTCCAAGTACTTGGAACATTGGACCCAGGGACGGTAAAGATGTTAGAGGTCCTATTGAAGAAGCATTAATTGGTATACCGATTGAAGATATGAGCAATCCAGTAGAAGTTGGACATGTTGCTCGTTCATTTGATTCTTGTTTAGTCTGTACAGTACATGCACACGATGCTAAAACAGGTAAAGAGCTAGCAAGATTTCGTACCAACTAAAAATTAAATGGAAGTGATATATATTATTTCACTTCCATTCAATTCTCTGTGATACTACTAAAACTTAGTTTCATTGTATTGCTTAAGTAAGCTAGCATGAGAAAGAGGCCCTTTTAAGTGAGCCCATGGTAATACTTGATCTGTCTTCCAATTGTTATGAGCATAATATTCAAGAGGAGGAATTTCTCCTTTCAGCTCTTTGAAAGCACGCTTATAACTACCAAGAGAGTTGCCATAAGAGCGAGTTAATTTAAATAACTTGCTTAGTCTTCTATCACCTCTGGAAATTAAAGCTTGAATAATAGACCAATTATAACTCTCTGGACGAAACTCTATTCTTCTCTTGCCTAAAACTTTCTCTAAAAATTTGAGTCTTTTTTGGGATAGTTTATTTACTCCTAACCATTGAAAAGGAGTATGAGCTTTGGGGACAAAAGTACTACAGCCAAATGTTATTTTCAAGCCTTGTGCTGCTTTTTGTATAGAATCTAACATTGAAATTGTTTGTTCGATATCTTCTTCGTTTTCTCCTGGTAATCCAACCATTCCGTATAATTTAAGGTTTTTTAATCCACCAATTTTTGCATTAATTGCTGCACTAATAATTTCATCATTATCTAACTTTTTATTGATATTCTTTCTGATTTTTGGTGAGCCACTTTCAACGGCGATTGTTATAGATTTTGTTTTACGACTACTTAACAATTTTGCTAGTTTTTCTGTAACTGTATTAGCCCTAACTGAAGCAATACTTACTCTAATATCATCATACTTAGGTTGGTTTAAATAGTTCAACAAATTACCAAACTCAGGATGTTGTGTGATTGATGGTCCTAATAAACCAATTCTATTGGTAACTTTAAGACCCTTTTCAATATTAGGAATTAAAGAAGTATTTAAATCTGCTATACGAAAGGGCAAATTAAGATAACTAACTAGGCAGAAACGACACATTTCTGGACAACTTCTAACTACTTCCACCATGTAAATGTTTTCCCAAACAGCTTTTTCTGTAACTACTGTTGAAGTCGATAAAGAATCCCCACGATAAATTTGCTTTTCAATACTAGAAGGGATAGATTCCTCAATTGCTTTGATAGATTTAATTTCTCCATCATTGTCGTAATAGGTTATTTCATACAAACTGGGTATATAAATTCCAGGAATAGTTGCTAAATAAGATAATTTAACAGCTCGACTCTCATTCCTTATGACTTTATATGCTTCTAAAAAGCTATTTATTAAATCTTCTCCATCACCTAGTAAAATTACATCAAAGAAATCAGCAAAGGGTTCAGGATTGGATGTTAGTGTAGGACCACCTCCAAACACCAATGGGTGATCATCATTTCGTTCGCTGGTTTGAAGAGGAATATTTAACGTGTCTAAGATATCGAAAATATTAACATAATCCAATTCCCAAGAGAAAGAGAAACCTAATATCTCAGATTTTTTAGGCAAAGGTTCATTGATATCTGTAAATAAACGACTAACATTAACATCAGATCTACTAGCGAAGCTAGCCCAAACAGTTTGATATCCTAAACTTGTAATACCTACATTATAGTTATTTGGAAAGCAGAAAATTATTTTAATAGCATTATTATTAGGTATTTTTGGTTCAAACAATAATCGTTCTTGGTCAAAAATAGTCGTCATATTTTAGTTTTGTTTATTTATTAATTTTTTAGAACTATTTCTTAAGTTTCTGGATTAGATAATATTAATAGTTAAATTATTAATTAATACTTTTTATAAAATTAACCGGTAATTTTCTCACAATGTACTAGCTTACAAATAGAGTAATTATTTTTAATATAAAACTACGAAAATATTTTATTTTTATAAATTTTTAGTTATTATTTTTGCTAAAAAATTTGAAAAAGCAATCATGAATTTCTAATATCATAATAGCATTATTATTGATAATAATTTAATCTATTTTGTAATTAAAGAATAGCTTATAATGAGATTTATTAATTTTTAATATAAGTCAAAGTGAGAGTTACAGTTAAGGTAATAGCTGTAATTCTTTCTAGAGAATAACTAACAGTTTATTTTTTATATGTAGTAGTAATATATTGATTTCTATAAGGTTAAAAGACTAGTAATATATAATTGGGCTAACTATATACATGCAAAATAATTATATGCAGCAAAATATTGATAATATGTTGAAAATTGGTACTATAGTTGGTCCTAGAGGATTAAAAGGAGAATTAAAAGTTTTATCTAGTACAGATTTCCCTGAAAGATTTGAAATATCTGAGGAGCATTGGATTAGCGATCCTAACAAGTCAACACTTCAATCAGTTAAATTAATCAGTAGTCGCTATGTTATGGAGAAAAATATTTATATTGTTCGCTTACAAGGAATAGAGACTAGAAACCAAGCAGAGTTATTGAGAAACTATAAACTGTTTATATCTAATCACTCTATTCCAGAGTTAAAAAAAGACGAATACCATATATCTCAACTTATTAATTTAGAGGTTTATCATCAAAAAACGAAAAAACTTATAGGTATCGTAACTGATGTATTTACTACAGGTCATGATTTATTGGAAATTGAACTAGAGAATCCATCTTTACCAGAATCAGATAAGAAGCAAAAATTTTTAGTTCCTTTCGTTTATGAAATTGTTCCAATAGTAGATTTAGTAAATAGAAGAATAGAACTTAACCCTCCTAAAGGATTATTAGATTTATCTATAGTAAAATAAAGTCTCATTTAAGAGATCTAACTTGTTAAATATTAAAATTTAATCATAATTTTTGAATTTGATTGATCCATTATGTCCCATAACAGATTACAATCTACTTTTGATAAATTATATTTACTAAAATTAAGGAGAAAGCTATTCCTGAGCAACTAAACCTAACCGTGAGTTTAAGGGGAACTCATGAGACAAACGGTAATTACCAAATTTTCCGTTTAACTGGCTTACTAGATGCCTTTTCTGAACCTATATTTCGTAAAGTTGTTGGAACACATATAGATAAAGGTCCTTATGATATTATTTTGGTCCTAACTCAAATCGATTTTGTAGATAGTTCAGGATTAGGAGCATTAGTACAATTAGTTAAACAAGCCCAAAATCATAACGGAAGTTTACAAGTTGTTACTAACCCTAGGGTTACACAAACTGTCAAATTAGTACGTCTAGAGGAATTTCTATCTTTACAAACAACTTTGGAAGATGCTATCTCTCATCTTAAAGATAAGAAAAATAGTTAGAGTCTTTATTCTCTCAGCTTCAGAACAAGCCAATATTTCTAGTATGGTATGATAAAAAAATGTTATCCTGATGTTGGTTTCCGAATGTTTGTACAAACGAAAGACCATAGCAGCATTGACCGATTATCTCCTGCTTTTTTAGCCTATATCGGTGATGCTGTTTATGAACTTTACGTACGTACAGCTTATTTATTACCTCCGCGTAAATTAGCCGATTATCACAATCAGGTTGTGGCGCAAGTTAGGGCAGAAACTCAAGCAGCCGCTTTACAACAATTGCAGCCATATTTAACAGAGACTGAGAAAGATATCGTTAGGCGGGGAAGAAATGCTACGAATAGCCATCCCCGTCGTTTAAAGCCAGAAGTTTATCAGCAAGCAACTAGTTTGGAGACACTAATAGGTTATTTATATCTACAAGACTCTCAGCGACTAAATGAAATACTCAGAAATTTAGTTTAATAATTTTAATCTTGAGAGAAAAACTGTGTTGAACAAGCTAACTGCCAACCATCATAAAAGTCAGCTAGGGGAAAAAATATTTTAAAACAAAACGTTAATTCTACTTCCGGTAATCTAAAGTCAAAAACATCGAAATCTCACGATAATGATGATCTGATATATGGACGTCATGCTGTCTTGGCAGCTTTAGAAAATGACCGTCAACTAAATCGTATATGGGTTACCAATAAGCTGCGCCATGATTCTCGTTTTTCTAATCTTTTACGAATATCAAAAAGTAAAGGTGCGGTAGTAGATGAAGTTTCCCTTCAACGTTTATCTCAAATCACTAATGGTTCTAATCATCAGGGAATAGCTGCTCAAGTCTCTCCCTATAGTTACTACACTTTAGATAGATTGATAACCAAAGCTAAGCAAGAAAGTGATCAGCCAGTCATTATAATTGCTGATGGTATTGTTGATCCTCAAAATCTAGGAGCTATTATTCGCACTTCTGAAGCTATGGGTTGTCAAGGATTAATTATTCCTCAGAGAAGAGCTGCTAGTATTACCTCCTCCGTAGCTAAAGTTGCTGCAGGTGCTCTAGAATTTTTTCCTATAGCTAGAGTAATTAACTTAAATCGAGCTTTAGAAACTTTAAAAGCTGAGGGATTTTGGATTTATGGAACAGTGGCAGAGGGAGGGAAAAATTTACCTAATTTTGATTTCTCTTGTGCTATTGGTTTAGTCATAGGTTCGGAAGGTAATGGATTAAATTTACTTACTCAACGTTATTGTGATGAATTACTATCAATTCCGCTAGAAGGTAAAACTTCTAGCTTAAATGCTTCTGCTGCCGCATCAATAAGTATTTATGAAATTTTTCGTTCTCGTTCTATAAATAATTAAAACTACACTCTCAAGGATGTTAGAGATAAAATCTGGCTATATGCTTCAACTTCTTTTTTTTGTAAGTAATACCTCTAAATAACAAAATATTACATTTTTTATCTTGATAACTTAACTTCATATTATTGATTTAAAAAATTACTATATAAATTAAAAATGCTAGGATAATAGCAAAAATATATAAGAAATGTGTATATAAGCTTATGATAGAGGCGCCTGTATCTCCAGTAGTTTTAGTAATTTTAGATGGTTGGGGTTATCGCATCGAGGAAGAACACAATGCGATTAAACTTGCAAGAACCCCTGTAATGGACTGTTTATGGCAGGCTTACCCAAAAACACTTATCGAAACATCAGGTAAAGAGGTAGGACTTCCTGACGGACAGATGGGCAATTCAGAAGTGGGGCATCTTAACTTAGGTGCAGGACGTATTGTTTCTCAAGAGTTGGTAAGAATTTTCAATACAATTGAGGATAAGTCGTTTTATAGCAATAAAGCTTTAGTTAGTCTTTTTGAAAAAGTAAAACATCGCCAGGGGAAATTACACTTAATTGGTTTATGTTCTGAGGGAGGCGTACATTCTCATTTAGATCATTTATTAGAATTACTAAATTTAGCTAAACAAAAAGATCTAGACAATGTTTGCATTCATGCAATTACAGATGGAAGAGATACTAAAAAAACTGACGGTATTACATCTATTAGTAAAATCTATAAACATATAGACAAAATAGGGATAGGACGTCTCTGTACAATAAGTGGACGTTATTATTCAATGGATCGAGATCAACGCTGGGAGAGAGTCAAGTTGGCCTATGATGTCATCACAGAGAATATATTTAAAAGTAAACGCTCTGCACTTGATGTTTTGGAAAAATCTTACAAAGAAAATATAACTGACGAATTTATTGTTCCTACTCGAATTGATAGTGGAGCAATCGATTCAGGAGATGGAGTTGTTTTTTTCAATTTTAGACCAGATCGAGCTCGACAATTATGTTCTGCTTTAATAAAACGCGATTTTAATAAATTTGATAGAAAATTAATTAGTCCTCTAGAGTTTGTTACTTTTACCAAATATAGCGATCAATTGCCTGCAGAGGTTGCTTTTAAATCTAAAAACCTCAATTTTACTTTGGGAGAAGTTATATCAAATAACGGTTTAAAACAATTACGGATAGCAGAAACAGAAAAATATCCTCATGTAACTTATTTTTTTAATGGGGGAATGGAAAAACCTTTCGAAGGTGAAATAAGAGAATTGGTTAAAAGTCCCATGGTTTCAACATATGATGAATCTCCAGAAATGTCGGCCAATCAAGTTACCAATAAAGCTTGTCTGGAAGTAGAAAAATGTATTTATTCTTTAATCGTTATTAATTATGCTAATCCTGATATGGTAGGGCATACTGGGAATATGGAAGCGACAATTCAAGCTATTGAAACAGTGGATAAGTGCTTAGGAAGATTATTATCTAGTATTAGTAAAGTTGGAGGTACTACTTTAATTACTGCTGATCATGGCAATGCTGAAACCATGAAAGATAATAACAATATTTTAACTTCCCATACCCTTAATCCCGTCCCTTTAATTTTTATTGAAGGTGAAAAAAGAAAAATTACTGGCTATGGTGGAAATGTAATTCTAAGAGATAATAGTAAATTATCTGATATTGCTCCAACAATTCTTCAAATACTTGGAATTCAACAACCTGAAGAAATGACAGGAAAGTCATGTTTTGTAAACACCATAGATACAAAGATAAATAGGAAAAATAATCCTAGCTAATACTATCATTATTGAATATAATAAGAACCAATGACTAAACTACACTATGCTTATGGATTTCTCACAGATTCTACAAATAATTTGGACTATTTCTGCTATTTCCCTAATTTTTCTTATCCTTTTACATAGCCCTAAAGGAGACGGTTTAGGCGGGATTGGTGGACAAGCTCAATTATTCACATCTACTAAAAGCGCTGAAAAAACCTTAAATCAAATAACCTGGACTTTAAGTACTATCTTTATAGCTATTACAATTATATTAAGTGCAGGATGGTTAAATTCTTAGATACTTAGTTAATGCTTTGAGAAGTATAAAATTTCAAGCAAAGTAAACTTTTTGATATATTATAATTTAGCGAAATTTTTCATAAGAAGAAGAATCAATAATTTGAATGGCTAATGATGAATACAATTTTTTATATAAAGTGTTATATATATTTTAGTTAACTGTACTTTCAAAAACCTTGTCTATGAATAATTCCATTCTTTTAGAAGCAAGGACAGCTAATTGGTCGCATCGTTCGTTCTCAGGATGTCCAGAATGCCCTTTGACCCAAATAAATTGAACATTATGTTTAGTGCATAGATCTAACAACCTTTTCCATAGATCAGAATTCTTGGCTATTTCTTGTTTATTGCGTTTCCAATTATTAGATTGCCATTTACTTGCCCATCCTTTATTCATAGTGTCTACTACGTAACGAGAGTCAGAATAAATAGTTACATTACACAATTTTGTTAAAGCCTCTAACCCAATAATAATCGATATTATTTCCATACGATTATTAGTTGTTAGTCTATAGCCTCCTGATAATTCTTTTCGATATTTGTTAAACACTAATATTACTCCATAACCTCCTTTACCTGGATTTCCAGAGCAAGCACCATCAGTATAAATTTTTAATTTTTTCAAGATTATATGCCTTTTTAAAACTTATGTTGATTGTTGTTTATCTAAACATATAGATTTAAACTTTATTCATTATTCTTTTAATCTGTATTATTAATATCTAACTTAATTTTTTAATAATGAAGAAATATAAAATATAATATTTCTTCATCATTAAAAAATTAAGTTAGATATTAATAATGCTACTTAAAGCTCTTTTCATATTGACAGGATTCATTGCGTCAGCAGCAGCTGTAGGTTCATAGCCACAATGTACCATGCAATCTTTACATTGTGGATTATTACTGTTGTGACCATAATTTTCCCATTGAGTATTGTCAATCAATTCTTGAAAAGTTTCATAATGCCCTTCATTAAGCAAATAACAAGGTTTTTGCCATCCTAAGACGCTATAACTTGGACTTCCCCAAGGAGTACATTCATAATCTTTTTCTCCCATTAAAAAATCTAAAAATAAAGGGTTATGATTAAAATTCCAATTTTTTTGACCTAATTTCCATGGCATTAGAATTTCTTTAAATAAGGATTTTGTCTGTTCCCGTTTTAAAAAATGTTGTTGATCTGGAGCCCATTCGTAACTATACCCAGGAGAAATCATCGTACCATCGGTCCCCAAGGTACCTAAAAAGTCAAGAAATTTTTGTACTTCTTGAGGATCTGCACCTTCAAAAATAGTAGTATTTGTAGTAACACGGAATCCTTGAGCTTTAGCTTTTTTAATAGCACTAACAGCCTTCTGAAAAACTCCTTTACGATCTACACATTTATCATGATGTTCTTCTAATCCGTCGAGATGTACACTAAAAGCAAAATATGGAGAAGGTTTGAATTTATGTAAACTTTTCTCTAAAAGAAGTGCATTAGTGCATAAGTATACAAATTTTTTTCGTTTAACCAGGCCTTCAACAATTTCATCAATTTGAGGATGGAGCAATGGCTCTCCTCCTGGAATAGAAACAACCGGTGCTCCACATTCTTCAACAGCTGAAAAACATTGTGAAGGAGTAAGATTACGGGTTAAGATTTCAGTAGGATGTTGAATTTTTCCACATCCAGAGCAAGCTAAGTTACAGCGAAACAAAGGTTCCAACATTAATACTATAGGAAAATGTTGACGACCTTGTAAACGTTGTTTAATTATATAAGCACCAACTTTAAGTGCTTGTTTTAGTTGAACAGCCATAGAATTTTCTCACACCTTTTATTTTCTAAATATTATAGACTTTCTTACATATTATTTATGATATGTAGAAAAAATATCCATTTTATGGAAAATTTCAAAATAAATTATAAGCAATTAATAGTTATTCAAGTAATTTGATGGGTAACTATAAAATATTCTTCTTAAGAATATGTCAAAATAAAACTATAAAAAGCTAGCCTTTATAAATTTATCTTAATTACGAATTTTATGACCAATGTTCCTGTTTCACAAATTCGAAATTTTTCTATTATTGCTCATATTGATCATGGAAAGTCAACATTAGCAGATAGGATGTTACAAGAAACTCAAACGATTACACAACGAGAAATGAAAGAACAATTTCTCGATAATATGGATCTCGAAAGAGAAAGAGGAATTACTATAAAACTTCAAGCAGCAAGAATGAAGTATAAATCAAAAGATGGTAAAGAATATGTAATTAATCTTATCGACACTCCTGGTCATGTTGACTTTTCTTATGAAGTATCTCGTTCCTTAGCTGCATGTGAAGGAGCTTTATTAGTAGTAGATTCTTCTCAGGGAGTAGAAGCGCAGACTTTAGCTAATGTTTATCTTGCATTAGAAAATAATCTAGAGATTATTCCAGTTTTAAATAAGATAGATTTACCAGGTTCAGAGCCAGAAAGAGTATCTGATGAAATCGAAGAAGTTATTGGATTAGATTGTACCAATATTATTAAAGCTTCAGCTAAAGCAGGTATTGGTATTAATGAAATCTTAGAATCTATCGTAGAATTAGTTCCTCCACCTCAGGATACAGCTGATAAACCTTTGCGAGCGCTAATCTTTGATAGTTATTATGATGCTTACCGCGGGGTAATAGTCTATTTTCGTATTATGGATGGAGTGATTAAGAAAGGAGACCTAATCTATTTAATGGCTTCCCAAAAAGAATATGAAATTGATGAATTAGGAATTCTTGCTCCTAATCAAATAGCTGTAGATTCGCTTCATGCAGGTGAAGTAGGATATTTCTCCGCAGCAATTAAAACAGTTCAAGATGCAAGAGTAGGAGATACAATAACCAGTGCTCTAGAGCCAGCTACAGAACCTTTGCATGGCTATACAGAAGCAAAGCCAATGGTGTTTTGTGGCTTATTCCCTATTGATTCAGATCAATATGAAGATTTACGTGAATCCTTGAAGAAACTAAAGCTCAATGATGCAGCTCTTTCATTTGAACCAGAGACCTCTAGTGCGATGGGATTTGGATTTCGTTGTGGTTTTCTTGGCTTGCTTCATATGGAAGTCGTTCAAGAGCGTTTAGAAAGAGAATATAATTTAGATCTAATAACTACAGCTCCTTCAGTAATTTATCGCATAACTACTATAGATGGAAAGGTGGTGGAAATAGATAATCCCAGCGAACTTCCTGTGCCTCAACAGCAGGAAAAAGTTGAAGAGCCATATATTAAAGTGGAAATGATTACGCCTGAAGTCTACATTGGAACCTTGATGGAGCTATGCCAAGGTCGTAGAGGAATATTTAAAGAAATTCGCTATTTCACTTTATCCAGAACTGCTCTAATATATGAAATACCTTTAGCAGAAGTGGTTACAGACTTTTTCGATCAACTCAAATCTAGATCAAAGGGCTATGCTAGCATGGAATACGAATTAATAGGTTATAGAACTAATCCTCTCGTGAAGCTAGATATTCTAGTTAATGGCGATAGTGTAGATGCTTTGGCTATGATTGTTCATCGTGACAAGGCATACTATGTAGGTCGTGCTTTAACTGAAAAATTAAAAGAGTTAATTCCCCGTCATCAATTCAAGGTTCCTATACAAGCAGCTATCGGTGCAAAAATTATTGCTAGTGAGCATATTCCTGCGTTACGAAAAGATGTGTTAGCCAAATGCTATGGAGGAGATATTTCACGCAAGAAAAAATTGCTACAAAAACAAGCAAAAGGTAAAAAGAGGATGAAGTCAGTCGGTACAGTTGATGTCCCACAAGAAGCATTTATGGCAGTATTAAAGCTTGATCCGCAATAAAAAGTAAAATTATTACCTTATGTACTAAAAATATTTTTAAGATCTTAAATAAAAACTTATTATTCTTTGCTAGAAATATGCAATATAGTTCTATCTTAACGATCTAATTTAGTAATCTTGAGAAATTTAAATATTTTTATAATTTAAAACAATAATTTGTATAACATTTGCTAACTATCTATACCTATAAATCCATAGTCTTTAAAGATGTTTTGAGCTCTTTCTGTTAAAAGAAAGTTTATAAATTTTTTAGCTTCACTAATGTTTTGACTACTTTTAACTACAGCAATTTGATATGTTATTGGCGAATGAAGATCATAAGGTATATTAGCTAATGTGATAGCATCTGAATTTTTTGTGTCAGTGATATAAACAATTCCAAGATCTGCGTTCCCACTTTCCACATAAAAAAGAACCTGACGTACATTTTTTCCAAAAATAAATTTTGACTCTAATTTGTTGTAGACTTTTAATGCAGTTAAAGCTTCTTTAGCATATTGACCGGCAGGCACACTTCTAAATTCTCCTAATGCAAGTTTTTCAAAGTTACCGTCTGTTAAAGTATTCAGATCAATATTTTGAATTGACTTTTTGGAAGCGACTAAGACCATCTTGTTTTTTAAAAATGTTTTATTGCTTTCTCTTATTAACAAATTCTTTTTTAATAGAAAATCCATTTGTTTCGAAGAGGCAGAAATGAAAATATCTATTGGAGCTCCTCGTTCTACTTGTTGTTGTAAAGCGCCAGAAGATCCACTATTGTATATAACATCAATATTAGGGTTATCTCTTTGATAAATATCCTTTATAAGTTTCATGGCACTATACATACTAGATGGAACTGATATAAATAGTTGATTATTGTATTTTTTCTGCTGATTCGAATTAGATGTTCCACAAGCAGCTATTGACATTAAGCAACTAAGGATAATAAATTTTTTTCTGTTCATAATTAATTTTTACTACCTGATTTAAAAAAATTTTAATAACTAAAACTAAATAAAAATAACTATTGAAATCAACAAGAAGAATTAAGGCTGGCAACTAGTTATAAGTAATTAATAT
Source organism: Candidatus Atelocyanobacterium thalassa isolate ALOHA (assembly GCF_000025125.1). Classification (NCBI taxonomy): domain Bacteria; kingdom Bacillati; phylum Cyanobacteriota; class Cyanophyceae; order Chroococcales; family Aphanothecaceae; genus Candidatus Atelocyanobacterium; species Candidatus Atelocyanobacterium thalassae. The sequence goes on from NC_013771.1 coordinate 93,115, forward strand.
TATATGCATATTTAATTTTGTAGAAAAAGTAACTTTTTTTACAAAATTAAGTAACTTTTATTTTTATTTCATGATTAATCATATATATACTTTAATCTTTATATATTATGAATAAATTGTTCGTTGTCTAAAACATGAAAAAATATTATTCTTTATTGAAATCGCACTATGAAAATTCATACCATTCCAACAAAACCATTTAAAGACCAAAAAGCCTGGAACTTCTGGGTTACGTAAACCTGTAACTACTTTTCAACAATCGAATTATTTAGAAAACTTTATTCAATCTATTTTTAATAGTATAAATATTTCTCAAAAATCAACTTTAATCGTTGGTGGTGATGGACGTTACTATAATTCTCAAGCAATCCAAATTATAGTAAAGATCGCAGCTGCTAATTCTATTGAAAGAATTCTAGTAGGCTGTAAAGGTATTTTTTCTACTCCTGCTATATCTGCTGCTATAAGATATCATCAAGCTTTTGGAGGGATTATATTATCTGCTAGTCATAATCCTGGCGGCTTAAATGGTGATTTTGGGATAAAGTACAATACAGAAAGTGGTGGACCTGCTTCTGAAAAACTTACTGATAAGATTTTTTATTGTACCCAAAATATTAATAAATATAAAATTATTGAAGCTGAGGATATTGATCTTAATCATTTAGGTTCTTTTAATCTCGGGACAACAAAAGTTGAAATCATTGATTCCATAACTCCGTATATTGAATTAATGCAGAAAATATTTGATTTTGAAAAAATTCGTACTTTACTTACTTCTTCTAACTTTAGAATATCCATAGATTCTTTAAGTGCTGTAACAGGTCCATATGCTCGAGCTTTGTTCGAGAATTATTTGGGTGCTCCAAAAGGAAGCATCCAGAATGCTATCCCTTTAGAAGATTTTGGAGGTAAACATCCTGATCCTAACTTAATTAATGCTAGTAATCTTGTTAACAATTTATTTGGACCTAATTCCCCTGACTTTGGTGCAGCTTCTGATGGGGATGGTGACCGTAATATGATATTAGGTCGTAATTTTTTCGTTACACCTAGTGATAGCTTAGCTATAATAACGGCGAATGCGCATTTAATACCAGGATATGTAAACGGAGTACAAGGTGTTGCTCGCTCTATGCCAACCAGTAAAGCAGTTGACAGAGTAGCTAAAAAACTTGGTATAGAATGTTATGAGACTCCCACTGGTTGGAAGTTTTTCAATAATCTCTTAAATGCTAACAAAGTAACCCTTTGTGGAGAGGAAAGTTTTGGGACTGGTTCTAATCACATTAGAGAGAAAGATGGCTTATGGGCAATATTATTTTGGTTGAACATCATTTCTGTAACAGGTCAATCTGTAAAAGATATTGTTTATAAACATTGGGAAGAATACGGACGTAATTTTTATTCTCGCCATGATTATGAAGAGATAGAATTTAATAAAGCTAATGATTGTATGAATCATTTACGTAATACGATTAATAAAATAAAAGACCAAACATTCTTCAATCAATATAAAGTTTCTCATGCTGATGATTTCAACTATATTGATCCAATAGATAAAAGTATTTCTAATAAGCAGGGAATTCGCATTAGTTTTAGTAATGGTTCTCGAATAATTTTTCGCTTATCGGGTACAGGAACTAAAGGAGCAACTCTACGTATTTATTTAGAAAGTTATCAATCAGATAATAATAAAATCAAACTAAATGCCCAACATATTTTATCGCCTTTAATTCAAATAGCAGAAGAAATTGCACATATCAAAAGCTTTACAGGACGTGATAAACCCACAATCATTACTTAAACAAATATTGTTAGAAAAGATTTTTTCCAATCTAATAATTTATGTTAAATTACTATTATCGATTTCTTAGAAAGAAAAGAAAAATCTTTTCCCTGTATCTTACATGAAAAATCGTCACCATAAGCGAAGCTTATATTTGTCAAATATTAAATACCTTTTGTATATTTTATTCTAGATAACCACTTAGCAACTTTATATAAACAAATATCATGATTGACGCAGCTGTCAATACAATTGAAGAATTTGATCTTTCTCGTGAAGAGAGAGTTATTGAAATTCAAAATCTCATTGAAACCTTGCGTATTGCTGATGAAATAGCTGAAAAAGGCTATTTAATTACTAGTTCTGAATTAGCCGATTTAATGGATATTAATGCTAGTGCTGTTACGAGTCGTGGTGATCATTGGTCATGGCGAAACTGGGTAGTTTCTAGAGTTCGTAGAGAAGGAAACCAAATTCTTTGGCAACTAGAGAAGATTGATTAAAAAATTAAAGACTTTTAATACTATGAGATAAAGGTCTAGATATAATTTAATTTAATCTTTGAAAGTTTGCTGTAAATTACTCTTAATAGCTGAATTATACTTAAAGACTGAAAAGTTTGCTTGTCAAAATATTAGGCTTTCTAATATAGTTCAGATTAATGGTTGGGAATATGATGAGAATACTATATTACTCATATTCTCTCTTGCCTATTTTCTATCAAATTTTTGACATGTAAATGCATTTTGATAGGGTCGATGCTCAAATATAAATTTATGCTGAAGATTTAAGGATGATAATGATGCAGTCTATATTTAGTAAAGCTAAATCAAAGCAAGTCTTTAATTCTCATGTTTTTTCTATTTTTACGTCTATTTCTGTTCATATTTTGGCTTTCTCTTTGGCTAACTCCAATTTGACCAACATATTATTTTCCAAGTCTCAAAAAGTACATAAACGTTCTGAAAGTATTCAGATAGTAGAACTAGAATCCATGGAAGAACTTGAGACACCACTTCAACCTTTGAAATCTTTAAACGTTAAAGATTCTTCCATTCATAGTAATAATTCAACAATTTCTAACACTTCTTCTTCAAATATTACTAAAACTTCATCTACCCCTTTAAAAAAAGATTTTTCAAAGAATGAGAATAATACTCTTATAAAAGATGAACTAAAAATCAAACCAAATAATGTATCTGTTAAAAATAAATTAGAGAAAAATCATATTAAAGAAATAGAATCACTTGAAAAAAAATTACCAGATGATAAACCAATAAATAAAAACGATAAAGATAATATTGACCTTAAAACCCAGTTGGTCCAGTCAACTAATAAACCTCCATCTTTTGAAAAACATAAAATTAGTAAAGTCAGACAAAATCAAATTACGCAAAAGCTTTTAGAAGAAACATTAAATGGAGCTGAAAAACTTATCTATAACGATGTAGGTACTCAAAGAGCAGAAGCCAGGCAAAAAGATATAGAATGGATGCAAAGGACAGGAATAGCTTTAAAACTAAATCAGATGATAACTATTGAAGGTAGCTATCCAAAAAGTGCTTGCAACCTCAATTTACAAGGCTCTTCAGTCTATAATATATTCGTAAATAAGAATGGAAAATTAAATGGTTCTCCTTTTATGACACAAAGTTCAGGCTATGGTATTTTGAATGATCAAGGATTGGAAGACATAAAATTATATAATTTTTCTCAATCAACTAGAGTAAGAGTTATATTTCAACCTGACTATGATAAATGTCCGAATTTAGTACCAATACAGAACTCTAAAAAACATTCTACTTTTAATAAAACCATAGAAAGATCTAATAATATTGAGAACTAAATTGAATTTTTATTTAGCTCATATATTGTTCTAAAAATCATTTAATAATTCTTACTATATTTTTTTGATCAACCGCTTTAATTCACTGTAATTATGTTAAGTATTCTGATTATCAGAAAATAATCTAATCTCCTAAATTTTTTGAAAAAATTTGAACATTTTTATTATTTAGTAATTAACAATTATAGCCATAATATAGTTGAAGATCTTTTGCGACGTTAATAGGTACAAGATGAGAAATGCAACCACCAAACTGAGCAATTTCTTTAACAGTACTGCTGCTTAAAAAACTATATTCTTTATTAGTTGCTAAAAAAACAGTTTCTAATTCCTTAGCCAGAGTCTTGTTTGTATGAGCCATTTGTAATTCTTTTTCAAAGTCAGAAAGAACTCTCAAACCTCTTAATAAAACTTTAGCCTGATGAAGTTTTGCATAATCAACAGTTAATCCTGTAAAGCTATCTACTTCAATTCGAGATAAATGTTTAGTACATTGACTAATTTGTTGAACTCTTTTCTCTACAGAAAACAAAGAATGTTTATTAGGATTACATAAAACTGCAACAATTACTTTCTCAAATAAAATAACTCCTCGCTCAATAATGTCAAGGTGTCCAAGTGTAATAGGATCAAAGCTTCCTGGATAAATAGCTATCATAATCTTACTGAATTGGGGTGAAATTATAAATTAAACTGTTGATGATAGTTATACTAAGATAATATATTATTTATTACTTAGTATTGTTCTCAGATAATGCACATAGTGTGTCTTATCGAGTCAGTAATTGCTGTAGAGTAAGCTGATATAGATGATATAAAATAATGGTTGAGACTACAGACAGTAAAACATGGTTATGACAGGTGAAGATCATGTGACGCAAATTGAGACATCTTGTTTCGATTTAGTGTCTTATCTTAAAGAGAAAAAACAATTGGTTGAAGCTGCTTTAGATGCTTCTATCCCTATTACTTGTCCTGAAAAAATCTACGAAGCAATGCGTTATTCCCTTCTTGCAGGGGGGAAGAGGTTGCGTCCTATCCTATGCTTAACTACTTGTGAGCTTATGGGAGGAACAGTTGAGATGGCACTTCCAACAGCTTGTGCGTTAGAAATGATTCATACTATGTCTCTTATTCACGACGACCTTCCTGCTATGGATAATGATGATTATCGTCGAGGACAACTAACAAACCACAAGGTTTATGGTGAAGATATAGCTATTCTTGCAGGTGATGCTCTGTTATCATACGCTTTTGAACATGTTGCTACTCAAACTCATAACGTTTCTTTGACAAACTTAGTAGATGTTATAGCTCGTCTAGGTCGTACTGTTGGGGCGGCAGGGTTAGTAGGTGGACAAGTTTTAGATTTAGAATCTGAAGGGAAGTCTAATATAACATCAGATATTTTAAAATTTATCCATGTTCATAAAACAGGTGCTTTACTAGAAACTTCAGTAGTATCCGGAGCAATTTTAGCAGGAGCTAACTTAGAAGATATAGAACGCCTTTCTCATTATGCACAAAATATTGGTTTAGCTTTTCAAATTATTGATGATATATTAGATATAACTTCTACTCAGGCAGAGTTGGGGAAAACTGCTGGAAAAGATAAACAAGCTCAGAAAGCTACTTATCCAAGTTTGTGGGGGTTGGAAGAATCACAAAAACAAGCTCAAATTCTTATAGAAGATGCAATAGCTCAATTGGCTCCTTACGGCCGAGAAGCATACCCTTTAGAAGCTATTGCCAGATTTATCGTTTCTCGCAAAAATTAAAATTCTTAGCCACTAATCATGCAGAATTTTGAAACAATTATTCACAACAAAATACTGTTGGTATCTTTATTAGCTTGTTTTTCTGCCCAAAGCTTGAAATTCTTGATTGAGTTAATCCATCATCGAAAGATGAATTTTAACTCTTTAGTTAGTACAGGTGGAATGCCGAGTGCACACTCGGCATTGGTAGGATCACTAGCTACCAGCATTGGATTAACTGAAGGCTGGGAAAGCTCAGAGTTTGCTATTACTTGTCTATTTGCTATTATCGTTATGTATGATGCGACTGGTATACGTCAAGCAGCTGGTAAGCAAGCTCAAATTCTTAATCAATTAATTGATTCATTTCGAGATAATATCTTTTCCTTGAATACAGAAGAAAGATTAAAAGAATTGCTAGGACATACACCAGTTCAAGTACTTGTAGGATTGGGCTGGGGAATATGGATTTCAGTATTAGCAATAACAATATTTTAGTTTTTTAAATATGTAGACATTATTAAGTAACCGTCATGTTATGGGACAAAAAGTGCAAATTAAAGAATATCTTTACTATTATGGTGGATATGTATTGTATTAAAATCAACCAAAATTAGTGTGAGATCGTAAATTTTTTATATCTAAAGAATATTTACTTAATACAATTACTCGAAGAAATAGAAAATTTTGTTAATGTATGAATATAAAGCTCTAATTTTTTTGTCTGCTAAAAGTAAAAGTATTACTTATTGTTAAACGGTTTAAAATCAATAATTTTTTATTTAGAGATAACGCTTTTTACCACAGCTAAGATTTGAATTCTTATTCTAAAATTCCTAACCTGTATTAAAGCTAACTTAAATAAAAAATAAACATGATTTTGATGAAGTTAAAGCAAAAATTGTTCTTGAACTTTTATATCCGAGATTAAAATTAGGTGAATATTCAGTTCTCTTATTGAGGATCATACGATTTAAATAATCATTAAATAAGTACAACTATTTAAATTAGGTGTTATTTTTGATTAAAAATCTCATTTATCTATCCTCGTTTCAGAAAGTTAAGTTTATTCTAAAATGGTTGACTTATATTTGTTAACTTAACCCAACTGTAATTTACCTTTATCTTCTAATTTTATATAGGAGAAGCAAGAGGAAAACGCCATGACGCAGGCTAATGACCTATTAACCCTTACTGAACCTCAGATGGAAGTAACGTTCTTTATTGATGAAGATATAAATGAAACAAGTAGTGATTCTATTAACAGTATCACTACCGAGCCAGACGGTAAAAACCGAAAAATTAGTGCCTCTCGTCGTCGAGATACTAGCAAGAAAAAGCCTTATACCGAGGATTCAATACGGGTTTATTTACAAGAAATAGGTCGTATTCGACTCTTGCGTGCCGAGGAAGAGATCGAGCTGGCTCGTAAAATAGCTGACTTATTACAGCTTGAACGTATTAGAGAAGCTTTGTGGGAAGAACTAGATCAAGTTCCTAATGATGAGCAATGGGCTAAAAGAATTTTTCAATGGGAAAATATTGAGCAGATAATTCGTACTCAATCCTCTAAAGAGAAAGAGCCAAAATGGTCTGAAGTAACTAGTCTGTTACAAGAAAAGAAAACAATTTCCAATTTGGAAAAAATATGGGAATTAGAACAAAAATCTTATCTTCCTAAATTTAAACGTCGTTTGTACTTAGGTCGCAAAGCTAAAGATAAGATGGTTCATTCTAATCTTCGTCTTGTCGTTTCCATAGCTAAAAAATATATGAATCGTGGTCTTTCTTTTCAAGATCTAATTCAAGAAGGTTCTTTAGGATTGATTAGAGCAGCTGAAAAGTTTGATCATGAAAAAGGTTATAAATTCTCAACCTACGCAACTTGGTGGATTCGTCAAGCTATTACAAGAGCAATAGCTGATCAATCACGTACCATACGTCTTCCTGTTCATCTATATGAAACTATTTCTCGTATTAAAAAAACGACTAAGCTTCTGTCTCAAGAAATGCGTCGTAAGCCAACAGAGGAAGAAATTGCTACTCGGATGGAAATGACTATTGAGAAACTACGTTTTATTGCTAAATCAGCACAATTACCAATTTCTCTAGAAACTCCTATAGGGAAAGAGGAGGATTCTCGCTTAGGTGATTTTATTGAAGCAGATGGAGAAACACCAGAAGATGAGGTTGCCAAGAATCTTCTTCGAGAAGATTTAGAAAATGTCTTAGATACTCTTAGCCCAAGAGAGAGAGATGTTTTACGTTTGCGGTATGGATTGGATGACGGAAGAATGAAAACTTTAGAAGAAATTGGTCAGATTTTTAACGTTACTCGTGAACGAATTCGACAAATAGAAGCTAAAGCCCTAAGGAAACTTAGACATCCTAATCGTAATAGTGTTCTTAAAGAATATATCCGTTAAGTTCTATTTGTGAAGATGTAATATACAAAAAAGTATAGGGGCTCCTTTGAAAGGGAAATAGGCAACAGATACTAAAGATAAATTCTTGTTGCCTAAATTCTTTAACTAATAGACTTTTAAGTTTACTAGCTATTAAAAAACTAGTAATAATAAAAAACAATTTTCAGTATTTTTTGTAAATAATAATTTTAAAAAGTTAAACTTTTTAGCTATCAAGCTAAAATGATCATGATATAGCTCTTTTTTGTAGTGATAAAGATTAAATATAATATTAAAACGACTATAGTCTAAGTAGGTAATATGACGATCCCTCCTGATTTTTCTTCTGATTCATCTTTAAACAATAATGATAAAGAAGCTTCATCTTCCCTGTTATCAAATTCTCAATATAGAAAGTTATCAAGCTTAAATTCTGTCTCTTTTCAAGAGTCAAAAAAACCTTTATATTTGCAAGAAGTTAAATCTTCTAATCCATGGTTATTTTTTATTATTATTAGTTTAATGATCACTGGATTGATGTTTAACTTACCTTTAATAGGTTTGACAAGTGCTTTGGTAGCATTAGCTCTTTCCTTGCGTTCAATGCTTCCTCGCTTTTATAGATGGTTTGTTAGGTATCTTAACTCCTCAGAAAGAGATATTTTGATTACCCTCATTGTTTTTATCCTATCTCTAGCAGGAATACTTTACTATATTGGTGTTTATCAAATTATTGGAAATTGGTTAGATAAATTTAAATATGATGAATTTGGTTCCTGGGCTGAATGGGTTGGAGCACTTGGACAAATAATGATTGCTATACTAGCTGTTTATGTTGCTTGGGCTCAATATGTAATTTCTAAAGACCTAACTTTGCAACAAAATAGAATTACTCAACAACAAACTATTGATACTTACTTTCAAGGTATTTCTGATTTAGTATTAGATGGAGAAGGTATGCTAGAAGATTGGCCTCAAGAGCGCTCTATCGCAGAAGGTAGAACTGCTGCAATATTAAGTAGTGTAGATAAAATTGGAAAAACAAAAATTTTAAAATTTCTTTCTCAATCTAGACTCTTAACTCCACTCATGAGAGATAGTCGTTTAGGAAGACCAATATTAGATGGTTCAGGTGGATATGCTGAAGATCGTGCAAACGGGATTCGTGTTATTAATTTAGGCGTTATGCTAGCAGAGATTGATTTATCAGATCAAGATTTAAGATGGACAGATTTAAGCGAAGCTAATATGGTACGGGTGGATTTAAGTCGTTGTAACTTGGTAAAAGCAAACTTGTCTCGTGCAATCTTATATGATGCCAACCTTCAAGAGGTAGATCTTAAAAATACTCGCTTATTCTATGGATCAAGTGAAACCGCAAGTCCTCGCTCAAGAATTCATCCTCCTGACTACAAGACAGGAGCTTATACAGGAGTAGTAATCGAAAATTGTAATTTATCTGGAGCTAAAAACTTAACAAAAGAACAACATTATTACCTATGCGCTTGGGGAGGAGAACATACACGAGAAACAATTCCAGGTGGATGTCATAACATTCCTAATAAGTTAAATAAATATAAATAAACTATCAATTTCTAGCTTTTAAAAAAATCTTAAGTTAAATTTATAACCTGTGTATTTTTAGGAGAGCAAGCTTATGACGTTTCAAGAGTTTTGTTTATTGTTAGTTTCTGTACTTGCAAGTGCTCTAGGTCAATTGTTTTTAAAAATGGGGGCTTTGAAATTAGGTAAAGTTAATTCCGTTAATATCATAAGTCACATCTCAAAAATTATTGTTGTCCCAGAATTGCTTTTAGGGTTATCTTGTTATGGATTCGGAGCGATCGCATATATTTTACTATTGACTCGTGTTAATTTGAGTGTCGCCGGTCCATCTGCATCAATTATTTACATATTTTCAGTCTTGATTGGCTATTTTATGTTTAAGGAAGTTATTCCTGTTTATCGTGCTTTTGGCCTTGGACTCGTAGTATGTGGTGTTATTTTGGTTGTATGGAAACCAAATTAAATTATTATTACTTGTCAAAGTAGTAATGGTTATGTTAGTATTACTACTTGGTGGTTTAATAAGGGCTTGTAGCTTAGTGGATTAGAGCGCGTGGCTACGAACCACGAGGTCGGGGGTTCGAGTCCCTCCAAGCCCATATTTTCAAGTTATGTTGCATAATGAAAAATGTAGTTGTGTCTTAAACAGATGGATTTCATAAGAAAACTTTAAGATACAGTTACATTTTTTTTGTTAAAGGTATATTTAGATAGATATAAATTATTAAGGATAATGTCAAAGAGATATACAGTAGAAATTCATCATCAAGAAGCTAATTATGTCATTGAAGTTTCTGAAGATGAAAAAATTTTAGAGTCAGCCAGAAGAGCTGGCGTTGAACTGCCATTATCTTGTGAGGCAGGTGTATGTACAACTTGTACTGCTCATATATTAGAAGGTAAAGTAGAACAAGGAGAAGGAATGGGGTTATCTCCCCAACTTCAAGATGAAGGTTATGCTCTGCTATGTGTTTCATATCCTCGATCTAACTTAAAATTGGTCACTGAAAAAGAAGAAAAAGTATATGATAGACAATTTTCACCAAATACTTAATCTTCTTCAAAATTAGAAACTAAATTGGAGTAACTATGTTATTTCATAAAATATATAGATTTTTTAATTGCAAATATATCTCTCATAATGATATCCATCAATATGAGGATATTTTTTTGTATCAAGATTACAATTTTTAAGCTTAATAGGATCTTTAAAATTAACAGTCCAAACTTCTAAAGGTTCTTTAGTATTTTCAACGATTGTTTGTAATGTTTCAGCTTCTTGAGGGTAATCTTTACTATTTTTATCTATTAATAAAAAAGAAGTATTAGTTAGTTTTTGATTATTTTGTAATTCTAATCCTATACCCATCATTTCTCCTGTTTGGACCAAACTTTGATGCGTAGTAACAATTACAGCATCATGAGATACTGTTCTTTGAAAAATATCAACAAACTGTTCAGGTCTATAGTATTTTTGATATCCCAAATTTAATAGTACTGTTATTGAACCTAATAATCCCATAATCCATACAATATAAAACCCCATTTTTCTATTTAATAAAATAATGGAATAGATTTTTGATAATTTATGTTCCGAATTACTATGCCAAGGAATTGATAGTATGCCCCCTAAGACTGCTATCACAGCAGGAAAATAAGTAAAACTATAACGTGCACCACGAGTTAAGTCTAATCTAGCTAAATAAGTGATAGTTAAAAAAATACCAATAACTCCAGAGATAAAAGAGATAAGTACAATCAAAGGTAAGCTAAATTTTTTATCTCTTAAACCTATCTTTACTTCTTGCAGAATATATGGAACTAAAAATATTAAAAATAATAATAAAATTAATCCAGATAAAATGACGATTGGAATAGAAGATGACTCTACTGGTAAAAGTGAAATCATAGGAATCCAAACAGCTAATAATTGAAAAGGAGGACTAATAAAATATAAAACGTTATTTACTGGATGAATCCAGCTGATCATGTCATTGCCGTAACCTTTGGGTATTATGATTAGTAGCCACATTAACCCTGTACAAAACGTTCCTATAATAACTAAAAAGATTCGATAATAGTTTTTTCTTTTTAAATTCGATAGCTTTTCGTGTGGTTGAATATTATATAAAAATATCAAAGTTATAATTTCTGATATTAAGGTCAAACAAAAAAAGTAATGAATAGATAATCCAATACTATTAGCTAACAACCAAACTAAAACTAACCAGTAAGGAATAACTGATTCCTCTTTGATTTTTCTGATAGCAACAACTAAACATAGTAAAGATGCAATGACAAATAAAGTTGCAAATGTATAATGCCGTGCTTCTTGCGCAAGGTAGATGCCATATGGAGATACTGCCATTAAGGATGCACTAATTTGTCCAGCCAAGCGAGAACGAAAGCTGATAGAACTTAAAATATAGATTCCAGGAATAGAAAGAACACCAAAAAAAGCAGGAAGTATTCTCATGATCGTAATATCAATATTTTCGACAACTCCCAAATGAGATAATAAGCCTATCCATAAGTGATTAATAACAAAATATAGAGGTGGATGATTATCTTCTTCCAGCAACAGAGATATGACACTGCTAATTCCTGCATTAGTATTGAATTGTAATGGTTGCAAAAGTGTATCTAATGAAATAAGCTGATTCAGAGGTACTGAACGAAAATCATTCCCTAAACTAAAAACCATAGTGGCAAATTCATCAGTCCATGGCGATTTAGCGCCTAAATTAGTAAATCTAAGAATACCGCCGATGATTGTCCAAAAAACTAATAAAATTGAATTATTCACATAAAGTAATTGATTAATCCATTGCCTATATAATTTCACTTTTAGCACTGAAATTCCTCTTGATCAAACTATACATAAAATAACCTAAATTTAAAATATGCACCTAATAGATTGGATTGTTGTTTTAGTTTATTTTTTGGTTACTACTATTTTAGGGTTATTTATATCTTATAAAAATAAAATAACTTCGAAAAATTTTGAGAATCATAAGAATACTCATTTTATTAACAATTTACTTGCAGGTCGAAATTTACCTTGGTGGTTAGCAGGGACAAGTATGGCTGCAACAACATTTTCCATTGATACTCCTTTATATATATGTGGAATAGTTGCGAGTCGCGGGATTGCTGGTAATTGGGAGTGGTGGAGCTTTGGAATCTCTAACATCTTTTTAATATATATCTTTGCTGGCATGTGGAGAAGATCAGGATTATTAACAGATGCTGAAATTACTGAATTACGATATGGTGGAAAAAATGCTGCTATTTTAAGAGCTACTAAAGCGTTTTTATTCGCCATACCAATTAATTGTATTGGTATAGGATATGCCATGTTAGCCATTATAAAGGTAGTCGATGCTTTAGAATTATGGCAAAGTTTAGGATTTAGTCCTGGAGAAGAAGCTAAATTTTGGACAATAATCTCCTTAAATTTTTTTGTTCTTCTTTATACTGGGGTATCAGGACTTTGGGGTGTAGTCATAACAGATTTCTTTCAATTTTTTTTAGGATTAATTGGGTCAATAGTATTGTGTGTTTTTAGTGTGCATGATGCAGGAGGAATAAATAAGTTAGTTTTAGATGTTCAAAATGCAACTGATTTTGATGTATTGTCTTTTATTCCTATTGTTTACAACAGACATCTTGGTTTTACGTGGAATGATGCGGCAGGAATTACTGCAACCACATTTTCTAGTTATATATTTGTACAATGGTGGTCGTTTCGACGTAGTGATGGAGGAGGAGAATTTGTCCAAAGGCTACTTTCGGTAAAAGGAGACACAGAATCTCAGGCAAGGAATGAAGCAGAAAAGGCAACTTGGCTTTTTAATATTCTCAATTATGTTATCAGAACTTGGCCATGGATACTCACAGCATTAGCTTCTATCGTCTTACTACCTAATTTAAAAGACCCTGAGTTAGCATATCCTAAGCTTATGATAGCTTATTTACCCCCCATAGCTCTTGGATTAGTTGTTTCATCTTTAATTGCTGCTTTTATGAGCACCATTTCTACTTCAATTAATTGGGGAGCTTCCTATTTAAGTAATGATTTATACAAACGCTTTTTTCGGCCTGAAGCTTCTGATCGCGAATTGACTATTGTTGTTAAAGTAGCTTCAATTGTAGTAATAATTTTAGGTTCTATTACTGCCTTTTACGCCAATGATATTCGTACAATATTTCGTGTAGTAATTTCTATTGGAACTGGTCCTGGATTGGTTTTGATCTTAAGATGGTATTGGTCTCGTATTAATGCTGCAGCTGAACTTTCAGCAATGGTTACAGGATTTGTTATTGGGTTGATATCAGTTTTTAGTTCAAATTTTAATATAGTTTTTTCTGATTTTGGCTGGAAAATACTGGCAATTTCTATCATCACTGGTGTAGTGTGGATTTCTACAATGTTTTTAACTCCTCCCGAGAAAGAAGAAACATTAATTAATTTTTATAGGCATATACGTCCAGGAGGAAGAGGTTGGTACATTCAACAACAGCAAACAGGATTACAGCCGTCTCAAAATTTAAAGTTAGACTTGTTAAAAGTATTAGCAGCAATTTTAATAATGTTTGGTAGTATGTTTACTCTTGGAGGTTTCTTGCTACTACAGCCTATCACTGGATTGGTTTCAGTTATATCTATAATATTTGGAGGAATGTTGCTAAAAGGTCTTAAAAGAAAAGAAGTAAATCTTTAAATGTAATTCTATAAAAATGTTAAATACATGAATTTACTCGATAATTCTATTCTAATAGAATTATTCAAAAACCAAAAAAAGAATAAAAGACCTTTGTAAGAAATTTTACTTACAAAGGTCTTTTATTCTTTTGACTAGTTAAATTTTTAAATAGCTATTGGATATACACTGACCTTTTTGCGGCTTTTTGTTTTGTGCTCAAAGGTAACAATCCCATCAACTAAAGCAAATAAAGTATCATCCTTGCCTATTCCTACATTATTGCCTGGGTGAACTTTTGTTCCTCTTTGGCGAATTAGAATGTTTCCTGCTCTAACTGTTTGTCCACCAAAACGTTTAACTCCGAGTCTTTGAGAATTAGAGTCACGTCCGTTCCGAGTACTACCGGTTCCTTTCTTATGAGCCATAATTTCTTGTTGGTTGTTTTCTGTGGTTTTATAAAATAATTTGTCTTCGCAGACTTATTTTTCCTGTTTTATATCTTCTTCGGCGGAAGCTTCTGGAGAACTTTTGCAAATAACTGAACCATTGAGACTAATAGAATTAATCATTAGGCGACTAAGTTCTTGACGATGTCCTCTTTTTTTGCGTGTTTTCTTCTTAGGACGCATTTTATAGACAATAACCTTTTTGCCTCTTCGCTCTCTAGTCACAATTCCTTCTACAGTAGCTCCTTCAATAAAAGGGTGACCAATAGTTATTTTACTATCATTACTAATAAGTAATACTTTGTCGATTACATAAGAGTTACTATCATCAGTAGTAAGGCGGTTCATATCATAAAAGCGGCCAGGCTCAACACGAAACTGTGATCCTCCAGCCTCAATAATTGCATAATTCATAACTTTATCCTTGATGTTAATTGCCGTACAGGTAGAATAAAAACAAATAGTCTCATCCTTTTGCTAATACTGTGACCTGATCCGAGCAGGATCTTTTCGAGACCCTATAATATCATACTATCATTACATTTTATGTCAAACAATCTTCTCGCTATAGTTAATATTTCATTCACTATATTTTAATAGTCCTTCATTTGTTCTGTATTTAGAGGAAATAAAAAATTTAAACTTTCAAAAAATACTTTAAGAAAACAAAGTTACTTAATAAAAATTATTCCAATAATCTGTTAGGGTGTACTCTAAACAAGTTACTTCTTAATTACAATTGTATGCACCAAAATCAGTCTATTCCAACAATTACAGTAAAAAAACTTGCCGAATATCTTATAAAAGATAATTCTGAATTACAACTTATAGATGTCAGAGAGCCGGAAGAGGTAAAAATTGCTCATATCGAAAAATTCAAGGTATTTTCTTTAAGTAAGTTTCCTGAATGGTCTCAAACAATTATTAATGACTTAGACTTTGATAAAGAAACATTAGTTCTTTGTCATCATGGAGTACGATCTGCTCAAGTCTGTTTCTGGTTACTTAAAAATGGTTTTATTAATGTTAAAAATATAGAAGGAGGAATCGCTGCTTACTCTTTAATAATTGATAATAGTATTCCTCAATATTAAGTAAGAATAAAAGCAATTATTCCGTAAATGTTACATTTAAAAGCTACATTGTTATGACTGTCCCCTTTCTTTTAAATCAAAGATATCAAAAAATATTACGAGCAGCAGTTCAACATTATATTGCTACAGCAGAACCTGTTGGTTCTAATACTTTAGTTAGAGAATATAATTTAAGTATTAGTTCAGCTACTATTCGTAATACATTAGGAAAGCTAGAAAAAGCTGGATTCTTATATCAACCTCATACTTCTGCTGGCAGAATACCATCAGATTTTGGTTATCGAATATATGTAGACAAGTTAATGGTTCCAGATTATAAGTATACAAAAAGAATCATACGTACATTAAACGGACAGTTAAATCAAAAGTTTTATGATTCTAATGAAACTTTTTTACAAAAAGTAGCTCAGATATTAACTAACTTAAGTGGTTACATAGCTCTCATTACTCTCCCGCAAATGTTTCCAAACAAGCTATATCATTTACAGTTAATACAGGTATCTTCTAAGCAAATAGTATTTGTTGTTGTAACTAATGATTATAAAACTAAATCTATTTTAGTGGATATTCCATCTGTTTTAATTAATGATAATAAAGAATGGTTAGATGAAAAACTACAAATATTCTCTAATTTTTTGAATAGTCATTTAAAAGGAAGGTCTATATTCGACATTCCGAATTCAACTTGGGCAACAATAGATCAGGATTTTATTGATTACTCTGATTTTTTAAAAGGAATTCTTAAACAATTGAGGAATAATCTTCAATTATCTATTTCTACCCAAATTATAATTCATGGTATTTCAGAAATTCTTAGACAACCAGAATTTTCTAAATTAAAGCAAGTCAAGATGTTAATTCACTTGTTAGAAGAAGAACAAGATAAATTACAGTCTTTAATTCTAGATGTTCCCAAAAATAAGCTATTAAATAAACAAGTAAATATTAGAATTGGCAATGAAAACCCTCTCAAATCTATGCATCTTTATAGCTTAGTTTATTCAACTTATTGTCAACATGATATCCCTGTTGGGAGTATTGGAATTATTGGTCCAACAAGAATGTTATATGAGAACACTATTCCTCTGGTGGAATCGACAGCAAATTATTTATCGAAAATATTTAGTTTAAAATTAAGCTAGTTTCTTAAACTAACAGGTTTTATTAAGCCTATGATATGTAAAAAATGTGTTGTAAATAGAATAATTTTTAAATGAATTTCATAGAGCATATTGCAGAATTACATAAAAAATTTCAATATAAAATATCAGCAAATAAATAAAAATACATAACTACTCTTTGCTTGTCATCTTTTTCAGTAAACTGCTATATTGAAGTGCTTATAAATCCAAATTGAGGTTATCTTTGCAAAAATTACTTAACATCGCTAAGGTTATAGATGCTATTAATGAATGGATAGGCAGATTTGCTTATTGGATAATCTTATTAATGATCTTTATAGGTGTTTGGAATGTTGTAGGAAGATATGTTGGAAGGTTCCTTGGATATACTTTAACTTCCAATGCGCTTATTGAAATACAGTGGTATTTATTTGATATTGTTTTTTTCTTGGGAGCAGCATATACTCTGAAACACAATGGACATGTTAGAGTAGATGTTTTTTACAAAGATTTATCATTAAAACAAAAAGCATTAGTAGATTTTATAGGTACTTTCATTTTTTTGATCCCTTTTTGTTTAGTAATAATTTATTATTCCTGGGATAATGTTATAAACTCTTGGAAATTTCTAGAGACATCTCCAGATCCTGGAGGTTTAGCTCGTTATCCTATTAAATCAATGATTATTGTTAGTAGCATATCACTAATTTTCCAAGGAATATCTGAAGCCATAAAAAGTTTAAATAAGTTTAAAAAACAGTTAAACTCTCAGGAGGATAACCATGATCCAAGTATATGACGGATTAGGCCCACTAATGTTTGCTGTAGCATTAGTTCTACTTTCATTAGGGTATCCAGTTGCTTTTTCTCTAGGCGGAGTATCAATAATTTTTGCTTGTGTTGGGGTATTATTAGACATTTTCAACCCAGTCTTTTTAAGTGCATTGCCAAGTAGAATTTTTGGCATTATGGGAAACTATACTTTGTTAGCTATTCCTTATTTCATTTTTTTAGGTTCAATGCTTGAAAAAACAGGTATTGCCGAAAAATTGCTATTAACTATGGGAATATTGTTCGGTAAATTACGTGGAGGATTAGCCTTAGCCGTTGTGATTGTAGGATCACTACTAGCTGCTACAACTGGAGTGGTTGCGGCAACTGTTGTAGCTATGGGATTAATTTCTCTCCCAATTATGTTGCGTTATGGATATAATAAACAACTTGCAGCAGGAGTAATAGTAGCATCAGGCACATTAGGTCAGTTAATTCCGCCTAGCATAGTGTTAGTTGTATTAGCAGATCAATTAAGTATTCCCGTTGGAACCTTGTTTATTGGTTCAATTGTTCCAGGAATAATGATGGCAAGTGTATTTGCCTTGCATGTTGTCATAATTGCTATGATACGTCCTGACATTGCACCTGCAATTCCTAAAGAAGAAAGATCTATTGGAATAAAAACATTAGCAAAACAAGTCATACAAGCTATGCTTCCACCTTTACTACTTATTTTTTTAGTTATGGGAAGTATTTTTTTTGGCTTTGCGACTCCAACAGAGGCAGGAGCGGTAGGCGCTTTAGGGACTATATTTTTAGCTGCTTTTAATAAGCAGCTAAATTGGGTAACTCTTAGACAAGTATGTGATACGACATTGCGCATCAGCACCATGGTAATTTTTATTCTTTTTGGATCAACTGCTTTTAGTCTGGTTTTCCGAGGAGTACATGGAGATCAATTTATGCTAGATATATTAACAACACTCCCAGGAGGAAAATATGGATTTCTAATTGTTAGTATGTTAACAGTTTTCATACTAGGTTTTTTTATTGACTTTTTTGAAATAGCTTTTATAGTTATCCCTATTTTTAAACCTGTTGCTGAAACTTTAGGTATAGATTTACTTTGGTATGGAGTTATATTAGCAGCTAATTTACAGACTTCTTTCTTAACACCTCCTTTCGGATTCGCTCTTTTTTATTTAAGAGGAGTAGCTCCTCCAGACTTAAAAACAGAAGAAATTTACTATGGTGTTATCCCTTTTATCTTACTTCAACTTTTAGTACTGATTTTGATTGTTATTTTTCCTTCCTTTGTAAACTTTTTACCATCTTTAAGTACTAATGTTAGGTAATCTTATACTTAAAATTACAAATTAAATATTTATTTTTTTAATTCAGATGTCTGTTTAAAGTACCTTACAAACTTTATAAGAGAATCACATACAATCAAAGCATATAAATTACCGATATCTTTACTTAAGATAATATTATTCAATACATCTTTTCTAATATTAATTTTTTTAAATATGAACTTTTTGCGTGATCAAGTTAATACTTTTACAGGTAAGACTCGTTTCTTAGTATCTCGTATCTTTTTACATATCTCAGGAGAAGATGCAGCTCCTTTGTTAGGAATCCTTAATGAAGAAGCACGGGCAGCAGTAGACCAAGAAGGAGACTTATTAAAGATGGGGGAAGGGTTGGTTAGGATTTGTCAATATCTTCTTCAATTTAGTTTTAATTGGCAATCTTCTGCTAATGAAGGAGATATTTTCTGGGAAGAAGAAATGGCAGGTGACTATTTCAATGAGCTCTTTTCTGATTCAGCACAACGTTATTTAAGTAGTGAAGATTTAGAGTCAGATATAAAGAAAGAAAATTCCGTCCTAAGCTTACCATCTAATCGTAATTTAGTTATCATGATTACTATTGCCTGCACGGGAGAAGTACCAGATTTAGAAACTAATCTTGCTGATAAAGAAGCTTTAGAATATGGTTTAAAGGCTTTGCTAAACCTTCATTACCAAGAACGTTTAGAAGCACTTCAAATTCATTACTCTCCAGCACATTTTGGAGATGAGCTCACTAACGATCAATTATTATTAAATTTTCCTGAATTAATTCCTCTATAACTTTATTAAAATAATGCGCAAAATTCTTATCATCTTTTTATCATTTACTCTCTGTTTAACTACAATATCTTGTGGCTCATCAACACTGGATAAACCTTTGCCACATGATAAAGTAAATACTACTATTTCCAACCAAGTAAAGAATGGAAGTTATCCTATACATCAAGCAGAATACAATGATATTGATGGAGTATATACTATAAATTTACTTGATACTCCTCCTGGAGCTTCTTCTGTATATAGTACGAATAACTTACAAATGGCTAGGTTGACTCCTGAGCAAATAACTAATGGTAAAAGTAATTATTTAGAAATTACTGAGGATACAGTAGTAATGTATCTTAAAGAAGATTTTAAAATAGAGTATATTCATAATGTTATTGAACCACAAATAAATTCTCAAACAGAAACTTCTAAAAATGTTATGAGGAGAGAGTCTAGCTTTTGGAGTCCTTTCGCAGGTGCCATGGCAGGACAAGCACTCGGAAATATTCTGTTTTCTCCTCGATACTATGTTCCTCCACTATATCGTTCTGGAGGAGTCATGAATGGTTATGGAAGTTATGGGAATAATTACAACCAAGCTATTCAACGCTATCAGAAGAAATATAATGCTTCACCACCGGCAATAAAGAACAAACGAACTTTTAGAACAACAAGAAATCTACAAAATTCTAATTCAAGTATACGTAATTCTAGAAAAGGGATGTCTCGTTCCAGTGGCTCTGGTTTTGGCTCAAGTAATTTAGGAAAAGGTAAGACATCAAGACCTAGTGTTAGAGGAAGATCTAGCTTTGGATCAAGAAACTCTTTCCGATCTCGTCCTCGTAGTCGCAGTTTTAGAAGAAGACGTTAGTTTTACTGATAGTGAAAATTAACCATATTTAATCTTCACTATCAATAAAATTAAATATTTATAAGATTGATAAAAAATAACTATTTTGTCTAAAAATAAAATGCATATCTAAAAATTAGATATATTACGTACATAAAATATTTTACGATGGCTATATTTAGGTTGTTTTTGATGAAATTTTTATATCCATGCTAAAAATTTTTTATGAAAATTAATTTAATATTTTGAAAAAGCTATTATCATAATATTCACATAATTTTTTACATATTAATCTTAAGAAAATAAATCAATGAAAGGAGAACCATTAATTGAGTTGAAAAATGTTTCTAAATCTTTTGGTGGCTATAATATCCTAGATAAAATTAATTTAACTATCTATAGAGGAGAAGCTCTAGTTATCATAGGACCATCAGGTACAGGAAAATCAACTATTTTACGTCTTATAGCTGGATTATTACCATTAGATACAGGAAAAATTTATATTAAAGGCAAAGAACGTAAAGGAATTATCGAAGACGGTTATCAACCTATGCGAATTGCTTTAGTTTTTCAACAAGCAGCATTATTTGATTCGTTGACGGTTGATGAAAATGTTGGCTTTTTTCTCTATGAACATTCTCAATTATCTCGTTCTAAAATCCGAAAACTAGTTGATAAAAAGCTTGCTATGGTCGGATTACATGGAATAAGTGATCGTTATCCTTCTCAACTCTCAGGAGGAATGCGAAAAAGAGTTAGTTTTGCTAGGGCTTTAATGTCTAATCCTGAAAATTCCTTAGATAATCCAGAAATAGTTTTATATGACGAGCCTACTGCTGGATTAGATCCTATCTCATCTACTGTTATTGAGAATTTAGTTCGTGATTTACAAAATGATTCTGAAGGTTGTGGAAGCTATGTCATGGTATCTCACCAAGATAGTACTATTAGACGTACTGCAGATAGAGTGATTTTTTTGTATGGTGGAAAAATTCAATGGGAAGGAAAAGTCAATGAAATTGACTCTACAAATAATCCTATTGTTAGGCAATTTTTTAATGCTAGTGTTAAAGGTCCTATTCGAGTAACTGATTAATTTTTTGTATAAAAACGGTCTTTATTATCAACTATTCTGTGGAACAATGTGAGGAAGAACTATGTTAAGAATGCGAACCCTTCAAGAGGGCTCAGTAGGCTTGTTTGTTATTTTCGGTTTGACTATTTTTGGAGGATTAGTTGTCTGGCTGCGAGGAGGTGTTTTGGGGCAGAAAACTTATCAGTTTTTTGCTAATTTTAAAAATGTTAGTGGATTGCAAGTTGGTGCACCTATAAGATACAGAGGTGTAACAGTAGGTAAAATATTAGGTCTTCAACCTAATAGTAATGGAGTAAGAGTCATTTTAGAAATTTCTTCTAATCAATTAAGAATCCCAAAAGATTCTAATGTTCAAATTAATCGTTATGGATTAATTGGTGAAGCTTCAGTTGATATTACTCCATCACACAACCTCTCCGAACAAGAGCTAGCTATTGATCCTATTAGTGAAGAGTGCATAAAAGAAAGGCAAATACTTTGCAATAATGATGAAGTGATAGGTAAGACAGGTTCTCAGTTAGTTGAGGCATTGACGCGTTTAAGCAATGCTTATAGTGATCCTAAATTTATTGGTGATGTTAATTCAGCAGTAAGAAATGTATCAAAAGCAGGAGATAGAATTGCTGTCCTTAGTCAAGAGGTAACAAAATTATCAGAAGTTGCTCGCGGTCAAATTGATGGTATAGGGGATGCTATTCGTAATACTGACCAAGCGGCTCAAGATGCTTCTAAATTAATAAGAAATGTTGATTCTATAATAGTAGAAAATCGTACCGATGTTGATAAAACAATTAAAGGAGCTGCTAATTTAACTCATAATTTAAATACTTTAGTAGAAGAAAATAGAGAAAACATAGTTAATACACTGAATAGTATTGAACAAACTAGTGATCAAATACGTTTACTAGCTCTCAATTTTGGAGTAACAGTAGATAAAATCAATCAAGGAATTAGTGAGATTGATATAAAACAATTTGCAAATGATCTAGAATCTCTCATGTCTAATGCAGCGTTGACAGCAAAAAACTTACAAAACTTATCTAAATCTTTAAGCGATCCTGAAGTTATAATTACTATTCAACAAACTTTAGATTCTGCGCGTGTAACTTTTGATAATGCTCAAAAAATCACTTCTGATGTTGAAGAATTAACAGGCGATCCCGTTTTTAGAAATAATATCCGTAAGCTTATAGATGGCTTGAGCGACTTAGTATCTGAGACCGAAAGTTTAGAACAGCAGGTTTATGCCGCACAAATAATTGAATCGGTAACTAATGCAATGGAGTACAAACTATTGTCGAAAAAAAAACTACAAGAATTTTCTCCTATAATTTATCCTCTAGATAATTCAGCAGAAGATAATGTAAAAACTTAGAAATCTTAATAATAAAAAATTAAATATTTTTAGCAAGTTTTTTGACTTTATCAAATTTTAAAATATTAATTACCTTAATGACGAATATCGCCTTTTAGAGTGAATGGGATAGCTTGAATTTAGGATGGTATTTTGGCTCTTGTTTTTGAAGTCCAAACAAATAAAAAATCAAGAAAAATTTTGAGATAATTAAAACATAGTAAAGTCCAAAGTATAATAGAATGCATACAAAATATTTATAGAGAATAATAAAAAATGTTAGTTGCAATTTCTGGAGCGGGTTTGGCGGGTCTTTCTTGTGCTAAATATCTTGTAGATAATGGTCATACTCCTCTTATCGTAGAACGTCAGAGTGTTCCTGGTGGTAAAATAGCTGCCTGGAAAGATAAAGATGGCGACTGGTATGAAACTGGGCTGCATATTTTTTTTGGTGCTTATCCTAACTTACTTCAGTTATTCAAAGAACTTGATATTGAAGATCATTTGCAGTGGAAAACACACTCTATGATCTTTAACCAGTTAGAGAATCGTGAAACTTATTCACGCTTTGATTTCCCTGATCTTCCCGCACCCATAAACGGAATGGTAGCTATCTTAAGAAATAATGATATGTTGACTTGGGAAGAAAAAATTAAATTTGGGATTGGCCTTCTTCCTGCCATCATAAAAGGACAAAATTACGTTGAAGAAATGGATTGCTATTCTTGGTCTGAATGGATTTCAAAGCAAAATATTCCATCTAGAGTAGAAAAAGAAGTTTTTATAGCAATGTCTAAAGCTTTAAACTTCATAAACCCGGATGAAATTTCCGCTACCATTCTCTTAACAGCTTTAAACAGATTTTTACAAGAAAAAAATGGTTCAAAGATGGCTTTCTTAGACGGTTCTCCTACCGAAAGATTATGCCAACCATTAATAGATTACATTACAGATAAAGGAGGAGAAGTTAGATTAAACACTTCTTTAAAAGAAATTTTATTAACAGAAGATAATAATGTTAAAGGATTTTTAGTTGGAGGCCGTAACGGTGAACCAGATCAGGTTATTGAAGCAGACGCTTATATATCTGCAATGCCAGTTGACCCATTAAAAGCCAAATTACCAAAAGCATGGAAAGAATTAGAAGAGTTTAAAAAGTTAGAAGGATTAGAAGGGGTTCCTGTTATAAATCTTCATCTTTGGTTTGATAAAAAACTTACTGACATTGATCATTTGCTATTTTCTCGCTCTGACTTACTGAGCGTATATGCTGATATGAGTAATACTTGTCGAGAGTATTCTGATCCTAATAAATCTATGTTAGAACTAATCCTAGCTCCTGCACAGGAATGGATTAATAAAAGTGATCAAACAATTATTGATGTTACTATGATGGAAATTCAAAAACTTTTTCCTCAACATTTTGAAGGCAAACAAAAAGCTAAACTCTTAAAATATCATATAGTCAGAACTCCTCGTTCCGTTTATAAAGCAACGCCTAATAGACAGGCTCATCGTCCTTCTCAAAGAACTTCTATCCCTAATTTTTATTTAGCTGGAGACTATACTATGCAAAAATACTTAGGTAGTATGGAGGGAGCAGTATTATCTGGAAAATTAGCTGCTCAAGCGATAGTTAAGGATTATCCAATTTAAGTTTCTAAAACTAGAGAAACATCTCTAGCATATTTGCTGTCATTAATAGTACTATGATCAATAGATTCTTTCCTCATAAAGATAAAACTATTCGTTAAATGTAACAATGATAGATATATCTAAAAAGTTAAGAGTTCATTGATTCTTTTCTATCTTTATCGTTATAAAAATCATTCTGCTTGTGCTGAATGCTACAAATTCCTAAAACTCCCCAAACCCCAAAAGCCCTAAATTCTGTCTTAGAGGCTTATGAACGCTGTCGTCGAATTACTCAAAAATATTCTAAAACTTTTTACTTAGGAACATTATTAATGCCGCCTAAGAAAAGATGTGCAATTTGGGCTCTCTACGTTTGGTGTCGAAGAACTGATGAATTAGTTGATGGAGCTCAAGCTAACTTTACAACACCAGAAACTTTACAACAATGGGAAAATAATTTAGAGCATTTATTTGCAGGTTATCCTTTGGATGATGAAGATGTTGCCTTAGTTGATACATTAAGAAACTTTCCAATAGAAATTACTCCATTTAAAGATATGATAGCTGGTCAAAAAATGGATTTGTATCGCAATCGCTATCAAACCTTTGATGAATTAAAACTCTATTGTTATCGTGTCGCAGGAACAGTAGGACTTATGTCTAATGCGGTTTTGGGCGTTGAAGAGCATCCTTCCATCGTCCCCTGGGAATCGCAGTTTAAGCAGAATATTCCTAAAGAAGAGGCAATTGCACTAGGTATCGCTAATCAATTAACTAATATTCTTAGAGATATTGGCGAAGATGCTCAAAGAGGGCGAATATATTTACCTCTAGAAGATTTAGAACGTTTTAAATATACTGAAGAAGATCTATTCAATGGAGTAATAGATGATCGTTGGAAGAATTTAATGAATTTTCAGATTCAAAGAGCTAGACAATACTATAAAGAAGCTGAACGCGGAATCAGAATTTTATCTAGAGATTCTCGCTGGCCTGTATGGTCGGCTTTGATGCTTTATCAAGGTATCTTAGATATTATTGAAGCTAATGAATATGATGTATTTTCCAAACGTGCTTTTGTCCCAAATTTTAAAAAAATCATATATTTACCTATTGCTTGGTTAAGAGCTCAAGCACTTTAACTACTTATATTTGTAATATGTTTATTTTTTCTATTTATTAATTAGAAAAAATTTAATAAATGAGTACAAGAAAATATATTAACATTAGAGTAATGGAGCTAAGAGAAAGAGGATCATTCATGCGATATGCTGTAGTTATTGAAAAAGGAAAATATTATTATGGAGCTTATGTTCCTGATTTACCAGAATGTTCTGCAGTTGGAAAAACTGTAGAAGAGACAAGGGAACTTATATATAATTCAATTTCTAATCATCTAGGTGGATTAGAGGAGGAAGGTAATTCTTTCCCTAGTCCTAAAACTATATGTGAATACGTAGAAATTAATTAACTGTAAAACCTATAGGAGTAATCACTTTACTATGATTTAATTATTTTAGATTACTCCAAACCCTAATTTTTTCAATAATTAAATTCTTTACTTAATTATTAAACGAGATAGCTTGTAAAAAAGTAATTTATATCTAATTTTTTTACTAGAGTAAAGATGCCTAGTTATATGGTCAATGTATTATAAAAGCTTGGGACAATACAAATTGATTATTTGTCATAGATGACTATAATAAGTAATGAATAATTTGAAATTAATACAAAGTAGATGCTAAAAGCTGGAATAGTTGGACTCCCTAATGTCGGAAAATCGACACTATTTAATGCTTTGGTTGCTAATGCTAAAGCAGACGCAGCAAATTTCCCTTTTTGTACTATCGAACCTAATGTAGGCTTGGTATCTGTACCTGACGAAAGATTAAAAGTTTTAGCCGAACTTTCTAAGTCAGAAAAAATTCTACCAACTCGTGTTGAATTTGTAGATATTGCTGGACTAGTCAAAGGTGCTGCACAAGGAGAAGGTCTTGGAAATAAATTTTTAGCTAATATTCGCGAAGTAGATGCCATAGTTCATGTGGTACGTTGTTTTGATGATGATGATATTATTCATGTATCAGGTTCTGTCAGCCCAACAAGAGATATTGAGACAATAGATCTAGAACTAGCTTTGGCTGATCTTTCTCAGGTGGAAAAACGCCTAACTAGATTAAAGAAACAGAAAAGTAATCAAAAGGAAGAACAAGAAGAAATATCTATTTTAGAAAAATTCACTATTCAGCTCAATAAGGGTATGCCAGTCAGATATCTACAGCTGACAGAAGAAGAAAGAGTATTAATTAAACCTCTGGAATTACTGACTCTTAAACCAGTTATTTATGCTGCTAATGTTTCCGAAGATGATTTGAGTTCAGAAAATGATTGGGTACAAGAAGTAAGAAATTTTGCTTCTAATAGTCATGCAAAAGTAATTGTAGTTTCTGCCCAAGTAGAATCAGAACTAATAGAAATTTCAGATGAAGAAAAATTGGAGTTTTTAAATGCTTTGGGAGTAAGCGAAGGCGGCTTAAAACTTTTAATCAAAGCAGTTTATGATTTGCTTGGATTAAGAACATATTTAACCACTGGTCCTAAAGAAACTCGTGCTTGGACTATCTATGCTGGAATGAAAGCTCCTCAGGCTGCAGGTGTAATTCACTCAGATTTTGAAAGAGGATTTATTCGTGCTGAAACTATCTCTTATAAAGATTTAGTATTTTGTAAAAATATTACTTTAGCAAAAGAGAAAGGTTTGGTAAGAAGTGAAGGTAAAGACTATGTTGTTCAAGAGGGAGATGTAATTTTATTTAGATTTAATGTTTAGCAACTTTGTAAAAAAATAAATTGATATTAACTATTTGTTGTTAATCTGTTCAACTTAATCTACATAGTAAAAGTAGTTATTTTCTATCTTGTAGCATTAATATTTATGAAGAAAGAACTTTATGTATTTACTAGTCATACTATCGTATCAGTATATAAAATAAATAATATTGCTAATATTTTACATACGCATTAATTATGTAATCTACTCGCTAAATATATCTTGTGATATGTAAACTTAAAATTTTTTATTTTTACACTGAAGAAGATACATAAAAGAGTTAAAATATTGTAATACGCTTAATAAGGAGTATTTAAAACTAATGTCAGGATATGCTATTGCTGGATTCAGTGGATATATTATTTCTTATACTGTAATCGCTCTTGGATTATATTTTGGATTACGTATTGCTAAAATAATTTAGTTATGATATCGGCATCAACGCCGATATCATAACTAATATTAAGTTAAAAAAATGTTTCTAAGTCATCTAGAATGCTTTAGAAGTAACTAGTCACATAAATAAAAAATTTAATATTTTATAAAGTCATATTATTAAAATTACAGAAATAAAAGTCTAGTGTGAAAAATGATAATAATATTTCGACATTGTGCTTTTGTCTAATTTAATTATTTAAATGATTTTTAATTTTTTATTTAGAATTGTTCAATGCTTCTGTTAAAATTTTTATGGCTTCTATGATTTTGACTAATGGCAGGGAATCGAGCAAGAATAGCAGTAGATGCTATGGGAGGAGACTATGCTCCTATAGAAATCATAAAAGGGGCTATCCGAGCCTCAAAAGAATTAGATGTTGACATCTTGTTGGTAGGTAATCGTCAGCAAATTCAAGCATCTTTTCAAGATAGTAGTAAATTTTCTAATATTGAAATAGTAGATGCAGATGAAATAATTGCTATGCACGAAGGGATCAACGAACTTCGTCGTAAGCCTAAAGCTTCAATTAATGTTGCTATGGACTTAGTTAAGAAAAATCGTGCAGATGCAGTAATCTCTGCTGGACATTCTGGAGCAGCAATGGGAGCTGCTACTCTCAAGTTAGGTCGCCTGAAAGGTATTGATCGTCCAGCTATTGGAGCCGTTTTTCCAACTCTCATAGCAAATAAGTCAGTTATTGTCTTGGATGTAGGAGCTAATGTAGATTGTCGTCCTAAATATTTAGAGCAATTTGCTTTAATGGGAACAATCTATAGTAAGTATGTGATGGGAATCAACACTCCTAAGGTAGGATTACTTAACATTGGAGAAGAATCTAGTAAAGGAAATGATCTTGCTTTAGCAACTCATAAGTTATTAGAAAATAATGAAACAATTCCTTTTATTGGTAATGCTGAAGGAAGAGATATACTTTCAGGAAAATTTGATGTTATTGTTTGTGACGGTTTTGTAGGTAATGTTTTACTTAAGTTTGCCGAAGCTGTTGGTGACGTAGTATTGCAAATTATGCATGAGGAACTACCTCAAGGCTGGAGAGGATTATTAGGGACATTTATTTTAAAATCCAACCTTAAAAAACTGAAACAACGAATAGACCATGCTGAACATGGTGGTGGATTACTATTGGGAGTAGCTGGTATTTGTATTATTAGTCATGGTAGTTCTCGAGCTCCATCAATCTTTAATGCAATTCGTTTAGCAAAAGAGGCTATTGATCACAAAGTATTGGAACAAATTAACTCTTACGGAGATAAGCTAATACCAGAAAGCCCTAATTAGCAAATTGCATGATAGCGAAAATAAAAATCTTAAATGCCATTAATTTTTAATTTACTATTCACTGCTTTTCTTTTTTCATATTCTTAGTTTTAATATAGAGGATTGAAAAATATCATTAGAAATAATAAAAATAATTTTTCAAAATTTTAATCCTAGATCCTCTTTTATTCAATTATGTTAAAAAATTATCAGGGGGAATAATTATTGAGAGAATTAGATATTGGTATAGCTATTACTGGTTGTGGTTCGGCTACACCAAAACAAATAATGACAAACGAAGATTTAAGTTATCTAGTAGATACTTCTGATGAATGGATCTATAGTAGAACAGGTATCAAAGAAAGACGTCTAGCGACAAATAACTTGTCTTTAAGTGATCTCTCAGCTGAAGCTGCAATTAAAGGAATTACTATGGCAGGTCTTTCTCCTTCTGATATTGACTTAATTATCTTAGCAACTTCTACAGCTGATGATTTGTTTGGTAGTGCATCTAAAATTCAAAATATACTAAAAGCTGATAATGCAGTGGCTTTTGACCTAACAGCAGCTTGCTCAGGATTCGTGTTCGGACTAATTACAGCCGCTCAATTTATTTATTCAGGAGTTTATCAAAAAGTTCTAATAATTGGTGGTGATATGCTTTCTCGCTGGGTAGACTGGTCTGATCGTAACACTTGTGTTTTATTTGGAGATGGAGCTGGGGCTGTGGTTTGTCAACGAGCTGTCAAAAATGATCACTTACTAGGTTTCGCTATGTATAGTGACGGGAAGCAGAATGAATCCTTGAATCTAGCATATGATTTTCAAACTAAATTCCTTAAAAATGGCATGGAAATTAATCAAGGTAATTATCAATTTGTTACAATGAAGGGGAAAGAAGTTTATCGCTTTGCTATCGAAAAGGTTCCAGAAGTTATTGAAAAGGCTCTCCATAAAGCAAAATTAACAACTAATGATATTGATTGGCTTATCCTACATCAAGCAAATCAAAGAATCATAGAGGTAGTTGCTAGAAAACTAAAAATTCCATCAGAAAAGGTAATTTCAAACATTAGTAAATATGGAAATACATCAGCTGCATCTATTCCATTAGCTTTGGATGAAGCGGTAAGATCTGGCAAGATAAAATCAGGTGATATTGTCGCTAGTTCAGGTTTTGGAGCTGGTTTAACCTGGGGAGCAGTTATTTTTAGATGGACTGTTGAAGTTTAATCTTTTTATTAAACATTTTTTAAAAAATATGGTGACAAAAACAGCATGGGTATTCCCAGGACAGGGATCACAAGTAGTTGGCATGGGGAAAGATCTAGCAACAACTTCTTTAGGAGAAGAGTATTTTAAAGAAGCGCAAGATATTTTAGGTTGGTCTGTGCTTGAGTTATGTGAAGGTGATACAGTAAATTTATCTAAAACCTTATATACTCAACCTTGTCTTTATGTAATCCAATGTATTCTTGTTCGTTTATTAAAAGAGAATCAAGTCAATCCAAATCTTCTAGCCGGCCATAGCTTAGGGGAATATGTGGCTTTATATGCAGCGGAGGTTTTTGATTTTACTACAGGGCTGAAATTGGTTAAAAGTCGTGCAGAGTTGATGAATAAAGCTGTTGGAGGGAAAATGGTTGCTTTGATAAAATTTGATCGTTTATCTCTCAATGAAATAATTGCAAATACTCCTGATGTAGTTTTAGCTAACGATAATAGTGAACAACAGGTAGTTATTTCAGGTACTCCTCAAGCAGTTGATGAAGTTTCTCATAAGATTAAAGCGAAAAGAGCTATTGAGCTTAAGGTGTCTGGGGCATTTCATTCTCATTTAATGAAAGAAGCATCAGAACAATTTCAAATATTATTAGAAAATACTGATTTTAAAGAAGCACAAATTCCCATTCTTTCAAATATTGAAGCAGTTCCAAGGACTTCTGAAATTATCTTAAAAGAAAACTTAAAAAAACAAATGACTGGGTCAGTTCGTTGGCGTGAAACCATGGTTTTCATGGTAGAGCATGAAATTACTAATATAATAGAAATTGGACCAGGCAAAATTCTATCTAACTTATTTAAGAAAGAATATACTCAAATTGACACAAGAAGTATTGGATCTCTGTCTGATTTCTGAAAATAATATTAAAAAATATAATTTATATATTTCTAAATTTGAGAATAGCCACGATATCTATAGTAGGCTGAACAACTACCTTCTGAAGATACCATAGGTGCACCTAAAGGGTTTTCTGGAGTACATGTGCTACCAAAAGCTGGGCAATCATAAGGTTTCTTTTGACCTTGCATGATATCACCACTAATACATATTTGTGGATATTCTGGAATAGGTTTGTCTACAAAAATTTGAAAACGATTTAAAGCATCATATTCTTGATATTCAGATCTTAAAGATAAACCACTTTCTGGAATTTCACCGATACCTCTCCAACAACGAGATACTGTCATAAAAATTTCTTGAACTAGTTTTGTCGCCAGTACATTTCCATCAATACTCACAGAACGAGAATATTGATTTTTACAGTTAAACTCACCAGCTTCCAGTTGTAATATGCATTGATAGATTCCTTTTAAGATATCTAAGGGTTCAAATCCTGTTACGATAACAGGGATTTTATATTTTTCAGAAATAGATTGATATTCTTTATATCCAGTTATTGTACAGACATGTCCAGCAGCTAAAAATCCTTCTATTGCACAATTAGAAGATGATAAAAGCATTTTCATTGCTGGCGGAACTAAAACATGAGAGACTAATAATGAAAAATTTTTAATATTTTGGTGTCTGGCCTGGTATACAGCCATAGCCGTTGCAGGAGCCGTTGTTTCAAAACCAACAGCAAAAAAAACAATTTGTTTGTCAGGATTTTCTTGAGCAATTTTTAAACTGTCTAAAGGAGAATAAACTATGCGAACATCTCCTCCGGAAGCTTTTACCATAAGTAGATCTCTTTTTGTCCCTGGAACCCTTAACATATCCCCAAAAGAGCAAAAAATAATATTAGGTAAATTGGCAATAATTAAAGCATAATCAATCAATTCTATTGGGGTTACGCAGACAGGACATCCTGGTCCATGTATTAAAGTTATTTCAGGAGGCAAAAGTTGATCAATACCATATTTAAAAATGGAGTGTGTTTGCCCACCACAAATTTCCATAATTGTCCAAGGTTTACTAACATTTTTTATAATGTTTTCAGTAAATATTTTAATTAACTCAGAATCACGGTATTCATCAACAAATTTCATAGTATTTTTTAAAATATAAATTCTTTAAATAAGCTTTAAATATTCAGATTATCGGTTTGATTTTATATGTTGAATTAAATACATATAAAAAAATTAATTTTTTTTAATTGTTGTTTTTGTTAATTAAATTTTTCATATAAAAAGTTATGTATATAGAGAGATAAGGTTTTTTACAGTATTGCAATAGTGTAGATCAATTATTTAATATAAATGTTACCTTGATATTACATAGTTATACTTGCTAAGATAAAGTCTTTAGAGAAAACTTAAGTTAGTTTTTAAATTACAGGTCTTTACTTATGTCATCTTCGGAAAACTCTCTACCATCTAACTTAGCTTGTATTGTTGAAAAGTTTAAGAGACGTTCTGATCCTAAAAAAAGTTACGAGCAATTACTGTGGTATGCAAAAAAACTATCAGAGATGCCAGAGAATTTTAAAATAGAGACAAATCAGGTCAAGGGATGTGTATCTAAAGTATATATTAGCGCGGATCTTAAAGATGATAAAGTTTGGTATCAAGGAGATTCGGATGCCCAATTAGTTAAAGGGTTAGTTGCTTTATTAATTGAAGGACTAAATGGACTAACTCCTCAAGAAATTTTGGAAGTAAATCCTGATTTCATTGAAGATACAGGATTAAAAGTTAGCTTAACGCCATCTCGAGCTAATGGTTTTTATAATATTTTTCAACTAATGAAGAAGAAGGCATTAGCTTTTCAACTAGGAAAATCAATTTAATAGATTTTAATCAAAGAAGGTTAAGATATTTGTTCTTATTATTTAGTTAATTACTAATTTTTAATATTTATCTTAGTAATCTTGATAAGATTACTAAGATAAAAAATCAACCATTTACTACATACAAGTTATATTGAGTAATAAAGATAACCTTATTTAAACACCATTAAAAAATTATCCCTAGATAGAAAAACAGTAATGATAAACTCCTATTAGCTCAGTAATCACAAACACCAACTTTACTTAGTTGAACGATCATCCTATCTATTTCTTTAATCAAATTTGGGCCTGAGATATTAGAATTATTAGCTAAAATACTAAAAACTATCATACCAAGGTAAGAATGATCTATGTAGCCGGACAATGCTCGTACATTTCTTAAAGTTCCTGTTTTTGCATAAACATATCCTTGAGCTGATGTACTTTTCATCCGATTCCTAAGCGTACCTGTTAAACCTGCAACAGGTAAAGAAGTATAAAAATATTGTTTAGCAGAAGTATAGTACATGGCTCTCAAAACAGTAACTAAAGAACGAGGTGTAGCTATATTACGACGAGATAATCCTGAGCCATCGATTTGACGAAAACTATTAGATGTAACACCAAGTTGAACTAAAGCCTTTTTTGCAGTTTCTTGCCCATCAATATAGCGAAGTAACGTATCTGCATAATAATTATTGCTTTTGGTGTTGGTAATGTTAACCCAAGACTCTAAAGTTTTAGAACCAATTTTTGATTTAGGATTAAATAACTGTAATGCTGCAGCAGTAGTAAATATTTTATTATTAGAAGCAGGAATAAAATATTTATCTGGATTATGGCTATATAACACAGTGCCATCTTCTAATTTCTCTACTAATATTCCCCAATGTTTTTGGTGAGAAAGAATAATATTGTCTAATTCTTTGTGGATTAAAAACTTACAAGATTTAGAATCTACTCTACTAAAACTGTTTTTATGTGGTTGAGTAGATTCTAAATTATTGTAAAGAGAAGGTTGTTTAATAGAAAACATTAATTCACTAGCAAAACTATTGTTAGCCCACAAAACAAAAGTTATTACTAAGATAGCTTTTTGGTAAGATAAAAAAAAATTTGGCATCATCATAAAAATGATTTTTAATTATTCATATTAGATTTAAAACATCATGGAAATTTTAATTTTTCCTGTTTTGCTCAATAATAACTTTATGATAATCTTTTTTTTAAGTTTTAACATAATCTAAAGATTAAAAAAAACTTTTAAATATAATTAATTATTAAGTACTTTTAAAGAAGGAATGTTTAACTTTATATTTAATATCTAAAAGATCAATAATCTTTAGTAGGAAAACTGTGATTAATGAAATACCATTAAATTAGCAATTACATAATAATTTATTTCTTATGACATCACCAAATCCTTATAGTTATGGATTAGGATTGCATACAACAAGTACTCAGTTGGGGGTTAGTTTAGGTAAACAAAATCAACAAAAAAGTACTCAAGTTTGGGATCTTAACCGAAAATTATCAAGTCATTTACATAAAATTTTACAAGAATTTATTCAGCCCCAGAGATGGGAGAATATTAATTTTGCTGCCGTGGCAAAAGGGCCGGGAAGTTTTACTGGTATCAGAATTGGTATAACTGCTGCTCGTACAATAGCTCAACAACTTGAGATTCCTTTATTTAGTATATCTACATTAGCGGGATTTGCTTGGTTTCATAAAGATAATAAATTATTTAAAGAGTTAATTCCTGTACAAATGGAAGCTTCAAGAGGACAAGTTTATGGAGCAGTTTATCAAAAGAAATCTAAAGGAAATGGTTTAATTGCAGTTGTTAATGATACTGTGATGGAATTAGACAAATGGGAAAAAGTATTAAAAGATCTAAATTTATTCCATGAGCCTCTAATTGTTACATCAGAAATAGGAGCTACAGTTTGTAGTATTTTAGAGTTAGCAGAGTTTGAATGGGAACAGGGCAAACGCCCTCACTTTTCAGAAAGTATGCCATTTTATGGACATTTGAATGTTCCTAGATGACTAAGGTTCATAAGATACGAAATTTAGGTAAAAAATAAACAACTAGCATCATTTTAAAACACTATAAACACTGAAGTTTGTAGTAATGCTAAATCTTATAGTGATGCTCTGATTTTCTAAAACATAAAACCAAATATTTTGTTCATTGTATCTTCTATTTTATGGATAAGAACAACCTTTTAAGATTCCTTCCTCCTTGCTTCAGCTTAGCAGTCTTTACTTTGTCAATATGGACTATACAAAATAACTTTCAACATTATCAAGCTGCAAATTTTTGGGATAGTCTATCTAAAATTCCTTCTTCTAATATTCTTTGGGCTATTGCTTGTATGGGCTTAAATTATCTTGTTATGACAGGATATGAATGTCTTGCTCTATTTTATGTTCGTCGTATATTACCATATCGAAAAAAAATATTAGTTGGTATTATTTGTTCTGGAATTAGCAACAGCATAGGGTTTGCCGTATTAAGTAGTTGCATGATTCGCTATAGGTTTTACTCCAATTGGGGATTTTCTATGATTACAATTGCACAAATCTCGGCATTTTGCAATTTATCATTTTGTTTGGGACTATTTAGTATTGGTAGTATCCTTTTCCTAAAAGAACCTTTAGCGATTCCTCGTTTATTAGATATCCCTTTTATCTCAGTACGTCCTTTAGGAATAATTTTTTTAATTATAATTCTTGCTTATTTATTTTTTACGGTAGTTCGTCAAAAACCTCTAATTATTGGAAAATGGGTTATTCCTAATCTTTCTCCTCAATTAGCTATTGGTCAATTAATTGTTTCCAGCTTAGACTGGTCTCTTGCAGCAATGGTCTTTTATATACTTTTAAAGACTTCAGTATCTTTATCCTATCCTACTTTTTTCGGAATTTTTATATTAGCTCAAGTAGCAGGACTAGCTAGTAATGTTCCAGGAGGATTAGGAGTTTTTGAAACAGTCATGATTTTGTTACTTGCCCCATTTATTGAATCAGAAGAATTGTTAGGCACTCTATTAATTTATCGTGGAATCTATTATTTTATTCCTTTAGGAATAGCTATTTTACTTTTAGGTAAATACGAGTTAAGCAATCTTTTTAATAACAAA
The DNA here is from genome assembly GCF_000025125.1 of Candidatus Atelocyanobacterium thalassa isolate ALOHA. Classification (NCBI taxonomy): domain Bacteria; kingdom Bacillati; phylum Cyanobacteriota; class Cyanophyceae; order Chroococcales; family Aphanothecaceae; genus Candidatus Atelocyanobacterium; species Candidatus Atelocyanobacterium thalassae. The sequence continues at coordinate 129,362 of NC_013771.1, forward strand.
AAGAATAGTATTCCTACTTCTTTTGTTAATAATATAAAAAGATAAACTATAGTTTCTTCAATTATTCACCAATAAAATTACTAAAGAGTTCCGTATTGATAATATATTTTATTTAAATACTAAATCTGCGTTACTAAAAATCTAATTTTATTAATCAAACAGATTTTAAAACTTTTGTTACTATCTTTAAAGTTTTAAATATTTACAACTTATCTTTTTGATTATAGTCACTAAATAGTATGTTAGTTTAACTTTAAGCTATATATAATCATATTTTCATTGGCTTCATTTAAGATATTTTGTATTATTTCACTTAAACCTAAAATTCTCCAGCTACAGCCTTCCACTAAATAATTTTGAACAGCTTTACTTATTTTGTAAGTGCTATGAGCAGCAATTCCACCTTGTAAAATAGCAGTACCTGAGTAAAACTCTATAGATGTTGAACTATCTAGTATGTTGTTAAATGTTATTGCTGTTTTACTTATATTTAATAATAAGTGAGTAAGGATTTCGGTAAGAAGTAGTTTACCAGAACTAAAAAAGAGCTGTAACCATAATCTATCTATGTTGTGATTTGTAATAGGTAATGCGTATAAATTAAACAACTTCCTAACTAAAACTAAATCAATCAATAATCCTCCACAAATATCTAAAATAGCAATAGGGTTAAGAGAAACTATCAAAGATTTATACTTCACATATTTATCAATAATATGTTCACTATCTTTTTCGAATATTTGAATTGTTTTGAGAGCAATCTTTTCCTCAGCTTTTTTTGCTTGCAATAAAACATTAATACATAAAAGATAACGTCCTTCTTTATTTAAAACACTTAATAATTTATGTCTTAAACTTTCTATCTGAGGAGATTGAACTTCTAATTCTTCTCTGATTTGCCCATCAAAACTTCTGACTTTTACAGGTATAGATCTAGGAGAAGCAGCCACTAATAATATATCTTGAATATTAATTAATAGTGCTTCTTCATTTTTAATATTCTTACTAAATTCTTGTAAATGTTTATAAATATCAAGACAAGTTTTCTTTGGATATAAGTCAATTTTATTAAAAACTAAAATAATAGGTTTTAATAGTTTCTTTAAATATATCAAAGCTTTATATTCAACTTCGATAATATCTTCAGAAATTACAAATAAAATTAAGTCTGATTCTTCTGCAACTTCTTGGGACATTATTGATTTTTGAATTCCGTCGATTTCGTCTAATCCTGGAGTATCAATAAATTCTAATATAACTTTAGTATCACTAGGAAACCAACGGAAAGATTTTGGCCACTTTGTGGTTCCATTGATTGGTTCACTATTAAAAATATTTTGACCAACTAATGCATTTACAATAGCAGACTTACCTCTACTAACTAACCCGAAGATAGCAATTTTAATGACATTATTATTAACTCTTTCTAGTCCTAGTTCAATTACTTGTAGCTCTTTTTTAATGGATGCTTTCAACTCTAGATTATTGGTATACCGAGATAAGCAATCTTGGAGACTAGCATAAGTTTTTTGTATATAAAAATCTTGTTGATCCAAAATTAATTACTCTAAAGTATTTTTATAATGTAAAATCTCGTTAGCTACACGATCACAAACCCCTGTTTCCCCTAGAAGAAGTCGCATCTCTTTATAATTTGATAATGTTTTTTGGCGACATTCGTTATTTAATAATAATTCTAAAGACTTTTCAACAATACATTCTACAGTAGCGTCTTCTTGTAATAATTCGGGCACTATCTCTTTCATCATTATCAAATTTGGGGGTGACATAAAAGGGATAGAAAATTTAAGAATATTTCTAGCAATCCACATAGTTAGAGGATTGACCAAACATAACACTAACTGGGGAACATTTAACAATGCTAATTCTAGATTAACAGTTCCTGATTTTGCAATTGCAAAATCGGCTGCAGCCATGGCTTCTATTCCACGACCGTCCAACAAAGTAATTGATAAATCATATTTTTCAACTATTTTTTCAATAGTACCGTAATATTCTTTTAAAGAAACAGGTAATAAAAAATGAAGTTCTGGAATTTTTGTTTGTAATTGTTTAGCAGCTTTACAAATTAAAGGTAAATGATATTTTAACTCTTGATATCTAGAAGCTGGAAACAACGCAATAACAGGTTTATCAACTTCTAAACCCAAAGATTGACGTGCCACTTCTTTTGTTGAAGCTTTTTCTATTCTATCTAATAAGGGATGGCCTACCCATTTTACATTGACACCTTTTTGTTCAAAAAATCTAGCTTCTTCTGGAAAAATTGCTAAAAGAAGATCAGTTATTTCAGCAAATTGTTCAATTGTTTTATTATTAGGAGACCAGACCCAAGACTGAGGTGCAATATAGTAAATAATAGGTACTTGGGGTAAATTTTTTCTAACATACTTGCCAAGAGAAACATTCGGACCCATATAGTCTAATAAAACTAAAAGATCTGGAGGGTTATCTCTTAAGTAAGCTTTTACCCTATTTTGCATCCGCCAAGTTGGGATTATAAAAGGTAATGCTTCTATAATCCCAATAGAACCTATAGCTGCTGTATTGCCGAGCAAATCAGCACCAGCAGAGATCATAGCATCACCTCCTAATGCCATAATTTCTATAGGAATATTCTGAAGTTTCGCTTGACGATAAAGAGCCTCAACTAACAGTGAGCCCTGTAAATCACCCGAGACTTCACCTGTACTAACAAAAATTTTCATTAATTACTTTAATCCCTAATTATTTTAATGTTTACCTGGAATTAATCCACGTCTTTTTTCTCCTGTAATTGATAATTCCAGAAATTGATGTAGATATTTAGTATATTCATTACTTTCAAAAGTCTTTAATTGCTTTAATACCTGTTGTAGAGTTAAACCAGAATGATATAGTAAACGAAATGCTTTTTTGAGATGACGAATGTCTTCGACAGTAAGCCCAGAACGCTTTAATCCAATCAAATTAAGCGATCTTACTCTAGAAGGGTTCCCTTCAATCATCATAAATGGAGGTGCATCGCGGTCAATTCTACTCATTCCTCCTAACATGGCATTACGACCGATTCTTACGAATTGGTGTATACCTAAGGCACCACCTACAACAGCTCTGGACTCAATATGGACATGGCCTGCAAGAGATACAGAATTAGCAATAATTATATTATCTTCAAGTAAACAATTATGAGCAACGTGTACGTAAGCCATCAGTAAATTATTGTTACCAATTTTAGTAACTTCATTAGCGAAAGTCGCACGATTAATTGTGACGAACTCTCGAATTGTATTACCATTACCAATTTCGACGCGACTAGAACAATTTTTATATTTTAAATCTTGCGGAGCCGCTCCGATAACTGCACTAGGGAATATATAGTTATTCATTCCAATTTCTGTTGGACCTTCAATAACTGCATGAGAGCCAATAATCGTTTGTGCACCTACTTTAACCTGATCACCAATGACAGCATAAGGTCCTACTTCAGTAGTAGGGTGTAGTTGCGCATTCTTATGAATGATAGCTGTAGGATGAATTAGCGTATTCAACAGGTTATCTCCCTTTAAATAGATTCATTATTGAATTTAGTTATAAAGTACACAATAAAAGTTTTCAAGGGAACAGGAAAAGAAGAATTGAGGACATTATAAATGTGACGCAAAATCTTAATTTTGGATTCTAAATTAATAAGTTTTCTAGCTATAAATCAATGGAAAACAAAATAATTAATCAATAAAAATTTTTAAAGATAATTTATGAAATTTATTTGGGGTTTGATTACTTTTTCTTCTTTTTCTCCAGAAATATGGTTAAAAGCCAGCTTTTATTATCGTATTGTTGGTTTATTTCGAAATTGGCGACAATCTAGTTTTCTATTGCGATGGGGAAAGACTATTGGTGCTTTGCTAATTAGTCTTATATTGATGTTTAGCCCATTTGTTACAACGGGAGTTATTGGTATATGGCTTATCTCGATTGCCATGTATTGGATAATATTAATTGTTTCTGAACGTGAACAACCAGTTTTCAACTCCATACATTTATTAGTCTTTTTGTATTGGGTTATTTCAGCGATCGCAGTTATTTTTTCTCCTGTTAGAGATGCAGCTTTTTCGGGATTTATAAAACTAACGCTATATTTGATTTTTTTTGCTTGTACATCTCATATTCTACGCTCACCTATCCTAACCAATTGGTTGATTTTATCTACTTTAGGATCCGGACTATTGGTAGGTATTTATGGAGTAAGACAGAGACTTTTCGGAGTAGAACAATTAGCGACATGGAACGATCCAACTGCTTATTTTTCTAATTCAATTAGAGTTTATAGTTATTTAGGTAATCCTAATTTATTATCCGCATATATCTTGCCTTCAATTGCTTTAAGCATGGCTGCTTTTTTTGTTTGGCAAAAAACATTACCTAAATTATTAGCATTAACTATTCTTCTAATCAATACTTTTTGTCTTTACTTTACAGGCAGTCGTAGTGGTTGGATAGCGCTTATAATCTGCTTGGTAATATTTTCATTATTACTTTTTACATGGTTTAAAGATGAACTTCCTCTATTTTGGCGGCAGTGGCTTTTACCCATAACATTTGGAACATTAATAAGTTTTATTTTCGTTCTTATTGCCTCTAATGATATTTTACAATCAAGAATTATGAGTATTTTTATTGGAAGAGCCGATAGTAGTAATAACTTTCGTATCAACGTATGGACATCAGTAGTAAATATGATAAAAGATTATCCTTTTCTAGGCATTGGCCCAGGAAATGATGCATTTAGTAAAATATATCCACTTTATATGAGCCCAAAATATAGTGCTTTAAGTGCATACTCCGTTTTTTTAGAGACAGCAGTAGAGATGGGATTAGTGGGATTAAGTATTTTTATTTGGCTTATTTTTACAATAATTAATCAAGGAATACAAAAAATTAACAAACTTAAAAATGATAAAAACTCTCACGGAATATGGATTATTGCTGCAGTTGCTGCAATAGTTGGTTTATTGATGCAAGGTTTATTTGATACTGTTTGGTATCGTCCACAAGTAAATACTCTATGGTGGTTTTTAGTCGCTCTGATTGCTAGTCAACATAAGTCAAAGGAGAAAATTAATATACATAGTTAATAAAATTTTTTCTAACTGTTCATATTGACTTGTTCTAACTTTCCTTTATTAATTTTCCAACATTTATCAGCTATTGTTAATAACTCAGAAGGATCATGAGAAACAATTATTAAAGTCCAATGTCGTTTTAATTTAGATACTAAATTAATTAACTGTTTACGCATTGACCAATCTAAACCTGCTGTTGGTTCGTCCAATAATAATAAGTTAGGTTGACGAATTAGTTGAACTGCTAGAGCTAATCTTCTTTGCTGTCCACCACTAATATTGTGCGGAGAAGTGCTTAAGACGATATCCTGTAGACCTACTTCTTCTAAAGCAATTTCAATTTCCTCTCTAGTAATTTTTAAGTGACCTAATCTTAGTTCTTCTAAGATATTACTGCTGCAAAAATGGCGTTCAGGAAATTGAAAAACTAATCCTGATATTTGTTGTAACTCTGAATTAGTGATTTCTTGACCACTCCAAAAAATTTTTCCTTGGGTTTGCTCTACTAATCCTGCAAGAATTTCTAGCAATGTTGTTTTTCCGGAACCACTAGGACCAACAATAACACCTAATTGATTAAATCCTAATTCTAATGCAATAGATTTTAAAATAGGTTCAGCGGAGGCAGGAGGATGATATACGATGTCTTTAAGGTTAAGCATTAATGTGTATTCTAATAACAATTAGTTGTAAAAAGTAATTGCATATTTATTATGTCTAAAACAATAGTTCAAGAAGATTGTACGCGAATTTAAGCTTGTAGAAAAATAAAACTAGTTTTCAGTATTCTCAACTAATGTTAATATAATTAGTCTGAGTTATATAATTAATCTGAGTTATTAAATTAAACTTAATGTCTAAAGAAAGCTTTTTTGAAAGTCCAGCTATTAGCCAAGAAGCTCGATATGAGCCAGCCACCGTTATTCCCATTAAAAGAGACTCTTCTATTATTAATTGGTTAGAAGCAACAAATCGTTTAATCTACCGTGAGCAAGAAGAAATTAAGACGACTTCTGAAGAAGATGCAGAAATTTCTGATTTAATAGATGTCGATGAAAATTACGATGATGAGGATTTGAATTTGAACAGCAATGACTAGTATATAAGAGCTAAGTTGCTAAAATAGATAGGGAATTGCTTTTCCTGATCTTACACAATCTATTTTTAAGTTTAAAATATCAAATCTTTAGCTGTGAATAAAATATTCTCCTTTTCAATACTTATAAAAAAAATATTAGCAAATAATCTATTGATTTTGCTTATTTTGATAAATGTTCTTTTGGTTGGAAGTTTTGTCATATTAGATAATAAGAATATAAATTTTCATCATATCTTGACATTTCCATTAGGGCTTTCTCTGCTTATAAGTAGTCTTTTAGGTTATATTGCAGTTCCACTACTAAAAAGGTTAAAAATAGAGCAAGTCATACAAGAAGATGGTGTTAAAAAACATCTAAGTAAGGCAGGTACTCCAACAATGGGCGGAATATTTTTTATTCCAATCGCTATTTTAGTAACTTTAGTATGGTCTAACTTCTCTCTTATAACAATTACCATATCTCTTCTAACTCTAGCCTATATGTCTATTGGGTGGATTGATGATTGGTATATTTTAAGACGACAATCAAATTTAGGACTTTCTCCTCGTACAAAATTATTTTTGCAAATAACAGTAGCTATTGTTTTTTGTATATGGATAAAATCAACTCAAATAATAACAATGAACGAAATTATATTGCCTGGTAATATAATTTTAGAAGCAGGAATATTATTTTGGTTCTTATCCGTTTTTGTATTAGTTTCAGAAAGCAATGCAATTAACCTTACAGACGGAATTGATGGCTTAGCCGGAGGAACAGGAGCATTAACTTTTTTAGGACTAGGAATTATTATTTTAGACACTTCATCTGATCTCAGTATCTTTTGTGCTTGTATCGCTGGAAGTTGTTTAGGTTTTTTACTTCACAATAGCAATCCTGCTAAGGTATTTATGGGAGATACCGGCTCTCTAGCTTTGGGAGGAGCCCTTGCTGGAGTAGGAATTTTAAGTGGTCATTTTTGGGAGCTTTTTATCCTCAGTGGAATTTTTTTTATAGAATCTTTGTCTGTAATTATTCAAGTTACTTATTATAAGATGACCAAAGATAGTCAAGGGAAAGGAAAAAGACTTCTAATGATGGCACCTTTGCATCACCATCTAGAATTAGTAGGTTGGCCCGAAGGTAAGATCGTCAGAATATCATATCTAATTAATACAAGCTTAATTTTTTTAGTTGCAGTTTTATATAAATATTTTTTATAAGTCATTAATATATGATGGCACATCAGCATATACTATAAATATTGTGAACATATTGCTTCAACTTGATTTGAGAAATAATTCTGACTACCATAATCAGATCGTAACCATAGCAAATACTCAGTATTACCTGCAGGACCCTTAATAGGAGAATGAGTTAATCCGCAATATAACCATCCTAAACCATAAGAAACTTCTATTATTTTACAAATTGCTTCGCAGTGATCTTTTAAATCACGAACAACTCCGTTTTTTCCTATCTTAGATTTACCAACTTCAAATTGTGGTTTAACAAGCAATATAACCTCTTTTGGACTAGTCAAAAGTCTTGACAAAGGTTCTAAAATTTTAGTTAACGAAATAAAAGAAACATCTACAACTCCTAAGTTAGCTTGGATATTTTTTTCGTATAAAATATCAGGAGTAAGATAACGAATATTTGTTCTTTCCTTTAAGAATATTCTTTTATTTTGTCTTAATGACCAAGCAACTTGTCCGTATCCTACATCTATTCCATATACTAAACGAGCCCCTGACTGTAACAAACAATCACTAAAGCCTCCTGTTGAAATACCCCCATCAAGACATATCCTATCCACTACAGAAACCTGAAAAGTTTTAAGAGCTTTTTCAAGTTTTTTCCCTCCGCGCGAAACATATGGAGGTTTAATCTTTACCTCAATTTCAGCTTTTATATTAATTTCTGTCCCAGGTTTGTCAATAATTCTTTGATTAATTTTAACTTCTCCAGCACGAATGCATCTTTGTGCTTGCTGACGAGAAGTGTATAAGTTTTTCTCTACTAGAAGAATATCAAGTCGTTTTTTCAAGATATATGATTATAAGCTTAGCTATCTAATTGTAAAAAGAAAATATTATTTAGACAAATATTAGTTTCAAAGTTTTTCTAATTCTTTTGATATGATTCATGTAAAAATCAATAAATTAATGATTAAGACAGTTGTTATATAATATAAGTAAGAACAAAATAATTAAAAATATAATTTACATTTAATTAACCTAATTAATTTAAATATGAAATTTGTTTGCAGCCAAAATGATTTTAGCAATAACTTATCTCTGGTTAGTCGAGCAGTTCCTACTCGACCTACTCATCCTATTCTAGCAAATGTCCTGATGGTTGCAGATATCGTAAAACAAAAAATTAGCCTAACTGCATTTGATCTAAGTCTTGGTATCGAAACTAGCTTTGATGCTAATATCAGTGAAGGAGGCCAAACAACTCTACCAGCAAAATTACTTAATGATATTGTATCTCGATTACCAGAAGGGGAAATAAGCCTTATAAGTGAGGAGACAAAAGATAACCAGACAAATTTACTATATCTTAAATCAGCATCAGGTAAGTTTCAAATAAGAACAATAAGTGCGGACGAATTTCCTCCTTTACCAATGATTGAAAATGATGATTTTATTGAATTACCTACTATTACGATAACCGAAGGATTAAGAGGTGTATTGTTTGCATCAAGTAATGATGAACTTAAACAAGTACTAACTGGAGTTCATTTAAAGGGAACTGCTGATAGTTTAGAATTTGCTGCAACAGATGGGCATAGATTATCAGTAGTAGAGGCTATGTTCTCTTCAGAAATCGATAATAAGAAAGAACAAACTCTTAAAACTAAAAATTCAAATGAATTTTCAGTTACAATTCCTGCAAAAGCTTTGAGAGAATTAGAGAAAATTATTCATAATAATAATGATTTTGAAGTTATTCAATTGCAAATAGATGATCTGCAAGTCATATTTTATTTAGGAAAACAGAAGTTAACTATTCGTAAATTGGATGGAAATTATCCAAAATATAGTATGCTGATACCACAAAAGTTTGAGCATGTTATAAGTTTAGATAGAAAAAATTTCTTAAATAGTCTTGAGAGAGTGGCTGTTTTAGCAAGTCAAAAAAATAATTTAGTAAAATGTGTCTTTAATAATAAAAAACAAATTATTCTTTTATCTGTAGAGACTCAAGATCTGGGTAGTGCTGAAGAATCAATTGAAGCAAAAATAACAGGAGAAAGTGGTGATATAGCTTTCAATATCAAGTACTTAATGGATGGTTTAAAAGCTCTATCAACTAAAGAAATAAAAATGCAACTTAACGAAGGAAATAAACCAGTAATTTTTAATCCTTTAGGTGGTTTGAAAATGACATACTTAGTGATGCCAGTTCAAATGGTTAAATAAATATTCAAAATAATATTAATTACTACACAGTTTATAAGTTTTTCATATTCTAATATTGACTTAGGATATTTTTCTATAATTTATTCACTACTAAAGAATATTTTTAAATTTAATCTGTAAATTTAGAAATATTATTTTGAAACCAACTAGCATCTTCTTCTCGTTTGATAGTTAGTTCTAAAACACGTACTCCAAAAGTAGGTAAAGGATTTAGTAATTCTTGTAGATGTCGCCAATCTTGAATATTAATATGTTGAATATCATAAGTGTTACAAAGTTTTGCAAAATCAATATTTTGGGGAGTTGCAAAATAATCTTCAAACAAGAGTTTATCCTTAGAAATGGGTAACATTTCAAAAATACCTCCTCCATTGTTATTTATTAAAATAATAGTCAAATGTCCTTTAAATTTTTTACTAACAAGGAACCCGTTTGTATCGTGTAAAAGAGCTAAGTCTCCAGTAACTAGAATGTTGTTGCTGCTATTTTGAGCCATCCCTAAGGCACTGGACAAAGTGCCTTCTATTCCATTAGCACCTCGGTTAAAATATGGTATTAATTCTTTGTTGTTAGGAAACCAAAAAGATTCTGCATAACGCACCGACATACTATTAGCAATAAAGATATTAGTCTGGAGAGGTAATATCGTAGAAAGGATAAAAGGTAATTTTGCTTGCAACATTAAATCTATTCCAGTAAAAGTTGACTGAATATTTTTGTTAACATTATCATTTATTATTTTCCATCTTTTCAAATATTCTGAGTTTGATTTTGTAGACATAGTATTTTTTATATTTCTTAGATCTAAATTTTCAACAGAAGAATAAATTGAAAAACTATGATTGTGAAGTGGATCAAAGTTATCTGAAGAGCTATCAATTAACCAATATCGAGCTTGAGTTTGTTCTAACCATTTTCGTAGTCTTTTGCTGGTAGGAAACTGTCCAAACTGAATTACTATATCTGGTTTTAGAGATTCCTTTAGTTTTGGATTACATAAAATGACATCGTAAGTATTAATTAAATTAGGATTTTTATTTGCAAAATTTCTTAACGGAGACAAAGCTTCTGCCAGAATTGGATAATTTAAAAATCTAGAAATAAAAGCAATATTTTTACAGTAAAGAGATGGATTTGTAGAATTATTTACTCCTGCAATAATAATTCCTTTTTTAATAGATCTCCATTTATTTAAATAATTAAATATGTCAAATTTACAGTAATTGCTTGAAGATACTCTACTATCTTCATTAATATCTAAAAAAAAGTCCTTAAAATATTTCTTAAAGGAGAGTAACTCAATTTCTGGTTGAGTGAATGGTGCTAAAGGTTCACGGAAAGGACAGTTTATATGAACAACACCTTTATTAGGAAGAAAAGATTTGTTCCAGGAAGAAATTATGGTTTGTCTTAAATAACTTAATAGTTTTATTTCTATGAGAGGTAAAGATAACTCAGTATACCAATTACAATAACTACCATATAGTTTAACTTGATCAATTGCTTGTCCAGCATGGCAATCCCTCAATTCTGGAGGACGATCAGCTGTTAAGATTATTAGCGCAGTTTTACTTTCCCTGGCTTCAATAACAGCTGGATAAAAATTTGCTCCCGCTGTTCCCGAAGTACAAATTAAAACAACAGGTAGACGAGAACGCTTTGCTATACCTAATGCGAAAAAAGATGCTGATCTCTCATCCAAAATTGGTATGGTTTCTATTTTAGGGTGATTGGCGAATGCTACAGTAAGAGGAGTTGAACGAGATCCAGGACAAATAATAGCCGTTTTTAAGCCTAAATTAGATAAGGTTTCTGCAATTATAGAAGACCATAAAGTATTAATATTGCGAAAATCAAGATTTTTTATCAATTTCTTACACCTAAAATCTATTACAATTTTTTTTTCTCCTAAAAGAGTTCGTCACGAAATCTTTAGTTTTTGATTTCAAGCTTTTTAATTTTAAGTACCAAATTTATTTATGGAGTATTTACTATTAATAAAAAATTAAGTATATATTTAATCTATTTGCCATACAAAATAAATATTCCCTTACTTTAATTATTAAAAATAAGATTCAGATTATTATAAAAATGACACTTTTAAAGTTTCTATTTTCTGGTTAGATAAAGTATTTTGAGTAATTTATTTCCATCTATTAATTAAAATAAAAAGGCGTTTAGAATAATTCTAAATGCCTTATACTTTCAATATTATAGATTCTAAATATAGTCTATAATGCATTTGCTCCAGCAACTACTTCCATTAATTGCTGAGTGATTGATGCTTGACGAGCCTTATTGTATGACATTGTTAGAGACCCAGCTAGTTGAGTAGCATTCTCACTAGCATTACTCATCGCAGTCATCCTGGCTGCCAATTCACTAGCAGCTGATTCCTGTAGTGCTCTGAGCAACTGGTTATTAATATATAAAGGCAATAAAGCATCTAAAATTTGAACTGGATCTTGTTCAAAAATCATGTCTTGAGACAAGTTATGAACAGGTTTCTCTATTGTTTGTCGTTCAACTTGAAATTCACCTTCACGAGTTATTAAACGAAAAATCTCATCGTCTTCAGGTTCTAAGCCTTGTAAATTTAAAGGAGCTAAGGTTTGTACAACTGGACTAGAGTTAATCAAAGAAACAAAACGAGTATAAACTAGTTCAACTCGGTCTACAGTTTCTGATAGAAATAATGATATTAACTCATCAGCAATAGGCATTGCGTCATCACTTGTGGGAATTTGCTCCAAACCTATGTATTTAGCCTTTACAGATATTTTACGTTTTGAGAAATATTGAGTAGATTTACGTCCGATGGTTATCAAGCAGGGATTGATTCCTTTATCTTGCAATTCCTTAATGCGTTTCTCTGCTCGACGGATAACGTAGCTATTATAGCCTCCACATAATCCTCGATCTCCTGAAATTACTACAATCGCTACAGTTTTTACTGCTCTCTGTTTTAATAGAGATAAATCAACATCCCCATATTTCAGACGATTTAGTAAATTGTAAAGAACATTAGCTAAAATATTAGCGAAAGGCCTAGTAGAAACAACTCTCTCTTGAGCACGGCGAACTTTGGCTGCTGCCACCAAACGCATGGCTTCAGTAATTTTTTTGGTATTTTTGACCGAGTCAATACGATCTCGGATAGCTTTAAGATTAGCCATAATATTTAGTAATTATTTATCGGACTCTCATCATTTTGGATCTTCAGCTAATGTTTTAGCTTTTAAGTAAAGGTAAACATTGAGTTTACCCTTACTTAATTAAGCAGCAAACGCTTGTTTGTATTCTGCAATTGCTTCTTTTAGCAATTTTTCTGCTTCATCGGTAAGTTTTTTCTCACCTTTGACAATTTCAACGTATTTAGGCTTGCTACTAGCTATGTATTCTCTTAACCCAATAGAAAATTCCAGAGCTTTCTCTACTGGTATCTCATCAATATGACCATTCAAACCAGCATAGGCGATAGATACTTGTTCCCAAACAGCAAGAGGAGAGTTTTCAGATTGCTTTAAAATTTGGCGTAATCTTTGACCCCGTGCAAGCTGAGATTGAGTTGCTGCATCAAGATCAGACGCAAACTGAGAAAAAGCTTCTAGTTCTGCAAACTGAGCTAACTCTAACTTTAATTTACCTGCAACCTGCTTCATCGCTTTTGTCTGAGCAGCGGATCCAACTCTACTAACAGAGATACCTGCGTTAATAGCAGGACGGAAGCCTGAGTTGAATAAATCGCTGGAAAGAAATATTTGTCCATCTGTAATAGAAATTACATTGGTTGGAATATATGCTGACACATCTCCAGCCTGAGTTTCAATTACAGGTAGAGCGGTCATACTACCTTCACCAAGTTCTGGACTAAGTTTAGCTGCTCTTTCTAACAGGCGAGAATGAATGTAGAAAACATCGCCAGGATAAGCTTCTCTTCCTGGTGGACGACGTAATAATAAAGATAATTGACGATAAGCCTGTGCTTGTTTTGTCAAATCATCATAAATAACTAAGGTATGTTTTCCTTTATACATGAAAAATTCTGCTAAACTTGCTCCTGTGTAAGGTGCGAGATATTGTAGAGTAGCAGGATCATTCGCATTGGCTGCAACTACTATAGTGTAGTCCATTGCACCTTTTTCTTCCAAAACTCCAATGACTTGTGCTACGGTAGAAGCTTTTTGTCCAATCGCAACATAAACACAAATTACATCTTCAGATTTTTGGTTGATTATGGTGTCAATCGCAATAGCAGTTTTTCCTGTTTTACGATCACCAATGATTAATTCCCGTTGTCCTCTACCAATAGGAATCATTGCATCAATAGCTGTAATTCCAGTTTGTAAAGGCTCACATACTGATTTTCTAGCAATAATGCCAGGAGCAGTAGACTCAATTAATCTATATTCTGATGCCTTAATATCTCCTTTACCGTCAATTGGACGACCTAAAGAGTCAACCACCCGACCAACCATAGCTTCCCCTACAGGAACTTGGGCAATTTTTCCAGTAGCTTTAACAGTACTACCTTCCTGAATATCTAAGCCGGTCCCCATTAAAACGGCCCCAACGTTATCTTCTTCTAAGTTAAGAGCAATCCCAATCGTTCCGTCTTCAAATTCCAACAATTCTCCTGCCATAGCTTGCTCTAAGCCATGTATCCGAACAGTCCCATCTCCAACCTGAAGAACAGTTCCTACATTGGAGACTTGAACACTTTGATCATAAGATTCAATTTGTTGGCGAATAATACTACTAATTTCGTCAGGTCTGATACTAACCATAATGGGGTTTTTTAACAATTGAATGAACTACAATGAGAGAAAATTATAAGGTTCCGCTAAGACTTACGCTTATGCGCCGTAACTGACCTCGAAGACTAGCATCAAATACTTGGGAGCCAATTTTGATAATGAATCCTCCAATTAAGTCAGGATCCTTACCTATCTCCATTTCTACTGATTCAGCCCCAGTCAAACCTTTAATTTTATCGCTAATGGCAGAACGCTGCTCCTCGCTTATTTCAGTTGTAACAGTCACTTTAGCGAGAACAGTGTTAGTTAATTTTCTTGCCAAATCTATATATCTTTGACAAGTAGCTTCAAGTAAAGCGATTCTACGCTTTTCTATTAGAAGCATCACAAAATTACGGAAATATTGATGAGTATTTTTCCCAAGTATCTTGTTTAGTACAGACTTTTTATCCTCATCTTTAATAACAGGAGAGCTAATGAAAGCTCTTAGCTCCGAGGAATCTTTCAGAATCTGCAAGACGGTTTTACAGTCTTGTTCAACTAATCTTGTGATTTTATGGGATTCGGCAATAGACATCATAGCTTGAGCATAGGGCTCTGCAATTTCTGCATTAACTAGTGATCCTTTCACTACGAACCTCCTAACCGATCAATATTACGGTTAATAAGTGTTTGTTGAACATTATTATCAACTTTAGATTTCAATTGCTCCTCTGCTTTAACAATAGCTTGTTCTGCAATTTGTTTTTTTAACTGCGCAATTACTCGTTCTTGCTCAGATGAAAGATCCGCAGCAGCAGTTTCCTTAAGACGTGCAATGTCTTTTTCGTTCTGTGCCAAGATTTCAGCTTTAATAGCTACAGCCCTCTCTTGAGCAGCTTTATGAATTCTTTCTGCTTCAATTTGAGCTTGAGCTAATCTTTTTTCTTCTTGAGCTAAAGAAGTAATTGCTTGCTGTTGTTTCTTTTCAGCTTCTTGAATAGACAGAGCTATGGAATTGTGCCTTTCAGCGAGGGTATCTTTTATAATCTTACTTCCATAAAATACTAAGATACCAACAAGAATGGCTAGATTGAAAATGTTACTTTCCAAAAAATCGAAATGAAACCCAATTAAGGGGCCACTTTCAGCGTGACTTTCAGCAACTAATAATAAAGAATCGATCATACCGGTTTATCACCCAAAGGACGGCGTCGTTACTTGATTAACTTTGGACCTAAAAGTTTTTCTAAAATTTGATGACTTAATATGTCAACCTGTTTTTCTAGAACTTTTAGGGCATCTTGGCGCTGTTGCGCAATCTCTTTAGCAACAGCTTCTTTCTTAATTTGGGCTTCTTGTTGAGCAATAACAATTGCTTCACTGGCAATTTTTTTAGCCTCTGATTGAGCAGAAATAACAACCTCTTGAGACTTCTTTCTTGTCTCTGATAATTGTTGTTCGTACTGGGCAGCCAGTTCTCTAGCTTTCTCTAAATGCTCTTTTCCACCTATTTCTTGCTGACGGATATAGTCAGCTCGTTTATCTAGTACCTCATTAAGAGGCTTATAAAAAGTGGCGTTTAGAATAATTACTAATAGGATAAATTGCAATGCCATAACTGGCAAAGTTGCGTCAAAATCAAACATAACTTACTCAACTAGGTCTTTTATTTTATGATTGAGAGGCAGCCATGTAGCTACCTCTATTAACCGACTAAATCCTAAATGAAGGGATTAGCAAATAAGAGAACAAGAGAAATTACTAGACCATAGATGGTCAAAGATTCCATAAAAGCTAAAGTTAAAAGTAGAGTTCCACGAATTTTTCCTTCAGCTTCTGGCTGACGAGCAATCCCAGAAACAGCTTGACCTGAAGCGTTACCCTGACCTATACCAGGTCCAATAGCAGCTAAACCAACAGCTAGGGCAGCAGCGATAACAGAAGCGGCAGCAATAGTAGAATCCATGTTAATTCTTCCTCGATTTTATTGATGAAACAAATTACGAGCTAATTGTCAACTTAAATAACTTAGGAGTATAAGTTTTGAAGCAAGACTAAAATATTCAATTCTGTCTCTATAAACTCCCAATAAGTAAGAATCTGAGTTAATGATGGAAACTTTATATCCATCTCCTCTGTCTATTGTCTTACGTTTTGGTCATTTTTGCTTAACAGATATTTTTCTTTTTAACAGTCTGCTTAGCCAAGACCTTACTCTTATTAGTGTTCTTCTTCCTCTTCTGATTCGATTGCTTCATGTATATAAGCTCCGGCTAGGGTGGCAAATACTAAAGCTTGAATCGCACTAGTGAAAAGTCCTAGTGCCATTAATGGTAATGGCACTAGCAGAGGAACAAGAAATACAAGTACTCCTACTACTAGCTCATCAGCTAAGATATTACCAAATAGACGAAAACTCAAAGAAAGAGGCTTGGTAAAGTCTTCTAAGATTTTAATAGGTAACAGAATAGGAATAGGCTGAATATAGTTAGCAAAATAACCTAAACCTTTTTTACTAAGACCTGCGTAAAAGTAAGCTAAGGAAGTTAAAAGTGCTAATGCAACAGTTGTATTAATGTCATTAGTAGGAGCAGCTAATTCACCCTCTGGAATTTCTATAAGTTTCCATGGAATTAAAGCTCCTGACCAATTAGAAACAAAAATAAACAAAAACAGTGTCCCAATGAAGGGTAACCATTGTCTATAATGTTTTTCTCCGAGTTGGTTCTTAGCCAAATCTCGTAGAAATTCTAAAACATACTCCATAAAATTTTGCATCCCACTAGGAACTCGTTGAATATTACGAGTTGCAGATAAAGATGCAATAACCAATAGGGCGATGACAAACCAGGAAGCAAGAAATACTTGCCCATGTAACCTCAGATTGCCAATTTCCCAGTACCAGTGCTTACCAACTTCTAAGGCAGCAAGGGATAAGGTGTTTGAAATGTGTAAACCATGTAACATTGTCATTGGGTAGAATTTACCAAATCTGGTCACTGAATGGAATCTTAATCGCTCTTTTGTGCTGGAACCATTACATTCTGTATGGTATAAGCAATTATGGCGATCTTATAAGTCAAAAATCCCAAGAAGACTGGGACAATGTAAAGTTTTTGCCATTGACTAGCCACGATGATCATAGCTGCAATTAGAATTAATCCTTTTTTACCTAGTTTTTGCTGTGAGGTTCCAACTTTCTCTACTTCTTTCGCTAATATTTTTAGATAAACGATTCCTACAAGAGCTCCTAGTAAGTAATTAAGAGCCAAAAGCAAGGAATGAAATATCCAGACACATGTGAAGATGATTATTGTAAGTACTATACTTAGCAACATAAGCGTACGCTGCAACTGATAGTAATCCTTCATAAAATCTGTCTGAATTGTTTCCGTATCAGAAGCTTGAGAAATAGACCTGGTTGATTGCATACAGTTACAGGTTTTTATTTAACTAAAAGTTAGCCTATCTTTAAAATCAAAGCTAATTTAAGTTTGTAATTCTAAGTGAGCTTCGTAAGAGAATACAATAATTGCAAATTATTAAATATTCCTTACTACTTTATCTATCGTGTTAGAAAAAGCTTTATAGCGAGTCATTGTTAATAATATCATGTTGATGTAACAACATGAATAGAGGTACTGAGCCAATAAAAATAAGTTAAGGAAGTATTAAACATCTAAATATAAAATACTGGGAAAGTATGATAAATATTAAGCGAATAATAATCATATAAAATTAAAGTACAGATACGCATAATTTTTAATTAGTTAAACCAAATATTTCTATACAATAATTTCTAGAAAGCAAACATAGTTTAGACAACGTAATATATTCTACATTTTGAACAATGAGCTACTAAGAATTACTTAGGCAATAATTTTTATCATTTTGCACAATCATTTATAAAAATATTTAAAGTTTTTAGTTTTAAAAATAAAATTACTTACAAATACCTCAGTTTTACAGAATTAATTTACTCAAAAAAGTTAATTTACCTTCCTAGGTTGAAATACTACATATCTTTACTTTTTAAAAATAACTTGTAGCATTAAAATTTCAATAATGTATTAAATTATTAAACATAGATTAGATGTTATTTATGAAATTTGACAACCTATCTTATTTTAAAAACTTGTAATATCTCTTTAAACAAATTAAGTTTTAAAGTACAGCTAACTCAATTTTATTCCATTAAGTTTTAAGTATTGAGTATAGAATTCTAACAATGCTCCATTATAGGGTTTATAAAAGTATTGTACAGCAGTAATAAAAGTAGCTTGAGAAAAAGTTAAGTGTTATTTATCTTACTTTTTATTTTATCGTTTTGAAAGTTTTTTTTACTTTCCTAATATTCCAGAGATCTATGTCTAGGGTGAGGTTTTAGAATTCTTAAAATAAATTTTATTCTTTTTATTTGTTAACTCAGTTACTAGTATTATTGAAGAATCAAAATAAAAACTTAATTATATGGTTAAGCTACCTATATTTATTTTGATTCTTTAAAGAGAAGAATATTAAGTTGATAATTATGTATTTTTTTTATTTGAATTTAAAGATTTAAAGTTATATTTTTGATATGATAGCTAGTGATTAATTATATTAATCACTAGCTATCACTAATGCACATTCAAAGGACATTGAGAAAATATGACCAATGCAAATTCTACTCCCTTAATGGGAAAAGCCTTACTTCAAAAGGTAAAAGAATTATCACATAAACCTCGAAGAGAAACTGCTAAAGAGTGTGGATACTATTCAGTAACAAAAGACGGACAAATTCGTGTTAATTTAACTGATTTTTACGATGCAGTTTTAGGAGCTAAAGGAGTTCCCTTAGAGCCTGGCTCTAACAAAGATGGACGAGGACGTGAACCTACATTTCGTGTTAGCGTTCACAAAAATGGTCAAATTGTTATTGGTTCTACTTATACCGAACAAATGGGACTAAAACCCGGTGATGAATTTGAGATCAAACTTGGTTATAAACATATTCATCTAAAACAAGTTGAGGTTGAAGAAAAAGATGTTACTTAAATTATTTTCAATCTCAATAAATGTAGATGATATTGTTAACTAGGATAAAAGAAGATAGTCATTAGCCTTAGACAATAAATAGGATTAATGACTAAGGAACGAAAAAGAATGCTTAATATCTAAATTTTGAGATATGTCTCCAAAAATAGTATGTGTTATTGTGAATAAAAAATTAATCTATAAATACGCTCCACAATGTTATTAAGAGCAGTACAAGATAGCTTAGGCTTTATTCTAAATCGTATTAAATGGGAAGTGGTATCATCTTCCCTCTTCATTGAACAATTATCGATATCTTTTAAGACTTTTCCCAGTGAGATTAAAATTACTCTCTTAATACTCACTTGGTTTATTATCTGGCTACCTATTGCTATTTTTGTAAGTAAAAAGATTGTTTGGAAACCACTTGAACCATTAAAACCTAATCAAAAAATATTACTACTGAGTTCTTTATATTTACTAGTTCCTGTCTTAATATTTTTAATATTAATTTTAGATGATAAATCTTTAGCTAATTATGGATTAGTTCTCAACTATAAATTTTTAATTGATTTTTTTCTAGGCTTATTTATAAGCTTTATTGAGTTTAATAATTTTATTTAAAATAGAAGAGAAGTTTAATTATCTAAAATGGAATTTCGAAAATAAAGCTATATTAAAGAAAATCTTATTACCTACTCTAAGTTTAGTTCTATGGATAGGATTGACAGAAGAATTGGTTTTTAGAGGATTGATACAAACAATTTTAGAAGATGATCATAATATATTAATAGCAGCTATTATTTGTAATGTAGTTTTTATGTTACTTCACTTAATTTGGGAAAGAGAAGAAACTATTCCTCAATTACCCGGACTATGGTTAATGGGTATGGTCTTAACAGAAGCAAAATGGTTCTATGGTAGCCTGGGCATGCCTTGGGGATTACATGCAGGATGGATTCTTGGAATATCTTTATTAGAATCTGCAAAATTAATTACATATACAGACTCAGCAGGTAACTATATAGTCGGAGTTAAGCAAAAACCTTTAGCAGGTATTATGGGAATTTTATCTTTGTTGATTACTGCAATAATTTTATGGTGTCTCACCATGTTTTAAGATAAATCATAGAGGATATAAAATTATGCTTATTCAATTTTATAAAAATTTTCTCAATATTGAGAAAATTACAATTCCAATTACAGGTTTACCTCATTCTCTAAACCAAGTAAAAATTATCCAATTATCAGATTTTCATTACGATGGAATTTCTCTTTCTACTTCATTACTTATGAAAGCAATCCAACTAAGTAATGCAGAAAAACCAGATCTTATCTTGTTAACAGGAGATTATATTACTAACTCAACTAATTCTGTTAATAAATTGGCTTCACAGCTAAATTTATTAACAAGCAAAAAAGGAGTTTATGCAGTTTTAGGAAACCATGATACTTTACATGAAAACGAGAAAAAATTCATAACACAAGCATTCAGTCATGTAGATATTAAAGTTCTTTGTAATGAAATTGCTTACCCTTTAGGAGAATATTTACCAATAGTAGGATTAGCAGATTATTGGTCGCAAGAATTTAATCCTGAAGCTGTTATGCAAAAATTATCTCCATCACAGCCTCGATTAGTTCTATCCCACAATCCTGATACAGCAAGTATTTTAAAAAAATGGCGTGTTGATTTACAGTTATCAGGGCATACTCATGGCGGACAGATTATCATTCCAGGTTTTGGACCATGTTTAATGTTATTTCAAAAAATACATAAAAGAATTCCTCGTAAGTTACAAAGATATTTTCCTTTAGCTAAATATAGCTTAAGTATTGTAAAAAATTGGAAATGGGGTTTGGGATTGCATAGTATAGGTAAGAATAAACTATATGTAAATCGAGGGTTAGGAACATATTCACCAGGAAGATTTTTCTGTTCTCCAGAACTTACTATAATTACATTAATCAATAGTATTGATTAATGTAATTATATTAAAAATCATATGTCTATATGGTAAGTTGTTATATTTAAAGTGCAATTATCTTTACTAGAAAATTTTAGTAACTGAATTTGTACTAGGATCAATGATTTTTCTTCCCAAATTTTTAAATTTAATAGCTAGATTCACTTTTTTTTCTGATCCTAAAACATGTGTGACTTCACCCTCTCCAAAACTATAGTGTACTAAATGGTCACCAACTGCCCATTTAGTATTATTGTCCATAGAGTTGTTCTTTTTCCATGAAGATTTTTCAGGAATTATATTTGTATGGTTATCTATTAAATTTTGAGGAATTTCCTCCAAAAACTGTGAAACGATTTTAGTTTCTTTTGATCCCCATACGGATCGTTCCCTAGCATAGGTTATAAATAACTTTTCTTGTGCACGAGTTATTCCTACATAGCATAAACGTCTTTCTTCTTCTAAAGACAGAGGATTATTAAGGCTACGAATATGTGGCAAAGTTCCTTGTTCCAAGCCTACTAAAAAAACAACAGGAAATTCTAACCCTTTTGCAGAATGTAATGTCATAAGAGATACTTTATTGTTTTCATTTTCTAAATTATCTAAATCAGAAGCAAGAGATGCATTAGTTAAATAGCCTTGTAAACTAGGATCATTATTTTCCTCTCGATATTGATTCATAGCATTATATAGTTCTTGAAGATTTTCTAATCTATTATCTGACTCTTCTGTTTCCTTTCTTTTTAAATCATCTATATATCCTGATTTCTGCATTACTTGATTAAAAATATCCGTAGATACTAACTCAGTTGATTTTTCTTGTAATTTTTTAATCATATGTACAAAATTAAGAACTGCTTTTGAAGATTTTCCTGTTAAAGTTTTCACAGAAGTCTCGTCAATAAGTATTTCCCATAAGGAAGTTTTTAGTTCTTGAGAGGCTTTTAATAACAAGTCAATAGTTGTTTTTCCAATACCACGACGAGGAGAGTTGATAACTCTTAAAAGACTTACAGTATCATAGGGGTTAACAATTAAGCGTAAATATGCTACCGAATCTTTAATTTCTTGACGATCATAAAATTTAAATCCTCCTACAATAGTATAAGGAATGCTTTTACGGACCAAAATATCTTCAAATGGTCTAGATTGAGAATTAACTCTATACAAAAAAGCAATGTCTTTCCAACTTAATTCAGAATTTATACTTATTAGTTCCTGGATTTTACTAATGACAAACTCTGCTTCTATATGTTCGTCATCTGCTTTATAACAATAAATTTTTTCGCCTTTGCCTCTTGTTGCTTTAAGAGTTTTATCAATACGTTGACTATTCTTATATATGAGATTATTGGCTGCGACTAATATATTTTCTGTTG
Source organism: Candidatus Atelocyanobacterium thalassa isolate ALOHA (assembly GCF_000025125.1). Taxonomy (NCBI): domain Bacteria; kingdom Bacillati; phylum Cyanobacteriota; class Cyanophyceae; order Chroococcales; family Aphanothecaceae; genus Candidatus Atelocyanobacterium; species Candidatus Atelocyanobacterium thalassae. The sequence continues at coordinate 152,102 of NC_013771.1, forward strand.
ATCTATAATTATTTTCCAGTTTTATCATAGTTTTAGTGTCGTCATCTGGCAAACCATCTCCAAATTCAGCCTGAAAATTGAGCAAAATTGTAAAATCAGCCATCCGAAAACTATAAATAGATTGATCTGCATCTCCTACGACAAAAATGGACCGATTTTTCCAATTCCAGCTATTCTTATTTATTTTTCCATTTGTTGTTAATAATTGTATTAACGTATATTGAATTCTGTTTGTATCCTGATATTCGTCAACTAGAATGTGCTTAAACTGAGAATGCCAATAACCTAAAACAGACTTATTATCTTGAAATAAGCATACTGGAATTAAAATTAAATCATCAAAATCTAGGGCATTATTTTCAGCAAGTTGAGTTTGATATTCGTCATAAATTTCTGCAATAACGCGTCCTTTTGAGTAAGAGTGCTCTTTTAAATATTCTTCAGGAGACAAACCTAAATTTTTAGCACTACTTATAGCGTAGCGAATTGCTCTAGGATTAAAAGTTTTTTCATCTAAATTAAATTGTTTTAAGATTATATTTTTTAAAATATTTTGAACATCAGATTCATCAAAAATAGAAAAATTTCTATCCCACTTTCTTTTCTTACTATCTTGATATTTATTGATATCGTAACGCAGAATCCTTGCGCACAAACTATGAAAAGTACCTATCCATAATTGTTTTGTAGTTTTTTTATAAATAAAGGAAAGTAGTTTTTTTTGATTAAATTCTGACAGAGAATCAAACGGTTGTTTATAATTTTTTGAAGAAATTTCTTGAGCAAGCAGCTTATCAAGTCGATCTTTCATTTCTTTTGCTGCTTTATTTGTAAACGTTACAGCAAGAATAGATTCAGGATTAACTTTATTGTAAATAATTAAGTTTGCGATCCTATAAGTAAGTGCACGTGTTTTACCTGATCCAGCTCCTGCAATAACTAGAAGAGGACCACAAAAATGTTCTACAGCACAACGTTGAGAATGATTTAATTTAGAAAGGAAATCGGCAGAAGTAGTCATAAAGATTTAAAAATCAAATGCTATTGTCTGATTTTTTAATTGTAGCTTTAGCAATCTAATTTGTTAATAATTTAGACTAAAATAATTACAGATGCTCAGCCTAACACATTAAGTAAAAGAAAAGTTTTTGTTTACACTAAGATTCATAAATCAAAATGTAAATTTTCCCCTACAATAGAAGAAGCGGAAACAATTGTTTCCGTTCACTCCTCACACCACACTCCGTCCGGCAATGTTCGGACGGTTTCTTATTAAATAATAATCTATAAAATTTAAGTAAATCTAAAGAGAGTTTTTGATGTGGTAGAATAAAACCCTAGAGTATTCTAGAGAAATATGAGCAATTAAAGGAATTCTTATATGTCAGCTACAGCGCAAGTTACAGATAGTAGTTTCAAAACAGATGTCTTAGAGAGTGAAGTCCCTGTTTTGGTTGATTTTTGGGCACCTTGGTGTGGTCCTTGTCGTATGGTAGCTCCAGTCGTAGACGAAATAGCAGAACAATACGCGGGACAAATAAAAGTAGTTAAGCTTAACACTGATGAAAATCCCAATACAGCTAGTCAATATGGAATCCGCAGTATTCCTACTCTTATGATTTTTAAAGGAGGTCAAAGAGTTGATATGGTTGTAGGTGCTGTTCCTAAAACAACTTTAGCCTCTACTCTCGAAAAATATCTTTAATTTTTATTAAAAAGTTAAAACTATATCTAAGAGGTAAGTTCTTGAAAACTTACCTCTTTTTTAATAAATTCAATCAAACATATTTATTATTGAATGATTAATGTAGTGTTGCTAAAATTAAAACTTTAGCGATTTCTCTAAGATAGTAAAATTATATATGTTACTACTTTTATTTTATAAAACTAGCAGTTACTTTCCCTTTTATTTTATGTCCTAACCAAAAAGTGTTATGACTTAGAGAGGAAAGGTTAGATAGAGAAATTTCCCAAGATTTATTAGGATCAAAAATAATAAATTCTAAAGGAGAACCTTCTTTGATGGAAGTTAAAGGCTCTCCTAAATATTTACGGGGTTCACTGCTTAGTGCCTTCCATAACTGGACTGCTGATAATTTTTTAGTTGCTACTAATTCTTGCCAAAGTAAGGGTAATGCTAATTCTAATCCTATAGTTCCTGGAGGAGCTTCCGCAAAAGGTACTGTTTTTTCTTCATAAGTATAGGCATGGTGATCAACGGCTATCATGTCAATCACACCTTCTGAAATTCCATTAATTAATGCAGTTCGATCTTCTGGATTCCCTAAAGGAGGGTTCAATCTTAGATTAGGATCATAACTAGCAATTGCTTCTGAGTCTAACAACATATGCATCCAAGTTGTACTTGCAGTAACTGGAATACCTCTTGATTTTCCCCATGCAATTAGTTCAATCGAGCGATGAGTAGAGATTCTCATTAAATGGACAGGGGTTTGAGTCACAGCTACTACTTCTAGTATTGATGCAACTGCTGTTGATTCTGCTATAGAAGGGTTTACATTAAGACCATAATTAATTGAAGAAGAACCCTCCCTAATTACTCCGTTACCTTTTAAAGAAAAACAATCTGGAACTAGAGCAATAGGTTTCTCAAGAGGTTTAAGATATTCCAACAATCGCCACAACATACCTAAACTTTCTATTTGCTGATTATCTGTAAATCCTAGTACCCCATTTATTGCTAACTCTCTTAACTCTGTCATTTGTTCACCTTTCCCATCTTTTGTAAGATTTCCCCAAAAATTTAGTTTTACAGGTAAAACTTCTTTTGCTCGTTGTTGTAAATAGGTAAGAGAAGTTAAAGTATCAACTGGTGGAATAGTTTGAGGAAGTATACCAACACGAGTAAACCCTCCTGCAATGGCGGAAGCTGCTAAATTTTCTAATGTTTCTCTGGATTCATGACCAGGCTCTTGACTATAACTATATAGATCTACTAATCCTGGAGCAAAAATAAGATCTTTACCGTTAATAATTTCTGTATTTGAGGAAATCTTATCTATATGAAAATCTATTTTAAGAATTTTTTCCTTATCTAATAAAATGTCGCGAATAGAATGAGTATTAGTTACAGGATCTAAAACTTGAATTTGCTTCAGTAAGGTTAAGGAATCAGTTGTCATATTAAAATCGAAGTAGGCGTTTCGATTAGATTATAAATATTTAGCAATAACATATTTATTTTTCAGTTAATTTTCAGTTATTTACTACTTCAACAATTATCACATAACGAGTTAAGTTTCTTATATTTTACTCATTAGTCTTTTACATAAGAATTTTATTTTTCAGATTAATTCATATTTCTAGTAATTAGCTTGATTTTTAATAAAAAAAACTTACGATCATTACTAACCCTCAGAAATATTTTAATTAGTATTATCCTATTATTAGATCCACCTAAGGTATAAAAATCTATAAAATGAGGTCATTATTAAAAATGATTTTGCCAATTTTTTATGTAATAAGTATTAGAAAATTCTTATACCTTTCAATTATTTAAAAGTACCAATAGTATCTTTAAAAATAATAACTTGTTCATCAGCATAACCAGCAAAGTTTCTATTTATAATAAGTTTAATTTTCACGCCTAAACCAGATTGTAAGTATTTTGAATCAATAGGCAATTCTCCAACATTAATTGTGAATTTACTACCATTTAAAGTAACTAAATTACTTGGAATCTCTCCTCTATATTTTGTACTATAATCAGAAACCGGTTTTAACCATGGATCTGAATAAGTAACACTATAAATAATGTTGAATTTAGTTGAAACTAGAGAAGATTTATCTGCTTTATCAACTAATATTAATTGTAATTTTTTTTCTTTCCCAGAAATTTCCTGAACCTTTAAGCGGGTTGCATCACTTTTTTTTATAGAGTTATGAACTATAAATTGTGTAATCTTTTTATGCTGTTGTGTAGTCGCTTCTATCCAAATATCATCAGGAATATTAATTACAATACCTTTGTTATTGATATATTGTAGAGTTACTTGCTGATGGGCAAAATTACTAAAAGATTGGGGAGCATTCCAAATTAATAAAAAAGAATGTTCTAATCTTTCTACCAAAGCTAAATATTGATCATTAATTATAGAAGCAGGAGCGAATAAGGCGGCTGCATTTTTTTTAGTTTCCCAAATATTCTTTGATAAAAGATAACCTTTATTTTTTAAAGTGGCCATACTTACTGTTACCGCAGACTTATCAGGTTCAAGGGGCTTGTCAAGGTTAATCAAAGTTAAATGTCCTCTTCGACCATCTTTTCCCAAAGTTCCACTAACACCATTCAAACCATTATTACCATCTTGACATTTAAACTTTAAAGTTGTGCAGCTATAACCAGAAGTACCTGGTTCATTATCACAACTTTCCAGTGCCCAATAATAGTTATTACATTTACATCCTTCTGCTCCAATTCCTCCTTGCCCTGGTTGTCCTCCTTGACCTCCTCCTGCATTAACAAAGATTTTACTTAAGTTTTTGATATTACTTGTATATAAAGTTAAATTTCCGCCATTTCCACCATTTCCGCCATTTCCACCACTTCCACCATTTCCACCATTGGAAGCCTTTAAGTGATATTGAACATTTAAAGGCTGATTTATACATTTTGGATCGTTACCATGTCCCCCATTTTCTCCTACTTGTCCGCTTTCTCCTGCTAAGTCAAGATTTAGGGGAGAATCATCAATAAAGATGGTTAAATCTTCGCTATTATTACCATCTTTCCCTGAAGTACCATTATGAGTCTCAATACCATTTTCGCCAAATGTTCTAATCTCAGTAGCAATTGCAGATCTTATATAAAATTTAGATGTTATGAGTGATGACGAAAGATTAAAAAATTGGAAAAAAAACAGAAAGGAAATAAATTTAATTAATTGCATTTATTCGTTAGAGGATTAACGACATTCAAATTATAAAAGACTATAATTGTAAATTTTTGTTTCTTACTATTACTGATAAAACTAATAGTAAAGTTGAACTTATGATTATAGATGAAGATTAACAACTTTAAGATTCAATATTTAAATTTTAAAAATTATTTATGCTCTATAAATTCCTCACTTAATCACTTCTTATCTTAATAAATGTTACTTAAGTGTATCAATAAATTCTTCTATTCTATTCATTCCTTTTTCAATAGACATTAGGTCAGTGGCATAAGAAATACGGATACAATTATCGTTACCGAATACTTGTCCCGGAATAACAGCAACTTGGTATTTTTCCAATAAATCATCTGAAAACTGTATAGAACTTTTACTTATTTGACTAATATCAATGAATACATAAAATGCTCCCATTGGGATGGGACAACTTATTTTTGGAATGGCTGCAATTCTTTCAAGAATACTATTACGACGATCTGTAAAGGCATTTAACATTTCTTGAACACACTTCGAAGATTCCTCTTCTTCTAAAGCAGCAATAGCTCCATACTGAGCAAAAGTACAAACATTAGAGGTACTATGACTTTGAATAGTACTTACAGTTTTAATTAAGTCATTTGGACCTGCTAAATAACCAAGACGCCATCCTGTCATAGCATAACTTTTAGAAAATCCATTACTAATAATTGTTTTTTTAAAGATATCTTCACCTACTGCGCCAATACTAGTATGTTCTGCTTTAGAATAAAGAATCTTTTCATAAATTTCGTCAGAAACAACCCATATATCATTGTCTACGATTATTTGTGCCAATTCCTTAATTTCCTGATATGTATAAACTGCACCAGTAGGATTAGACGGAGAATTTAGAATAAACAATTTTGTTTTTAAAGTAATGGCCTTTAATAATTGCTTAGGTGTAATTTTATAATTTGTTTCTGCTTGAGTCTCTACAATAACAGGTGTACCTTGAGCTAATCTCACCATCTCGGGGTAACTAAGCCAATAAGGAGCAGGAATAATCACTTCGTCTCCACTCTCTATTAAGGCTAACATTAGACTAAATAATGAATGTTTCCCTCCATTCGTCACAATAATGTTGTCGGGAGTATAGTCTAATTTGTTATCTTTCTTTAATTTATTTACTATAGCCTCTTTCAACGCTAATTCACCTGATACCGGACCATATTTAGTTTTACCTTTCTGTAAAGCTAATACTGCTGAGTTTTTAATATGTTGAGGTGTATCAAAGTCTGGTTCCCCCGAACTAAGACTACAAACGTCTATACCTTGCATCTTCATCTGTTTAGCTTTAGCAGCAATATCAAGGGTGATCGAGGGAGTAATTTTCTTCACTCTTGCCGCTAGTTGATTCATATTCACTCTTCCAAAACTAATACACTACCATTAATTACTCTACAACATTTTCTACAATACACTTTCAACAATATTTTGTTTCTTAATTGTAATAAAATCTCTTTATCATAATTAAGAAAACATTAGTTAATTAATATTATTAACTTGCATAGCGCTACACTATAGTATCAATTAATAAAACTCAAAATTATTAATTTGTTAGTTATATTATTTTTTTATTTTATTAGTAAAATATTTATTGAAGTTTCACTCCAACGCAATAGCCAGTTAGGCTGAATTCCCAATGTTATAATTAAAACTGTTAAAAGTAATGCTGGAGATCTTTCAGACCAGTATATACGAGGAATGTTAACCAATCTTGGAGTCAATCTTCCAAAAAAAACACGATTTACCATTAATAAAAAATATACTGCTGTTAACCCGCTACCTATTAAACATAGTAAAGTCTGAATTGGAAAAACAGGAAAGCTACCTCGAAATACTAAAAATTCTGCTATAAAACCAATCATTCCAGGGATACCAGAACTTGCCATTACCCCAAGAATAATTAAACTTCCTGTAATAGGTAAACCGTGCTGTGAATTGAATAGACCTGACAAAAAGTCCACATCACGACTGCCTGTTTTTTCATAAACAATCCCTACAAGAAGAAATAATAAAGCAGAAATTAATCCGTGACTAATCATCTGAAAAACAGCAGCATTTAAACTTAGTGGAGTACTTGCAGATGATGCTAGTAGTATATAGGCCATATGAGCAATAGAAGAGTAAGCAACTACTTTTTTCATATCTTTTTGTGCAATAGCACAAGAAGCTCCATATAACGCACTAACGACGGCTAAAGTTGCCAATACAGGAGATAAAAATACCCATCCATCTGGAAATAAGCCAATCCCAAAACGTAGTAGACCATAAGTACCTAACTTTAGCAAGATTCCTGCTAGTAAAATGGAAACAGGTGTTGAAGCCTCTACATGTGTATCTGGTAACCAAGAATGAAAAGGAACAATAGGAATTTTAATACTTAGGCCAATCAATAATGGAATTAATAAGAATAGTTGATGTGTAAGGGATAACGAATGAGAACGTAAAGACCAATAATTAAATGTAGGGATTTCTGCTAACCATACTAATCCTAAGAAAGATATCAAAACAAGAATTCCAGAAATAGATGTATATATTAAAAACTTAATAGAAGCATAATCACGTTTAATTCCGCCCCAAATTACGAGCAAAAAATATAATGGAATAGTTTCTAATTCATAAAAAATCAAAAATAATAGTAAATCTTGTGATAAGAAAGCTCCAGATATACCACTATTTAAAATGAATATTAATCCGTAATAAAAATTCTGTTTCTGTATGTTTTTACCGCTACTATAGATAGTAATTAAAGTAAGTAAATTATTAAGGCACAACAGTGGTAAAGACAGTCCATCAACTCCTAGGCTATAGTTTAAACCAATCTTTTTTATCCAGAGAAAAGATTCATAAAACTGTATTTCTGGATCGTTTATATTAAATTTGAAAATAATAACTAAAGTTAAAATCAATAAAATAATTGATATAAAAATAGCAAATAAACGACAATAGTTACTATCTTGCTGTTTAAAAAAAAATATTATTAAAATAGCACTTAATAAAGGTAACCAAATTAAGCAACTAAGGACTGACAAATTTTTAACTCCTAGAATGTAAAAAAATATTTATATAATAATTATTTAAGAATAAAAACTAATTTTAAAAATTAGTTAACTCAAGAAAAATAATCAATGTTAGAAATTAATAATAACTGATTTCTGAGTAAGAAGAGCCATATAAGTATACTAAACCATAGTCCTGTAAATATTGTTAACACATACAGTTGTAATTGTCCTGAATTAGCATATTTTAGGATACTACTACTGAAGAAAACTATATAACTAATTAAATTATTAAGGCCATCAATAATATAACTATCAAACCAAGATGTTATACGTGAAATATTTTTAACTAAGCCCACAATAGTTAGGGCATAAACTTGTTCTAAATAAAAATCGTGAGCAAATATATCTTGAAAAAAATGTAACCATAAATTAGTAAACTTTTTACTAGATACTCTGTACTTAGCTCCAAGCAAACAGCCAAACAAACCTGATAAAATGATAGTAAAACATACTGAATTCATTATTGAAGATACCTGTAATACCAAATGCATAGGTATAATAGGCTCAATTAAAACAAAAATTATCAAAATTATCATCGGAAATGACATAAGCCAGCCGACCTCTGGTGTTCGTTTCGTTTTATTTTGAGAAACCCCTAAAAAAACAGTACAAAAAATTCTAGTTAAGTTAAAAGCACACAACATATTGATAATAGTTAAAGTAACTAATAAATAATAAAAAGAAATACTCCAATAATTATCAAACCAAATTTTCCATGTCCAAAACATGCCCATAGGAAATAATGCCACTAAACCACTTGAACCAGTCAAAAAAGCGATAGTTGTAACTGGCATTTTTGACCATAGGCCTCCCATTTCGGTAATATTTTGACTATTTGTAGTGAAAACAATAGATCCAACACTCATAAATAGTAGTGCTTTTGGAATTAAGTGTGCGCATATTAATAAAAAAGCAACATCAATATGGCCTAAACCGACAGCAATAAATACTAAACCTAAGTAGGTGCTCGTAGAGTGACATAAAGCCCTTTTAATATCTATTTGAGCCATGGCTATTAAAGAAGTACCAATACTAGTGACAATTCCTAAAACAATTAATACGTTAGAAGCTATAGACGATAAGGCAAAAATTGGCTGTAACTTTATAAGAACATAAGCTCCGGCAGACACAACTATAGAATTTCTCATTATACTCGCAGGATTAGGTCCCTCCATAGCTTTGTCTAACCACAAATTCAAAGGAAACTGGGCACATTTCCCTGTTAATCCTGCAATCAGTGATAATCCCAATAAAGTTACGTTTAACATTGAGATTGAAGTATTTGAAGCCCAGACTTCTAATTCGGAAAAAGTCAACCCTTCTCCATAACTTGATAGGGCTACTAACCCCATAAAAAAAAATATATCTCCTACTCTTTTGGTTAAAAAAGCGTCTCTTGCTGCCGTTTTCACCAGTGGTTGAGCATACCAAAAACCTACCAAAAGATAAGTAGATAAAGTTAAAATTTCTAAGAGCCCATAACTTAACAATAAAGAATCACTGAGAGCAATACCTCCCAAAGATGCTTCAAAAATTCCCATCATTCCCAAGAAACGAGCTAAAGAGGAATCTTTTTCCATGTAACCTAAAGCATATATTTGAGATAAAAAACTAATACAAGTAATGAGCTCCAAAGCTCCTAAACTAATAGGAGATAATTCAACAGATAAAGATAAATGTAATTTAGCTACATTTAACCAATCAAAAACCAAGTGTTGAACTGGTGTTTTCCAAATTAAAATAAAAGCAAAAGAGTTGTGAACAAATGCTAAAAAACTCATTAACAAGTTTAGATAAGCTCCGAAAAGAGGCCCAGCTCTTAGAGTAATATTGATTGACCAAGGTAGAGAAAGTAGCGTACCTATCAAACCATAAAACGGAATTAGCCAACTATTATCCAGGAAAAAAGTACTCATGTATAGTAATGAATTTACTTTAATAAAATTAGTTTAAAAAATATCATTGAAATCGTAAATTATCTTTTGTTATTTTTGTAAGATAATTTATATCTAAAAATACACTTCTTAAAAAATATTAATTCTAAAACTAGAATTAATATTTAAGTTATATCAAACATCTCTTAAGTAATTATCAAGTCAAAAAATAGTATCAGTTATAATCATATAAATTATTTTTAACATAAAGAAAAGCCTCCAGAGATAGCTTTTATAGGAATTATAGAACAGTTAGAATTTAACTTTTATTTCATAAATTATACTTGTATTAATTTCTTCAATAAAAACTTCCCTGTACTACTAGATACCACAATGGTCCTATCCCGTTTAAAAAGAATTGATCCTATAGTGACGTTAAAACTAACATGTTTATTAATATAAGCTTGTGCTTTTTTATCAATTGTTTCAGCAATTGATTGATAAATTTTATTACCCCATTGATTATTTGTTTCTTTATCTAACTTTCTTAAAAAATTTAGAGCATCTTCTGCTGTTTGACATTTAAATAAACTTTGTAGATTCTTAGGTGGTAATCCTACCTTGACTCCATGAGTAATTAATACTTCTAATCGTCCATCTGCTAAGTGATGATGAGTGTTAAAAATACCCCCTGCAAGTTTAATTAACTTTCCATGATATCCGAACAATAAAATAGAGTTAATTCTTTCGGCTCCAGCCATTATCAATAATGGCCCTATCCAATTAGCTGTCTTGATTATATTCTGAGAATGAATACCTATTTTTTTAGCTACAAATAAACCATTTTCTCCTAGGCAAAATACTAAAGTATCAGTTTCTTGAGATTTTTTTTGTAATTCTTTTTGACAATTGTGCAATTGGCTAATTGTACTTAAAGGTCTAGCTATGCCAGAAGTACCCAATAGTGATAATCCTTGAACTATTCCAAAGGATTCATTTGAAGTTTGTTTTGCAAGTTTTTTACCTTCTGGCAGGATGATCGTAACTATAATTTTTTCCGTAGAAGTCAGATAAAATTGTAAATTATATTTTAATAGTTTTTCGGCATAGAAATAAATGGCATCCTTAAAGCCATTATGAATCTGTTTGCCAACACCTTCTCCTCCTTTTATAACAATTTGTGTTTGATTATGATTACGTTTTTTTAATTCTACTATTACCCAAATAGGAGTATTTCTAGTTAAATCAAGATTATCACCTGGATTACTCTCAGTAATTGCTAAAGATTTATTTTGGTGAATTTTGACTACTTGATTAATAGGAACAGTTATTATTGTTGATGGTTCAACTAGATCAAGATAAATCTCGTCATTAATTTTTCTATTTTGTAATCTGAACAAGGCTGCGATTGATGATGCGCAAGCAAAAACAGGTAACGTATAGCCAGAGGAAGCTATGATATTGTTCATAATCTTTCCTTGATATTTAGACTAGAATCACAATGAGGGCAAGAGTTGTTTTTTTCAGAACAATCAAACAAATCAGACTTATTAAGTAAGGGATAACCACATCCTTTACACATTTTATAGTTTCCTTTTTCTAATTTATGTTGAACAGCAACCCTTTCATCAAAAACGAAACATTCGCCTTGCCATAAACTTTGAGATTTAGAGATGTTCTTCAAATAATTTAGAACTCCCCCTTTGAGATGAAAAACTTCTTTAAATCCTTTTTTTAATAAGTATGATGAAGCTTTTTCACATCTTATTCCTCCAGTACAAAACATAGCAACCTTTTTATGTTTATTAGGATTTAAATAATTTCTAACATAGTCAGGAAATTCCCTAAAAAAATGAGTATTGGGATTAATTGCACCTTTAAAAGTACCAATTGCTATTTCATAAATATTTCTTGTATCGATTACAATAATTTCTTTATCTTCAAGTATATTATTCCAATTTTCAGGAGCAACATAAGTTCCCACCTGTTGTTCAGGATCAATATCAGTCATCCCTAATGTTACTATCTCTTTCTTTAACCTAACTTTCATACGTTTAAAAGGAAGATAAGAAGAAGTAGAATACTTGACATCTAAATCCAGAAAATAATTATCTTTCTTTAAATAGTTAATAGTTGCTTGGATATCTTCAGGAATTCCTGCAATAGTAGCGTTTATTCCTTCCTGAGACAGCAATATAGTTCCTTTAATACTGTGATCTTGGCAGAATTTAAGTAATAATTGCTTTTTTTCAGTATATTCAGGCAAAAAAATAAATTTGTAAAAAGTTGCGATGGTATAAGACATAAAAAATAATTTTATAAGTAACTATGACAGAATAATAACAAAAAACTTTAAAAATTTAATACAGTTACTTTTTAAAAAATGTTGGCCTCCATTACAAATTGAATTAAAGTACACTGCATTGTTAAGGAAAGATAAGCAATTAAAGAATTAAAATAAAAAAACTTGCATATTTATGCTATTGTTATGTATGCTATGAGAGGTTAATAGTTAGGTTAAGTCGTAACTCAATTATTAAACAACTTTGGGGGTTTAGCTCAGTTGGTAGAGCGCCTGCTTTGCAAGCAGGATGTCAGCGGTTCAAGTCCGCTAATCTCCATATTTTTTCTTGTTAATCTTTGGTCATTCTAATTAGGATACCTGAGATTAGCCTTTTTAATGACATTTATTGAGCAAATAATTTTTTGTTATTATACATAACTAGTAGACACTAGTTATCTCTTTTCTACATGAAATGTTTAGACTATAAATAATGTTTACTACACGTTTATTTGTTTTTATTTTTAAATCTTATTTATGATTAGTACTTACCTGATATCTTAATTTTGTAAAAAATTTTAGTAATTAAATAGAACAAGTTCTATCCTTTAAACCTATACATTTAAGTCCTTTACAATCTAGAATGAGATCAATCCTACCATTTTAAATAATAACTTGTGAATGCCTCACGAAACCTGATTTTTGAATTTGATTCTATAGAAGCTGCTTTAGCCGATATTAAAGTTGGTCGTGCTGTCATCGTTGTAGATGATGAAAACCGAGAAAATGAAGGTGATCTTATTTGTGCTGCTCAGTTTGCTACTCCCAGCATTATAAATTTTATGGCAACGGAAGCAAGGGGATTAGTATGTTTAGCTATGAATGGAAAACAATTAGATGATCTAGATCTTCCTCTAATGGTTACTAAAAATACTGATAGTAACCAAACTGCTTTTACTGTAAGTATTGATGCTTCACCTCATTTCGGTGTTACTACTGGCATTTCTGCAGAGGATAGATCCAAAACTATTCAAATTGCTATTGATCCTAGTACACAGCCTGAAGATTTAACTCGTCCTGGTCATATTTTCCCGATTCGTGCAAAAGTTGGAGGAGTACTTAAACGAGCTGGCCATACTGAAGCAGCTGTAGATTTATCTAGATTAGCAGGCTTGTATCCGGCTGGTGTAATTTGTGAAATACAAAACCTAGATGGTTCAATGGCTCGCCTTCCAGAATTGATTGATTATGGGAAAAAACATAATTTAAAACTTATTAGTATTGCAGATTTAATTAGTTATCGTCTGCAACATGATCGTTTCGTATATAGAGAAACAGTTTGTCAATTTCCAAGTAAGTTTGGAACTTTTCGACTTTATGCTTATAGAAATGTATTAGACAATACAGAACATGTTGCAATTGTTAAAGGAGAACCTGATAAGTTTAAAGAACACCCAGTAATGGTAAGAATGCATTCTGAATGCTTGACAGGTGATGCTTTGGGATCATTGCGTTGTGACTGTAGAATGCAATTACAAACTGCACTAAAGAAAATAGAAGAAGCACAAGCGGGTGTTGTTGTTTATCTTAGACAAGAAGGTAGAGGGATTGGATTAATAAATAAGTTAAAAGCTTATTCATTACAAGATATAGGCCTTGATACTGTAGAAGCAAATGAAAGATTAGGATTTCCTGCAGACTTAAGAGATTATGGCATGGGAGCTCAGATGCTTAATGATTTAGGCATAAAAAAAATTCGTCTTATCACTAATAATCCAAGAAAAATTGCAGGACTGAAAGGATATGGATTAGAAATAGTTGAACGTCTTCCATTATTAATAGAATCTAATTACTATAATTCAAATTATTTAGCAACAAAAGCAGAGAAACTAGGACATTTACTTTTACGAACTTACCTGGTAACTGTTGCTATTGAATGGAAAATAGAAATTAATTCAGTTGCAGAACATTATCAAAATTTAGAGCAAATACGTGACCTGAGTCGTTCTGTAGAACTCTTTTTACAAGAAGAAGTTAGACCAGTAGCAAATGCTTTATTTGAACAACCTTCAATAATATTTCACCTAGGATTTAAACAAGTTCAAACGATTAATAAAAACTGGTATTGTGATCCTAATCATGTCAATGTAAAAGCTATTACACAAGTTCTTGATAATTTAGTAAGTTGGACAAGTGTTAAGCGACTAGAATTTTTGATTTCTTCTGAAGATGATCCTATGTCAGGCTTGCAAGTTGGTATTAAACGTCATATATTTCCTTTAAGTAAAAGCCCTTCCCAGTGCACTAATCCCTGGGAGCAACAGACTATTTATAGTTTTACTTTATGAAATTGATATTAATGATAAATATCATAATCTATGTAAATTCAATATACAGTTCAATATACAGTATAGAAAGATGCTTTATAAACGCCGTAGCTTTTTGGTAATTATAGGAAGTATGTTCGGAGGAAAAGTTTTTTCTTTGATACATAACTTTTTAATTCGTAATAAAAATATTAATATTCAAAAACAAAACTTAAATTTTTTAAGCAAAGTATTATCCGTATCTCCTAGCGCTGCTGCTTCTGATTTGCCAAATATTCTAAAACAAGAAATAAGAGTAGTTGTTATTAGTGATCTTAATGGTGAATATGGAACGACTAGCTATGCTCCAGAAGTTATTAAAAGTATATCTTTAATCAAGCAGTGGAAACCTGATTTAGTTCTATGTGCAGGAGATATGATTGCTGGTCAGAAGTATTCTTTAACCAAAAAGCAAATACAATCAATGTGGATGGCTTTTAATAATAATATTGCTTTACCTTTAAAGCAATTAAAGATACCGTTTGGATTTTCTCTTGGTAATCATGATGCTTCAGGAGCAATGTATAGAGATCAATTAACCTTTTATAAAGAAAGAATTATAGCTTCCAAATTTTGGAATAATTCCCAACGTAACCTTAGATTAAATTTTATTGATAAAAGCAAATTTCCTTTTTATTATACTTTTAATCAAAACAATATATTTTATTTAGTTTTAGATGCTTCTACTCATATTATCTCTAAGGAACAATTAACTTGGATTGAGCATAGTTTAAAAAGTTTAGAGTCTAAACAAGCAAAACTTCGTTTTGTCATTGGTCACCTTCCCCTTTTTCCCATCGCAGTAGGAAGAAATAATAACGGTAATTTCATTAAAAATGGGGAAAAATTACAATTTTTATTAGAAAAATATGATGTTCATACTTATATTAGTGGTCATCATCATGCTTACTATCCTGGTAAAAAAGGTAAGTTAGAACTACTCTATAGTGGAGCATTAGGAGGTGGTCCTCGTAGATTGTTAAATAGTAAACTGCCTCCTATAAAAACATTAACAGTAATTAATATTTCTCTATTATTAAAAGAAACAAAATATATTACTTACAATATGAATAATCTAGAAATTTTAGATATTAAAACGTTACCAAAATTAATTGGTAACGTTAAAAGAAAAGATATATCTTCTTCAAAAATAATTAACACCATATAGATTGAGAAAATATTATGATTACAACAAAGAAGAGTCCGATATTTTCACAAAATTATTTCTCAGGGAAATTATGATAAATCAACTAGTAATAACAAAGAGAATTATCTCATTTATATTGTCTATATTAATGTTAAGTTTTGCAGAAGATTATGCTCAAGCTAGTGATCCTTTCCGTAAGATCAAGCCAAGGCCTATCGGAGAAAATACTGCAGCAGCTTTTACTGAGATCTTTAAAGAAGGTAATTATCAAAAAGGTAAAAGTTATTTGCAGAAAGCAATTAGAACTGAAGGTAATGAGCCTTTAGCCTATGCGATAGAAGCATCATTAGCTTATTCAAATGAAGATTGGGAAACCATGAAGAATTCTGCAGATAAAACTTTAGCTGTCGCAAAAAAATTAGTATCTAGTGATTTATTGAGAGGTAATCTTTATCAAGCAGTAGGCCACTTCCTCCAAGGAGCATATACTTTTAAAATGCACGGACCTTTGGGGGCAGTTGACAAGCTGCAGTTAGTTTTTGACTATCTTGATATATCCGAGAATATTGACCCACAAGACCCAGAATTTAATTTATTAAAGGGATATCTTGAACTAATTCTGTCTGTTAATTTACCTTTTTCATCACCAAAAGATGCTATTTTACGTTTTGAAAAATATGCAGCTCCAAAATATATGGTTGATCGTGCTTTATTTGCTGCTTATCGAGACTTAGGAGAATATAACAAAGCTATGAGCTACATTAACATTGCTCTTGATAATAATCCTAATAATCCTGAGCTGCATTACTTTAAAGGACAATTACTTCGCAAACAAGGTAAAACTGAAGAAAGCGAAATAAAAAGCTTTAATTTACTCAAAGAAGCATATGTCTATTTTGATAAAGCCATGATTAAATTTAATCAGTTACCAAAAGGTATTCAAATACCTTTACGACATGATCATCGAGCTGTACAAGATGAAATTACTAGTATTAATTAAACAACCAAAACCATAAAATATATCCTAGAGCTTTAACACCGTCTTTCCAATTAATTTTTTTACCTTCCTCGTAAGTTCTTCCATAGTAAGAAATACCAGTTTCGTATATTCGCCATTTACGAGCCTTAGTAATTTTAATTGTGAACTCTACTTCAAATCCAAAGTCATTACAAATGAGTTCCATTTCATTTATAACCTCACGACGAAACATTTTATAACAAACTTCGATGTCTGTAAGAGTAGTGTTACATAACAGATTAATCAAATTAGATATTACTTGATTTCCTAGAAGATGGTGAAAGTATAATACTCGATGAGGTTCACCATAAAAACGGCTTCCGTAAACTATATCTGCATTATTTTCCGCAATTAATTTCCACATTCGTTTCCAGTCCTGTGGATCATATTCTAAGTCGGCGTCTTGTATAACAAGAACTTCTCCAGTAGACTTCTTAAATCCTGTTCTTAATGCGGCGCCTTTACCTTGATTAAAATGATGGAAAATTATGCTTACTGTTATTAAAGCTGTTTCTCCTTGTATTTTTGTAGATAATTGCTGTGAATTGTTTTTAATTTTATCTATAGCTGTAAGAGAACCATTATTTAATAACGCTTCAACAGGTTTTGTATTAGCAGAACCAAAGTTCCCTACTAGCCATTCTCGAGTACCATCTGTAGATCCATCATCCACTAGAATGATTTCTTTATCTACATTTGGAAGAACCATAGCTATTTTTGCTAGAATAATAGATATGGTATGGATTTCATTGTAAACGGGGATAATAATAGACAGCTTCATATGACACTTTTAAGGTAGCTGAAATTACAAAAGAACATAATCTTAGCTTTTTATATATAATATTTTTGTTTTAACATGAGAATTTTTTCATTCATGGTGAATGACTTGTTGAAGTTGATTTAGTTCCTATGTTTGAATTGTGAACTTTATAAAATGTTTTATGGAATGTCTAAAGATAGACATTAGAATGTATAAATAGCTATTAGTTCTAATTTATTTTTCTATCTAAATATCTTTATTCGCAAAAAATAAGCTTTGATATTTCTTTCTCTAAATATTAAGATAATTATTTTAATAAGAAAGTTTAATAAATAGTTAATATGAACTTAATAGAGAACCAAGAGAGAACCAAGAGAGAATCAGACAAAGCAGCTAAAAATTAGTGAGCAATCATTAGAAACTGTGAAAATATTTTTATTATTAGCATCTTTATCAATTACTCAAGTATTAGGCGATATTTTTCTAAGCCGAGGAATGAAAGATTTCGTTGGCTTTGATTCTTCTGATCCAACAATTATTCTATATTTAATTACTTACGTCCTAACTAATCATTGGATTTTATTAGGATTAGGAATACTGATAATTTCTTTAAGTCTTTACTTAACAGCAATTTCAAAATTAGATCTTAGTTATGTATTACCTATTCATGCCTCTAGTTATGTGCTAAATGGTATTTTTGCTTGGGCTATTTTAGGCGAGGATGTTACGGGTATGAGATGGGTAAGTACTTTTATTATTTCTTGTGGTGCCTTATGTGTAGGATTAAGCGACAGTAGTACGGCTGATTCAGTTCAGCATAACAATCTTAAATCTAGAAATTTACCTCTGTTTTTTTTACCATTTAGTTTGACTATTTCAAAGACTTGGTTAGCAATCATGATTAGTTCTGTATCTGATGCTAGTGGAGATTTGTTGTTAGCAGTTGGTATGAAAAAAATAGGAGAAATAGAAAGAGTAACTTTACCAGAAGTTAAAAAAATGATTATTAAGATAATCACCAGTCCTTTAATAATTAGTGGTATTGCTTGCCAAGGTATCGCATTTTTTAGTTTTATATCTGTTTTAAGTTGGACAGATATTAGTTTTGCTCGTCCAGCAACTGCACTAACGTACATTATAAGTATGTTAGGAGCCAAATTAATATTAAAAGAAAATATTCAGAGACAAAAACTATGGGGAATAATCCTTATAGGACTAGGAGTTTTTATACATCGTTAACTTAATTCTTGATTAGAGTGGCTCAAAAATATGTACTAATACTTTACGGAGAAACTATAACTTGAATATATATACTTTTTATTAAGGTAACTAATTTAAGCTATTAAATCACATAAAAAAGTAGCGAAAAAAGGTTATTACATAAAGAAAATAATAGTTCTCACTTAATTATTGGATGATTTAAAAATTGTTTTCCGCTATAATCAGCTTCAGTCATAGTTTTCTATCAATTAACAATGAATAAAGAAGACCTCGTTAACACTATTGCTGCAAAAACTCGCCTTACCAAAAAGGAAACAAGCCAAATTTTAGATGCACTAACAAGTACAATCATGGAAACAGTTGCTTCTGGAAATAAGGTAGTTCTAGTAGGGTTCGGAACATTTGAGCCAAGAGACAGAAAAGAACGAAAAGGTATGAATCCTCAAACAGGTCAACCAATTACTATTCCTGCAACTACAGTTCCAGCATTCTCTGCTGGAAAAGTTTTCAAAGGAAAAGTTGTAGAATCCATGTAGCAAAATGTCTTGTACAGATTTTGCATGATATCTCACTGCAAAACTATTTTAAAGTCGAATATCTATGCCTAACGACATGGGTATTCGACTATATTATTAAACATGGTCAACTAAAACTAATGGCAAAGTATTTAGTTTATAAAAAAGATAAGATATTTCTACATATAAAATTTATATAAACTAATGGTTACTTCTTTTATTGAGTTAACAGTTAGAATACCAGAAGACATTAAAACGCTTCAAAAAAGTATAGAGATAGAATTATCAAAGCATGGAAAATCTTTACGTTGGGCAATCACGAAAGTAGATGTCGAAAAACAAATTGCTCAAGTGGAAGCTGTTGTTATTAAAGATATTGATAGATAAATATAAAGTTGTTTTAAAATCAACAATTTAATTATACTAAAAACATTAATTATTATTCTGTAACAAACTTGTGTTTAGTCGTCCTTATAATGCTGTTTTAATTGTTCCTACTGGTATTGGAGCGTCTATTGGTGGTTATGCTGGAGATGCATTACCTTTAGCTAGAGCTATGGCAAAAATATGTGACTATTTAATTACTCATCCTAATGTTTTAAATGGAGCGCAATTATATTGGCCTTCTAGCAATATCCTTTATGTTGAAGGATATGGTTTAGATAATTTTTCTTGTGGTAATTGGGGACTAGATCCGGTACTTTCAAATAGAGTTGGACTAATTCTTGATCAAGGAATTGAGTCGGATTTAATGTTAAGACATATACAAGCGGCAAACGCGGCTAGAGCAACTCTTGGACTAAAACTAACTGATTATATAGTGACTGATGCTTCACTAGGAGTAGAACTCCGTATTACCAACTCAGGAACAAGTTGGGGGACAATTAGTAATCCGGGTAGTTTGCTACGAGCTGCTGAAAAATTAATTAATATAGATAGGGCTGAAGCGATCGCTGTAGTATCTCGTTTTCCTGATGAAATAGATAAAACGTTACTTAATAATTATCGTTCTGGAAGTGGTGTTGATCCCATAGCAGGTGCTGAATCAGTTATTTCGCATTTGATAGTTAGTCAGTTTTGCATACCAGCTGCCCATGCTCCTGCCTTAAATCCTTTACCATTAGATAGTACTATTTCTCCTCGTTCAGCAGCGGAAGAACTAGGATATACGTTTTTATCTTCTGTCTTAGTTGGATTAAGCCGTGCACCACAATTTGTCACTAAACAAAATTTTCATAGTATTTGGGCTGATGATGTTGATGCTTTAGTAGTTCCAGCAACTGCTTGTGGAGGATCATCTGTTCTTAGTCTTAATCAAAGAAATTCAGTACTAATAGCAGTAGCGGAAAATGAAACAGCCATTAATGTTTTACCTGAATCATTAAAACTAAAAGCTATCACAGTAAATTCATATTTAGAAGCACTAGGTGTCTTAGTAGCTCATAAAGCTGGTATTGATATCAATACTATTGGTCTAAACTTATCTTCTTTGTCTTCATTGACTGAGAGATGAAAGTTGGTTAATTTTCTATTCTAGTTTTTATCTTCACTAATTAAATATCTAACATTTGATCAATTTTAATCAAACACTCTTACAATATAATTTTTAGTCAACTCTTTATTATTTTATGGAAATCAAATTTCGAGAATTCAATCCTTTTGATCTATGGATATGGTTAGAATTTGAAACGATACCATCCAATCTAGAAAAACAGTATATTGAAGAAGTATTTAATTCTTGGTTTTATTTAGGTAAATTAGGAGCATTTAATGCTGAAAATTTACAAGTACAAGATGCAGGAATTGATATTAGTTATATGAATTATGATACAGATATTCTTGACAATAGTATGATGGCTCTTATGCACAACATGGGAGATTTTGAATATCAAGATCTATGGGGGCGTTGTTGGCTTGACTTAGGCACTAGTGACTTATTTTCATTAGACATTCTGATAAATTCATTAAATCAATTGGATAAAGAATTGATTAAAATTAAACAATTTATTATTGGGGGAGAGAATGAAAACTGGCGTATTGAAACACAAGAAGAGTCTATGTTTGTTGATGATGATGTAGTGTAATAAGATAACTTGGTAGAATCTTATTACACCATAATTTTATAATCTGTATTTTATATATATAAAACAAAGAATATCAATTAAATGTTGATTATGAAATTTTAAAAAGGTTTAATGAAACTTAAAAATCACAAACTTTTAGTAAAATCATAATTTCTATAATATTTATGAGATGAAAGTTATTTATAGTTTCAAATTATATTAACTTTTAACAATTTCACCAAAGTCAGCCAAAATCCTTCCATAATTACGTAAAATTCCTAATAAATTTAAACGATTTTGTTTGACTTTCTGATTCTCATCCATTACCAAAACGCTATTTTTGCCATCGAAGAATTCATCAACTAGAGGAATAATATTGATTAGCCCTTTCATTAACAGATCATAATCTTTATTAGTTACAACAAAATTTATTGTAGGCTCTAAATTGATTAAGCTATCATACAATTGTTGTTCTGATAATTTTTTAAATAAATTATTGTCAATAATTACGGAAGGACTAAACTCTTCATAGCCAAGATTACCTTGCTTCGCTAATCGAGTTGAACGATTAATAGTTTGATATACTTTCTCTAAAATCCCATTATTACGTATATTTTGTAAAAATTGAGCACGTTTTTTTAAATCTGTAATATCTTGAAAAGCGCGCTCTATATATTCAGACTCTACATCACCTAATACTGCGTTTACTAAATCATAATCAATCCCCATTTCATCTTGTAATAAAGATTGAATTCTTTGAGCAAAGAAGTTTCTTAAAGATTTTAGAGGAGATTTTTGTTCAGGATTATTTAAAAGAAATGATTGGCACCCTTCAGATATTAAACCAGATAGATTTATAGACAATTGAGATCCCCATGCTATGGAAATAATTGCGTTTGCTGCTCTTCTTAAGCCAAAAGGATCAGATGAGCCTGTTGGAATCATTCCTAGTCCAAAAATTCCAATCAAAGTATCTAAACGATCAGCAATCCCAACGACAATACCTGTCAAAGATTTCGGCATTTGATCATCATGACCACGTGGTAAATAATGATCAAAGATTCCCTGAGCGACAATCTCTAACTCTCCGCTGACTAAAGCATATTTTTGTCCCATAATTCCCTGCAGTTCGGGAAACTCATATACCATTTGAGTTACAAGATCAGCTTTGCATAATAAAGCTGTCCTCAAAACTTCTTCTATTTGTTGTGGCGTAAACTGTAATTGATTTGATACTTGCTTAGAAATATTGATAATTCGATCTACCTTATTTCTTATACTCCCTAATTCTTTTTGAAAAGTAACATTCTCTAATTTAGGTAAATAACTACTTAGAGATTGATTACTATCAGATGCATAAAAAAACTGAGCATCTGATAGCCTTGCTTTTAATACTTTTTCATTTCCCTGAGTAATTATTGTACTCTTACTAGGATCACCATTTGAAATACTAATAAATTGTGATAAAAGTTGATTACTAGATATCTTTTTGATAGGAAAATACCTTTGATGTTTAATCATTACAGTTTTAATAACTTCATCAGGAAGTTCTAAGAATTCTTCATTAAAAGTTCCTAAAATTGCCGTAGGGTATTCCACTAAATTTACAACTTCCTTTAATAACTCATGAGAAGTATCGATAACTCCTTTTGCATTTTCAGCTATGGTTTTAATATCATTTTCAATAATGTTATAACGTCTAGCAGGATCGACCTCAACATAAGCAGATTTTAATATATCTACATAGGAAGCAGCATGTGGAATATTAATAGGGCCAGGTCTTAAAACTCGGTGTCCATATGAAAAAGAGCTACTAGTTATTACACTATCTCCATTTTCAATCTTGATAGGTAATATTTGAGAATCACACAAAGATACTATCCATCTAATAGGACGGGAAAATTTAAAATCGCCATTCCCCCATTTCATGAATCTTTTACCCTCTAAACCACCAATCCAAGCATTAATTAATTCTGGTAAAATCTCAGTTGTTTTAATGCCCTGTATTTTTTTATCAACAAATACGCATTCTCCTTTTTTAGTAGAACGAATCTCCAAGGCTTCAATTTCAACATTTTGTTTTCGTAAAAATCCTTCTAAAGCTATTGTTGGTTTTCCTTCTGTAAATGCTGCTTTTACACTAGGACCTTTTATTAATTCGTTACGGTCTGTTTGCTTATCTAATAGACCAGTAATTATAACAGCAAGTCTTCTTGGCGTTCCATATACAAAAATAGACTCTGAACTCAAAAAATTCTTTTTTAAACTAGTAGGAATGATTTGTTTCCACTGATTAATAGCACGGTCAACGAAACTTGTGGGTAATTCTTCTGTGCCAATTTCTAATAAAAAGATCATACTAATATGACAAAAACATATCTTAAATAATGTATGATCTTAACACTATGCACTATAAGTTATATTGTTTTTCTAGATATTTTATATTTCTCTAAAAATTTTCAGTTTTTCAACTAATGCTATTTATTAAAGTTGAATTGTTATTCAAATACCTTTATTTATAAGATAATAAACAGATAACCACAAAATTATATAAATTCTATATTAAAAATATTTTAATCAATCCACTAAATTCTCCTGTTAAGTGCAAACACTTTACCTTCTAGTACTAACTTTTATTTACTAGATGTAAACAAATTTACGAGGGAAAACTGAGTTGTGAAACTTAATAAACCAACTATTCTTTTAGCTAAAATAATTTCTATAATTTTAATTAGTAGCGCTATCATATGTGAATTGTGTAGTGCATATATATTAGTTAATAATTATGAATCTCATAATTATTTAAGATTTTTACTTTGGATAAGCCGATGCGCACTCATGATTCATTTTATTGAATCTTTAATAGTGGTTTACCATATAAGATTGGAAAATAAAAGCTATAAAAACTATGTTAAATATGGAATTTATTCTTTTTTAGTAGGGACAGTAAGTTTATTGGAACTAAAAAAAAATAGAAATAAAGTCTAAATATGTACTTATTTTTAACTTAAAACTATTTAAGTACTAATAATATTGAAAGATATTATTTTAATGATGCTTTATGAAACGAGTATAATTTAATCTCCATATCACAAAAGTAAGTAAGCAATTTATTAAATCATTATATCCAAGGTCACTTTAAAATATAACTACATAATTTTTGAAATTAGTAAATAAAAAATTTATTGAGGATATAAATCTAATACTTTAGAAACAGTAATAATGTTTAATTTTCATATCGTCACTGTTCTTGCAAAATAATTTCTTCCTCAAATAAATATTAACAATTTATTTTTATAATATAAAATTACTTTTTTACTATCTGCAGTTACTCTAAATCTCCATTTTTATAAAACTCTCGTAACCTTTGGTTTTTATCCTGCCTAGAATAACGCCGATATTTTTTAATCTCTAATTTTGGTTCATAGACTTCTTTCCCAAAAGCTTTAATTTTAAGTTTTAATGTTGATTCTTGAACTTTCTTTTTTTGTTCTACTTCTTTTTGTGAAAGCATTTCTGCCAGAATAGTTAAATAATGTTCGTACCTTTCCCAACTTTTACTAATAATACAATTTGGTTCACTTCTATGAAGACAATTATTAAATTGACATTCACCTTGTTTGAGTTGGCTTCTCACTTCAGGAAAATAATTAATTAGTTTACGAGGATCACATTGTAAGTCAGCTTGATTAAAACCAGGCGTATCAGCTACTAAGCCTCCTTTAGGTAATCTAAAAAGTTCAACATGACGAGTAGTATGACGGCCTTTGCGCAATTTACCTGAAACTTTATCAACTCTTTGCTCAATATTAGGAACTAACTTGTTAATTAAGCTAGATTTGCCAGCTCCAGAAGGACCAGCAAAGATTGTAATCTTATTTTGCAAGCAATCATATAGTTCCTGAATCCCCTGAATGTTTAAGATGCTAATTAAATGGGGAGTATATCCCCATTTTTTCAATCTCATTTTCCATTTTTTCTGTTCATCAGGTTTAATTAGGTCAGCTTTATTAAGACATAAAACTAATGGAATTAATGTTGATTCTGCTTTAATAAGAAAACGACTCAATTGCCAAGGTTCTAATTCAGGTTCTTTAAAAGGAAAAAGTAAAAGTATCTGATCTGCATTAGCTACTTTGGGACGAGATAATTCTGTTTTACGAGGCAAGACAGAAATAATTAACCCTCGAAGATCTTGAAGACTAGACTTTTTTATTATTACACGATCTCCTACCATAACGTTTTGTCCAATTTTTTTAAGACGTTCACGTCGAGTACAAAGTAAATATGAGCTAAAATCATAATTCTCATACTCATGGTTTTCATCTAAATAAACCCGATAAAAGTTAGCTTGAGCTGCTACGACTGTTCCATAAAATTCTGGAATAGTCGTAGATAAGAAAATATGTGTTGAATCCATATCACACATAATAAACAAGATTCATAATAAAATATAGTGGAATTAATGAGTAATTCTTTATATCGATAGATTTTAATTTTTTAATGTTTAAGGACGCAGAATTTTAATAGAAAAAAATCCATGGCAGTCTTCCATGGATTCTATCTTGTACCCTTCCATGGCTAAGCTCTCAGGAACCTGCTCCATAGGCTCACCAGCATCTAACCAAACTTCTAAAATAGAACTAGAAGGAATACTTTCTAACCTTAATTTAATTCGAATAAAATTTACAGGACAAGAGACGCCACGTAAATCTAAAAGCAATTCATTTGAGTTTAAAGAATTCATTTATTAAATAGACTTCCTAAGAATCCTTCTATTCCACCTTTCCCATGAGTTTGACCCTTAATTACAGCTAGTTTCTCCAGAAGTTCTCTTTCTTCAGAATTAATTCTAGTCGGAATGTCTACATTAACTGTAATTAAATGATCACCACGGATAGCATCATTTCCTAACTTTGGTACACCTAGATTATCTAGAGTTAAGATTGTCCTAGGCTGAGTACCAGAAGGGATGGATAAATCTTTCTTTCCATCTACTGTATCTACTGATACAGTACATCCAAGAATCGCCTGAAGATAACTAATTTTAATTTCAGAAAGGATATTCATCTTTTCTCTAGTAAATACCTTGTCAGACTCAACATATAGGTATACATAAAGATCTCCTGCCACTCCTCCTCTTAATCCAGCATCTCCCTTACGTGATACCCTAAGACGAGTTCCATCACCTACCCCAGCTGGAATCGTAATTTTCACTTTCTCAGTTACTTGTCTACGTCCAGCACCTCCACAAACTTCACATTTTTCTTTAATAATTTGTCCTTCACCATTACAAGTTGGACAGGTAGAAACTTGAGCAAAGCTTCCAAATGGAGTACGAGTTGAACGACGGACTTGGCCTTGGCCATCACAAGTCGGACAAGTAGTTTTTTGTGTCCCTGGCTTAGCCCCACTACCTTGACACACTGTACATATTTCAAGGTGAGGAATACGAATTTCTTTCTCTCCTCCAAATATTGCTTCACGAAAATTCAATTTAAGGTCAAGACGTAAATCATCTCCCTTAGTTGGCTCGTTACGGCGACGTGTATTGGATGTACCAGCACCACCTCCAAATCCACTAAAAATAGTTTCAAAGATATCGGCAAAACCGCCCATATCTCCCATATCTCCTTGATTAAAACCGTTTGCCCCACTAACTCCGGCTTCTCCAAACTGATCATAGCGACTTCGTGTATCAGGCTCAGACAATACCTCGTATGCGCGGTTAATTTCTTTGAAACGTTCTTCAGCTCCTGCTTCTTTATTTACATCAGGGTGGTATTTTCGTGCAAGACGTCGATAAGCTTGTTTTAAATCGTCTTTACTGGAGTTACGATCAACCCCAAGAGTTTTGTAGTAGTCACCTGGCATAAAATATTAATATCGATTTATTTAAGTAATAGTTTATTAATTTGCTTGATAATTACTTTAGCAAACTATTGTTAAGAAAATAATATTATAATTGATTTTTTGAATTATAATTCTTTAATTTGATAATCTAAAAGCAAATATTCTTAAATAGAAATATTTACTAAATAATAACTGTCATCAATGTGAATTTATTATTTGACATTTAATTCAAAAATAATTCTAGAGATAAAAAAATAATTGTTATGTTATTTAGAATTCCAAATCTTCTTCTTTTATTATTATTGGTCTCCCTTTAATTTTTTTTGTAGTTTTTGTTCCAGTAACTCTTTATTATCTATTATTTCACTTTTAATATTATCTGAGAAAAATGGTTTTTTTGTCTCATAAATATATTGCTCTTCTTCTTTAACTTGAGAATCTTGACATATATTTGTAATTATTTTTTCTTGTGAATTATCTGATATGGATAGGTCCTGAAAAGAATCATTGTCTTTCTTATTCTTGTGATTATCTATGATCTCTCCCTTAAAAAATGTAGCTAATTTTTTCGCTATTTGAGTAACTCCATTACTGGGTAAATCTATTAAATCAGGATCCTTGAAAGATTGTTTAGATATTTTAGTAGAAACACCAACTCCTGATTTACAGGAAAGTTCTTGGTTATTATTTAAAACTGTTTCTTCTGTATTATTTGTTTTTTGTATATTGTTATTACTATTTAGACTTTTGTTTTTAATTATATTTTTTGCTGGATTATTAGCGCTGTTAGGGATATCTGAATTTGATTTACGTAGTAAATCTTGGCTAGATTTTGGCTTTGTTTCTACTTTAAGACTTATGGTAACTTTATGGCCTATGACTTTTTCAAAAGCTAATTCAATTTCAGAAAGCTTACTTTTTGTTAGTTCAAGTAATGGAGAACTAGACATACCAACAGTTGCAGTTCTTCCCTTGTGACTAACAAGACACCCATGCTCTTTAATTAATCCCGCTAAAAATGGTGGAAGATTTTGTATTATCAAATTCCATGTTCCTTCTAAGTCAGCATTACTAGTTGAAACACTTGATTTACTGCTACTTTCAACCAGATTTTCTATGTTTCCTTTAGTTTGATCTTCAATTCTTGAATCATCTGTTATCAATTTCTTATTATTGCTATTTTCAACCAGATTTTCTATGTTTCCCTTAGTTTGATCTTCAATTCTTGAATCATCTGTTATCAATTTCTTATTATTGCTATTTTCAACCAGATTTTTTATGTTTCCCTTAGTTTGATCTTCAATTTTTGGATCATCTATTACCAATTTCTTATTACTAGAAAACTTAGCAGCTATATCTAGATTGTTACTATCTATTGAAAATTCTTTTTCTTCTTGCAATAAATCTAATAAAATAATTTCTATCCAGAGATAAGGCTGAGTTGTGCTTTTTAATTGAATTTCACTATTTCTTAGTTTTTGTTGATTTTTTAGAATTCTATCAGTTTTCCAAAACTCTGCTTCTATACAGAGCTCTTTCCAGATATCTTTGCTTATCATCGTTAGTTCAGGACATTGGGGAGATACTTTAGAAATAAGTAGATTTAAATGAAAATTTGCAATATTTTGCAATATTGTTAATGGTTCCTTACCTTTGTTTATTAATTGTCCACAAAATTCAATAATAAGCTTTGAGTTATTAGAGCGAATTGCTTGTAACAGTGATAATAGATCTCGCTCAGAAATTAAACCTACTAAATCATTTACTTTTTCGGAATTAATTTTTCCTGTAAATAAACTTAATTGATCTAATAAGCTTTCAGCATCTCTTAAACCACCATTAGAAATTTTTGCAACAAGATTTAGCGCATCTATTTCGATATTAATATTCTCTTCTTTCGCTATTTTACCTAAATGCTGAACTATCTCTTCAATCGCAATTCGACGATAGTCAAAACGTTGACAACGAGAAATAATCGTAGGTAAGACTCTCTGAGGATCAGTGGTTGCTAGTATGAATATCACATGTTTTGGAGGTTCTTCTAATATTTTTAGCAAAGCATTAAAAGCTGCTGTGCTAAGCATATGGCATTCATCAACAATGTATATTTTGTAGCGTAACTGCATTGGAGCAAATTTTGCTTGCTCAATAATTTCCCGAATATTATCAACTCCTGTATTACTTGCTGCATCAATTTCTATAACATCTAATGAAGAACCTTTGTTTATAGTTTGGCATGCTTCGCAATTACCACAAGGGGATATGCTAGGAGCATCTGATGCTAGACAATTAATAGATTTTGCAAAAATTCTAGCAGTAGATGTTTTACCCGTTCCTCTAG
The DNA here is from genome assembly GCF_000025125.1 of Candidatus Atelocyanobacterium thalassa isolate ALOHA. NCBI lineage: Bacteria > Bacillati > Cyanobacteriota > Cyanophyceae > Chroococcales > Aphanothecaceae > Candidatus Atelocyanobacterium > Candidatus Atelocyanobacterium thalassae. Next base: position 181,540 of record NC_013771.1, read on the forward strand.
GACCAGTAAATAGGTAAGCATGGGATATACGCTGAGATCTAATAGCATTACTTAAAGTTAAGACAATTGATTTTTGTCCTACTAAACCATCAAAGGTTTGAGGACGATACTTTTGATACAGAGGTTCATAAAACAGCATAATTTTAGTAATTTGATTCAAACATATTTAATCATGTTCTGATAAAAATTTAATAATTTTAAATAGATAAACATCATTAAAAGTTAAATGGAAATTTCAAACTTAGTTTTTTTATTTTTTAAACTTCATCCTGTTAAAGTATTAGATACTAAATTTCTCCAATTTATATATAAAGGTAACAACAAATCTCATGAGTAAAAGAACTATTAATGCTAGAGACTTATTCCGTTCTGCATATGAAAATCGCTATACTTGGGACGCTAATTTCCCAGGATATACTGCGAGTATAACTTTTCGAGAAAATGATCAAGTCTTTTCTGGTCAAATTAAGATTAATAAGGATCTTTCCTCAGAAGTATTCAATATTAAAGATAAAGAGGTTTTAGCTCAGATTAAATCTCAATTGTGGGAAATTACTATTCATAGGGTACGTCGTTCGTTTGAAGATACTCATGGTCAAAATAGTTTCCGCTATGGAAGTATAGATGAAAAGGGCTTGGTAGAAATTCTTATGGGTGGTAAATCAGAAGGAGACTGTTATAAGCTTTATGATAACAAAATTTGCCATGTTCATCGTCACATTCAGGGTATTGCCATAACAATCAATACTTTTAACAGTCATGATACAGGAGAAGGTTATTTATCACATTGTTATGATTCTATTTATCATGATCCTAAAACAGGAAAAATAAGAACAGAGAAAAGAGATTTTGAAGATAATTATCATAAGGTGAAAAATTATCATATTCTAAGTAACCGTATTATTAAGGGTAGGGAAGATGAAAAATCTTTAATTAAAGATTTTTCATTTTCTAGTATTGAACTTTTGTAATTAGCCATCTCTTATATCTTCAATATTTATTACTAAGCATAAATACAAAACCATAAACTATTATGTCTCCATATACGAAAAATGAAAACAATTTCTTATTATATTTATAGATAAATATAGTAATTCAAAAAGTATTTGATATTTACAAAAAATTGAATAGAAATAGTTACTATATTTCTATTGTTTATTAGTCATTCTTCTTGTAAACTGCAACAGTTAAAATAGTAGTAACTAGTAGTAAAGTAATATGATCGAAGTTCCTATCAATGTAGAGCAGGCTATATGTCAAGCAAAAGAAGCCGTAAAGCTTGCCCTCTCAGAAGGGGTTGAGCGCATTTGTATTGAAATAGTTGTTCCAGAAATTGTTCTTCAAGCACAAAATTTAACTTTAGATTTTATATCTATATTTGAAGAAGAATCAGGATTGAAAATATTTTTCCCCGACACAGGCTCTGCTGCTTTAGCTCGTCGCGACTGGGGAGAAACTAATTTTAGCGTAACTGATTTAGGAGATAGAGGAGTCGCTATAGAAGATAAATTATTAGAAACAGATCAAATTTTATTATTAGTAGCTCCTTCTTTTACTGAAATAAAATCTATAGAAAAACTATGTAGTCTAGCCTATGATCGACCTATCATTTTTTTAATTCCTCAATTTGAAGATATTTCTATTGTTGGTATAGGATCTGTTGCACGAGAAATACAAAAAAGATTTCTTAATACATTAGAATCTGTTTATTATTTTCATCCATTAGACAACCTTTTAGTAGTACACTCATACTCTTCTCCTTGGTACATATATTCTAAAGAGAAAGAAAGCCATAAACTCATAAGTGAAAAAAATGAAAAACCTAATCAAGAAGAGCTAGATCTATTAATTACCAATGAAATTGTAGTAAATAATAGTAATTTTAGTCAGACTTCAAAAACAGGTTTTATAAATGAGATACAACGTTTTATAGATTTTCTAAGTAAATAACTTAACAGTGAGATAGTGAGTTAAGTAGCCGAATTTATTATTAACTAAAGTTGAATGATGAATTCCTACAAAACTCATGTCAAAAGATATTACCTTTTATCATAAGTTATTTTTTATCGTAAGAAAAATAACATACTAATATCAATTTGAAGATTTTATTTTCCTCATTAAGCTTACCATCTCTAAAGAGTTTAAAGCATAATTCCATCCTTGATTACTCTTGATCCCCGCTCTTTCCAGAGCTTGCTGCATAGTATCAGTGGTTAGGATACCAAAAACTATAGGAGTACCAGTTTGAAAGCCTATCGCAGCTATTCCTTTTGCTGCTTCTGCCGATACATAATCAAAATGTGGTGTTTGACCACGGATAATAGCTCCTAGACAAATAATGGCATTATATCTACCTGATAAAGCTAATTGATGTGCAACCAATGGAACTTCAAAGCTCCCAGGAACCCAGGCATAATCAACTTGACTGCCTTGAGGATCTGTGTTTATCCCATGACGCTTTAAACAGTCTTGACATCCAGATAAAAGTTTATTAGTTACTAAGTCGTTAAAACGACCTATAACAATAGCAAAGCGAGTATCAGACAAGTCTTCTGTAAAAGTACCTTCAAAAGTAGCCATAATATTACAAATTTTGTTTCTAAAGAAATAACTTTCACTATTAGCATAACTAAAGATAGAAAATTGTGTTAAAAATAAGCACGCTATATAAAATTTAAATATTTATCAATGTTTTTATATATTTCGTATGTATTTAAGTATTTACTTTAAACAAAAAGATATAAGACTTAAATATCATTGAATTCTTGAAAGAGTACATAGTTTTATCTTTATATTTTAACTCTTTTTTATAAGATTTTAAGAAATATTTACTAACAAGGCTATAGTATTTGTGGAGTATTATTTAAAAGTAAAAGCCTGCTTGCTGCAGGCTTTTCGCTATTCTACTTAGTAGATTCTCTAAACTGTCATAATATCCTTATTTTTAATAGTTAGTAACTCATCAATTTTTTTTGTAAATTCATCAGTTACTTTCTGAATATTATCCTGTAAGTTACGAGATTCATCTTCAGAAGCATCCCCATCTTTTTCTTGTTTACGTACAGTTTCAATAGCATCTCTGCGAATATTTCTAATAGCAACTTTTCCTTCTTCTGCCATTTTATTAGCTATTTTTACTAGCTCTTTTCTTCTTTCTTTCGTTAAAGGAGGAATATTAAGACGTATAACTTGACCATCATTATTAGGAGTTAATCCTACATCCGACATATTGATAGCTTTTTCAATTTGTCCTATGCTTCCTCTGTCAAAAGGTTGAATTAAAAGAGTGGTTGCATCAGGGGTGTTAATATTTGCAAGAGATTTTAATTGAACTTCTGATCCATAATAATCAACCGTTACTCTATCAAGAATCGCTGAATTAGCACGTCCTGTTCGTAAGGTATTAAAAGACTTTTGAGTAGACTCAACAGTCTTTTTCATACTATCTTTAAGGTCATTTAACATCACAGGAGCCTCCCACAATAGTTCCAACAGTTTCGCCTCTAATTGCTCTGATAATATTTCCTTGAATGGAAAGGTTAAAAACAATTATTGGTATATTATTTTCCTTGCATAGTGATATAGCTGTACTATCCATAACTCGTAAATCATGTGTTAAAACATGACTGTAATTTAGACTTATATAGCGACGAGCATTAGGGTTAAGCTGAGGATCAGAGTCGTATACTCCATCAACTTTAGTAGCTTTAAAAACTACTTCTGCATCAATTTCTGCTGCTCTTAAAGCGGCAGTCGTATCAGTAGTAAAAAAAGGGTTGCCTGAACCTGCCCCAAAAACAATAACTCGTCCTTTTTCTAAATGTCGAATTGCACGACGACGAATGTATGGCTCAGCTACTTCTTGCATAGCAATTGCTGTTAATACTCTCGTTGGAACACTAATTTGTTCAAGAGCATCCTGTAATGTCATTGCATTCATAACTGTAGCGATCATCCCTACATAATCTGCAGTTGCCCGGTCCATCCCTGCTGAAGCAGCTTTAACTCCACGGAAAATGTTACCTCCGCCCACAACAATCGCTAATTGGATGTTGTGACTAATAACTTCTTTAATTTCTTGAGCAATGTTGGCTACGACTTTGGGGTCAATGCCATAGCCCAGATTTCCCATTAGAGCTTCACCGCTAATCTTAAGCAATACGCGCTGGTAAGTCATCCCTTTGCTACAACTTGTTTTATTGAGCCTATAATATCTGGATAATAAGCATCATGTATCTTGTCCCTTTTGTCAAATAAATTAGTATTTTTTTCTAAATTTTAAGCACATACAAGTTGTATCTGACTACTAAGTCTTAATAATAAAGATAACTTTAGTTTAATTATAAATATTTATGATAATACAAACTTAATATTAATTATTATCTATTATTTAATTTTTTACAAGAATCAAATAATAGATAATAATAACTTTTCTTAGAGACTATCTATAATAATATTTGACATATTGATGACGGATTATAAAAAAATTATTTAAATAATATAGTTAGTTTTACATGTATTTTTTATGGAATTTCGAGAATAATAATGCTATGTAAGTTTAATATATAAAATCTAATTTTCATTCACAATTTATAAATTGAAAAATTAAAATAGTTCTAATTTAAAGCTTGATTCTTTGATGTGAGAAATAGATTTTAAATACAAAAGTCTTATATAAAACAAGCTATATATTATGACTTTAGCCACAAATAATGCATGAAAAATTCTAGTGCATCATAATAAGCTATATGAAATTTTAATTTACTTTAAGATCCACCAGCCAAAAGTAGGTCCAATAAAATGAACTGCGAACCATATAAATATAGTAATTCCTATACCTGTCCAAGCCGCATTTGTTGTCCATTTAAATAATAAATCAGCTTTATTCTTAGGAAAGACAATTTGAGAGAAGAACGTACTTTTATTTTTTTTAAGCTTATTCATTTTATCTGTACGACGTTTTGATTCACCCATATTCAACTTAAAATAATTAAATAGTAATACTAAACAAAATGTATGCCTTATTAAATACTTACATAATTTTATATAAAATATTTAAGATATATAACAATGCAAACTTAGGAATATGATAATAAATATTAACAGATATCATGTTGTTTATTCATGATTTTTTAATATTTATAAATATTATTTTTTGTATAAAAATTAATTTAATATGTGCTTTTATTCTTTATATATTTACTATGTTTAAAGTAATCTATTATAGTCATTGACTAAGACTATAATTTTAAATAGTAAGATTATTTTTATATAATGGTTGATTTATAAATCATAGAATGTTAGAAAATCTATATTGATATCTATTTCTATAGCCTGTGTTGTTACTTTTTAAGTATAAAAAAATAAATACAAGCTATGGGCAAAATTATTAGTTATTAACAGTAAATGTTTTGATGAATAATAGTTAATAGTTATATTTTTTAAATTAATTTTATATTTTTCTTTTTATCTTTTAATTTAAAACTTATTTGTACAGAAACTTGGTATCATAAAACTCGAGTAATTATAATTAATTCTTAGATTAAAAATATGGGAGAGACTATTACCCTATTATCAAAACGAGAAATTGATAAAATGCGTCAAGCAGGTCGTCTAGCTGCTAAGCTTCTAAATCATTTAGAACCTATGATCAAACCTGGGATAAGTACATTAGAAATTAATAATGAAGCAGAACAATGGACTCAATCTCATGGAGCAATAAGTGCCCCTCTTGGGTATCATGGCTTTCCAAAGTCAATTTGTACTAGTGTCAATAATGTTATTTGTCATGGTATTCCTAATGCACAACAAATTTTAAAAGAAGGAGATATAATAAATGTTGATGTCACACCAATTTTAGATGGTTATCATGGTGATACATCGAAAACATTTTTTGTAGGAAAACCTTCTCAAATTGCAAAAAAATTAGTCGAAACCGCAGAGATATCTTTAATGAATGCTATTCAGGTTGTAAAACCCGGCTCAAAAATTGGAGATATTGGGGCTGCAATTCAAGAGTGTGCTGAACCTTATGGTTTTTCAGTAGTAAGAGATTTTGTTGGTCATGGTATTAGTAATATTTTTCATACAGCTCCTCAGATTCCTCACTATGGGATAAAAGGTAAAGGGAAAAAATTACGTTCTGGAATGGTATTTACTATTGAACCAATGATAAATGAAGGAACATGGGAAGCAATTATATTAAAGGATGGCTGGACAGCAATTACTAAAGATGGAAAGTTATCAGCCCAATTTGAGCATACTATTGCTGTGACAGATACGGGAGTCGAAATTCTAACTATTTTAGATTAAATTGCTCAAGATGATATTTATATTTCAGCTCATTGAAAATAAAAACTAAATTATTAACTATTTCAATCTAATTTTAAAATTAACTCTTACATTCAAATATAAATTGTATTTTTCATAAGAACAAAAATTAATAAATCATATTAGAATTTTTATTAAATGTAGTAAAGATTAATTTCTTAGTTTCAAAATAAATTATATATCTAGTTTTTATATGGTGAAAGTTCTTCATTTTTCTGATATTCATCTTGGCAGTGGTTTATCTCATGGGAAGGTAAATCCTAAAACAGGTTTTAATACTCGATTAGAAGATTTTATAAAATGCTTAAGTTTATCTATTGATAATGCAATTAGAGAACAAGTTGATATTGTTCTTTTTGGAGGTGATGCTTTTCCAAATTCAACGCCACCTCCTTATATTCAAGAAGCCTTTGCTACTCAATTTCGACGTCTAGCTAATGCCAATATTCCTACTGTTCTCTTAGTAGGAAATCACGATCAGCATTCTCAAGTAAATGGAGGAGCAAGTTTATCTATTTACAGAACTCTAGAAGTGCCTGGTTTTATAGTGGCAGATAGCTTAAAGACTCATAAGGTATTAACAAAAAATAATTATGTACAAGTTGTAGCTTTACCTTGGCTAACTAGATCTTCTCTCTTAACAAAAACAAAAACTGAAGGTTTGTCTTTAGAGCAAATTGACAATCTTTTACTTGAAGCATTAGGACCAGCTTTAGAGTCAGAGATTAGAAAGTTGAATCCTAGCTATCCAACAATTCTACTAGCACATTTGATGGTTGATCGCGCAAGATTTGGAACTGAAAAATTTTTAGCAGTGGGAAGAGGATTCACTATTCCTATTTCTTTATTAATGCGTTCTGAATTTGATTATGTGGCATTAGGTCATGTGCATAAACATCAAAATCTTAATCCTCAAAACAATCCTCCTATTGTCTATCCGGGCAGTATTGAGAGAGTAGATTTTAGTGAAGAAAAGGAAGAAAAAGGATATGTACTACTAACAATTGACAAAAAACAAACAAGTTGGAATTTTTGTTCACTACCTGCACGCTCATTTATTACGATAAAAGTGGATGTTTCTCAGAGTATAGACCCACAAAAAACTTTAATTGATAACATAAAAAAGAAACCAATTGCAGAAGCTATTGTCAGACTAAATTATCAAATTCGTTCTGAACAGTTAGAATTGGTTAATGTTTCTTCTATTCATAAAATATTAGCTTCGTCCCATAGCTATACAATCTGTCCTGAAATAATTAATGAAATATCGAGAGTACGTTTACCAGAATTAGGATTTGGAAAAAGTTTAGATCCAATTGAAGCTTTGAAAACTTATCTTGACAATAGAAATGATATTAAAGATATAACTAACGATATGTTAGAAACGGCTTATTCATTATTAAATGAGAAAGACGAGATAATAGAATTAGAATAGTTTAAATATTAATTTATCTGAAAAGTTAGTAATATTAATTGTAATTTGATATTTACTGTATTAAAAATATGACATTCTATATCAAATGAGTGCTTGCAAATTATCTTTATAAGAATTACTACAACTATCCCAAAGAATTACATAGTTAGAAGCTGAGTATTACTTTCTATTACTTTTGCGAGATCCTGTAAGAAAGAAGCTGCATGAGAACCATAAATTATACGATGGTCACATGTTATATTGACTGTCATCTTATTTTGAATTCCAAATAGTTTATCTGAAATTGCTATTACATGAGGCTTAGAAGCTCCAATTGCCAAAATAGAACCCTGTTCTGGAGGTAAAATAGCGTCAAATGTATCTACTCCAAACATACCTAAGTTTGACAAGGTAAATGTACCATTACTATATTCACTAGGTTTTAATTCTCTTGTTCGTGCTCTAGATAATAAATCTTTCCAGATCCGAGAAAGAGAATAAATATCTGTTTTATCTACGTTGTTTAAAACTGGGGTAATTAGGCCGCCATCAGGCATAGCTACAGCTATCGCGATATTGATAGATTCACAATATTGAATACCTGAACTTTCATATTTAGCGTTTATCAATGAATGTTTTCGTAATGTTAAAGCAATAGCTTTTGCTAAAATAACAGTCATTGTAACGCCTTTAGTTTTAATACTTTGATACAATTTATCCAATTGTTCCGTATTAATATCATAACTTACTCTAAATACTGGAATTCCTAAAGTAGCTAACATATTTTTTGCTACTGTCTTTTGCATAGTGCTGAACGGAATAACTTCTTGGGATGTATTAATTTTAGAGTCGACAATTGTTTTGTTTTCTTGCTTATCTTGGAGATCTTCTGTCACAATTCTGCCATATGGGCCGCTACCTTTGATTTTGTTCAAATCTATCCCTAAGTCCCTAGCTATTTTTTTGGCTCTTGGAGATGCTATTATACGTCCTTTAAACTTTTCTAGGTTATTAGTATCTACAAAGGAATTAGATTCACCTTGATAACTTTCAGTAGAGTTTTTCTCTATTATCTTTTCTTCAATTTTTGACGAAAAATTAGATTTTTTAAAAATAGATGGAGCTTTGTCCTGGGCATTAGTAATTTCTTCTTTAGTTTCTGCTATTAAAGCAATTGCTTCTCCTACAGGAGCTTCTTCCCCAGCCTTGACTAAAATAGTCGCAAGATAACCATCATAAAAAGACTCCACATCCATGTCTGCCTTATCTGATTCTATAATTACGACAGTTTCTCCTTTTGTAACTTTGTCACCAGGAGATTTTTCCCAAGAAATAATTTTCCCTTCAGTCATTGTAGAACTCAAGGCTGGCATGAAAATGTCATAAATCATAAAGTATTATTTTTATTTTGTAGTATTAAAGTATTAATAAATAAATAATCAAAACAAGAAAATTAAACAGATCTTGAAATTCGATAACGTATTTTATTGTAACGGAAAAATAATAATTTTAGCATTGATAAGTAAGAAGTAAAAAAGTTGGGAAATCATTCTTTTATCTACCTTTTTATTGAATAACTTTCAAGGATATATTGACTTATTGATTAATTCTTATATTTCTAAAAATGATGGAACAAAATCATTTAAATCTTTTACTTTCTTATTTACTAGAATTGTTTTTAATATGAAAATAAATCTAGTCTATCAAATACTATATGTGGAATATTTATCGATCAATTTAAAAAATAGTAATTTAAATAACAGAAATCATGCTGTACTTAATTAGAGTTTTTGTAAGTAAAAATTTTAAAATAAAGACTTTGGAAAAATTCTTTTAAAGGAAAAATCAAAAAAATAACAGGATTTATAGTAACAATTATATTTCGGCAATCTTTTTTAGCATTCTTAATAATTTGCTTTGCTACCCAATTTGCCGACATAATTCCAATAGGATTAAGCTTACTTTTAAAAGGACCTAATATTAATTTTCTAACAATACAAGGAGCATCTAACCGGCGAAGCGTAACTAAATTTCCTAAAGCTCTTTTACTTAGTTCATACAATGGGCTAAAGGCAGGCATTACTTCTGCTTCTGATGTATTAATCCAAACTTCCTTACAAGCTTTATCTCGATTAGTTTTAATAGTTTGGAAAAATAGCTCCATTAATCGACAACTTGAAAACGTATTAACTTCATAAGATTCCTTAATAAATTCTATACTTCTTTTGCTATTAACATTTATTCCATGATTAATTATTAATATGTCAATTTTAAGTAGTTCATTTATTAGTTCATGCTCTTTTCCTACTTCCCATATTAATGTTTTAACAGGCAAATCATAGCCATTCATGTCTAAAGTAATAGATTTATTTTTAGAGCTAAAAGCAACTATTTTGGCTTGGTTAAGATGTAATATTTTCAATATTTCAATTCCAAGAGTTCCAGAGGCACCTGTCACTCCAACAGTTTTACCTTTCAAAGACAAAGCTGTTCCCATAACTTTGTCGACTAATGCTAATGTACCACTGTAATAAGCTTTCTGATTATCAAAGTGATGTCTCCAATGATAAGGACGATTTATGAACCATTGAGCAGGTAAAGAAGAAAATTGCCCAGGATGATGAGTAAGATCAGTAATTTTATCCATATTAGGAAGCCCTGATCCACGAAAAATTGCTCCCAACAGAAAGAATGAAGAGTAGAAGAATCCAGATTCTGCGAACCACCAATAGTCAACATTAAATGACCATAAGATTATTACAGGGATAGTACCAAAAAACATCATAACTAAAGCTTCTGGTACATCATTATACCAATGAGCTTTACGATAGATTTCTTGGCTAACAGGATTAAAATTTGAGTTGAATACTCTATGATGCCAATTATGAAAACGATATAGTGCTTGCCAGTTATGGGCAAGAATATGATAGAAGTCCCGAACAATTTCTACCCAAACAATTAAGCCCAAACAAAGTGTAATAATAAATACGATATCAGTCATAATGGAGTCATATGAATACTTATTTTGTATTATAAATAAATAGTCCAAAATATTGTCGAAGTTATTTAAAAAGAGATTTTACTCCTCTACAAATATTACAAACATATTTTTTATTAATTATCTATAAAATACTTTATTAAATTGTTCTAATATAAATTATGTTAATAGTTTTAATTTTGAGGAACATCAAATCAATAGTAACAAATTAAATCTTTAGATTAATGTATCTAAAATAATTAATTTTTATTTTTTAGATGGCTAATTAATTATTCTTTTTTAGAAATTACTCAATGATTTATCCTTAATTATTAGCTATTTACTTTATACTTTTATTTAGTTATATTTTCTAACTAATTGATTCTTGATATGAACAGAAATTTAAGAGAATTTATAAAAGAAGTTGATCAAAGAAAACAACTAAGACGTATTAAAACTTTAGTAGATCCTGAATTAGAAATTGCAGAAATTTCTAATAGGCTTTTACAAGCAGGGGGACCAGCATTACTTTTTGAAAATGTCAAAGGCTCTAACTTTCCTTTAGTTGTTAATTTATTAGGAACTGTAGAAAGAGTATGTTGGGCTTTAAAAGTCGAAAAGCCTGAAGAGTTAGAAATTCTAGGCAAAAAGCTAGCAATGTTGCAACAGCCTAAGCCACCAAAAAATATCTCTCAAGCAATTGATTTCGGAAAAGTACTTTTTGATGTCATTAAAGCAAAATCTGGCAATAGCTTTTTTCCTCCTTGTCAGCAATTAATTCTTAAAGATGAAAAAGTTGACCTTTCAATTCTTCCCTTAATACGTCCCTACCCAAAAGATGCAGGAAAAATAATTACTTTTGGGTTAGTTATAACAAAAGACTGTGAGACTGGTACTGCTAACGTTGGTGTTTATCGTTTGCAGCTGCAATCAAAAAATACAATGACAGTACATTGGTTGTCTGTAAGGGGAGGCGCTAGGCACCTTCGGAAAGCGAAAGAAGCAGGGAAAAAATTAGAGGTTGCTATAGCGTTAGGAGTTGATCCTTTAATTATCATGGCAGCTGCAACTCCAATTCCAGTAGATCTTTCAGAATGGTTATTTGCTGGTTTATATGCAGGTTCAGGTGTTCCTCTTACAAAATGTAAAACTTTAAACCTAGAAGTTCCAGCTGAAGCTGAATTTATTTTAGAAGGTACAATAAATCCAGGTGAAGTAATGGCTGATGGTCCTTTCGGAGATCATATGGGATATTACGGAGGAAAAGAAGATTCTCCTTTAATACATTTTCATTGCATAACACATCGTAAAGAACCAATTTATTTAACAACTTTTAGTGGTCGCCCCCCCAAAGAAGAGGCAATGATTGCCATAGCTCTAAATAGAATTTATACTCCTATTCTAAGGCAGCAAATTACTGAAATTAAAGATTTCTTTCTTCCTATGGAAGCTTTGAGTTACAAAGTAGCTATTATTTCTATTAAGAAAGCTTATCCTGGTCATGCTCGACGTGCTGCCTTAGCCTTTTGGAGTGTTTTACCTCAATTTACTTATACTAAATTTGTGGTTGTTGTTGATGAAAATATTAATATACGCGATCCAAGACAGGTAATGTGGGCTATTAGTTCTAAGACTGACCCATCAAGAGATGTTTTCATCATAGAAGATACTCCTTTTGACACTTTAGATTTTGCTAGTGAGAAAATTGGTTTAGGTGGGAGGATGGGAATAGATGCCACCACCAAAATTTATCCTGAAACTAACCATGAATGGGGAGAACCTTTAGAACCTGATGCCAGTACCACTCAATTAGTGGATCAACGCTGGTCAGAATATGGATTAGGTAACATAACTTTAAAAGAAGTAAATGCCAACTTGTTTGGTTATGACATTCTATAGTAATTGAATTTTATCGAAAAATAATAAATAATATGACAAAACTATTGGGAAGTATTGAAAAATTAATTTTCTAAACTTCATACCTTTAATACAGTATGTAATTTTTCTTAAACATAAATAAGCGCTAGCATATAAGCAAACAATACTTTTAAGCAGCTTTAGATTGCTATATGTTAGAATCTTTTAATATTTCACTGTGATTAAGGAACCACAAAAAACTTCAATATTCAACTAATTATTAAGGAAATTTCATGGCAATAAAAAGTGATTATGGTGCAGAACAAATTCAAGTTCTTGAAGGACTAGAGCCGGTAAGAAAACGTCCAGGTATGTACATCGGGACTACTGGACCAAAAGGACTTCACCACCTTGTTTATGAAGTTGTAGATAATTCGATTGACGAGGCTTTAGCTGGCCATTGTACCCATATTGAAGTTGATATAAATATTGATGGTTCTGTCACTGTTACAGATAATGGACGAGGAATACCAACTGATATTCATCCTGCTACAGGCAAATCTGCTCTAGAAACAGTAATGACGGTTCTTCATGCAGGAGGTAAGTTTGGAGGTGGCGGATATAAAGTCTCAGGAGGGCTTCACGGAGTTGGAATTTCCGTTGTTAACGCTTTATCAGAATGGCTGATTATTAAAGTTTGGCGGGATAACAGTGTATATACACAACGTTATGAATGCGGAGTTGCTGTTAGCGAACTAAAAAAAGAACCGGATACTGAACACCCAAAAGGTACATCGGTTTCTTTTCTCCCTGATAAACAAATCTTTACATCTGATACAAATTTTGACTATGCTACTTTGTCAGCAAGACTGAGAGAACTGGCATATTTAAATTCTCAAATAACAATCAAGTTTACTGACTACCGAAAACAAGAACCTTATAGTGAGACCTATTTCTACGAAGGAGGACTTAGGGAATATGTTACCTATATGTGTCGAAACAAAGAAGCTTTACATAAAGATATCATATACATTTGCGGAGAAAAAAAAGGTGTTCAAGTTGAAGCTGCATTGCTTTGGTGTATAGATGCATATAGTGATAATTTATTGGGTTTTGCTAATAATATTAGAACTATTGATGGTGGTACACACTTAGAAGGATTAAAAACAGTTTTAACTAGAACGATGAATAACGTTGCTAGAAAACGGAATAAGATAAAAGAAAACGAACCTAATTTAAGTGGTGAAAATGTTAGAGAAGGTTTAACAGGAATCGTTTCAGTTAAAGTTCCAGAACCAGAATTTGAAGGACAAACAAAAACAAAACTTGGTAATACAGAAGTTAGAGGTATTGTAGATTTACTAGTAGGGGAAGTCTTAGGAGAATATTTAGAGTTTAATCCTCATGTAGGCGATATTATTATAGAAAAAGCTGTCCAAGCATTTAAAGCAGCGGAAGCGGCAAGAAGAGCTAGAGATCTTGTACGTCGTAAATCTGTTTTAGAATCTTCTCCTTTACCTGGGAAACTTGCAGACTGTAGTACGAGAGATCCTGCAGAAGCAGAAATTTTTTTAGTGGAAGGAGATTCAGCGGGAGGCTCTGCCAAACAGGGTAGAGATAGGCGTTTTCAAGCTATATTACCTCTTAGAGGAAAAATTATTAACATTGAGAAGACTGATGATGCAAAAATATATAAGAATAACGAAATTCAATCTCTCATAACTGCTTTAGGACTAGGAATTAAGGGAGAAGAATTTGATGTATCACAATTGCGATATCACAGGATTGTAATAATGACAGATGCAGATGTTGATGGAGCACATATTCGTACTTTAATATTAACTTTTTTCTATCGTTATCAGCGATTATTAATAGAACAAGGTTTTATATATATTGCTTGTCCTCCTTTATACAAAATAGAAAGGGGACGTAATCATTCCTATTGTTATAATGAGCAGCAACTACAAGACAATATTAAGGCTTTACCTGCAAACGCTAAATACACAATTCAACGATTCAAAGGTTTAGGAGAAATGATGCCTGTTCAATTGTGGAATACAACGATGAATCCTGAGACACGTAGTATGAAAAGAGTAGAAATTGATGATGCTGTTGAAGCAGATCGTATTTTTACAATTTTAATGGGTGATAAAGTTGCTCCTAGACGACAGTTTATTGAAAACTACGGCTCTAAGTTAAATTTAAATGACCTAGATATATAAAAATTACACCTATACATTTAGATTTAAGTTCACTCATTAAATATTTTGAATAGTATTGTCTCGTTTTGAATAATAAGTAAAAATTAATTGAATATTTTGTAAAATTATATGCCATTAATATCTGATATATTTATGGTGAACATCATTTAGATGTCATATTCAATATAAAATACCTAGTCTAAGGGGAATAAGTTGTTGGCTTAATAGTTAAGTTTCTGATTAATAACTCTTATCTTTAAAGATTTTTAATGGCTCATATGTAAAATACCTTTGTCAATTTACTTCAAAAACATTATTAGTATACTTGTTTTACTATTTTAAGACAGTTTAATCATAGTTATACTATTTTGAAATAGTATTTTCTAAGACAAATAATAGTTTTTCTTCATCGGTATTTCCAATTAGTTTAAAAGATAAAACTAGGTATTATTATTTTTTTATAAAAGACAAGCAAATATAAAATTCATTATTTATATTTAGGAAACTAATATTTTTTGCAGTTTAACAACATTACCAACAATAACAACTGCTGGAGCTTGAAAATCTTGCTGTTTAACTTGCTCAACAACTAATCCCAACGTACTTATTAATTGTTCCTGTTTGAGCATAGTTCCCCAACGTATTAGAGCAATTGGGGTTTTAGATATTAATCCTTCTAATAACAATTGAGTTACGATATTCGCCAAATTGTGGATTCCCATATAAATAACGATAGTTTCTGCACCATTAGCAATTGCTGACCAATTGACTCCGGGGCGATACTTACCTACAGCTTCATGTCCAGTGACAAATGTTACGGAAGAACTATAATTTCGATGAGTAATTGGAATTCCTGCATATGCAGGAGCTGCAATTCCTGCAGTAATACCAGGGACAACTTCGACTGAAATTCCAGCATTTATAAGGTCTTCCATTTCTTCCCCTCCTCTGCCAAAGACGAATGGATCTCCACCTTTTAATCTTACTACCACAGGATGTTTTTTTGCTTGCTCTATTAAAATTGTGGTAGTTTCTATTTGTAACTTAGAATGACTTCCCCTACGCTTTCCTACATTAATTTTAATCGCATCACTATTGATCATATTAAGAATTTCAGAGCTTATAAGGGCATCATAAACTACTACATTGGCATGTTTTAATAATTTTTGACCCTTTATGGTCATTAAATCAGGGTCGCCTGGTCCTGAGCCTACTAAGTAGACTTTAGATGTTTCACTCATTATTTTATTACCTCGTCTACAATTAATTTAACAAGATCGAAAGTCTCTCCTATTGGATGTCCTAAATTAATCTGGATCTCAGGTAAATTACTTTGTATTTTTTTAATTTGTTGAGTAATGATAGTTGTGATTTTTCCTCGAAAAAGAAAATAAGGAATAATAGTAATTGCTAATTTATTTTGTTTTAATAATATATTAATTTGATCAGACAAATCTGGTTTCATTCCCCAGTAGGCTGTAATTGCATTCAGATTGCTAGCAATAACTTCAATGGTATTATTTCCATCTTTAAAATGGCTACCATGGGAAATAATTATTTTAGCATTCATTTGAGAGCATATCGAAAACTGATTAGATAAAAGATTTGACAAACCTTTATAGCTACCTAAGTGTGGACATAACTCTAAATTAATCAGATTACCTATTTTTTTCTGAGCAGTACTAATTTCTAATGGAATATCTTGTTTGACATGTATGCCAGGAAATAAAAACATTGGAATAATTTTTAGGTTTTTAATTCCGTATTTATTTATCTTTAAGGCAAATTGTTGAATCTTTTTAGCTAAAGATATTTGCGATAACTCTAAAGTTGCCACCTCAACGATAACTGCCTGAAGAAATATTATGATAACAGCTATTAGAGTTTTCATTTATAACTTTTTTATTGAGATAATTAAGTTGCCAGGATATCAAATAGGATAGTCTTTTTAAGGAAACTTGAGATTGTAAATCACGACTACCATGAACAACTAGAAGATAAGCTGATGTAGAAATCAAAATATTTAAAGTATATAATTATTATTTAGTGAAATTAACTTAAAAATTATTGATAAAAATAAAAAATAATCAAATGTAGTCAACTAAAGTCTATTTTTAGAACTAATCACATATCATATAAAAATGAATAATACTAACTTTTATCTAATATTCTTTAGATAATTATTAGTTGATATATTATCAATTAAATTTTTATTTTATGGAAAGTTTATCTAAATATTAGAAAAAGTATACTATTGAATAATTATATAAATAAACCCTTTTCTTGACTCCTAATATTTTTATTAGATGATAAGGTAAGAATGCTCTTTTATTTTTTCTAGTCTTTATATAAAATAATGTCTGATATAGATTCTTCTGCCCAATTAAAACCAATTATATTAGATGACCTACCAGATTTTATGATTTCTGGATATCATTGTTCTACTCATATTCAAAAGCATATAGATCTTATTTTACTTGCTCTTGAGGCACTTGATTTAGGAGTATCAGAACAAATGCTAGCAACAGTTAAGCTTTTCAATTTGCAAAAAGTTATCAAAAACCGTATTGCACTTTGGCGTTTGAGATCTACTAATCCTTGGAGACGTGCTTATAATCGTGGTATTTTGTCTATTGAACAGGCGAAAGCTTTAGTTATAATTACAAACCATCATGTTAAACCTCTAACCGCAGACATTCGACAGTTATTGTTAGCCGAGCAACAAATGAGTAAAAATAATTTACCAGTAACCTGTCATTTTCTTTTGGCTGAATATTTAGATCAATTTCGTGCTCATTTTCATAGTCGGATGAATCCTCGTCGTGCCAAAGTTGCACTATATTTAGATTCAGAGCACAAATTAAATGAATTAGCTTTAATATTGCTTAAACAATTATTATTTTGTACAGGAACTTCTGGAATGCAACGTTTATGGGTTAGCTTATTTGATGGAGAAGTTATATGAATATTAGACGATGCTATAGTCTGCCTAACTGCACTTTGATTCTAGAAGGTTTAGATAATAAAGTTTCTAATAGTGAAACTCGTGAAATATTATCTGTATTGATCAATGTCGAATGTCAATTCACAGGTATTACTCAAAAAATAGAAGGGGGGAACGCGCTTTTTGAAAATCTTGTCAAAGCTACTAGTGAATATGTTCAAGCTTATTTAAGTGGAGTTTCTCATCCCTCACATTCTCAAACGGAAGAAAATATAATTAATATTGAAAAAATTATTGACAAAGATCTTCATTGTTTAGCTTGGAACCCCTCTACTGAGGATAGAGATGTTGTCAAAATCATACTGACAACAGTTCAGTTATTTGACTTAGTAGAAGGA
This sequence comes from Candidatus Atelocyanobacterium thalassa isolate ALOHA, assembly GCF_000025125.1. Classification (NCBI taxonomy): domain Bacteria; kingdom Bacillati; phylum Cyanobacteriota; class Cyanophyceae; order Chroococcales; family Aphanothecaceae; genus Candidatus Atelocyanobacterium; species Candidatus Atelocyanobacterium thalassae. Next base: position 199,661 of record NC_013771.1, read on the forward strand.
ATTGATCAATTTTTCGCTGACAACTACACTTTGCCTAACTTTAATTTACAATTAAAGCCAATATCTAAGCGTTATCATCATTCTGACGAATCATTTGTTGAACTAGTAATTCCAATTACCATAGGAATTTTTAGTTTAAGCTTTGTATCTTTACTGTTATCTTTTCTTCCCATTCCAGAAGTTGTTGAACCAAAACCTAGTTTATCTCCAGTGTCTATAGAAAGATCTTTACATTCCATTAATACATAAAAATAAATTATTTTATTGAAATATTCTTTAGTTGAACATATAAATTATTTTATGATCTTAAAATTGGAAAATTTTACCTCTTTCAACTTTTATAATTTGTGAAGATTTCAACCACTCTGTGTCAAAAGTAGGTAAATGAGTAGTTGTAATAAGTGTTTGGAACTTTCCTTGAATAGCCTCTAGTAATTGCTTTTGCCTATTGTGATCTAATTCAGCCAATACATCGTCAAGTAACAACAATGGAGGTTCCCCAATCACATCTTCAATTAACTGAAGTTCAGCTAATTTAATAGCTAAAACTAAAGTTCTCTGTTGTCCTTGGGAACCATAAAATTTTGCTTGATTTTTATTAATATTAAACTCTACATCATCTCGATGAGGTCCAACAACTGTTGTAGCAAGATTTCTTTCAATAATACTACGTTGCTCTATTTTCTCTAAAAATCTTTGTTGTATTGTTTGATGATTCTCATTTTCAATAGTTATATTCGATAAATAATTAATATCTAATAATTCTGCCTTTCCACTAATACTTTTGTGCCATTTTTGTGCTAGAGGAACTAATCTTTGTATTACACGATTTCGCCTTCTAGTAACTCTCGTTCCTGCTTCTGCAAGTTGTTCATCCCACAATTTTAATTGAGATATTGTAGTCATGAAATTATCAGATTTTTTTGAATCGTTAAACTGCTTTCGAATTATTTTAAGGAGAGAGTTTCTTTGTCTTAAAATTTTATGGTATTGATTAATGATATGAGCATAAATAGGTTCTAATTGGATCAAAAGAGTATCTAACCAAATACGACGAATTTCTGGTGATCCTCTTACTAAGTCCAAATCCAAACATGAAAATTCTACTGCGTTAATATGACCTAAAAATTCAAGATGGCGATGAAGTTTTTCATGGTTTAACATTAAGCTACGTTTACCACTTGAACGAAGTGTAATACTTAACTCAGATTGTCCATAAATTCTTTCAACATTAGCTGTGATTTGACTACTTTTTTCTCCTTCTAATATTAGATCTTGATCTCTTCTTGTGCGATGACTTTTTAGAGTAGCCAATAACTCTATTGCTTCAAGTAAATTAGATTTCCCTTGAGCGTTATTACCTAATAAAATTGTCTTTTGTGACTGTAAGTTAACTGACTGTTTATAATAGTTACGAAAAGTATATAAATGAATATTTTTTAAATACATTTTTATTTTTTGATTAGCATAATTGCAAATTTACTAGAAAATAAAGATAAGTTTGTAAGCAAGAGGTTAAACACATCTTTACAAGTTTAAATGTTATGTATTTTGATAATAATATTTTACTTAAAGATAAGTCCATTTAGCTATTATTTCTATGTTTTAAAAGCTTATAATTTCATTATTTTTAAAATATTTTTTACTTTCCATATCAAATATTAAAAAGTAGAGTTACTAGCTTATGACTCTATGGTGAATTGTATTTATTCACCATCTATTTTTAAAACAAATTCTTTTAATCTTAGAACAAACTCATCTTTTATCTTAGTAAAATAAAAATGAGAAATTCAAATTATTCTTAATAAAATATCAATATATAGAGGACAGTATATAAAGAGTATTTATATACTATTATGTAATGATTTAAATTCATACTACTTTCTCGTAAATAATAATTACTTAGAATATACTGAATTTTTTAATAAGATAAGTAGCAGTATTCATTCCTCTAAATCTAAAGAATATATCTGGCCATCCATAAAAATACGAGTTATTCCTTTAGCTTGTAAATAAGCACAGGTTTTATATAAAAGACGGCTGTCAGGAATCTTAATGACTCTTTGAGAACGATTAGAAAATCTACGGGCAAAACGATGATTATCAAATATTGGTAGAGTGTTCTGCTGTATCTCACTAATTGGAATTTGTCCTAGATGAGCAAATTCTTTTAATGGTCGCGCAATTAGCTCTGCAGAACGGTCTATGACAAGATAACAAGTTCTTGGGAGTATTGCATCAGAAAAAGGTAAAACGCAGATATTACCACTAGTAGACAAAGACTCATCATAATTTTTATCATCTTCGTTACTATCCTCATCTTCTTCATCCCAATCTTCATAATTGCTCTCAATATCTTCTCCTAGCATTTCTCCTAAAGCCATAACATCTACATCTTCCAATTCATCATCATCTTCTTCTATTAATTCTGTTTCTTTTGAAGATAGTAGCAAAGTTGGAATATGTTTTACGGTTATTGGCTTAGGTTTACTTAATAACTCATCAGGTGTTTTTTCTGATAAAGATTCAGTAATACGAATATTTTCATTATTCTTTTTAGATTCAGAAAATGATTTTAAAGTGTCTAAATTACTTTTTTTTATCTTTTCTGTGTCATTATTATTTTGAATCTTATTAGTTCTTGCCAATCGTTTTTGCTGAATTAATTCTTCATACTCTATATCTGATAGTGTATTTTTCAGAAAGCGACTAATAGTAGAACTACTTACACCATAACGATGAGCTAAGGTAGAGGTAGTTTCTGAAGTTTGACGATAAAGGTTAAGAATCTCTTGCTTATCATCATCGATTAATTTTTTAGGACTCATGGTATTATGCCTATTCTTGTCAGTTTGACTCTATACTAATATTTTTATAATATTTGTTAAGATTGCCTCCTAGTAATCTAGGAATAAGTATGTCTCGACAAATAGGCAAAATACTAGGATTATACTAATTCTCTAATCTAGTTTATCGTCAATTGCTAAGTTTCATCCTTTTTAGATATTAAAAACTTAATTATTATGAACATAATGAAAGGAGAACCCGCTTTATTAGTACTAGCCGATGGTACATTTTTTGAAGGTTTATCATTTGGTGCGAAAGGTACGGTCATGGGAGAAGTCGTATTTAATACAGGGATGACAGGATATCAAGAAGTTTTAACAGATCCAAGCTACTATGGTCAAATTGTAAATTTTACATGTCCTGAATTAGGTAATACAGGAATAAATGATGACGATCAAGAATCTGACAGACCCCATGTTTTTGGTGTCATTGCTAAAAATATTACATATCGCCCAAGTAATTGGCGTTCAACAGAGTCTCTGCCAGATTATTTAATTCGTCATGGAATTGTAAGTATTTATGGAATTGATACTAGACAGTTAACTCGTAAAATTAGAGCTATGGGGGCAATGAATGGAATTATTTCCACAGAAATATTAGATAAAGAAACTTTAATATCTAAGCTAAAATCAGCTCCTCCGATGGAAGGGCTAAATCTAGTTAAAAAAGTTACTACTAATAAAATTTACCAGTGGTCAATTGCTACTAATGAAAAATGGGAATTCGTTGACCATCATAGTCAAACTGTTAAGGATTTGTTAACTGTCATAGTAGTTGACTTTGGAATTAAACGAAATATTTTAAAACGTTTGGTCAGCTACGGATGTAAGGTTATTGTTGTTCCTGTTGATACAGAACTTAACAGTATTTTAAATTATGACCCTGATGGTATTTTTCTTTCTAACGGTCCTGGTGATCCAGCTTCAGTTAGCGAAGGTATAAATCTTGTAAAATTGCTTATTGGCACTGAAATACCTATTTTTGGTATTTGTATGGGACACCAGATTTTAAGTCTAGCCTTGGGAGGTAGCACTTTCAAATTAAGATTTGGCCATCGTGGACTAAATCAACCTTGTGGACTAAGCAACAAGATAGAAATCACAAGTCAAAACCATGGATTTGCAGTATCTGAAGAATCATTAAATGAAACAATTGAAATTAGTCATTTCAATTTAAATGATCAAACTATAGCTGGAATATGCCATAAAAAGTTACCTTTCTTTTCTGTGCAATATCACCCAGAAGCAAGTCCAGGACCGCATGATGCCGACTATCTGTTTGTAAAATTTATCAATTTTATGCAGCAATACAGAATAAAATCTAATAAATCGTCCTAGCCATCTATCAAAAATACTTTATTGTTACACCAAAATTTTAATATTCTATTTAGAATTAAAAAATTAAAAATTATTGCCTTGAATTGCAAAAATATATTAAGTTTATTATTTTGCAAATATAAACTTAATATAGAAATAGCAATTAAGTTAAGGAACTTTACAGCAAAAATGCTTAGAATTAATAAACGATTGAATAAATAAGAATATTAAAGAATAAGATTTAGATTTAATACTTTTGCTGATAATTTTTACTTTAAATGAAATATAACCAGATAGGTTACAGATTTCTAAACTATAATTAAGTTTTAATCTTCTGGAATAGCTGTTTTTAACATTAAATGAAATCAAAACACTTTTGACCAATATTATAAAGTTATTATTTATGCTGTAAAATAATTATGCTAATACCTTTAATGCTTAATCATAAAAAATATAATGTTTTATAATTTCAAATTAAGCAATTAAGCTTATAGAGATTCTATATACTTTATGAAACAAATTTAGGAAAAAGTTAAAGACATGAACTTTTATCGTTCTTTCCTTCCACCTTATCTGAATATTACCCTATGCCCTGGACTAGAACTATAACAGCTATTATTGGTATCTTTTTTGCTTTAGGAATATTAATTATTGGCAAGTGGCTCTTTACTATTGGACTATGTTTGATAGTTTTTTTAGGACAATTAGAATATTTTCAGTTAGTTAGAGCTAAAGGAATTATTCCTGCCACTAAAACAACTTTAATCGTATCCCAAATTTTATTGATCACAGCAGCTATCGCGCCACATTTTACGGATGCTTTATTTGCTTTAGCAGGTACATTAATTTGCTTTTATCTCCTATTTCAGCCTAAATTAGCTAGTATTGCCGATATTTCTACTTCTATTTTAGGCTTGTTTTATGGAGGATATTTACCTAGTTACTGGCTAAGATTAAGAGTTGGTTTTGACAGCACTATTACAAATATTAATGTTGAAAATAATGATTTATTTCTTCAAAAATATTTGCCTAATCTATGGACAAAATCTCAATTCCTTTCTCCCGCATTAACTGTTACTTGTTTAGCTTTCAGTTGTATTTGGGCCGCTGATATTGGAGCTTATGTTATGGGTAAATCATTTGGTAAAACTCGTTTGTCCAATATTAGTCCTAAAAAAACTGTTGAAGGTGCAATAGCTGGATTAATAGGAAGTATAATAGTTGCAGAAATTGGTGCCTGGTATCTTAAGTGGCCTTATTGCTACTTAACTGGTATGATTCTAGGGATATTAATTGGGATTGTGAGTCTTCTAGGGGATTTAACCGAATCTATGATGAAAAGAGATGCAGGCGTAAAAGATTCAGGTAAATTAATTCCTGGCCATGGTGGAATTTTAGATAGGACAGATAGTTATGTATTTACAGCTCCTCTAGTATATTATTTTGTAACGCTTTTCTTACCGTTGTTGAGATAGAAGATCTAATTATATATAAATAATTTCTATTTCATCGAAGTATAATAATTTTGTTTCAAATCTAGATTGTTTAAATAAAAAACATGAAATTTAATTTTATAAATTGGTTGAATTATTTATTAGTAGCAAATATATTTTTAATTTTTTTAGGATTCGCCTGGTTTTCAATAGCTGTAATAGGTAATTTATTCAACCTAACCTTAGGTTTAAAATTATGGTATAGATTATGGAATGTATTGTTTCAACCAGCTATTGGTATTTTATTTATTAGTATTCTAATTAACTGGTTAACTCAAAAATTTTTCATCCTTTTTCGCACCTTATCCTCTAAGGGGAAAAACTCATAGGTACACATTATCTTACAATAAAAGGTTATTTATTATGATTTATTAAAAACATAATTAATCTTGATAAGAATCAGATAGATTGTTTAATATCATCACCATAAAAACTTACATAAAACTACTATTCTCATGAGCCAATTTAATAAACCTATAGTTATTTCTCCTTCTATTCTCTCAGCCGATTTTAGCTGTTTAAGAGAGGAAATCGAATTGGTTGACAAGGCAGGCGCAGATTGGATACATATAGATGTTATGGATGGCCGCTTTGTCCCAAATATCACTATTGGTCCACTAGTAGTTGAAGCGATTCGTCCTTATACTAAAAAACCATTAGATGTTCATTTAATGATTGTAGAACCTGAAAAATATATTACTGACTTTGTAAACGCAGGAGCAGATATAATTTCTATACATGCAGAGAATAATGCATCTCTTCATTTACATCGAACTCTTGGACAAATTAAAGAACTAGGTAAAAAAGCTGGAGTTGTTCTTAATCCTGCTACTCCTTTAACATCTATTGAACATGTTTTAGAAATATGTGACTTGATCTTAATAATGAGTGTTAATCCTGGCTTTGGAGGACAAAGTTTTATTCCTACCATGCTAGACAAGATTTATCAATTGCGTCAAATATGTAATAAAAAGGGATTAGACCCTTGGATTGAGGTAGATGGAGGATTAAAGCCAGAAAACACCTGGAAAGTTATAGAAGCTGGTGCTAATTCTATCGTAGCCGGATCCGCTATATTTAAATCTGCAAATTATGCAGAAGCTATTAGAGGAATCCGGGAAAGTAAATCCTCTATACAATAAAAATAAGTTCATTGTTTTCTACAATATTTACCAAATTATTCTTTAAAAACGATATTTGTGAAATCAACATAGATATTACGGAGAAGATGATTAAATAATATTCAATCATTATTTGCTTTTAGACTTAATATATAATTCAGGGCATAGTTAAGTTATTATGCCCTCTTAATTAGTCGAAATAAAAAAGTGTAACTAGTTTTCTTTGCTCTTCTGCTTCCTCACAGGTTTGTAGTAGAGTATGACTATCATGAAAAGCAAAACAAATGAGCTGTTGGCATCGAGATATTATCTCTCGATTACATAAAGCACTAGCTTCTCCTAAAGATAAACTATCGTTATTAGGATTTTCTACTAAATGAATTACTCTTTCTAGTTGTTTTTTTGATTCTCTGGGTTGCTTGTTCAAGCTTTGAGGCAATATCACAGTGAGAAGACTTGGATCTGCTCTCATTGCCCCTTTAATAGCCGCTGCATTAGTTCCGGTAGCGCCTGATGTCATTAAACGATTTCCGCCCAATACTAAAGCGTAACTCATCATTTCAATTAATTGTTGATGAGTAATAGGTACATGGCGCGAACCTAATAAAGCAATTCTTTTAGAACCCGTTTGCTGTATTGCAGCAAGTTCCTGCGCCAAAGTATCTAAGGTAAGAATATCAAGTGGTTGACTCAAAGATCCTCTTCTATATTAAATAAACGTACGCCATCTTAACAAAAGTTTCTTGATTGTGGCATGGACTTTATGGTTTTTCATAATTTAATTTTTACTAATTAAATCATGAAAAACATCGTATCAAATCTAAAAAGATAAGTTTTTTTGAAGATTTTTTATAACTGTATCACAGATATACAAGAGGAAAACGAGGAATAATTTTTTCTTCTTGAAGTAATTTTTAATGTGAAACAGGAATTTCAAATTTAAAAGCTTCAAACCATTTCTTAAAAGTAATATTGCTTATCTTTAATTTACATAGGTAACAAGGAGATTTCTTTCTTTTTATGTGTTTTGAAAGAAATTACTGGAAAGACTTGGGGAGAATGAGGTGTGATAGCTAATTTAACTCTTGTACCAATAAGCAGTTGAGTTTGTAAAGATGTTCTTGCTTGAATTTGGCATCCAGAAGGGGTTTTGAGACAATAACAATATTCTCTACCTAAAAATTGACGATCGCAAATTACAATTTCACCTGTATCATCTGGATGTAGCATAATATCTTCTTGTCTGACCATCAAGTCTCCTTCTGCAATATTCTCAAAACTTGAAGGAGCTTCCCATTGACCTATCTCTGTTATCCAAAATTTTCCTTTCCGTTTGGCCGGAATAAAATTAGCTTGAGTAACAAATTCTGCGACAAAGCGTGATGAAGGATGAGTATAAACTTCTTCAGGAGTTCCAAATTGTTCAATTTTTCCGTAAGACATAACTCCTATTTTGTCGGATATTGCTAAAGCCTCTTCTTGATCGTGAGTAACAAAAATTGCTGTGATACCTGTTCCTTTTAAAACATGGCGAATTTCATGTCTTAACTGTAAACGAACTTGCACGTCAAGATTACTTAATGGCTCATCCAGCAGGATTAATGAAGGTTTCGGAGCCAAGGCCCTAGCTAAAGCTACCCTTTGTTGTTGTCCACCTGAGAGTTGATGTGGATAACGCTTTTCAAGCCCCTCTAGACCTACTAAAGCTAAGGCTTCACTGATACGTTGTTTCACTTCATTTCTGCTTAATTTTTTCTTTTTTAAACCAAAAGAGATATTGTTAGCGATATTTAAGTGAGGAAATAGTGCATAGTCTTGAAAAACCATACCTGTATTTCTATATTCGGGAGGTATTACTTCATAAGGACTAGCTATTATATTTCCTGCTAATTCTATAGTTCCAACAGAAGGTTGCTCAAAACCTGCGATTAAGCGCAAAAGTGTAGTTTTTCCGCATCCTGAGGGACCAAGCAATCCCAGAATTTCTCCTTGCATCAACTTAAAGCTAACCTGATCAATAGCTACCGTTGTATGATTAAGAAACCGTTTAACGATTTGATCAACTTGAAGGATAATAGAATCTGTCATAACTAAGGGGCTTTAATGATAAGTTAGAATTTTTAGTTGGAAATTATTTTAGGTTTCAAAGGTAAATGAGAGAAGCCCTGATAAAGATTTACTCTTGTTTTTAGAAGATCATTTAAGTTATCTTCTTAAGTATTCAACTTGGACTAGCATCCAATAAGTACCCTTAACCTGTTACATAATAACATTTCTCCAATTTTTTAAATAAAAAATTCACAAGAATGAATAATATTTTAGTTTGAAACTTATGTATAAAAAGAATAATTTTTTAGATTGTTGGTTCGATACACTTCTTGTGCCGCAAGGAGCAGAATATCAAGCAGTTCTTCAAGGAATCAAAAAGAATCCTAATACCATAAATATTAAGTCTATTCCAGCAGGAGTAAAAGCTGTTACCGAATTTTTAGAAAAGTGGGAACAAAACCCTTATTTTCTAAAGGAACTGCCTAAAACTATTATGATGATAGGTTTAGGTGGAAGCTTATCCCCCAAACATTCAATAGGGGACATAATAATATATGAAGAGTGTACTTCGCTAGAATCCAAAACTAATGAATGTAGACAATGTGATCCTTTCCTAAGTAAGTTAGTGATTGAAAAACTAAAAGGCAAGTGTACTTTTGGAAAAGGTATAACAGGTCAGTATGTTATGTCATCAGCAAAAGAAAAACAAGTTTTGGGGAAAATATATAAAGCTGATGTAATTGATATGGAAGGAATAGCTTTATTAAACTGGAGTCGGAAATGGAATATCTCAGTTATTGTGATAAGAGTTATTAGTGATAATTGCCAGCAAGATTTACCAGATTTACGTGATGTTTTTGGAGTTGATGGAAAGTTACAATATTTTTATTTAGCCTACCAAATGATTAAAAAACCATTATCCTCTATTCATCTAATATATAGTTCTTTAAAAAGTTTAAATGTTTTAAAAGAAACTATAAGGCAATTAATATTCTAAATAATATTCCAACAATTTTTTAGCTAATGCTAATTATATATAAAATATTTTAAATTAAGTAATAAGTAATAATTTCTCTTACCACTTACTACTTATCGATATTCTCCTAGATATCTCCCCTTATTTCTTCAATTACACCATCGCGAATAACAATTTCTATATTAAGTTTTTGAATTAAATTATCTCCTTTCCTAACTTGAAAAAAGTTTTCTATTTGTCCTTGAACTACTTCTTGATCTAATTCGACAACCTGAACTTGTTGAATTTGCTGCAAAAATTGATTTTTTTGCTCTAATATTTCACTTTTTTTATGATTAGCTTGAAGACTTACGTTATCAATTTGTTGATTAATTTGAGGACTAGAAGAAGAAATATTTTGTTTCTGAAGTTCAGCAACTGCTCTTTTTTCTTGCATTTCTATTTGTTGTATTTGATTGTCAAGTTGATTTATTTGTGATTGCAATTGTTGTTGCATTTCCTCTTTCCAACGAGCAGTCACGATAACTTTCAGGTTAACTGGTCTTTTGAGCAGTAAGCTGGTATTTATTTCATCCATAAGTTGTATTGGTTTTTATTTTAATGTTCTATATTTTGGAAACAAATCATTAAGAGTTAAACATTTTATCAATAATAACCTGATAATGTTTCATAATAACAAGACGTTTCATTTTTAATGTTTGAGTCATCATATTATTTTCAATAGAAAATGGCTCTAATATAAAATCAAAAGTTTTTATCAAATCATCTGAACGATATCCTGGGCGATTTTGCACTTCTTTCTTTAACTCCTTACGATATAAGTCTTGAATTGATTGTGAGTAAAGATCATTATCAGCCAAGACATTTTTTAACTCATCTTTGGATGGTATGTTCAGGTGTAAATTTTGATCTTCTGCCCAAGACTTTAACATATCCAGATTTGGAACTATTAAAGCTCCCAACATTTTTTGATCCTGCCCAACCAACATGATTTGATCAATATATACACTTCTTAAACAAGCATCTTCAATAGGTTGAGGTTCAATATTTTCTCCATTACTTAAAACAATAGTATCTTTAATCCTCCCGGTGATGACAAGATCATTCATAGGAGTTAACCATCCTAAGTCTCCACTATCAAACCATCCTTGAGAATCTTTAACTTTGTTAGTTTCTTCTATTTTTTTATAGTATCCTTGCATGACTTGTGGTCCTCTAATGAGTATTAAGCCACACTTTCCTTTAGACAAGATTTGTCTGGTATTAGGATCTACAATATTAATTTCAGTTCCAGCAATCGGCTGCCCTGCTGTTCCTCTTAAGTTATGTTTATGAGTACGTGCATTAGCAACAGGAGAAGTTTCTGTAAGACCATATCCTACTAATATAGGGATATCAATAATTTCATAAAAATCATCTAAGTGTTTTGCTAAAGATCCTCCTCCACTAATAAGTGTTTTAAAGCTTCCTCCTAAATTATCTCGAATTTGACGATAAACTAATAAGTCAGCTAGTTTATGTATTGGATAAAGAGCAATAAGTTTTATAAAGGCCATAGCTCTTGTTTGAAAAGAAGGTTTTAAGTTCTCTAAACTAAGACAGTTAAAAATACGTCTACATACAATAAATTTGAGAGAATTTTCAAAACAATATTTTATTATTTTTTCTTTTGCAACACTTTGTTCTCTAAATTGTTTTTGAATAACTTCATATAAAGATTCCCAAAGACGAGGTACACCAACCATGTGGTGCGGCTTGAATTTTTTTAGATCATTTTTAAAATTACGAATATTTGTGTAAATTAAAGTACATCCTTGAGAAAGTAAAAAATATTCTGCACTACGTTCATAAGAATGCCAAGATGGCAATATACTAAGGATACGATCACCTGGCTTAGGCTTGATTATGGTATCTAAGCTCCTGATTTGATGTAGTATATTGCCGTGAGACAACATAGCTCCTTTTGGCTTTCCTGTTGTTCCTGAGGTATAAATTAAAGTAGCCAGATCGGTATCTTTTTTAACAATAGATCTTAAGTCAAAGTTTTTACCAAGTTTCATAAGCTCAGTAAAATTTAAAACCTTCACAGGTATTTCTAAATTACTTTTTTCATTACTTAATAAAATAATTAAACGTAAATTAAATTGATCTGAAAAAGAATATAATTTTTCTAGTGTTTTTATATCTTCTACAATAAGTATACTACTATCACTATCTTGAAGAATATGAAGTAATTCATTAGGATCTGACTGAGAAGATCGCACTGCATTTGATGCTCCTGCAAGCATTGATCCTTGATCAGCTATAAACCAACGAGGACTATTGTCAGCAATTAAACAAATTTTGTCATTTTCTACAATTCCTAAGGATTGAAGTCCAGCTGCAAAAATTTTTAACTGTTCATATAATTGGGAAAAAGTCAGTTTAACTTCTGGCTTACTATGAGGATCATAAAGTGCAATGATATCAGCAAATTTTGTAGCTGTAATTGCCCATATTTCCGATAAAGCTTGTAAATTACGATATTCGCGAATAGTTGTCATAAAATCTACTTTAATAACTTTTTATCCTATTACATTAAACTAACTAATAATAAAACAAATATTTCGAAATAAATAATCATTTTTAATATCAATACTAATTATATTTATATTAACGACTACCTATCTCTTTGAATACTTTTATATTCATAAAAAATTAGTTTTGATTATTCTTAAATTACTTTGTAACAAAATTAGAATAATATTTATTATTTTAGCTTTTTATTACAAAGTGATTTAAGAATAAAAAGCTAAAATTATCTCGATTATTTTTATATCAATTTAGCTTTTTTGTTTTTTGAGTTAATTCTTTTAAAGATATTTATCGAACTTAACCACTATAGTATGAAAATAAGTACTAGGAAAATATATAAAAATTACTAATAACTCAAAAAAGTATTAATCTGCAACTCATACTATATTCCTTTATCTATTATTTTTTTAATTCTTTTATAACTACTGAGCTGAATTTTTTACAAAGTTAATTTAATATTGTCATACAGATTGGTTAGGAAAGAGAAAAATTACTTGATTATTATATTAGCGGATAATAAGAGACACTATTATATCTGGGAGTATCCAATAACTAATAAAGGAACAAGTCTCTAAACGACATAAGTCATTTTTTAGCAAGTGGATAAGTTGAAAGTTATTTATTTTAGTAAAATATAAATAGTTAACTGTTAAAGCTAATTTTTAAACTCGTGAGAAATGAAAATATTTAAAAAAGTTTATTTTTGTATAGTCCATAACTTTCTTAAAACCTTATCTATCTCAACAATATCTATAATCACGGGAACCTATTTTGTATATTGTTATTGTAAAGATTCTTTTTGTAAATTTCGAGCCTTAAAAAAAGTTTCTAAACTATGAGCATCACCAACATAGCGCCAATGCCAAGGCTCATAACTAATGTTTTGAATATTATTTGGTGGAAAAGATAGCTCAAAACTATATTTAGCTGCATTTTTCTTTAACCATTTAAAAAGAAGTGTATTTTCAAATTCTATATTCAAATGTGTTGAAGGAGAGTCACCATCTCCAATGTCAATCGCATACCCTGTATGATGTTCACTGTATTGAGGAGGTGCACTAACTTCAGCTCTTTTTCTTGTCTCCTCATTTTGGCGCCGCTTTACTTCAAAAAATAAATACTCTTGTTGATTAAAGGTTCTAAATCCAGATATTGGAACTAAGGTGAAACCATTCTTTCTTGCATCTTGTTGCATTCGTAAGAAGTTCTTAGCCGCTTTTGTTCTGAGCTTGATGCGCCCATCACTAGTAACTGAAATCAAATCCTCTAAAGAGGCTTCAGTATAGGGCAAATGACCAAGAACATTTTCAATTTTATTAGTAGTCAAGTTTGACGAAGGAGCAAAATCAGTTGTTGCTTTAGAAGACAAGAATAATTTTTGTGATGTTGGGGGAAAAATGCGTGTTATTAAAAAAACACTAAAACTAAGAACTCCAAAACTAACTAAACCTACTGTAAGAAAGTTAGTCTTTCGAGGTGTGCTAGGTTTATAATTCGGGGTGTCCCTCGATGCTTCAGGTATATCTAAAGACATTCCTTGCTTTTGTTTTCCCTTCATGGATTAATAGTTGATGGTATTTTTTTAGTATTTTTACTCATATTCTAAAGGTAAATATAAAGTTAATAACAATATTGATTGTAAGTTGTTAAGATAATTTTTCTTATCTGTAACTGATTTTTTATAGTTATTAGTTCCTTGATCTTACCTCAGAACAATTGATATATGTAGAAATTACTATTCAAACAGTATTTATTTAATTGTAAAAAAAGTAATAATCATAAACTTAATAATCATTAAGATATTGACCTATTGCTTTTAGTCCCATAGTTTACAAATAAATAATATAAAAAATATTACTTGAATCGGTTAAAAAATTATCAATACTTTAAGTTTAATAATAATCGAGTACTTAACATAGCATAAAATCATCAATGTATAATAATTTTGACAGTTATACAAGTAATACATCTATTTTTTTTAATATCAATAAAATAGCAAATCTTCTTGATTCTATTAGTCAAGAAAATTTGTTATTTCATTGATATTATCATTTTTAGCTAGTAAAAACTTACGAAAATACTTTTATAGAATTAAGTATAGTTATAAGTTAATTTACATATAGGAAAAATCATATAAAATTTTCTTTTTATAAATCTAATTAATAAATCAAAAAAGGTTTTTAGTTAAATAAAATGAAATATAGGAGGTTACAAAAATTAGTTTAATTGTTGAACAAAGTTATTCGCAACTATTGTATGCAGTGCTTTTCATTAATTATATTGTATTATAAAATACCCTTATTAACTCTAAAAAAACTTGAAATATAATTTTTATAATCAATGATACTTAAGGTAAAAATAATAATTTTTTATTTTTTATAAATGAAAAAATTATATTGGCAATAGAGAAAAATATTTGATAGCTATCGTAAATATTTTTAGAAAAACAATACAAAATATTTTGTCAGTTTTAATTTAATGATATAGTTAAAATCACATTGATAATGTAATGATAAGACACAATAAATAATGCTTAATCATAGGTTTTTTCAGTTATCATTTTTAGTTAAATTATTCTTTAATTTTGTTCTTATTAGTTTTATTTGTTTAGGTTTATTAGCCTGTAACAACAATTTTGAAACAACTTCTCTTAAAATCAAAACCAACTTAGTTCCTATTTTTGAAAACAAATTATCAGAAGTTCCTCCTTCAGATACCATTCAATTGTTAAGTGAAAGTTTAAAAAAGTATCACCCAAAGATAGAAATTGTTAGTCCTAAGCCATATGAAATGCTGTCAGACAATAATGTGTCTGTTAAATTACGGTTAACAGATTATCCTTTATTTAAAAATGAAAAATTAGATTTGGGCCCTTACTTACATCTTTTCGTTGATAAAAAATCTTATAAAAAAATTTATGATTTGAGTGAACCAATAATTTTAGAAGATTTAGATCCTGGAACACATACTATTAGGGTTTTAGTTTCTAGACCATGGCATGAAAGCTTCAAAACTAAGGAAGCATATGCCCAGACAACATTTCATATATTTACAGAAATAGACAATAATTCTCCAGATCCTTCTCTACCTATGCTTACATATAATAGTCCCCAAGGTGATTATGGTGAAGAGCCTATTATGTTAGATTTCTATATATCTAATTTATCTTCAGACCCATTAAAAAATAGTAATATCAATAACAAAAAAATCGACTGGCGTGTAAAGGCAACTATCAATGGAGAAGCATTTATTCTAAATAAATTAGAACCCATTTATCTAAAGGGTTTTAAGCCAGGTAAAAACTGGATTAAGTTAGAGTTAATTGATAAAAATGGTGAGAAAATTAATAATATTTTTAATGATGCAATACAGTTAATTAATTACGATCCTAACAAAAAAGATATATTATCTAAATTAATTCAAGGAGGATTATCTAATCAGTTAGCCTATTCTATAATTGATCCAAAATTCCCACAAATTCCAGAGATAATTATTGAAGAAGAACCCCTTCCTCCTCAGCTAAAAGAAATAACACCTTCTGTCGAAAATGAAAAAGAGTCTCAGAAAAATAGTAATCTTTCAGAACAACTAACATAGTTACAAAATTTATGGGCTTTATAAAGCTATAGTTAAGTTTTTTGAGTTATGCTTCAAAGCTGAACTATTCTAAAAAGTATCTAGAGACAATTTACCCAATTAAGCTGGAGTGAGGTTATCGTGTTTATCAAACACTCACACATATTAGCAGGATTAGCTCTTAGCTTATCCTTTTTCGGTATCAATCCTGCTCAGGCAGATACCAACCAAAAAGAGATTTTCCTGAGTCAGTTGAGAGGTTCCGCGATTGAAGATCCTATCGATGTATATCGTGCAGATTGGTTAAAATTTAAGTTTGAAGACTATGCTATTGGTCGTATTCGTGGAGTTACTGGAGATGTAGCTCAAATCCAAATCATTTCAGCTGGTCAAAGCAAAGATGCTCATATCAGAATGCATTATGATGTTGGAATGTTTACTAAAGGTGAAAGAGACGTTTGGCGTGTTAGTACCCAAATGCCTCGCCAGTGGCCTACTCTTGTAGCCGGTTCTGATGTAATCATGAAAGAGGTAGATGGTCAATGGGTTATTATTAGCCCTAAAAGATCTGATTTAGATGCATATTTTGCGTATGCTCAACCTAGTTGGATATCTCGTTTAGACTTGAGAGAAGTGCCTCTAGTTACACGTACAGATATTAACTGGGGTCGCCCTGATGTAAGTTTACCTCCTTTACAACCTAATCAGAAGGCTCCAGCACCAGAGCCAGTTCCTGGTATGTGGTAAAGGTTTTAATTTAGATTATCACTTCAATTTAAAGACTAAAAGCAACACTTTATAGTAAGGTGTTGCTTTTAGTCTTTAAATTGAAGTGATAATCTAAATTCTTAATATAATCTTTTTTATTTAAGAAACTAACTAGATAATTTACTAAATATGTATTTCAAGTCTTTATCATAGAATCAATGTAATACATTATTAAATGTTTCTATTTTTCAAGTAACACTCATCTTAGTATGTTTTCTAATGAGCCAATTATGTAAAAGAATCATAGGTTTAACTGGTGGTATTGCTACTGGCAAAACAAGTGTTTCTTCTTATATTAAGAGACACTTTAGTATTCCTGTCTTAGATGCAGACGCATATGCTAGAAATGAAATTAGATTAAATTCTACTCTTTCTAAACTTATCAAGCAACGATATGGGAAAAGCATCTACTTAGAAAATGGAGACTTAGATTATCAGAGATTAGGGAATATAATATTTTATGATGTCAAACAAAAAGAATGGTTAGAAAATAAAATCCATCCCTACGTTAAACAAATATTTATTACAGAAATTAAAAAAAGTAAAAGTAGAACTCTGATTTTAGATTTGCCGTTACTTTTTGAATCCAAACTAACTTTTTTGGTAACAGAAATCTGGATTGTATATTGTAATGAACAAGAGCAGTTGAAAAGGCTAATGAAGAGAAATTCTTTGAATAAGAAAGATGGAATTATACGTATGAAAAATCAATTACCATTTAAAGATAAAGTAAAAACAGCAGATTATATTCTTGATAATTCTTCTACATTCGAAAATCTGTATATTCAAATAAATGAAGTTATAAGAAAAACTGACTTATATTAAGTTCTACTTTATTTTTTATAATATGTAGATACTTTGAGATTAACAATTGAAAAAGCTAATATTATTAGAAATAAAACTAGCCCAATTGTACATGCATAATTAATATCTAAATCATGAAATGCTTTTTCATAGAGGTAATAAACAATTGTTTTAGAGCTGTTTAAAGGTCCTCCTTGAGTCATAATATAAACCTCTTCAAAAGTTTTGATAGCAGAAATAGAAGATATGACAGCAACCAGGAGTATATAAGAACGCATCAAGGGGATTGTGATATCTAAGTGTTTTTGCCAACCATCTGAACCGTCTATAGCAGCAGCTTCATATAATTCTTTAGAAATTCCTTGCAATCCTGCTAGATAAATCATCATATAATATCCTAAACCCTTCCAAACTGTAACAAGCATGACACTCCAAATTGCCATTTTAGTGCTAGTTAGCCAAGGAATTGCATCTATTCCTAAGTAGTTAAGCATTTGATTAAATAATCCATTAGAACTATACAAAGCTTTCCATGTAATCCCTACAACAACCGTTGAGATAATTACCGGAATATAAAATGCTAAACGAAATAAGCTAATACCTCTTAAATTGTTATTAACTAAAATAGCTAATAGAAGTGGAAGTGAAACTAAGAGAGGAACTACCCCTAAAAGATATAGTATTGTGTTTATTAATGTTTTCCAAAATGCTGAATCTTGTGATAGCCTATAAAAGTTTTCTAGACCTATCCAATTAGAGGGTTTTGTTAGATCGTAGTTATATTGTGTAAAGCTTAGATAAAAGGCTTGAAAAGTAGGAATTAATATAACAATTCCAAGTAAAAATAAAGCTGGAAATAAGAATAAATATGGTGTAAGTTTTATTAATAATTGCTGTTTAGTTAGAGTTACAGGTTTCACAAAAGATTCGATATTTACTTTAGCTCTACCCGAAATAGTAACACAGGAAATCAAAAAGATCTTTAAATAATAATTCAACTTCTTTTATCATAAGATATATTCATAATCTGTAAATTAATAAAAGTAAACTTATTAATGAAAAATTAATGACTAGTATGATAATAAAAAGATACTTGACAAGTATTAAAGTATAAAAAATACATCTCAAAAGCTATATCATATTCACTTATATGATTTTGAATTAGTTTACTTTGATATTTAAAAAGTTTTATAAGATATTTTAGTATCTACAATTTATTGCCTAAATAATTTTAGTCTTTGGAAATCTTTCCTTATTGTAAATTAATAATAAATTTTCTTTATTCTTCATAAAAATAAATGCAAAACATAGAAAATTTTCATATCTATTAACATGAAGAAATTCTGCTCGTTACTTGAAAATTTATTGAACAAATAGCTAATACAGCAATTAACAAGTTTTTTGATCTATACGTTATGTTTCGGTTAATAAATATTTATTTAATTATATTTTTTCTTTGCAGCAAAATTAGTTATTTACTATTATCATATAGTAATTCTAATAATAATTTTAATTGAGGTTAAGGTTTTCATTATTTGTTATGAGTCAAAACTACGAAATTTCTCAACCGCTTCCTCCTAGTGTCAAACGTGCCTCAACTATTCTTCAATGGTCAGGAAATATTGGCTTTTGGACACAATTAGTATTAGGAGTATTGGCAGCAGCTCTCCTGTTTTTGTCTTTAGCAGGATTAGTTACACAGGATAAATCATCAGAAGGAACTTCTTTTAGTGTTTTTTGTTCCATTTCTGGTGTTATAGCACTTATGATCAGCACATTTATTTGTTTTAGATACAAGAAAATTGCTCAATTAATGAAGAATCCTGAACCAAAGGCTAGACCTAAAAAATCTTCAACCTTACAGTTGATCAGAGCAGGATTATTATCTAATTTAGTAGGTATTTTCTTGTCAATTATTGGTGCAGAAGGCTTTGTTGGGATCCTTTGGAGAAAGCTTTCTAACATTCCTCAAGGTGCAGCAGTCTACGATACTGGTAAATTACCAACTCCTAGCGAAATTTTATTACTTCTAGCTAATACACATACGATATCATGCCATTTTGCTGGAATTATAGTAGGTTTATATCTCTTAGATCGGTTAGATAGATAATAATTTAAATAATTTAGTACGGGATTAATGCAAAAAACAAGACTTAATACTTTGTATGAAACAATATATAATAACTTAAGCCGAACTTTTAGTAATCCTTGGCGTAATTTATTTTTAAATTTCACTAGTATTCTTGTAGGTTTTTTTATTGGCCAGGCTATTGCACTTATTGCAGGACAAGAGTCTTACTGGGAAATTACAGTTGGAATAATTTTACTAGTATTTACTGAAGTGAGTAGTAAAATTATCTATGGCAGAAAAAGAACCAAGAAAAAAATATTGTGGCTAGAAACCTTTAACTTTTTCAAGATGGGTATTGTTTATAGTCTTTATATAGAAGCTTTAAAACTTGGATCTTAGCTAAGTTTTTTAATTAGAATAGTTACAAAAATTGTTAATTTTCATATAAAAATTAATTTAAGCAAGTTTTGTATAATAGATAGAAGAAAAATTATTTAGTATATGAACCTTAACTATCTTATATATAATTTTTTATTCTTAAATTAGAATCTTCATTTAGAATTTATTGAAAAAAATATAGTATTACTTGCATGCTGGAATAATCAATTTGATTTAGTGGAATTTATATGTAATAAGACTGAATTAAATTTAATTTAACAAAAATAATAATTATTTAATTAAATTTATGAAAAAATCTTCAGTGATAGGAATCGACCTTGGTGGAACCTATATTAAAATTGGACAATTTCTTGAGAATGGATTATGTATTAACTTCTCAACAATAGAAACTCCCAGACCTGCTACTCCTGAAGCTGTAGTTACAGCTATTACACAGATAGTTAAAGTTTTAAAAAAAGATTGTGATTCTATAGCTTTAGGGGTCGGAATACCTGGACCAGTAGATTGTACTAATAGAATTTCTAAAATAGCTATAAATTTATCAAACTGGAAGAACGTTTCTTTAGCAGACCTATTGGAAAAACATACTCAATTACCTACAGTTATCGAGAATGATGCTAATTGTGCAGGTTTAGGAGAAGCTTGGTTAGGTGCAGGAAAAATCTACAAGAATTTAATAATGTTAACTTTAGGGACTGGAGTTGGAGGAGCAATTATTCTTGATGATCAGCTATTTACAGGACATTTAGGAACCGCAGGAGAGTTGGGATTAATCACCTTAGATTTTAATGGCCCTATCTGTAAAAGTGGTAATAGAGGATCACTAGAACAATTTGGTTCAATTC
Organism: Candidatus Atelocyanobacterium thalassa isolate ALOHA; assembly: GCF_000025125.1. NCBI lineage: Bacteria > Bacillati > Cyanobacteriota > Cyanophyceae > Chroococcales > Aphanothecaceae > Candidatus Atelocyanobacterium > Candidatus Atelocyanobacterium thalassae. Next base: position 220,500 of record NC_013771.1, read on the forward strand.
AAGCAATTCGTCGTATGACAGGCAAGGATCCAGCCGAACTTGGCTCTTTAGCTAAGGAAGGACACAAGGAAGCTATTCTTTTCTGGGAAAAATACGGACAATTACTAGGAGCAGGGTTAGCAAATATAATTTATATATTAACTCCAGAAGCAATAGTTATAGGTGGTGGAATTAGTGGCAGCATGCCTTTTTTCCTCGAAGCTACTTTAAAAGAAATTGAGCAACGTGTTTTGCCAACTTCTCGTACGAATCTTAAATTATTAGAGGCAAAATTAGGAAATAAGGCAGGTATGCTTGGTGCTGCTAAACTTGCCTGGAATCTTGTTAACAACATCAGCAATAAGTTTAATTAGTGTTATTGAAAGCTTTACTCAAAGATGTTGTCTGAGAATTTTGATACTTTCGTTGTTTTTTTATCAAGTAAGTTAAATAACTTTTTACAAGCAATTTCTTGACTCTCTTTTATCTGTCCATAGGAAAGTATCCAAGGTAATTGTTGGGCTATATTCATTTTTGTAAACCAATTTAGTACATATGGACTTCCATAAATAATCAAACCTTGAAGAAGAGAAGTAGAAAATAATTTTAAATAAACTTCTTTAGATGCATCACATAAACCTGCACTTGCTCGAAAAGGATTACCTCGTGCAAAGATTTGTAATAGTGTTAGATAGTTATCATCTAAAATACTTTGAAAATTAGTAGATTCTACTATTTGAAGATCATAACCTAGAGATTTAGGTATAGTTATTCCAGGAGATTGCTGAATTAAGAAAGGCATACTAAGTAAATCATCAACTACTATTAGATTACGTTTCTTGATTTTTACAATTGTTTTTAATGGTAGTTTCGAGCTTGTTCTTATAGAGTTATAAATGATATTAGTTACGGCTTTTTTAGTCTTCTTGTTTGATAAAGTATAAACCGAATCAATATTGTTTTTATAATTACATATTTTATTTTTTGCTTTCCAAATCTTATCAAGAGATTGATCGATTGTTTCTATTTCTAGCTCTCCAGATATAACTGAATCGTAAATAGCTTTTATAGTATTCTCTGGATCATCTGGCATTAATAATACATTAGCACCAGCTTTAATAGCTCTAATAGCTATTTCTTTAGGAGAAAAATATTTTGATATTCCTCCCATCATTAATGCATCTGTAATAATTAATCCTTTAAAGTTAAGCTTTTCCCTTAATTGTTTAGTTAAAATTTTCTTAGATAAAGTTGCTGGATTTTCTCTATCCCAAGCATTAATTAAAATATGGGCGCTCATTATACTATCAATTTTCAAACTAATCGCTTCTTTAAAAGGAACTAGTTCTAAATTGTTTAATCTTTTAGAATCATGATTAATTACAGGGAGTTCAATATGAGAATCATTACTCGTGTTACCGTGGCCTGGAAAATGTTTAGCTGTTGTTAATATAGGATGGTTTTTTGCACCTTTAATAAAAGCTTTGGCTAATTGAGATACTACATCAGGAGTTTCGCCAAAAGAGCGAATATTAATGACGGGATTGTTTGGATTATTATTGATATCAACTATTGGTGCTAACATCCAATTAATTCCGATAGATAACGCTTCTTCTGCTATCATCTCTCCCATACTATAAGCTAGCTTAGTAGCAGTTTTTAAATCATGTTTTGCAATTTCTCCCAGGGCCATTGGAGGTGGAAAATGGGTTCCCCCTGAAAAACGTTGGCCTACACCTTCTTCAATATCTGCAGCAATAAACAACGGAATATTTGATAGTTTTTGAAGTTGTCTAGTTCTTAGTGTTATTTCTCCAGCACTTCCTCCTAATAAAATTACTCCACCTATATTTAAGGTGTTTAACCAACTAAATAATTTATCATTAGAAACTTCCCAGGCTGGATAACGTATTTCGTGATCAAATAAGCAACCAGAAGCACGGACGATAATCATTTGTCCGATTTTTTGTCTCAAAGTGAATTTTGTCCAATCGGGTAGCAAAAAAACCTCAAAAGCTTATTAAAGTTATAACTATTTTAATGGAGAAGGGTCTTGTTCAGTTACATTGATATCTTTGAGTTCGCTTAGCAAATATAACATTTCATTTCCTTTCTCAATACCGTAATCTTGGAAAAATTTTACATCTGGAGCTCGCCTTAGTCGTATACGCTGTGCAAGTTCTTTCCTGACATAACCTTCTGAAGACTTAAGCCCTTGCATTGTTTCAAATTGTACTTCTTCAGTGCCATAGATACTTACGAAGATTTTAACATGTTGTAAATCTCCTGACAAATCCACGTTAGTTATACTAATCATGCCGGCTCCTACTCGATCATCTTTTATATCAAAGAGAAGCATGTTGGAAATTTCACGTTTAATTAATGAGGAGATACGAGATACTCGACGACTATTAGCCATATTGATCTTCTATTATCTGTAATAAATAATATCCAGTTTGTCACAAATAAAACTGTTTATATTGTACTTGTAACATAGCATATTAAAGTTGCATATCATCCAATTCACAATGTTGCTATGTTTATTTCTATATCTGATAAATAGATGACTTACCCTCCACCTACTATAGTTACAACTTCTAAATTATCTCCTGTTTTTAGAAAAGTATTCTCCCAGTACTCTTTATGTAAAATTTCTCCATTATATTCAATAACTACTAAATATGGATTAAATTGCATTTCTTCTAAAAATTGCGGCAAATTCATTTGAGATATGAATTTTTTAGGTTTTCCATTAACTTGTAAGGTTATCGTTTCGATGTTATTCATAAATAATTTTATATTTATTGTTAGAAGCTTATGGAATCATAACAAATAATTAAATTCACTATACTACATAACATTTATAAATTTATACATATTATTTTTTGAATCTTTAACCCATCTATAAAGTTTGGTTATATATCTTTGTTAGGATTAAGATAAGTAATTTTTTAAAAGGAACTTTGTCATCTCCTCAGGATTATCTGCTTCCATAATCAAGCGAATTACAGCTACTTGCTTCACCCCTAAGTCAGTAATATTCTTAATGTTATCAATATTAATTCCTCCAATAGCAAACCAAGGAATAGTACATTTATTAATTACATAGTCCAAATAGTCCGACTGAATTGTTTCCTTTTCTGGTTTATTAGGTGTTGGATATATAGGTCCAACACCTATATAATCTGCCCCTTCTTCTATTGCTTTCTCCATTTCCAAAGGATTTGTTGTTGAACACCCGATAATTTTTTGAGGACCAATTATTTCTCTTGCTATTTTAATTGAAATATCTTCTTGTCCTATGTGTACTCCATCAGCATTGATAGCTAATGCAATATCAACTCTATCATTCATAATAAATAAAGCATCATATTGATGACACAACTCACAAAGTTTTCTTGCTACTTTTATATAAGAACTATCACTTATATTTTTTTCTCTATATTGTAATATTTGTAATCCACCTTTTAAAGATGACTCAACTACACTAAACAAGTTTTTTATAGGTGAAGTAATTAGGTATATTGATGCTTTACAGAGTTGTTTGTGATTTGAGTATCTTATTAAAGAACTTTCTAATATATAAACCTCATAACGAATTTTTTTAAAAGATTTTCCCATTTTGCTATCGTAAAGTTTTCCATACTCTTCCAATACTCTTAGAGCTTCTTGAACACGGCATAAATTAGCCTGTAAAAGCTCTTCAACATTATTTTTCACTTCTTCTTTTGGATGTGATAAATCTATTCCTGGATCATTTTCAGTATTTCTTGATAAGCGCAACTCATAAGTATGCCAAAGAGCAAGCTCTTGTCGTATGTCTTTGCAAGTTTTAGCTAAGTGACCTTTTTTAATGCCAAAACGACACCATTCTTCTATAACTCTTATTCCTTCCCTAGCTCTATCTAAATTGGCATCTAGAATTTGAGAAATTAAAAAATTATTATTCATTGTATATTTCCTAGTTTCAAATAATTATATATTTCTAAACTTAAGATAGAAAGGGCACACTGTTTTCTAACAATGTACCCTTTCTGTCTTAATGATTGTCTTTAGTTTCATTTCTATTGCTAAAAATAATCTATTTTCAGCAACAGAAATGAAATTACTATTTACAACACCTAGAACTTAACTATTTCTCAATATGCGCTAATCTCGTTTTAAGCATTTCTTCAAGAGACTCTAATGCTTGTGTAAACCCTTTAATTCCTTCATCGAGCTTATCATAAGCCATTTGATTTTCCTTATGCATCTTATCAAAAGTAGCTTTATCGATAGAGATTTTTTCAAGATTCATACTTGTAGCTTTATTTGGGTCAAGCTTACGTAGTAATTTATCATCAGTAGATTTTAATTCTTCTAGAAGTTTAGGAGAAATAGTTAATAAATCACATCCTGCTAATTCGCGAATTTCTCCAACATTTCTGAAACTTGCTCCCATAACCTCAGTTTTATAACCAAACTTTTTGTAGTAATTATATATTTGAGCTACTGAGATTACTCCAGGGTCTTCTGAAGAAGAATAATCTTCTCCTGTATTTTTTTTGTACCAATCTAGAATTCTCCCAACAAAAGGAGAAATTAAAGTAATATTCGATTCTGCACAAGCAATTGCTTGATGTAAACCAAACAATAAAGTTAAATTGCAGTGAATACCTTCTTTCTCTAAGACTTCTGCTGCTTTAATACCTTCCCAAGTAGAAGCAATTTTTATTAAAACACGTTTACGAGAAATTCCTGCTTTTTCGTACTCAGAAATTAAAAAATGTGCTTTTTCAATAGTTGCTTCCATATCATATGATAAACGCGCATCAACTTCCGTAGAGACTCGTCCTGGTATTATTTCAAGAATCTTTAACCCAAAACCTACTGCTAATCTATCAAATGCCAACGTTGTAACATCAGACTCACTTGCGTTTTTACCCAATTCTTTTCTTGCAGTTATTAAGGTATTATCTACAATAGATTGGTATTGCGGCATCTGAGCTGCAGCTGTAATCAAAGATGGATTTGTAGTAGCATCACGAGGTGTAAAGGTTTCAATAGCTTGAATATCCCCAGTATCGGCTACAACAACTGTAAATTCTTTTAATTGTTCTAATAACGTTCCCATAATTACTCCTTCCGACACAAGTGAAAATTCTAAAATTTAAATGGATAACCTCAGTCTAATCAACCTGAATTGTGCTATCTTCTTAACCTTATCAGTTACCCCTTATTTCAGTAAATAATTTCAGAAATTCCTTAATGATTTAATCTTCTCTTATCTACAGATTATTGAGCAAAATTTCTAAAAAATAAATCAGACATTATTATTCACAAACGAAACAAAGCAATGATAATTATTTAAAAATTTTCTCCTTCTGAGCGAGAATTTGTTGAGCCCTGGGGATTTAAAAACAAATTTCCAGCAGCATCATTAGGATAAATACAGTTAATACTAGGCTTACTTTCAAGAGATCCAACAAAGCCAAAAGTATTCATTCGATTTTTGCAGTCTCTGACTTGCTCTCCTGATATTAATCTTTTTTGTTCTAATATGGTCATGTTAGAACGACGTAATACACAACCAGGCTGCATTTGTGGTTGAGTTGCATAAACACTAAAAGGATTTAAAGATAAGAATATACGCATATCTGTGACAATGGCGCTTGCTCCATACTGTACACAAAGTTCTGGATTGGGAGCACTTTTATCAATAACTTCTCTAGAAACGACATTCTGTGGATTAAAACTTGCATTAGAAGTTATTCCAATACCTACTCCAATTCCTAATATAAAAGTGCCTCCAAATAAAGCAATTTTACTATAGTTAACATTTGAAATTATTGATTGTTTTGAAGAATAACGAGAATAAGTTCTGCGAGCCATATTATTACTAAATTTACTTTGTGTATATTGAGTTTACCTTTCTTTATATCTAGTTAGAATGAAAAGTGTTATTTATTTCAATTTCTTTATATTTAAAGAAAGAGCCTATCATTTATAGTAATAAATGATTTAAAGTAATTTGAGATATTTTTGCAATAAACAACAATTATGAAAGCTTTACAGATAATAAAGATAGCTGGAGGAGCAGGTTTAATAGGACTAGGAGTTGTAATGATTGTCACTAATCCTGGAAAACATGCATATGAAAAGTACGCTACCAAAACTCTTACATCGTATTTAAAACAAGAGGTTTGTTCACAATCATCTGGAGTATTAGGAGGTTTCCTGTCAGACCACTGTAAAACCCTTGTAGATATAGGTAAGACTAACATTCATAAAGTTATTTCAAACAAAACTGTTCGTCAAAATTATTTACTATTTAGTATTTACGAAACTGAATTATTATTACCTCCTCCAATTTCTAATTATGAGTTTGAAACTATTGGAATATTTCAAAAATTTTATACTTATCAAGCTGATAAATTCTAGATTGGATGTTCACAATTAGTAATTATTTATATATTTTGCCTACTTAGATGTATAAATGTTGTTTTCATGTTTTTTATCTTAGAGAAAACATGACGCTTTAATACAAAATAAAATTACATTGATTAATTTTCAAAATATATATTTTTTGAACTTCTATGTAAATGAAACCGTCTAGGAAGTAGTTTGAATAATATTTTTTCTATCGTTATACTTATTCAAAATTTCAAAAAACATAAAAATAAATAATTTTAGTAATCGTTCTAAAGGTGATTCCTTTATATCATCAAAAAATAGATGATATAAATTTCTAAACTTATATTTAATATTGTGAGATCAAATTAAAATATGATTCCTCAAGCAGCAAATGCAATAGAAACCTTGATAAATCTAGCCCAACAGGGAGAAATTGATCCTTGGGATGTTCAAGTAATTGAAGTAGTTGATCGTTTTCTCAATGAGATAGAAAATACTCAACAGTCTGATAAAGTTTTTCAGCAAACTACATTGCCAAAATCAGGACAAGCTTTTCTATGGGCATCTATGTTAGTTCGCTTCAAAGCTGATACGCTTGATAGACTTCATTCGCAAAGCTTTACACAAGAAGAAGATTTCAATGAAGTTGACAATATTGAAGAAGATATTGTTAAAAAACAATTATTACGACCAGACTTAGAAAAGTATCTACGTCGTCGCAATGCAGCATTACCAACACGTAAGCGTAAAGTAAATTTACAAGAGTTAATTAGTTATATTGAAGAATTCGCAGAGGAATTAGAAGTATCAAAACCTTCTAAAAAACCTCAAAAAACACCTCGTGCTTATTCACAGAGGGAAGCTACAAAAATGGTTGTTGAGCTTGCACACCAGGAGAATTTAACAGAATTAGCTAAACAATTGGAAATTTTTCTTCAAGAAAAATTTCCACAATGTATTCAGAATCAAAAAAAAATTAGTATTGAAGATCTTCTAAGTCAATGGCATAAGGTCTCTAAACCCGTCAACAATCCTAAACTAGAAGCTCAAGATAGGGTTGGGATATTTTGGGCTTTACTACTTTTATCATCACAATCTAAAGTTGAGTTATTCCAAGAAGAGCTTTATCAAAGTTTATATATTCAAGTTTTATAAATATTTTTTTAAATTCTTATCGAGATTTTTGAAAAGTAAATGCTAAACTAAGCATTGTTGTTTAAAAAAACAATGGCAAAGATTGAGGAAAAGTATTCATGAAAGCCATGATTCTAGCTGCTGGCAAAGGAACTCGAGTTCGCCCTATTACTCAGACTATCCCTAAGCCTCTAATTCCTATTCTACAAAAACCTGTAATGGAGTTTTTGTTAGAACTATTACGAAAACATGGCTTTGATCAAGTCATGGTAAATGTTAGCCATTTGGCGGAAGAAATTGAAAGTTATTTCCGTGACGGGCAACGTTTTGGCGTGCAAATAGCTTACTCATTTGAAGGGAAAATTGTTGATGGTGATTTGGTGGGAGAAGCTTTAGGATCTGCCGGTGGATTGAGACGTATTCAAGATTTTAATCCTTTTTTTGATGATACTTTTATTGTATTGTGCGGAGATGCATTGATTGATTTAGATCTAACAGCTGCTGTCAAATGGCATAAAGAGAAAGGAGCAATTGCTACAGTTATTACCAAGTCAGTTTCAAAAGAAGTTGTTTCTAGCTATGGAGTAGTAGTAACTGATGAAGAAGGTAAAATTAAAACTTTTCAAGAAAAGCCTTCTATTGAAGAAGCATTAAGCACAAATATTAATACTGGAATTTATATTTTTGAACCAGAAGTTATTAATTACATCCCTCCAAATCAAAAATATGATATAGGAAGTGAACTATTTCCTAAATTAGTTAGTGAAAATACGCCTTTTTATGCAGTTAACATGGACTTTGAATGGGTTGATATAGGTAAAGTTCCTGACTACTGGCACGCTATTCGTGGAGTCTTGCAAAGAACAATTAAAAACGTTCAAATACCAGGTATTGAAGTTAGACCCGGTATTTATACAGGATTAAATGTCGCTGTAAATTGGGATAAGGTCAACATTCAAGGACCTGTTTATATTGGTGGAATGACTCATATTGAGGATGGGGCAACTATTATTGGTCCTAGCATGATTGGACCTAATTGCTGGATTTGCAGTAATGCCACTGTAGATAATAGCGTTATCTTTGAATATTCTCGTTTAGGCCCAGGGGTTAGATTGGCGGACAAATTAGTATTTGGAAGATATTGTGTAGACAAGACAGGGGCTGCAATTGATGTGCAAGCAGCAGCTTTAGATTGGCTAATTACAGATTCTCGGCAAACTATGCCTTTTGACCATCAAAATCAACAAAAAGCCATTGCTGATTTACTCAACCAAGGTCATCAAAACATTTATTAACAAGATACTTAGCTATCCTTTTAGAAGCCCCCGATTTTCCCATACGTTTTTTTCCATTTTTACTAATACTATTTATTAGCTTTTTATCACTTAATAATTTTTTTAGGACCTCACTACTATTGTTTGGCTTTTTAACCAAGATTACAGAGTGACCTAATAAGCGTGTTTGGCTTTCAGCGAAATATTGAGTAAATTGTGGACCTTCTCCAGGAAATGAAATAACAGGTTTACCTAAACCTACAAACTGTTCAGTGGCAGTTCCTGCCATAGCTATACCTAAATGAGATGATTGCAGGCATTCTTCATAAGCAAATTGTGTAAGTATTAAAGTAGCATTTTTCTTTTGAAATTGTAAGGCTTGAGAATCTTTTAACTTAATATAATCTTGATCCAATGTTTGGTTTTTCCAGTTATCATCTATTAGTTCTTTTTGAAAAGGTGTAAATTTTAAGCTAGGGGCAATAGCACTCAAAAAAAGAAAAGATTTTTTAGGGAAAGTTTTTAAAATAGTCTGAATAGACTGTAAAATCAAATTCCAGTTACGCCATGTTTCAGGAGTTCTTGAGCCAGGTAAAAGTAAAATAGTTATTTGATCTAAATGAGTGTCAAAACAAACTGTTGTTAACTTTGAAAAATCATTCATCATAGGGTTTCCCAAAGCATGAGCAAAAACTTTTAATTTACATAAGCTTGCTGCTGTTAGAGTATCTCGTACAAAAATACCTTTACATTTATTGGATCTCATCAACCAGCGTTCCCAAGGGTAATATACTGATTTAAAAAAGCGATCAATCATTGAAGTTGATGACAACCAACCACTTTCATCTCTAACATAATATTCTGATTTAGCAACTCCAATAAAAGCAAAGTTAGTATTACTTAGCCAAGCAAAAAATAAGGGAAGAATATCTCCAACTGCTAATATGATTCCATCTTCTTTCCCCCATTGATAAATTACTTTATATTGCTGATATGTTAGATTAATTAATCCTTTATTAACATCACGCAATAGTTCTGATATTTTTTGATTAAATCCTCCTGAAGGCATGTTACTAACTTTGCCTATAATTGGTATCTGATTGTTTTTAAAAGCATAACCTTCTCCAACTAAAGGAAGAGCAACAACCTCAGAAACTATAGAGTAAGTAATTAATTCTTTAATTATAGAAATAGCAATGGTATCTTCTCCATGTCCATTACTAATTACTAGAATCTTCATAAATTTTATTCAAATAACTGGTTAAAATATATTGTTATTTTGTTCTAAGATTTTTAGTAAAAATAGAATCTTTTTTGTCAATTTTATGGATTAAAAAGTTTAATCGAATTAAAATCAGAAACATTTACATTTAATTATTATTATTTACTATAATTTAATTTGATGATTATAGTATTGCTTCAAATAATTAGAAATGTAAATAATATTAATATTTCTAAGATTTAGCTAAATTCTTTACTAATTTAATTTACTAGTTAAAATAATTAACGTAATGAGTTTAATAAGTTAAACATTTTGTATCTGTTAAGTTAAAGTTTTACTAACTAGTATTCTGGAAACTTAATCTAAACAAAAGTTGAGGATTATTTGCTTCTGATTTACGAGAAGATGATAAACTGACCTACTAGAAACAAAATTCTTAATATTCAATGGTCTAAAAGGTGCCAAGTCTTGGTACTTTTATACATTAACTAAAAATTTGCAAAATTATTTATAGAGTCAATATGAAAGTTCTGGTTATCGGCGGTGATGGTTATTGTGGTTGGGCAACCGCCCTACATCTTTCCAAAAAAGGTTATGAAGTTGGAATTCTTGATAATTTAAGTCGAAGACATTGGGATTTGAAGTTAGGAGCAGATACTTTAACTCCTATTAACTCAATTCAAAAACGAATTCAACGTTGGAAAGACTTAACAGGGAAAGTTATTGATTTATTTATTGGAGATATTACTGATTATGCTTTTTTAAGTAAATCTTTTCATGAATTCGAGCCAGATTCAGTGGTTCATTTTGGAGAACAACGCTCTGCTCCATATTCTATGATCGATAGAGAGCACTCAGTATTTACTCAAGTTAATAATGTGGTAGGTACGTTAAATATTCTTTATTGTATTAAAGAATATTTCCCTGATTGTCATCTTATTAAATTAGGTACTATGGGAGAGTATGGAACTCCTAATATTGATATTGAGGAAGGATATATCACCATTGAACATAATGGTCGTACAGACACATTACCATATCCGAAACAACCAGGTAGTTTTTATCATCTAAGTAAGGTTCACGATAGTCATAATATTCAATTCGCCTGTAAAATTTGGGGATTAAGAGCTACTGACTTGAATCAAGGTGTAGTATACGGTGTGCTTACAGAAGAAACTGGTATGGATGAAGTTTTAATCAATCGTTTAGATTACGATGGTGTTTTCGGAACAGCATTAAATCGTTTCTGTATTCAGGCAGCTATTGGACATCCTTTGACTGTATACGGTACTGGCGGTCAAACAAGAAGTTTCTTAGATATTCGGGATACAGTACGTTGTATTGAATTAGCTGTTAAAAATCCTGCTGATGTAGGACAATTCCGTGTTTTTAACCAATTTACAGAGCTGTTTAGCATTAAAGATTTAGCTTTAATGGTACAGAAAGCTGGTAATGCGATAGGGTTAAATGTAGAAATTAATAATTTAGAGAATCCCAGGGTTGAAGCAGAAGAGCACTATTTCAACGCAAAAAATACTAAATTACTAGATTTAGGGTTAAATCCTCACTATCTATCTGACTCTCTCCTAGATTCTTTACTGAATTTTGCAACCAAATATAAAGGAAGAATTGATAAAAAACAAATTTTACCCACAGTTTCTTGGCGAAGAAAATAATTACGTAAAGTGTTCTAGTTAGCTGGAATTTTAATATATCAAGAAAGGCCTTTTTAACTAGATTGCAATCTAGTTAAAAAGGCCTTTCTTGTAGAAAAAAATTAATTAATTTGCTGAGTATAGGTAAAGTATTTTTGCACTCATATTTAAATAATCTATTGATTATTTTTTTACAGCATAAAACATTCCAAATTTGCAAAGACCTGTTCCAAAAGCTATACGCATCAAAAGTAGTGTTGGTACTTCTCTCAAAGACTTTATGAAACCGATAATACCAAAGTGCCATAAACCACTAGGTCTTTTAATTCCCTGCCAAATAGATTCTAGCCAGGAAGGAAGTGTTTGTTCTGTCCAATCATCTGTGATTACTTTTCCTTTTACCAAGCCTGTAATTTCTAAAAGTTCTGTAAAACCTTCAATACTTGCAAAGGCTGGATGAGACCATTGTTCTAAGAGTTGTTTCATGATAGTTGCCTCTAAAAAATTTAAAGGTTGCTTTCTATCATCACGTTGATTCCAATCAGCAACAATCAATATACCATTAGGTTTGAGGACACGAAGCAACTCTTGGGCAAACTTTCTTTTATTGGACATGTGGGGACCTGCTTCAATACACCACACAACATCAAAACTATCATCAGAAAAAGATAAATTCATAGCATCGTTAACCATAAACTTAGTATTGAGATCTGAAGAACTTAGCTCTTGAGCACGTTTAACTTGTTTCGGACTAATAGTAATACCAGTAACATTAAATCCATAATTTCTTGACAAAATGCGGCTGCTCCCTCCGATACCACATCCTACATCAAGAACGCTAGTTTCAGTCGGTAATTTATTTAATTTTCCCCAATGAACCATTTCATGAACAAAATCAGATTTTGCCTTTAAAAAATCTTTCTTTTGAGGTGGAGAACCATAATAACCTAAATGAATATGTTCACCCCAATAAAACTCTAATATACCGTCTTTTGTCCATTGATCATAAGATTGAGCTACTGATTCAGGAGATTGATAAGGACGGGTTGACAAAAAATAAATCGTGCCAGATACACCTAGTAATATTAATGATATTCCGACAATTATATGCAGTAAATCCATGATAGTTATAAGATTAAAACTTTTAATAGTATTAATTATCTACTAGACTAATATATTGATTTTTAGTTTTTAATTTTAGGATAAAAATAATTACAATATAACAATAAAAAATTGTTATTTTTGCTATAAGAAGATATTTTAATACGTTTAAAATTATTTTTTATCTAGACGATAAGACTAATTATACTATTAATTCAATAAGTAACATTCAATTATTTTGTTTTTAATAAGTACTACAAAATAACTTGATAAATAAATTTACTTATTAAATATAAACTTAATAGTTTTCTTCTTATAATTTTGTTTTTTTATAAAAAAATGTCATATGATTGAATCATGACACACTTAAAATTATAAGCTTTTGAGCTAAATTACTTAATCAATTTATAAGTTAATTTTTTCCTCGCTACAAAATTTTTAATTATTAAATCTAGCAAAATTTACACTTTACTCAAATATTCGATTACATTTATAACTCTTAAAATCACATGACTTCTTATAATAATTTTAATTTTCAAGATGAATTTGACGTTATCGTAGTTGGTGCAGGACATTCAGGATGTGAAGCTGCATTAGCCACTTCACGTTTAGGGTGTAAAACTTTAATGTTGACCCTAAATCTTGATCGTGTTGCTTGGCAACCATGTAATCCTGCGATAGGAGGACCTGCTAAATCTCAATTAGCTCATGAAGTAGATGCTTTAGGAGGAGAAATTGGGAAAGTAACTGATTTAACATATTTACAAAAGCGTATTCTTAATGCTTCCAGGGGTCCTGCAGTTTGGGCATTACGTGCTCAAGTTGATAAGCGTGAATACTCTGCAGCTATGAAAGCAATTATTGAGAATCAAGAGAACCTTAATATTCGCGAAGGTATGGTTACTGATTTGGTCTTAGGTCGTAATGATGAAATCAGAGGGGTTCAGACATATTTTGGTAGTTGCTTTGCTGCAAAAGCAGTTATCTTAGCAACTGGAACTTTCCTGGGAGGACAGATTTGGATTGGCGATAAATCTATGGATGCTGGAAGAGCTGGTGAATTCCCTTCTATAAACTTAACCAATACCCTTAAACAACTAGGATTTGAAACAGAAAGATTAAAAACTGGAACCCCTGCGAGAATTGACAAACGTTCTGTCGATTATTCTCAACTAGAACCTCAGCCTCCTGATAAAAATTTAAAATGGTTTAGTTTTGATCCCAATTTTTGGATAGAAAAAGAGCAAATGAATTGTTACTTAACTAGAACTACACCTGAGACACATAAGTTAATACAAGATAATCTTCACTTATCACCTATCTATGGAGGGTTCGTAAAGTCTAAAGGACCTCGCTATTGTCCATCCATAGAAGATAAAATTGTAAGGTTTGCAGATAAAAATAGTCATCAAATTTTTATAGAACCAGAAGGAAGAGAAACTCCTGAGTTATATGTACAGGGATTTTCTACGGGTTTGCCAGAAAACATCCAATCAGCAATGTTGAAAACTTTACCTGGTTTAGAAAAATGCGTCATGTTACGTCCTGCATATGCTGTAGAGTATGATTTTTTGCCAGCTACTCAATGTAAGCCAACTCTAATGACGAAAAAGATAGAAGGTCTTTTTTGTGCTGGACAAATTAATGGAACAACAGGATATGAAGAGGCAGCAGCGCAAGGAATTGTTGCCGGAATTAATGCCGCAAAATTTATCAAAAATGAAGAAATGATAATTTTTTCTAGAGAAGACAGTTATATTGGTACTCTAATTGATGATTTGTGTACTAAAGATATCAGAGAACCTTATCGAATGCTAACTTCTAGATCTGAATACCGTTTAATACTACGTTCAGATAATGCTGATGAAAGATTAACGCCATTAGGGAGAAGAATTGGACTAATTGATAACTATAGATGGCATCTATTTCAAAAAAAGCAAAAAAACATTCTCGAAGAAAAAATACGTCTTTCAAAAGTTAGGATAAAAGAAAAAGATGAAATCGGTATTAGACTTATCAAAGATACTCAGCAAAATATTAAAGGGGCAATTACTCTAGCTGATTTGCTAAAACGTCCAAAAATTCACTATAAAAATCTAGAACAGTATGGATTAGGAAATAATAATTTGACTGTCGGAGAAAAAGAGGGAGTAGAAATTAATATTAAATATTCTGGTTATTTGAAACGTCAACAAAATCAACTTGAGCAAGTTAAACGTTATTCTGACCGTAATTTGCCCACAGATATTGATTATATGAATATTGAAACTTTATCAATGGAAGCGCGAGAAAAATTAACTAAGGTGTCTCCACTAACTATTGGTCAAGCATCTCGTATTGGTGGAGTTAGTCCTGCAGATACTAATGCTTTACTGATATATCTAGAAATAAAATCACGCCAAAATACTTAGAATATATGCTAAAAAAGTGTAAAGTTTCTTGTTATTTAGACTTATCTGTTAGTTTCCTCCTGTTCCTAATAAGAAAAGACTAACTAAAGTTCCTGTATTCCATAGACTATGCATTAATATAGACGATAAAAGATTACCTGAACGTGTATAAACAACTCCCAGAATAATTCCTAAAGTTGTTAGTGGCAGAATTTCAGAAATATTAAGATGAGCAACAGCAAAGATCAGACTACTCACTATAATTGCACCCCATGGGGAAATATAACGAGTTAAAGAAGGTAATAAAAAACCTCGAAAAATTATTTCTTCATAAAACGGTGCAGCTACTGCTGCAGTTAAATAAAAAATTGCTAAAGCAAATAAATCTTGATTTTCTAAAACTAAAGAAAGCAAAGGATTACTACCTCCTTTACCTCCCCAAAAATTATCATTAATCAATGAAATGATAAGGACTGAAGGTAAAGCAACTAAATATCCACTAATTCCCCATATGATCCAATTTTTAAAAATTTTAAAATTAAATAATTTTTGAGGTAAAGGAAAGAAAGGCTTGATTGATAAATAAAGTACTAGAATTCCACCTAAAGCCATTATAAGATAGCTGCTGAAGATATAAATAGCTTTTCCCCTAAGACTCAAATTAATCAGATTGATATTTAGAGTAGTAAACAAAGCAGGCAAAATAATTTGGCCAAAGAAGAAAAATCCTATAATAAAAACTTTCCAAGGAGTCTCAACTGTCCAGGGTATTTCCCATTTATAATCACTACTTATATTTAAAATTGCAGAATCTTGTCTTAAAATAAGTTGAATCAAAGAGAAAATAATAATTCCTATTCCTACAACACTTCCTAAGCCTGGAATTATATTAAGGAAAGCCAATTTTAAGATTGTTGATTGCAAATTTTTCTCATATTTTGCTTGCAAAATTTGTAAATCTTGTTGCCGATCTTCTATTTCATAAAGTCTTTTTAAAGAATAGCTAAGAAACCAGCCATTTAAATTCTCTTTAATTATAAATTCTGCATCATCTGATTTCACAAAACTATTATTCCATAAATTAATCAGAACGTCAGATAACTTGTTCGAAGAAGATGGAGATAGTAAAGAGTTGTTATTTTTCCAAATATCTAAAGCCTGCTTTGTATTTCCTTGAGCAACTTCTAGTAATCCTATTTTAAGATTTAAATTACTAAGTGTCTTTTTTCGATAATCTATATCGGTTAATATTTTTTTTCTATGATCAGAAATATTAGAAGAATTTAAGCTAAGAATTTCTTCTTTTACCCCAATCGTATTGTTATCAAATGTTTTCAGCTCAGTACTTAATTCATCTAATCTATCAGATAAAATACCATGTGTTTCGCTATACTTTTTGAGAGCATCTATATATGGTTGCTGTCCTGATATATATTGACTAATACTCTTAATTTTTTGATGATCATTATCAAAAATCTGGGAAGTCTTAAGGATTAAATTTGTTTGATAAAGTTGAAAATTAGATTGAGATTGCGGTTGATGAACACTATTTACCAATGATAAAAATACTGGAATTAATGAAACTACTGTTATTATGGCTAATAATAATTTTTTTATTTTCATAAATCTCATCTAAATATGTTTATGCTTATTCTTTTTGGGTCGAAATAAGAATAAATCCTGAAGCTTCTCCTAGCATCTTAGCATCAATCAACTTGAAGTCTAGAGCTTTTCTATCCTCTAATAAAAGATATGATGAATTTAATGCAAGTATATCTAACTCATTTTTATTTTGAGATATAACTTGACGCTTACTATAAAAATCTAAACTAGGGCGATTATAAGGAAATGAGGTGTAAACAATAGTATCAATTGGTGTATTCTCTCTAATTAGTTTGGCTACAGATTTTACAGGAAATGACTCATTTAATTCCCATAACCAAGAATTAGAGATCATCAATAAGGTCAAACTTAAATATAGACCTACTATCAGAACCGTGATAAAACTAGATGACTTTTTATATAACTTTTGATTAGTCCATAAAAAAGTATTAAAAAATGTAAAAAATATCAATTGAAAAATAAATTGTTGTGGCTCCCTAAATATATATATTCCTAATCCCAATATAAGGTAAGTTAATGCAGACATACCAAGCATTAATACTTTAGGAAAACTTTTGGGGTACGAATAGAAATAAGATAGATTATATCCAGTAGCTAGAGCAAAAAAGGGATAAACCGGCATTATATACCAAGGTAATTTAGTGCCCATAATTGTAATTATAAACAAAAACAGGAAAAATCCTGTTGCTATTAACTTAATTAAATTTTTTTGACGTTTCTTCCAAGCAACAATTAAACCCCCTGGAAAAAATATTAACCAAGGAAAACTATACTTTGCTAGTTCAAGTATATAGTACCAAACCTCCCCTTTATTACCTTCTACAGCAGTTGATAAACGATCAAAATTCTGTTGAAAAAAATGAACTTCAATAAACTTCTCTCCATAGAAATTTATTTGGAAATAATACCAAATAAAGACCGGAGAAAAACCTATCAATAAACCTATCCAAAATAAATTACTTTTAAATAATTTACTATAGTCACTTAAAAGCATGTAAACCCCCAAAACACCTCCTAAGGCGATTGCTAAAATTCCTTTACTTAATGCAATCATCCCTAAACCAATACCAAAGCCTAATATCCATAATGGTTGTTTTTTTGATTTCAATAAAGATAATATGCATAAAATCAAAAAGGTATTAACCATACCATCAATCATTGCTAAGCGCCCATGCCTTAATATGGGAAGTGAAGTTAGATAAACTAAACTGCTTAAAATTGCTGGGAGTTGTGTGTGAAATATATTTCTACCAACTAAGTAAAGCAAAGGAATACCAACTGCAGTCAGCAGAGCGCAAGGGAGACGAGTAGTAAATTCATTAATACCACCCAAGTGATAAGAAAGATTAATGAGCCAAATAATTAAAGGAGGTTTTAGCAAAAAAGGTTGATTATGGTACTTAAGATAAAGCCAATCACCAGATTCAAACATATTGCTAGCAACTGTAGCGTAGTATCCTTCGTCCCAGTCTCTAATTGGTAAGTCTCCTAATCTAATTAACCAAATAAATAGAGCTAATATTAGTAAAAGTAAAAACCATGAAACGTCATTTTTAATATTTAGCCTAATCATTTTTATGGGGCTTTACTAAATAAATATAATATTTCTCATTATAGATGAAAGATTTCATAAATTTTTTTAGTAATACAATATCTAAATTATCGGAATATTCTAATAATTCATGATTTAGAATAAGTAAAATATTTTCATTCTGATTTAAAATTCTTTTTTCTATTTGACTTATAATCTCCAAATCATTAGTAGGTTGTCGAGAATTATTAAATAATACATAACTACCCATTTTTTTTGTTTCAGGATAATAAATTTTTTTATTGAGATACCCACTAATAGGAGCTATAGTGAAATCTTCACTTCCAAATATTAGATAATCATCTAGGTTATTTTGTTGAATAAAATTTGCTGTCATTCTGCTACTAGAATATGGAATAGATAAATCTCTACTAAAGGCAACTATACCTGCTATTACCTGTAACCATAATATGATTCCAATAACATACTTTCTGTAAGACACAAGAAATTCTGTTATTTTAGAAAAAGAATTTAAAAAACGGACAAATATATTTTCTAGATATTTTTTATGCAATCTTACATCATCGCAACTATTTTCTATCCACAAAGAACTGATAAGAATAATATATAAATGTCCATAATGTCTTTGTGAGCCTAAAAATTTAATATAGGTAAAAATAATAATTTCTAAGCTTCCTACTAAATAAAAGCAAAGAGCTACTGGCTTTTGAATAAACGATAATAAAATACAACTAAATAAAATAATAGATAAAAAAGAAAAAAAGATTAGGTCTAATATTTTTGAGTCACTTGGAATAATTACCATAATATAGCTACGCCATATTCTATTAACTGTTTGAAGCAAGCGATTTATATCAAAATTTAAAAACCATTGATTTGCACCGCCTTGTAATGTGCTATCAATAGGAGGTAGTAATGTAAAAACTGAAATACTTACTCCTATAATTAAAATTAATATAGATATTATTATGTGAGCTTTTTTAGCCTCTATTGTATAACCTAAATATTTTTTAAAGCAGTATTCAAAAAATAACGTAATACCTAGTGCTATCGATATCAATAAACAATAAGCATTAGTATTTGCCATAAAAGCTAGAATAAAAGCCAAAGTAACATAGTTCCTATGTCTACTTCTGATCTGAAAGCATGTACAAAATAAGAAAATTGATAAAATTCCAAAAGCATAATTACGACTAATCAGAGAATATTCATATAGAGGGAAATAACCAAAACTAAATAATACTTTTTGTAATGTATTAAAAGGAGCGTATATGATAAAAATAGATAATGTAGCAACAGATATTAACCAATGAACAACTTGCATTATTATTGGATTAGCCGTGAATTTATTTAAAAACCATAACAAGAAATACCATAATAAGGGGTGCCCTTCATATTTAACGCTTTCAAAGAAATCAAAAAAGGAAGAGCTATCTCGTGCAATCAACCAACCATTCAATTCATCACGCCACATAGAATGATTTAGAATTCCAATGAATGTAATGATAGCAAAAGTTATTATTAAGACTATTTCAATCTTCTTCTTCTGTTTCAACAGCATAAATTTTTAATTAATATAATTTAAAAAATGTGAGTAAAAATTAATATAAAAAAACTATTCTAAAAAATAGTTTGTTAGCTAAAAAAGTTAGTTATTTAGATCATTATGATTCGTTATGGATACAAAAATTTTGGCTTTTATATTAAGAAAATAAAATATGATAATTAGTTTGTTGTATTAAAGATAGCTAATTACTACATGAAAAGAGCTAATATTAAGTTCTTTTGTTACTAATGCTACGTATTTAAGACTTTGACAAGAGTTATTATTGAGATAACACAAAATTACATTAAAAAAATTAAATGTTTAAATTGTCAAGCATACCAATATTGTAAATTTTGTAGTTAAATGAATAAGTAAAGTTGTTTATTTTTTAAACTTTCATGATTTTTTGTAATGACAGTTAAAAATGTTATTGTATGACTTATCAATAAGGATCTAGGCTAATATTTAGAAAATTAATTAAATTAATAATTGTACCTATAAGATAAAAAAGTTCTTCTATAGTTGTATGTAATAGGTTCAATTAATGATTTGAGAGCTAGTCAGTCAAATAAAATTCTGATAAGAGCATTTTGATAAAAAAAAATATAAATTGATTCTTTACTACCCATTCATGGCAAAAACCGCCATAATAAAAAAGTCAGGAAAGAATTAAAAAATTTACTGTAAATAGTAGAAAATTTAAATGTATCATTCTTGGCTGTTAGAAATATTTATTAATCTCTTGGTGTGAGGAAATTAAGAACTGTGTCGTTTAAAACTATTCGACAAAAACAAAATAATAAAAAATTCTCGATTATTGATAATTCTTTTATTCGAGAAACCTTTTTTGTTGTTAAAAAAACTACTTTAGGACTTAGCCTGCTAACGACTTCCATGGTTGCCGGAGGGTTGGTAGGTTTGGCTATTAGTTTTCGAGATTTACCGAATGTACGTACTCTTAGTAACTACTCTCCATCAGAAACTAGCTATGTTTATGATATAAAAGGTAAGTTGATATCTCGACTTCATGGTGAAGCAAATCGTGAAGCTGTAGCATTTAAACAAATTTCACCTCACTTAAAACGTGCAGTTTTAGCAATTGAAGATAGTCATTTTTATTTACACCATGGAATTAATCCTAACAGTATCGGAAGAGCTATGTGGGTTAATTGGAAAAGTGGTGGAGTAGTAGAAGGCGCATCAACTTTAACTATGCAGTTGGTTAAAAACATTTTTTTGAGTAGCGATCGCACCTTTAGCAGAAAGTTATCTGAAGCAGTTTTAGCAATTCGCATAGAACAAGTATTTTCGAAAAACCAAATCATGGAAATGTATCTCAATAATATTTATTGGGGACATAATAATTATGGTGCACAAACTGCAGCACAAAGCTACTTTAATAAATCAGCTGCTAAGTTGAATTTACCAGAAGCAGCTCTCATAGCAGGTCTAATTCAAGCTCCAGAAACACACAGTCCTTTTTTTGATTATCAAAAAGCAAAAAAAAGACAAAAAGTTGTTCTTGATCGTATGGCTGCTTTAGGATGGATTACTGAGAAAGAAGCTGCAATAGCCTATAAAACATCTTTAAAAATTGGAAAACCAACTTCGTGGCAAGCTAGTAAATTACCTTACGTTAGCGACACGGTAATGCAAGAGTTAAAGGGTAAGTTTAGTAAAGATATAATACTAAAGGGTGGGATGCGTATACAAACATCTATTAATTATGCCACGCAACAAAAAGCCGAAAGAGCAGTTAAAGACGGATATGAAAAATTAAGAAAGCAAGGAATATCTGCTAAAGATCTTCAAGTTGCTTTAGTAGCAATTGATCCACGTACCCATTTCATAAAAGCAATTGTTGGAGGAGTAAATTATAATAAAAGCCAACTAAACCGAGCTACTCAATCTCGCCGTCAACCAGGTTCATCTTTTAAACCATTCGTTTATTACACAGCTTTTGCTAGTGGGAAATTTACACCAAGCTCGGTAATTAATGATAGTCCTGTTACTTATAGAGACGGGGCAGGACAATTATATAGTCCTAGAAACTATGGAGGAAAGTTTTCAGGAACTATGTCACTAAAATCTGCTCTGATGAAGTCTCGTAATGTTCCTGCCGTAGTTATTGGACAAAAAGTTGGGGTAAGAAAAATAATTGATGTTTGTCGTTTATTAGGTATTACGAGCCCTATGCGTCCAGTAATTTCTCTTCCTCTAGGTGCCGGAGATATTACACCTTTAGAGATGGCAAATGCTTATGCAACTTTTGCTAGCAATGGATGGTATGCTGATCCTACAATTATTCTCAAAGTTACTGATAGCAAAGGTAATATCTTATTAGATAATACTCCCCAACCGTACTTTGTCCTTGATCCTTGGGCAACATCTTCTTTAACTAGTGTTTTACAAGAAGTTATTCAAAGAGGTACAGGAAGAGCCGCTAATATTGGTAGGCCAGCAGCAGGAAAAACTGGAACTACAGATAATGAACGTAATGTTTGGTTTGTTGGTTATGTACCCCAACTAGCGACTGCCGTATGGGTTGGTGATGATGCTAATCGAGCTTTAGGGAAAGGTATTACAGGAGGCGGACATGCAGCACCTATATGGCGTAGCTTTATGAAAGAAGCTCTAAAAAATGAACCAGTCAAAAATTTTCATGGAGCCTCGAAATTTTCTCGACCTCAAGCAAAAAAATAGACTGAATATGAACTTAATGAAAAGAGTATATTAAAAATTAATAGCATAAATTACTTA
The DNA here is from genome assembly GCF_000025125.1 of Candidatus Atelocyanobacterium thalassa isolate ALOHA. Classification (NCBI taxonomy): domain Bacteria; kingdom Bacillati; phylum Cyanobacteriota; class Cyanophyceae; order Chroococcales; family Aphanothecaceae; genus Candidatus Atelocyanobacterium; species Candidatus Atelocyanobacterium thalassae. Next base: position 243,129 of record NC_013771.1, read on the forward strand.
TTTACTTTTTATAAGTAACGGTAACTATTATTTTAAAAAATTTATATTTCAATACGACAAAAGTCATGTAAGCTGTATAAATATTTTTTTAAGTTCAAATATTTTTCTATTATTTAACTAATTTTAAATTATGTCTTTTGTTGGTTTACATGTACATAGTGCCTATAGTTTGCTTGATGGAGCATCTCAATTAGATGCGTTGGTTGATCGCGCTATTCAGCTAGGCATGCCTGCAATAGCATTAACTGATCATGGAGTTATGTATGGAGCGATTGAACTAATTAAAGTTTGTAAGAATAAAAATATTAAACCCATTATTGGTAACGAAATGTACGTTATTAATGGGGATATTACAGAAAAAAAACGATATAAAAAGTATCACCAAGTTGTTTTAGCTAAAAATACACAAGGATATAAAAATTTATCAAAGCTAACTACGATTTCTCATCTTGAGGGAGTACAGGGCAAAGGAATTTTTTCACGCCCTTGTATTAATAAAGAATTATTAGAAAAGTACCACGATGGATTAATTGTAACTAGTGCCTGCTTAGGAGGAGAAATACCTCAAAAAATTTTATCAGGAGATTTTCAAGGTGCAAAAGAAGTGGCCCAGTGGTACAAAAAAATCTTTGCAAATGATTTCTACCTAGAAATTCAAGATCATGGATCTACAGAAGATAGAATTGTTAATGTTTCAATTAGTAAAATCGCTCAAGATTTAAATATTAAGATTATAGCTACTAATGATTCTCACTTTACTTCTTGCTATGATGTCGAAGCGCATGATGCTTTACTATGCATTCAAACAGCAAAACTTATTTCTGATGAGAAAAGGTTAAGATATAGCGGAACAGAATACCTAAAATCTATTGATGAAATGAAATTACTTTTTCGTGATCATCTTGATGATGATCTTATAAAAGAAGCTATTAATAATACTTTAGAAGTCGCTAATAAAATCGATACTTACCATATTTTAGGAGAACCACGTATTCCAGACTTTCCGGTTCCTATAGGGCATGATCTTGACAGCTATGTAAGAGAAATTAGTCTCCAAGGATTATTAGAAAGATTAAATTGTAAATCTATCAATCAAGTTTCAGAAGAATACCAGCAGCGTTTAGAATATGAGTTGGACATGCTTGAAAAAATGGGATTCTCAAGTTATTTTTTAGTAGTTTGGGATTATATTAAATATGCAAGAGATAATGAAATTCCCGTAGGTCCAGGTAGAGGATCCGCAGCAGGTTCTTTGGTAGCATACTCTTTAAAAATTACAAACATTGATCCCATTTATCATGGTTTACTTTTTGAAAGATTTTTAAATCCTGAAAGAAAATCAATGCCTGATGTTGATACAGACTTTTGCATCGAAAGGCGTGATGAAATGATTAAATATGTCACGAAAAAGTATGGCGAGAAAAACGTTGCTCAGATTATTACATTCAATCGAATGACTTCTAAAGCTGTTTTAAAAGATGTAGCAAGGGTATTAGATATTCCATATTCTGAATCAGATAAAATGACTAAAATGATTCCTGTAACAAGAGGGAAACCTACAAAATTAAAAGTAATGGTTTCTAATGAAACTCCTTCTCCAGAATTTAAAGATCGATACGATCAAGACCCGTTAGTTAGACGATGGTTAGATATGGCTATCCGTATTGAGGGTACTAATAAAACATTTGGAGTACATGCAGCAGGAGTAGTAATTTCCTCAGAATCTTTGGATGAAATCGTTCCGTTACAAAAAAATAACGATGGGGCCGTAATAACACAATACTATATGGAAGATTTAGAATCATTAGGTCTGTTAAAAATGGATTTCTTAGGATTAAGAAATTTAACTACAATTCAACGAGCTGCTGATTTAATAGAAAAAAATCGGAATATTAAACTAGATGTAGAACAATTGCCTACAGATGAAAGGAAAGCTCTGAAAGAATTGGAACAAGGAAAAATCAGCAAGTTACCTACTGATATTGAAAAAACTCATAAATTATTAGGAGACGGCGAATTGGAAGGAATTTTTCAATTAGAATCATCAGGGATGAAGCAGATAGTAAAAGATTTAAAACCATCAGGAATAGAAGATATATCCTCTATTCTTGCTCTATATCGTCCTGGGCCATTAGATGCAGGATTAATTCCAAAATTTATTAACCGTAAGCATGGTAAAGAAGCAATTAAATATGAAGATAAACTTTTAGAACCTATTTTAAAAGAAACATATGCTGTTTTAGTTTACCAAGAGCAAATCATGACAATGGCGCAACAATTAGCTGGCTATTCTCTCGGAGAAGCAGATTTGCTACGTCGAGCTATGGGTAAAAAGAAGGCCTCAGAAATGGAAAAACACCAAAAAAATTTTATTGATGGTTCATTAAATAATGGGGTTTCTCGGTCTGTTGCAGAAAATCTTTTTCAACAGATGGTTAAGTTTGCTGAATACTGCCTCAGTTATGACACAAAAGTTTTAACTGTTGAATATGGGCTGTTGCCTATTGGAAGAATAGTACAAGAAAATATTAAATGTAAAGTTTACACTATTAATAATCAAGGGGTCATTTATACTCAGCCAATTGCTCAATGGCATGATAGAGGTAAACAAGAAATTTTTGAATACTGTCTCGATGATGAAACAGTGATTCAAGCAACTAAAGACCATAAATTCATGACTACTGACAACGTAATGATGCCTATTGATCAAATTTTTGAGGAAGGATTAGAATTAAAAAAAATTAAACTATAAAAAAGAAATAAGTTACTTTTTATTATTAATAAAGTCTATCTAATACATAATTAACAAGCTCAGTTAAAGATTGAGAAAAGGGTGAAGGCTTAAGACAATCTAATTGTTCTATAGCTAATAGAGCATAATATTTCGCCAACTCTTGTGAGCGTTGAATACCTTTGCTTTCAGCTACTATTGCTAAAGCTTTTTCAATATCTTTTTCTTGATTAAATTCTCTTTCAATAAGTTTTGCTAAATAAGGTGTTTCCTCCATTGCAAATAGAACAGGAGCAGTAATATTACCGTTAATCAAATCTGAACCTGCAGGTTTACCTAGTACTTTTGTTGGTGAAGTAAAATCAAGAATATCGTCAACGATTTGAAAGGCTAATCCTAGACATCGTCCATAAGTGTAAATGCTATTAATAATATCTAAGGAAGAGTTGCTTAAAATTGTTGCAGATTTAGCGCTATTAGCAATTAAAGAAGCTGTTTTGTAATAACTTTTATCTAAGTATGAATCCAAAGTTAAACTTGTATCAAAGCGATTAATTCCCTGAGATATTTCACCTTCAGCAAAATCACGAATAACTTCAGAAAGTAATTTTACTACTTGCAAGTTGTCTAAATTGGCTAAATACCAAGAAGATTGAGCAAATAAAAAATCTCCTGCGAGAACAGCTATTCGATTATCAAATAGGCTATTTACCGTAGGAACATTACGCCGCAATACCGCTTCATCTACTATATCGTCATGGACTAAACTTGCAGTGTGAATCATTTCAGTTATTTCTGCGAGTCGACGATGATGTGGAGTAATATCACCTTCTAGCATAGTTGCTTTAGAAACTAGTAATACGATGGCAGGACGAATATGTTTGCCACCAGCATCAAAAAGATGTTCAGCAGCTGCACTAAGAATAGGGTGGCGTGTTCCAACTAAACTCTTTAAATTATTTCTTAAAAGTTTTAAATCGTCTTCTACGGGAAAAAATAGGGAAGTTTTTGAGGTCATACGGTTAGCTAAACCTGATTATCAAGTCATGAAATTTTACATACCGCTATATTTATTTTAAGCTAACCTTTTCACACTGGGAAGCCCTGTAATTTTTTGTTTAATAATAATAAATGTTTCAAAAAGTATAAATTGATTAAGAAAATTATTCTCTGGTATGTTAATTGTATTTTTTTATTTATGGATAATTATTACTATTTAAATTACTAAATTAGAGGTAAGGCATTAATAATAACATAACAATTAGTTGTTTTTATTTATTGTATTACTAATCATTAATTCCTGGAGATTTCTATTTAATGAAATAAAGTCAACTAACGGATAATAACCTAAACATTTTTTAGAAAGTCGGGAAAAGTTTTTAGGAGAGCCAGTGACTACAAATCTTACATTGAAGCCAGGACTCCTTTTGCGTAAGCTCATTATTTCCAATTCTTTCTTTACTGATTGTGCTACATAATATGCAGGATCTATTAATTCAATTTTATAAGGAATAATATTTTTAATTATTTCTTCTAAATGCCTATAATGAGTACAGCCGTATATAAGTGTATCAATATTTTTTTCTAATAAAGGATTGATATATTTTTTAAGAATTTCTTGTGTATGAAAATCATAAATTTTATCGCGTTCAATTAAAGGTACAAGTTCAGGACACCCTACTTGCCAGACTTTTATATTAGGATTAATTTCTTGAATAGCTTGACGATAGGAGTCACTTTTAGCTGTTGCAAGAGTTGATATAACTCCAACACGGTGGCTATATTTTGTAGCCGCTCTAGCTCCAGGTAAAACTACCCCCAAGATTGGAAAATTGAATTCTTTACGAACAGCTTCTAAAGCCAGGGCAGAACTGGTATTGCAAGCCATAACAGCCATTTTTACCTTGCTGTAACTCATCCAATTTAGAATTTCTCTAACAAATTGTAGTATTTCGGTCGAAGAGCGGTTTCCATAAGGCAGTCTAGCATTATCAGCAAAATATAAAATTGATTCTTGAGGTAGTAGTTTGTGAATTTCTTGAAAGACGGTTAATCCTCCTACACCACTATCAAAAATTCCAATTGGATAGTCATTCACTGTTCTCATTTGCAATTATTTTGTAAGAAATTTTTTAATAGTCAAGAATAGTATTACATTCAAGTAAATTATGTTGTACATGTAAAAGAAGATTATTAAATTTTTTGTTGTTAATAATTTAGAAGTCTTAATAAAGATAATTAAGTCTTCTAAATTAGAGCGATTTGAAAAATTTTGCTAGTAGACTAAATTCTATCAAACTAAAGAACTCGACATTTTAAAGCTTTTTAGCACATGAAATAAAACTTATTTGTTAAATTTATGGTTAAAAATATTAAAACTAAATAATATGATATGTTATTTCAAATAAATTAAGTAATTTTTTGTTTTTGAGTAGCCAAGAAAGGTTCTTTTAAGATACTTCTAAGGAGAAGGGGAGCTAAAAAAGTTGTAAAAATAACCATTACAATAATTGATGCTTCTATAGGTTTAGATAATATGCCGCTAGCTGAACCAACACCTACAAATACCAGGCCAACTTCACCTCGAGGAATCATACCTACACCAATAGCAAGTTTATTAAGTTCAGGTTGACCAATAATAGTAAATCCAGAAATAATTTTCCCAATAATAGCTACAAGTATTAAAAATCCAGCTAGAATTAGTCCTTCTCTATTATTAGGATCAGTAGGATTTAAAACGCTTAAATCTGTTTTTGCCCCAACACATACGAAAAATATAGGAACAAAAATATCAGAAATCGGGGCTATTACATCTTGAAGCTCCTTTCGTTTTTCTGTCTCTGCTAAGACTAACCCTGCAGCAAAAGAGCCAAGAATAGTTTCCAAGTGAATTATTTGAGCTATGTAAGAGAGTACAAAAGCGAAGCATAAAGATATCAACAATAGTTGACCTCTAGTCTTCATTTTATTGACTAACTTAACATATACTGGATGTAGTAATCGTCCTATAAAAATTGCTCCAATTAAAAATATTGCAGCACTCAAAGATAAATAAGCAATATTAAAAATTTCAACTTGTCCTGTTTTAATTAAGCTTGCTACTACTGCTAGGACAATAATTCCTAAAATATCATCTAAAACAGCTGCCCCAATTATAATTTGTCCCTCTTGAGAACTAAGATGACCAAGTTCAGCCAGAACCTTAGCTGTGATTCCAATACTAGTGGCTGTCAAAGCTGCCCCAGCAAAAATTGAGGGAATTATATCAACGTGAAATAAGTAGGTCAAGCCCAAGGTTCCTAATACAAATGGAGCAACAACACCAACTATAGCTACCATTACTGATTGAGGACCAACGCTGATCAATTCTTTCAAATTAGATTCTAAACCAATCTCAAATAGGAGAATAATAACGCCAAGTTCTGAAAGAATTGAGATAATTTCACCTTGCGAATTAAAAATAGTTTGTATATTTTCAGGGGTAACATCAGCTGAAAATTGCAAAAATCTCATAATCAATGAATTATTTGCAGTATTCATACCTTCTGGAAACACTAATAGTCCTAAAATAGATATTCCTATTGTTACTCCCCCAACTAATTCTCCTAAGACAGGAGGAAGATCTATGCGGGCACAAATTTCTCCTCCTAGTTTACTCGCGAAATAAATTATTACTAAACTAAGCAATATGCTAGATAAAACAAGAGAAGTATCTGTATCTGTATCTACATGCTCTGGTATTGTTGCGAATAAAGAAATATAAAAATTGTAATCTATAAAGGTTAAAATTGAATTCAATATATCCATACAAATCTTTGTTTATCCAAAAAATAGCTATATTTGATAATGATCTAAGTAAAATAATTTTTATATACTTTACAGGCCACCTTGATTTTCAAGCATTTAGGAATGTACTAAATATTCAAGGATTGAAGACTTTTTTGTATTGCCAATTAAAATCGTTACTGAAGAAATAACATACTACCATTGTATTGCTTAATATAAAAATATATTAAATTAATTTTAAAAATTAATATTTAGAACTATTTATATTTTTTCAAAATATAAATATCATGTCATTGAAATAATATTATTAAATTTTTCTAATGTACTTCGAATAAATCAGAGCAACTTATTCCCATGTTATGGAGCAATAAAGCTCTGTTTCCAGTATATTATTTATGGTATAAAAAATAGGAAAATTAATAAGTAGTATAGTTAATAACTAACAATTAGTTCACTATGTTTAAGACTGCTGAAATATAAACAACGATTATTTTACATAATAACCAGTTCTTATTAAACTAAGAAAAGTATAAAAAAGAGTAAATTCATTATGGTCCTATTACTTGCTGGAGACATCGGCGGAACCAAAACAATTTTAAGCTTAGTTGAGTCAGAAAATGTTGAAAATGGCCAAAAATTACCCCAGCAACAAAGACTATATGAGAAAACATATCCTAGTCAAGATTTTGTAGACCTTGTACCAATCGTAAAGCATTTTTGCGAAGAAGCACAGCTTCAACTAGGTTCAAAAATAATAGTGAAAAACGCCTGTTTTGGGATTGCTGGACCAGTTATTAATAATACTTCAAAGCTAACTAATTTAAATTGGTTTTTAACTAGTAGTCGTTTACAGGAAGAACTTTTTATAGATAAAGTTGATTTAATTAATGATTTTGTAGCTATTAGCTATGGCATCTTAGGACTAAAGGATGAAGATCTATATACTTTACAAGATGTTGAACCAAAGCCAAAAGCTCCTATTGCTGTTTTAGGAGCGGGTACAGGACTAGGAGAAGGATTTTTAATACCTTTAGAGAATGAAAAGTATGCCGCTTTCCCTTCTGAAGGTTCTCATGCTGATTTTGCACCACACAATAGTTTAGGATATGAATTATCAACATATATTAAAGAAAAATATAACTTATCTAGGATATCAGTTGAAAGAGTAGTTTCTGGAATAGGAATTAGTACAATATACGAATTTTTACGCCTAAAATACCCTGAACAAGAGTCAGAAAAGATGAAGATAGCTTATGAAGCTTGGAAAATCAAAAAAGCTATTAATATTTCAGCAACCATATCTAAAGCTGCTATAGAAAATAATGATTTTCTATGTCAGCAAGCAATGGGACTCTTCATCGAATCTTATGGTTCAGAAGCAGGTAATCTTGCTTTAAAACTTCTACCATATAGTGGATTATATGTTGCTGGAGGAATAGCTGCAAAAATATTACCCTTGATGAAAAGTGAGGCATTTATAAACTCATTTAAATCTAAAGGAAGGATGAGTTCTCTTTTGTCTGAAATTCCTGTGCACGTAATATTGAATCCAAAAGTTGGCTTGATTGGTGCTGCATTATATGCAGGGCAGTAAAAAATCTAATTTACTTTTCACAATATATGAGTTATAAGCATACAATTGTTGTCAAGATTGGTACCTCCAATCTTACCCAACCAGAGACAAGAAAATTAGTTTTATCGACAATTAATTCTTTAGTTAAAACATTAACTAAGTTAAGGCAATTAGGTCATAATGTTGTTCTAGTTTCCTCAGGAGCTGTTGGAGTAGGTTGTAGTCGTCTAAAAGTAAAAGAAACACCAAAAAAAATTTCTTTAAAACAAGCGATTGCTGCAGTGGGCCAAGGAAGATTAATGCACGTATACGATGAGCTTTTTACTTCAATAGATCAACCAATAGCACAAATTCTATTAACTCGAAGAGAATTAATGGAAAGAAGCTGTTATATCAATGCTAGAAATACTTTTAATGCATTATTCAAGTTAGGTGTAATTCCTATCGTTAATGAAAATGATACAGTTGCCATTGAAGAATTAAAGTTTGGTGATAATGACACTCTCTCTGCCTCAGTCGCAAGTTTAATCAATGCAGATTGGTTATTTATACTAACAGATGTTGATTATCTTTATTCTGCTGATCCACGTTTATTTCCTGACGCTCAACCTATTAGTAATGTTGATAGTGTACAGCTAGCTAAATTACAAGTTCAAGCTAATAGCACAGGATCTCAATGGGGAACAGGAGGAATGCTGACTAAGTTAACGGCGGCAAAATTAGCTACCAAAGCAGGAATAACAACAGTTATCACCAATGGAAAGTATCCAGAAAACTTAATCAAAATTCTTGATGGCGAAGATATCGGAACTAAATTTGGTGCTTATTTAGAAAACGATAATGCTCGAAAACGCTGGATTTCTTATGGTTTATTACCTACAGGAAAACTTTATCTTAATGAAGAGTCAATTATAGCAATTTCTCAAAAAGGAAAATCATTATTAGTAGCAGATGTAATAAGGGTCGAAGGTAATTTCAAGTCTTTTGAAGCAGTTAGGTTATGTAATGAGGGAGGAGAGGAAGTAGCAAGAGGAATAGTTAATTATAGTAAACATGAAATTGATAAAATAAATAAAAATCGTTTAGATAATATATCTCAATTACCAACTTGTGATGGATATGAGACAATTGTGCATAAAAATAACTTAGTCATTAGCAAAAAAAATATCAGACTATAAAAAATATATATCTGAGCTTTGAACTTCTATTGTTCAATTGTCTACTTATATTATTAAATAACTTAAAAGTCTCTACAGTTAAGCCTACGATTATTCGTAGGCTTAACTGTAATAATGGTTTTTAGTACAATTATTGTACGACGATTTTTCCAACCATTCCAGCCCCACGATGAGGTTCACAATAATAGGTATATTCTCCAGCTTCATTGAAAGTACTTTCAAATGATTCTCCAGGAGAAAAAAGCAATCCTTTGTGAGAGTATTCTGCAGAGCTTTCAAATACAACATTATGAGGAGCTAATTTATTGTTGACCCATTTAACAGTATCTCCTGATTTAATTGTTACTGTTTTTGGTTCAAATCCTAACATTCCGGAATCGGTTCCCATTTTTACTTCGAAGGTTTTAGCTGTAGCAGGACTAGCTGCAACAAAAAAACTAGAAATAACTAGGCAAAATGCAGCAATAAGCAATCCTAATTTTTTAAACATATTATCGTTCCTACCAGTGTCTTAACTAAAAGAAAGATTGACGTAACTTGTTCGGTTATACATCCCACTATAAATCTAATAATGAAGTTTGACAACCTGTCTTTGGACAAAAGTTAATATTTTTGCTCTGCTTTAATTGAGATACTGTCAAGCAATATATTAATGTAATAATACTTTTAAAGATTTACCACAATTGATAAATCTTTAAAAGTATTATTGGTTAATGATACCCTCATGCTAGTCGGCAAAATTATTTTTTTGCTAATTTTTTCGTTTTAACTTTGCGTAACCGAATAGACTCTGGGGTAACCTCTACAAGTTCATCAGGACCAATATATTCTAAAGCCCTTTCTAAATTCATCTCTTGTGGTGTTTGTAACTGAACTAACTCTTCACCGCCCGAGGCACGATGGTTAGTTAGCTGCTTAGTTTTACAAACATTAATTTCTATATCTGGTGGACGGTTATGTTCCCCTATAACCATACCTCTATATACTTTTGTGCCAGGAGAAATAAAGAACATTCCTCTATCTTCAGCATTTTTCATTGCGTAGAAAGTAGACACACCTTCTTCAAAGGAAATCATTACACCGTTATAACGTGTTTCTAGATTACCAGATGCAGGACGATAATCTAAAAAGCTATGATTCATAATTCCATCTCCTCTTGATAGACGAATAAAGTCTCCGCGGAAACCTAGTAATCCTCTGGCAGGTATAATGAATTCCAGCTGTGTTCGTCCATTAACACCTGTCTCCATATCTTGCATTTCTCCTCTTCTTTGCCCTAGACGTTCCATGCAGGATCCAACAGCTTCTTCAGGAACATCTAAAATCAAATATTCGAAAGGTTCATGAGATTTCCCATCAACTTGTCGATAAATAACCTGAGGCTGAGCAACTTGGAACTCATAACCTTCTCTACGCATTGTTTCGATGAGAATACCTAAGTGTAATTCTCCTCTCCCTGATACTAGGAACTTATCAGAAGAATCTCCAGTACTTACCTTTAAAGCAACATTAGTTTCTAATTCTCTCATTAGACGATCACGTAATTGTCGAGAAGTGACAAATTTTCCTTCTTGACCTGCAAAAGGAGAATCATTAACTGAAAAAGTCATTTGTAAAGTAGGTTCGTCAACCTTGATCAAGGGTAAGGCTTGAGGGCTTTCAGAACACGCTAAAGTTTCTCCAATGTTGGCATCAGAAAAACCCGCTACAGCTACAATATTACCCGCAGTACTTTCTTTCAACTCTACTCTTTGTAAACCTTCAAATCCTAAAAGCTTACTAACTTTCCCTTTAACATAACTACCATCTTCTTTAATTAGTGTTGCTTGTTGTCCAGCAACAATTTTCCCATTATTTATACGACCTATTATGATACGTCCTAAATATTCTGAATAATCTAAAGTAGTGACCTGTAACTGTAAAGGTTTTTCTTCATCTCCTGATGGAGGGGGAACACAACGCAAAATTGTTTGAAAAAGAGGTTGCATATCTACAGATTCATCCTCTAAATTCACTTTTGCAAATCCTGATATACCAGAGGCGAATAAAGTAGTAAAGTCACATTGATCATCGTCACCCCCAAGTTCAACGAAAAGATCAAATACTTTATCAACAGCTTGATCTGGTTCAGCTTGAGGACGATCAATTTTATTTACGACAACAATAGGGCGTAAACCTTTTTCTAAGGCTTTCTTAAGTACAAAGCGAGTTTGAGGCATAGGGCCTTCATTCGCATCTACAATTAAAATACAACCATCAACCATTCCCAATACTCGTTCAACTTCCCCGCCAAAATCTGCGTGTCCAGGAGTATCAATAATGTTGATCAGAGTATTTTCATATCGAACAGCAGTATTTTTTGATAAAATAGTAATGCCTCGTTCTCTCTCTAAAGTATTAGAGTCCATTACACAATCAGGAACTTCTTCTCCTTCACGGAAAACTCCAGACTGTTTAAGAAGAGAATCAACCAAGGTAGTTTTACCGTGGTCAACGTGGGCGATAATAGCAACATTGCGGATGAGGAGAGACATAGGATGCAGTAATGAGAGTAGTATAGCTACTCTACTATTAATTTTGTTATAATTGTAGCTTATATTAAAAAATATCTAAAGAAAATTGATATTTTCTTTAGATATTTAGTTTATTTAGCTATTCTTATACGTGTAATGGCTTGTAAAACATTACACATATTTTATAGAAAAATTTCGTAAAGTTTTGATGGAGCCGAGCAGAGTTGAACTGCTGTCCAAATTAGCTATTAACTTAAAGCTCATTCACAGGCTTAGCCTATTATTCCTTAAGGCAGGATTTACTCTTATACCTGAGTAAAAAGGTTACTCTGATAAATTTTTACTTAATAGTCAATCAGAGGCAGCTATTAAGAATATCCGTTTAAGGTTGATCTCTTACTTTTAACGGAGTCAAGTATGAGATAAGCGAATTCTGTAAAAGAATTTTTAGGCAGCTACTGCCACGCGCTTGAAGCTTACGATGTTGTTCGCAGTTACTATTTTTTTTGAGTTTTTGATTTACGAGAGGAAACTCACTCTCGACCTGTATCACAATTCAGAGTTCACTAACCTGTCGAAGCCGTTGCGGCCCCTAGATTATTTCTATATTGATGATTATAAAGATAATTTTATTTTTTCGCAACGTAAAGACTTGTTAAAAGATTTTAAAAATATTGTACTTATCTCAATTATTAATTTAAACTATCTAGATTAATAATTACTTAATATTACTTTATGTTTCCTCTTAACCGTCCTCGTCGTTTACGCACCAATCAAAGATTACGTGACATGGTATGTGAAACAAAATTAACATTAGATGACCTAATTTATCCCTTATTCGCAGTTCCAGGAAACAATATTGCTAAAGAAGTAATATCTATGCCTGGTATTTTCCAGTTATCGATAGATAAAATTGTGAATGAAGCAAAAATGGTTCGCGATTTAGGGATTCCAGCAATTATTCTTTTTGGAGTTCCAGAAGAAAAGAATTCAGAAGCTACAGGTGCATGGGGTAAAGAAGGTATAGTACAGCGAGCTACTGAAGCAATTAAAAGAGAAGTTAAAGATCTAATAGTTATTGTTGATACTTGTGTATGCGAATATACTGATCATGGGCATTGCGGATATTTAAAGAAGGATGATTGCACTGGAGAAGTTTTAAACGATTCAACTTTAGAGTTATTAAAAAAGACTGCCGTTTCTCAAGCTCTTGCCGGAGCTGATATAATTGCACCATCAGGAATGATGGATGGTTTTGTAAGGTCTATTAGAGAAAAGTTAGATCAAGAGGGTTTTAGTAATATTCCTATATTATCTTATGCAGCTAAGTATGCTTCTGGTTATTATGGACCATTTCGAGATGCTGCAGATTCATCTCCACAATTTGGTGATCGTAGAACTTACCAAATGGATCCTGGAAATGCTAGAGAAGCATTAAAAGAAGTTATGTTAGACATTGAAGAAGGAGCAGACATGTTAATGGTTAAACCTGCATTATCATACATGGATATCCTGTGGAGGATCAAGGAAATGACTAATCTTCCTGTCGCTGCATACAACGTTTCTGGAGAATACTCAATGATTAAAGCGGCAGCAGCTAATGGATGGATAGATGAAAAGCAGGTTACATTGGAAACCTTAACTAGTTTTAAAAGAGCTGGTGCAGATCTTATTTTAACCTATCATGCAAAAGACGTTGCTCGCTGGATTCAGTCAAAATAGGCTTTAAAGTGAAAAAATTTCATTAACTATAATACTTTTCGATTTATATGACTTATGGTAAAACTTTAACTTTTACATTTTTATTTTACGAATCTAGAAGCAAAAGAGAGTCAACAAATATAATTATTAATACACTAATGAATAAGTAGCATGAAAATTCTAGATATTTATTCTAACTATTTTTAAAAAGACTGAATAGATTTATGCCTGATGAAATAACAATACTTTTAATACAAATTATTTTACTAATAAACATATACTATGTTAATATATATGAGGTTTAAAAACACAAAGCTCTCGCGGGTGTAGTTTAGTGGTAAAACCTTAGCCTTCCAAGCTAATGATGGGGGTTCGATTCCCCCCACCCGCTTTATTAAGATTAGACTATGTAATAATTATATTTTTAAAGTCATGAGTCACATGACAGTTATCTATGTTACTAGGACTCCAATTTCAATCTCCTGGTCCTATAATATTTGAATTAGGACCTTTTGTTGTCAGATGGTACGGTCTCTTTATTGCTTCTGCGGTTTTGATTGGAATTACATTATCAAAGTGGTTAGCAAAGTCTCTTCGAATTGATCCAGAAATGATAGGTGACTTAGGAATTTGGCTAATCATAGCTGCTATTCCTTGTGCACGAATTTATTATGTTATATTTCAGTGGCACATTTATAGTCAATATCCAGAAGATATAATTGCCATCTGGAAAGGAGGTATTGCGATCCATGGAGCAATTATTGGAGGAACTTTATCTACCTTGATTTTCGCGCGTCTAAATAAAATTTCTGCCTGGCAGTTAACTGACTTAGTAGTTCCATCTTTAGCATTGGGACAGTCTATTGGTAGATGGGGGAATTTTTTTAATTCTGAAGCTTTTGGAATACCAACTAATTTACCTTGGAAACTATACATTCCTTTGATTAAACGGCCGGTAGAATATATCTCTTTCGAATACTTTCATCCTACTTTCTTATATGAATCTATCTGGGATTTTTTAGTTTTTGTAATTTTATTAACTTTATTCTTTTGGACATTAAAATACCCAAACTATTTTCATACTGGGACTTTATCGTTAGTATATTTGATAGTATATAGCTTTGGCAGAATTTTTATAGAAACACTTAGAACAGATAGTTTAATTTTTGGATCATTTAAAGTGGCACAAGTTATTAGTTTAATGATGATTATTTCAGGAATATTTGGACTAGTATGGTTATATCTTTTAAAAAAATCTTTGCCAGATGTAGTCTCTCGTAGATAAGGCCAGAATATCAATCTTCTTTGCTTCATTATTGTAATGAAATTTAGATTGAATGATGAATCTGGCTTTTAAAAATCTTTTATTAAACGCTTTATATTCATCTCTTACAATATGAAAACGCTACAATCACTAAAAAAGAACTTGGTAAAACTTTTACGAGAAAATTATTCCAAACATTTCGGGCTGAAGAAAAAAAACAATTTTGAATCAAAAATTATTTATGAGTCAAATTGGTTAGCAAAGTTACATCAATCAAAATCAATTAAGAAAATTTATCCACCATTAATGTGGGGAATAACTGTTATATCGCTTTCCAGCGTTATTGGATACCGTTTTTATAATCAACCTCAATTATCTGTAGGTACTCTTTCCCCAGTAAAAGTTATTGCTCCTAAAGATGGTAATTTTGAAGATAGGAAAACTACTGAAGATAAACGAAAAGAAGTCCGTACAGGTATCATACCTGTCTTAAAGAGAGATCCAAGACTTACAAAAGAACTTAAAGAAGAGCTTAAAAAAACTATTTCTGAAATCGAACAATTACGTAAAAAAATAAATCTTTTTTCTTCTGTAGATGTTGTACTCATTCCTCTCTCTACTCAAAAATACTTAAGAAAAGTGAATGAAAGAGATTGGCAAATAATTCAGCTAGTAATTATTAATCATAATTTTCAGAATATACCGGCATCTAAACCCAAAATCAAACAAGTAGTTTCTCAATTAGTTGCTTATAGTGAAGCAACTTCTTTAATATCTCTTAAAAATCTTTTAGAGAAAATTGAACAATCTCGACAACTTTACAATCAAACCAAGGCTGAAGCTTCAAATAGTCAAGCCTCTTATTTGTCATCAGAACTGTTTACAACTTTTTTAAATCTTGATGATTATACTTGGCAAACTGTAGAAAAAATCTTACAGACAACTTTAAATAGAATCCTTCTTCAAGGCCTTCATCCTGGAATTCCTGATTATTTATTAAAGGAGATAATTAATATTCAGCTTGAATCCACCACCTCGGCTGTACCAAAGCCAGCAATAACGAAGCTTTTGATGAGAATTCTCAAAAGTCAGCATAATTTAACAGTAGACAAAGAAGCAACGAAGCAGAGAGCGGAACAAGCTGCTCAAGCGGTTGAAGCAGTCATAGTAAAAATCAAGGCAGGAGATATAATTGTAGAAGCAGAAGAATATATTACTCAGGAAAAATTTGTACTTCTTGATAGCTTTCGATTAAGCCGTCGTGGAATAAATTGGATTGGATTATCTATTTCTGTACTAATAGTTATAGGTACAGTCGTCATATTTTGTTTAATTAGTCAAAGAATTAATCATTCTATACGTCGAAGAGATCATATTTTAATTTGTCTATTAAGTTTAAGTACTCCGCTTTTAGGAATTTTTAATTTAGGTTATACGAATCTTCCGGCTATAGGATTATTATCTAGTAGTTTTTATGGTCCAACTTTAGCAATAACTCAAGTAATTTTATTAAGTGGTTTATCAGCATTTGCAGCGACTAGTATTAATTGGAGCTATATACTAGCAGGAACTGCAGGAGGATTATTAGCTGCTTCTGTAGCCTGGAAGCTTAGATCTCGTGATGAGTTAGCTTGTTTGGGAGGAGTAGTTGGTATAGTGCAAGGAAGTCTCTATTTTATTGGTTATTTAATAATGGCTCCAGCAGTAGGAACAATTTGGTCAGTAATTCTGCCTGAATCAATAATTTATGGTTTGTCTGGAATTGCTTGGAGTGTAATGGGACTAGGAATTTCTCCTTATTTAGAACGCTTATTTGATTTAGTAACATCAATTAGATTAGTAGAGCTAGCTAATCCGAATTGTGGATTATTAAAAAGATTAGCGACAGAAACACCAGGAACATTTCAACATACTCTTTTCGTTGCATGTTTAGCGGAAGCAGCGGCAAGAGAGTTAGATTGCAACGTTGAACTAATTAGAGCTGGGACTTTATACCATGATATTGGAAAATTACATGATCCTATGGGTTTTATCGAAAATCAAATGGGAGACACCAATAAACATGATGTGATAGATGATCCATGGCAAAGTGTAAAAATTATAAAAAAACATGTTAGCGAAGGCTTGGTTATGGCAAATAAATATGGCCTACCAAAAGTAATTCGCGACTTTATACCTGAACATCAAGGTACATTACTAATTTCTTACTTTTATCATCAAGCAGCTCAAGAGGCGCTAAATAATGGAGAAAATGAGATTTCTGAACAAGAATTTAGATATGCTGGACCTATTCCTCAATTACGTGAAACTGGAATTGTTATGCTAGCAGATGGATGTGAGGCCGCGCTAAGATCCTTAAAAGAAGCAACTCCAGAAATGGCTTTATTAATGGTCCAAAAAATTTTTAAAGCTCGTTGGCGCGATAATCAATTGAAAGATAGTGGTATTAGATATGAAGAATTACCTATAATTGCTGAAGTTTTTGTTAAAGTTTGGCAACAGTTTCATCACCAAAGAATTGTTTATCCTAAATCTGCTCTTGAGCCTACAAAAAATAACAAATTAAGTTAATTGTTAAAGGGAATATTTCAAATGAAATTTAAAAAGTATGTTTTTTTTGAAAAAGTATTAATAAGTGCCTTATTTTTGACTTTAAATGCCTGTGATAATAGCTTTCTAAAAACGAGATTATTTACTAATAATAAATTAAACGAACAAATAGAATCTAATTTACTTTCTAAACACAAGTATCTTTTTTATTATCCTTCTATTATTCCTCATTATCCTAATTCTTTTATAGCAAAAATTCCTGAAGCTTTAACAGATGATAAAGGAAGCATCTTTTACCTGTCTAATGATTCTATAAAAGTAATAAGTGATTTTTATAATCAGCAATTCAAGTCGCATTCCTGGAAAATCATCAAGTCTTTCAGTAAAGAAGATAAAAGTTTTATAGCTAAAAAAGATGATTTAGAAGTGGAATTAGTATTTTTATCTCATGATGAAAAAACTAACTATTTCATAAATTATAAAAATACAAAAACTGTTATTACACAAGAGAAAAAAGAAGTTTATGAAAATGAGGTTGGGAAATTTAAAAATATACCAAAAGTACTATATTCATATGTGGGTGATTTAGTAGCTTTAGAAACACTAGATTTAAAGGTCAAGGAGGTAAACCAATTAATTGATACAAATGCACAAATAAATCGTAGGACTTATGCGAAATGGCTTTTTAAAACATACAATAAATTTTATCAAGACGTTCCGGAGAAACAAATTCGATTAGCATCATCTAATTTAAAACCTGTTTTTTCTGATGTTTCTAGTAATGATCCAGATTATCTTTATATACAGGGATTAGCAGAAGCAGGAATTATTCCATCTTCTTTAAGCAAAGACAATAACTCACTATTGTTTTATCCTGATGCTTATTTAACAAGAGAAAATTTAATAATATGGAAAGTCCCTCTAGATTTTGGCAAAGGATTGTCAATAATTCCTACTATAGATATTGAAAAAAATTGGGGGTTTCAAGATATAAAAACAATTAACCTAAAAGCTTTGCAGGCCTTATATATAGATTTTCACAACAAAGAAAAATCTAATATACGTCGCATTTTTGGTTATACCATATTGTTTCAGCCACAAAAACCAGTTACATTAGCTGAAGCAATTACTAGTTTATGGTATTTTGGATATCAAGAAAAAGGAATTTCAGCACGTGATATTTTACAGAAGTAAAAAATCTAAATTAGTCTCAAAAATCACTATAATCATTAGTTATAACTTATGGATATGGTGAAAAAACTTTTATATTATATTTTGTAGATATTAAAGCTGAGTTATTATTTTTTATGTTCTAGCAATTTTTAAGTTTTTATCGTATTAGTTTTTAAGAAGCACACACTAACATAAATTTTATGAAATATATGATTAATGAACCAATCAAGCCCTTCTATTTTGATTTAACAGAAGAAGAAATAGATCTATTTAAGAATGAATGTGGAAAAATTCTTAGTTCAGGAAAGTTAATTCTTGGAGAAAATACTTTAGCATTTGAAAAAGCCTTTGCTGAATATGTAGGAACAAAGCATGCAATTGCAGTTAATACTGGTTCATCTGGCTTAGAGATTATTCTAAGACTTAAAAAAATAGAAAATACAACTGTATTAGTACCAACAAACACGAATTTTGCTACTGTAGCTGCCATATTGAGAGCCGGAGGAAAAGTAAAATATCTTGATATGGATGAGAAGACATTTGCACCTTCTTTGCAGATGGTGATAGATGCAGTTAAAGAAAATTCTATTCCTCCTATTTCTGGAGTATTATGGGTTCATATCGGGGGAGTAATTTCGCCTGAATTTCCTGCAGTAATAGAATATTGTCATAAAAATGGTCTATTTGTCTTAGAAGATACTGCTCATGCTCATGGAAGTCAAATAAATGGAATTCAAGCTGGTAATTTAGGAGATGGTGCATCTTTTTCTTTTTTCCCTACTAAAATCATGACGACTTTTGAAGGAGGAATGATTACTCTAAATGATGATGAAGAAGACTATATTGCTCGTTCATTAAGAAATCAAGGAAAAAGAGGAATGGATTTTGGTGGATTACATACAGACTTTGGGAATAGCAGTCGTATGACAGAAGTTCATGCGGTTTTAGGGCTCATCCAATTAACTAAATTATCAAAAATGATTGCTAAACGACAAAGATGTTATGACATCATTACTAAACATTTACAAGAAGCAAATATTAATTTTGTCTCTACGGAGCATATGGATAGTGCAAGTCAATATAAGTTAATAGTTTTATTACCTAAAGATAAAAATGTAGAAGAAATTAAAAAATCTTTATTTAATGAAAAAGTTCTTTTAGGAGGAGAAGTCTATCAGATTCCTTGTCATTTACAACCCGTCTTTAAAAACATTAACGGAGGACAAGAAAATCTTCCTATTGCTGAATATTGGTGTCCTCGCCATATTTGTCCTCCATTAACATCTGGAATGACAGATGAAGAAGCTGATATTACAGGAAAGATGCTAGTAAAGTATTTAACAGCTAGTTAAATACTTTATCGTGTTAGATATTTTATATTTATATGGACTTGACGATTATTTTTTCATATTAATTATAAATTAAGTCTCTTTGTATTTTTTATTAATTATATTTTTCAGTAAAAAATTCATTTTCACTGAAAAATATGATTTGTTTTTCTGATTCTTCAAGCTTATTTTTTATTTAGATACTTCTAAATCTTGGAACAAAATAGTACTTAAATAACGTTCGCCAAAACTTGGTTGTATCATAACAATTAATTTATTTTTATTTTCTGGTCTTTTCCCAATTTTTATTGCAGCACATAAAGCTGCCCCTGTAGATATACCTGATAATAATCCTTCTTCTTTGGCAAGCCTTCTTGCATACTCAATTGCTTCCATATCTTCAACTGTAACAATTTCATCGATTAATTCCACATCTAAAACTTTAGGAACAAAACCTGCTCCAATACCCTGAATTTTATGTCCTCCTGGGCTTCCCCCTGAAAGTATTGGACTATTCGCTGGCTCGACTGCGATTGCTTGAAAGTTTGCTTTTCTTTGTTTAAGAATATTTGCAATTCCAGTAATTGTACCTCCAGTACCAACACCAGCAATGAGAATATCTACATTACCATCAGTATCTTCCCAAATTTCTTCTCCTGTTGTTAAGCTATGTATTTGAGGATTAGCGGGATTATTAAATTGTTGTAGCATGTAAGCATTAGGTAAACTATCTACTATTTCTTGAGCTTTGCGAATACAACCACCCATTCCTTCGCCACCTGGTGTTAGTTCTAACTGTGCTCCATAAGCTTTTAGCATTGAGCGGCGTTCTTTACTCATAGTATCTGGCATTGTTAATATTAAGTCATAACCTTTAGCGGCTGCTACCATAGCTAAAGCAATGCCTGTGTTTCCTGATGTAGGCTCTACTAAAATAGTCTTACCAGGAGTAATTAAATCTTCTTTTTCAGCCATTGTAATCATATTAATTCCAATACGATCTTTTACTGAAGATGCCGGATTCATACTTTCCAGCTTTACTAGAATTCTTGCTACACAACCTTCTGCTTGAGGAATATGATTTAGTTGTACAAGTGGAGTCTTCCCAATAAGCTCTGTAATATTTTGCGCTATTTTCATAAGTTTTTATTTCTATTAGAAAAATTTGTATTCTACTGTTTTAAGACTTTACAAGACATTTTTAAATATTCTTTATTTTTTCTTTACTTAATTCTAGATACTAAAAAGCCCTATCTTAAAGATAGGGCCTTTTAGTATCTAGAATTAAGTATGAATTAAATCATTTAATATCTAGAAGGAGAATGTTCCACGAAGAGTACCAACTACTTCATCATCTGCGCCTTGAATGTTAACAAATTGATCAGGATTTGCAATCCAAATAACGCCTGGAGTAATGGAAATATTGTCAGTAAGTTGATATCTGTAGAATACTTCAGCGGTTACAGGGTTACGGCTAGGTAACTCAAAGAAACCACTTGTACGTCCTAAATAAGGACGTTGACGTCCACCTTGGTAAGGCTGAACCCCAGCGAATATACCTAGTAAGTTACCTTCTTTAAATAGATCTGGGAATGCGAATCCGCCTCCACCAGTCCAAACTTCAGCACTTTTTCCACGGCCAAGGAAACGAACATTAGTGAAAGAACCAAATGCACTAAAGTTCATCCATTCAGCAATACGCCATGTCATTTCACCACCATAACTGTTAGTGACTTTACCACCAATGTCAAATGGGTTAACTTGTAAAGGATCATTAGCATTATTACCATTGCCGTTGAAAACTTTGGTTGGGGTACCAGGAGAACCTACACTACCTTCAGCAAAAGCATTATTCAACTCAGAACGAGAGAAGTTAGCGAAAGAAGTTCCTACTTCACCAGGACCAAAAGGAATTCCGGATCCGAAGATAGGACTATCAGGTTTATGGTAAGCATGAACATATGTGAAAGCAATATTTACTAAATCAAATAAGTTTGCATTTAGCTGTGCTAATCCACCATAGTTACCATTGAATAAACCGTTACCACCGTCACTTTCTGTATAAGGATTACCAGTAGCAGGATTAGTAGCGTTGCTATTTTGACATCCACGGATACTACGATCTACGTTTTGTCCTCCGCCATTGACACAAGGATCATTAGATGTTCCAGCAAGGTAACCAAAACTAACGGAGGTAGGTCCAATTAGGCTTTCTAGGAAGCCAACTTGGAAACTCATACCTGCACCAGCACCACCACCAATTCTATAAATTGGGTTACGCTGAGCAAATGTACTTAAAGATCCCTTACCACCATCAAAATCTTCGAAGAATGGGTTTAATGTAGGAACGAAATGATGCCATCTTCCACCCCAAGCGGTGACATAGGTATCTAATTTCCAGTTATCTAAGGGTT
The DNA here is from genome assembly GCF_000025125.1 of Candidatus Atelocyanobacterium thalassa isolate ALOHA. Taxonomy (NCBI): domain Bacteria; kingdom Bacillati; phylum Cyanobacteriota; class Cyanophyceae; order Chroococcales; family Aphanothecaceae; genus Candidatus Atelocyanobacterium; species Candidatus Atelocyanobacterium thalassae. The sequence goes on from NC_013771.1 coordinate 265,340, forward strand.
CTATAGGTGCGTAATAACCAACCCAATCAACAGTTACATCATTGTCTTCTTCATTGCGTCGAGGACCAATGTTGAAGGTTTGAGTTGCTGTAGGATTAATTAGTGTATTTTCTTTAAATGCAATACCAATTGGTTGACCAGTAGCAGGGTTGATAACTCTTAAGTTAGGCTCAGTTAGAGTAAAACGTTCAGAACCGGTACCTGTACTAGCAGATAAGCGAGTAACTAATAAATCTTCTCCACTAAAACTAGTGTTGAAGCTTAATCTAATACGATCTTGTAAAACAGCTTGGTTATCTTCAGAAGAGCGACTACCACCAGCTGCTGTTGCTGCCATGATAACTTCACCAACTAACTTAGTAGTGGTAGAGAATTGATGATCTTCTAAGAAAGATACACGTCCTTCTAAGTTATCAACTCGAGCACCTAATGCAGCTAATTCAGCTTCAAATTCTTGCATTAAGCGTTTAAGCTTTTCAATATCTTCTCTTAATACAGCAACATTCTCTTGAATCAAACGTTCCATGGTATTTAGACAAGCGTTTAATCCAGCTGCGAATTCCCAACGTGATGTTGCGCGATTACCTCTAAAAGTACGATCAGGATAACCTACAATACATCCGTAGCGCTCTACAAGGCTTCTTAGCGCTTCATAAGCCCATTCGGTAGGAGCTACATCACGTAGTTCACTAACGCTGGTAACTTGGTCATTAGTATTAAGTTGACCTTCTTGACTGTAATTTTCTAATTTTTCTAGTAGGCTGTCTTGACCTTTTGCGATTTCAATGTCAGACAGTCCTTCTGCTGCATTAGCAGGAACAGAAATTGATAATACTGCACCCATTAAAGCTGGGCTTACCAGCAGGGTTTTCCATAATAATTTTAGCATTTTCAGCTTTTCCTCACACCTTTAAATTGACTATAGAATAATAGCCTCACTCACATTTCTATAATACACAATTTTTTGAAAAATAGTGAGAAATAAGCTTAACTTTTATATATATTTTCTTAAATTATTTATTTATTAATGTACAAATGTTTCCATACAAGGGTTTGGCAGTTTAATTTTGTATTATTTTAAATAAAAGAAATTTACTTTTATCAAGTTAATTCACTCATAACTTATATTCATTAAGAATATATTTATGAATTAAATACTTTTTATGCCCTATTAATTTTAATTATTTACATATAAATATGAGTATTGACTCTCTTTTGTTACCTTTTCAACGCTTTGGAATTCATTTAGGCCTTGAACGCATTAATAATTTACTAACTAAGTTAGAAAATCCTTGTCAAAACATTCCTATTATTCATGTTGGAGGAAGTAATGGAAAAGGTTCAGTTTGTGCTTATTTGTCATCAATATTGATTGAGGCTGGTTATAAGGTAGGACTTTATACATCTCCTCATTTAATAAACTGGACAGAAAGAATTTGTTTAAACAATCAACCAATATCAGAATTACATTTAAAAGAGATACTTATTAATATTCAAAATTTAATCTTCAATGATCAGGATGCTCCTACTCAATTTGAAGTAATAACAGCCGCAGCTTTAGCTTATTTTGAGCAAGAGAAGGTAGATATTATTGTTATGGAGGTTGGTTTAGGAGGACGTTTAGATGCTACAAATATTTGCAAATCTCCTTTAGTAACAGTTATCACATCTATTAGCCTAGAGCACTGTCAAAATTTAGGTCCAACTCTAACAGATATTGCTCGCGAAAAATCTGGAATTTTCAAATTTAATTGTCCAGTAGTTATCGGCGAAGTCCCTAATGAAGCCAAAGCCATATTTATATCTAGAATTAAAGCTTTAGAATGCCCTAGTGTTTGGGTCCAACCAGCAATTTTTACCAAAAATAATTCAGCCATTTATGACAATATTGAATATTCTCTAGCTTTACAAGGAGAAGTTCAGTTAAGTAATTCAGCTATATCAATAGAAGTAATTAAAATCTTAAAACAAAGAGGTTGGAATATTCCTATTAGCTGCATTCAGGATGGGATTAAAAAAACGTTATGGAGAGGAAGATTAGAATGGCTAACTTGGGAAGGCATGAATTTATTAGTAGATGGTGCGCATAATCCAGATGCTGCGAAAATGCTACGTCACCATACTGATAGTTTAAATAAACCTATTACTTGGATAATAGGAATTATAAACACTAAAGAACATGATAAGATTTTTAAAGAATTATTAAAAAATAATGACACTATATATTTAGTACCTATATCTGACCATAACAATATAAAGCCCAAAAACTTGTTAAGATCCATAATTAGTTGTTCTGTTGAATTGGAGGAAATTAGAGTTGAAAAAACATTGAACTCTGCTCTGAAAAAGATTACTAATAGACAATCTAATAAAAATCTGGTTGTTTTATGTGGTTCTCTGTATCTAGTTGGTTATCTTCTTAGAACTATAGAGTCTTCTAAGCCTAAATTATAAAAACCTAAATCATACTAAGATTTAATAATAACTAATATGTTTTATGTTGACATACTCAATTCTTTAGAAACTAAGCTTTATTTTTTTGAACAGTTTGCCAATAAAGTAGTTTCTGCTCAATTGGAACATATTAATATTGTAGGTTTTGCAATTATCGTCTTTGCAGGACTTTTAACTAGTTTAAATCCATGTGTTGTTTCTATGTTACCAATCACTATTGCTTATATTGGTTGCCACGAGTCTCAAAAAAAGGTTGAAGGATTTATTCAATCTTTCTTATTTTCTTTAGGTTTAGCAACAACATTAGTATTATTAGGTATAACTGCGGCACTGTTAGGTAAAATTTACGGACAAGTTGGGATACAATCACCAATCTTTGTAAGTATAATTTCGATATTGATGGGTTTAAATCTATTAGGTTTAGTTTCATTTCAATTCCCTTCTGTGAGAGTAGAGAACTGGGTTATTAATAAGCTGAATTTAAGAATTCGTGCTTATCTTTTTGGTATGACTTTTGGTTTGGTCGCTTCTCCCTGTAGTACACCTGTTTTAGCAACTTTATTGACTTGGGTTACTAATACTCAAAATCTAGCTTTAGGAGCAAGTGTATTATTAGCATATACGATTGGCTACGTATCACCATTAATTTTAGTAGGGACTTTTACTGCAACTCTTAAACAGATACTAAATTTTCGTCGCTGGTCAGCAATTATTAATCCTATGAGTGCCGTTTTATTAATAGGATTTGGAACATTCTCTTTACTGTCACATATATCATTAAGCTATTTCTAGAGATATTAAATGTCTTGATTTTTAACTTTATCTTTAATTAAAGTAATTTAACTTATGATTACATCTAACTTTGCCGTAAAGCTAAATAAAGTTTCCTTCTTGAAATTAAAATTATGGCAAACGATGAGAGTGATCATAGATATACGTTTAACAGTTAGTTTATTACTATTAATAGCTTTAGTTAGCATTAGTGGAACTTTAATAGAGCAAGAGAAAAGCCTTGAATTCTATCAAAAAGCTTATCCTGATTCACCTGCTCTTTTCGGTTTTTTAACATGGAATCTAATCTTACTATTAGGTTTAAATCATGTTTACAGTACTTGGTGGTTTTTATTGTTGTTGGCACTATTTAGCTTAAGTTTAATCTTATGCACTTTTACTCGCCAATGGTCTGCACTAAAAGCTACAAATAAATGGATTTTTTATAAAAAACCACATCAATTTCAGAAATTATTATTGAGTTCAGAATTAAAAGCTAAAAAAATAATCCCCATTATCAATATTTTAAAAGAAAAAAAATATAAAATTTTTCAAGAGAACAATACCATCTATGCTCGTAAAGGAATTCTTGGAAAAATTGGACCTATTGTCGTACATATTGGAATATTGATTACATTGTGCGGGGCAGTTCTTGGTTCTTTAACAGGATTTTTAGAACAAAAAATGGTTGCTAGCGGATCTGAATTTAAAATCAATAGTCATCTTAATCTAGGTCCTTTGTCCACCTTACAGAGTTCTAGAAATTGGAAAGTCCGAGTTAATCGATTTTGGATTGACTATAATTCTAAAGGATCAGTTGATCAATTTTATTCTGATCTATCTATCATAAACGATGATGATGAAGAGTTGAAAAAAGAAACTATTTATGTAAATAAACCATTGCGTTACGATGGGGTTACTATATACCAAACAGACTGGGGAATTTCATCAGCTCAAATTCAAATTGATAATGGTAATATTTTTCAACTTCCTATGGCGTCTTTAGAAAATAATAACCAGTCTAAAATATGGGGTACATGGATACCTTTGAAAAATGATTTAAGCAAAGGGATTTCATTAATTGCTAAAGACTTACAGGGAACCATGATTATTTATGATGAGAATGGCAGTCTTGACAGCGCAGTTAGAATTGGGATGCCATTAGTAATTAATGGCGTGGAACTAAAAGTTCATAAGCTAATAGGAAGTACTGGGTTTCAAATTAAAGCAGATCCAGGAATTCCCCTCGTTTACACTGGTTTCGGCTTATTAATGCTTGGTGTGATTATGAGCTATATATCTCATTCTCAAATTTGGATACTACAAACTAATCACACATGCTTAATAGGCGGGAAGACAAATAGATCCCAAATAACCTTCGAAAAGGAAATTATAGGTATAATTGACTCTCTAGAATGTTCTGAATAGCTTAATTTATTAACCCTAATACAAAAAAGACTCTCTGCTTTTATAGCAGAGAGTTTGCAGTAGATAACTTTTAAAGTAATTATCTATCTATTCTATTTAATAGTTACCTTAGCTCCAGCATCTTCAAGCTGTTTCTTGATACTTTCGGCGTCATCTTTTGTAGTTCCTTCTTTAAGGGACTTAGGAGTTGATTCAACAAGATCTTTTGCTTCTTTAAGTCCTAATCCAGTTATGGTACGGACAACTTTAAGAATAGCTATTTTTTTGTCGCTAGGGAATTCTTCAAGAATAACATCAAATTCTGTTTTTTCTTCTGCAGCTTCTCCAGCACCTGCTGCAGCTGCTACTGGAGCTCCCATCATCATTCCTCCTACAGGTGCAGAAGCACTTACATCAAATACTTCTTCAATCTGCTTAACAAGTTCAGACGCTTCTAAAAGACTTAAGGATTTAAGTTTTTCGATGATTTCATCAGTTATATTAGACATTGTTTAACTCCTAAATATTGTAAAAAAGTTGAATAAGTAAACCAGTTAATAATTAAAATTTATTAACTTTCTTTTTTTGCTGCAACAGCAGCAAACGCACGACCTAAGGAATTTGGTATCTCATTAACACCTCTACCTAAAGAAGTCGGTACTTGATTGATTCCAATGGCAATTTTAGCAGTAATGGAATTGATCAATCCTGCTGCTTGCCCTATAAGCTCTTCTTTAGAAGGCAAGTCAGCAATTGCTTTGACTTGTTCTTCGTTTAGAGTCTGCCCTTGCATTACACCACCACGAAAAGCAGTTTTTTTAGTTTCTTTTTTAAAAGCTTGATAGGCTTTAATTGCACCACCTAAATCTTCTTTCACTAAGATAAAAGCCGATGATCCATTCAGAAAACTAGTTATTGGTTTCCATTTCTCACTACCAATTACTGCTTTTTCCATGAAAGTGTTTTTGGTTACCTTACAGATCGCTCCGCTTGAACGTAAACGATTCCGTAGGTCAGTTATTTCTGCAACAGTTAAACCTTGATAATCAATGACGAAACTTAATTCTGCTTCATCAAGTAATTCCTTCAAGTTAGAAATAACCATTGCTTTGTTTTCTTTTGTTCTTCCCATTATATTCTCACCTCCTTTATTTTTTGGGAAAAAATAAGCCCTAGCATTCTGCCGGGCTGGAGGGTCAAACTTCATAATAATAAAAATTTATTAAGCTTGATCCTTCAGGTTTTACCTCGGCAGGATTATTATGCTATTTGCACCTGCTGTCTTTGATATTAACCAAAGTCTAATTTTCAATTTTAAGATTTTAGATATCTTCTAACTTCAAATCTCGCAAGGCATTGATATCTATTTGAATAGATGGGCCCATAGATGCAGAAACATATACACTACGCCAGTAACGTCCTTTCGCTCCGGAAGGTCTTTGTTTATCGACGGTATCCTGTAAAGCTTTTAGGTTAACTAATAAGTCTTTAGGTGAAAAGGATGCCTTGCCAAATATAACATGAACGATGCCAGTACGATCAGCACGAAATTCCAACTTACCTGATTTAAATTCAGAAATTGCTTTTCCCAAATCAGAGGTAACAGTTCCTCCTTTTGGCGAGGGCATTAGACCACGAGGTCCAAGTGCACGACCAAGTTTTGCAACTTTAGGCATCATATCAGGAGTGGCTATTAAGACCTCAAAATCCATCATACCTTTCTGGATTTCCTCAATAAGTTCTTCTGAACCTACTATATCTGCTCCAGCATTGCTTGCTTCTTGGACTTTTTCGCCTTTCGCTATAACAGCTACTCGGATCGATTGGCCCGTACCATTGGGTAAAGAGACAGTTGTTCTTAACTGTTGATCAGTATACTTAGGATCAATTCCTAAACGTATATGAGCTTCTGCTGATTCATTAAATTTAGCAGTAGCAGTTTCTTTTAACAATTCTAAAGCTTCAATAGGTTGATAAGCTTTTTTTTGATCAATCTTAGCTAACGCTTCTTTAATACGTTTTGAAAGTTTTTTAGACATGTTTTATTTTGGGTATTAGCGAAGTTTTCTTCTCCCCTTAAATTAACTTGATTTCTACTTAATCTTTGATGAGAACGCCCATATTACGAGCAGTTCCTTCAACAATATTCATTGCTGCATCAATATCATTAGCATTAAGATCAGGCATTTTAGTTTGGGCAATATCCTTAAGTTGGTTATAAGTAATACTACCTACTTTTTCCTTATCTGGTTGACTTGAACCTTTTTCGATTCCAGCAGCTTTAAGAATGAGTACTGATGCTGGTGGAGTTTTAAGAACAAAGGTAAAACTACGATCTTCATAGACAGAGATTTCAACAGGAATAATCATTCCTGCTTTATCTGATGTCTTAGCATTATATTCTTTACAAAATGCCATAATATTGACACCACGCTGTCCTAATGCTGGGCCGACAGGAGGTGCAGGATTAGCCTTTCCCGCAGGAAGGGCAAGTTTAATTAAGGCAACAACTTTTTTCGCCATCGCTAATTTTGCTTCTCAACTTGATTAAATTCTAGTTCAACCGGGGTATCTCTTCCAAAAATTGAAAGTAACGCTCTTAGTTTATTCCTTTCAGAACTAACTTCTACCACTTCTCCCTCGAAGTCTTTAAATGGACCCGAAAGTACCACAATTTTGTCACCAACCTCCATATCAATTTTAATGATAGGTTCTGATCGTTCTGTTTGTCTGAAAATTCGTTCTACTTCTGATGGACTAAGGGGAAGAGGTTTTACATGCCCACGTCCTCTACCAGAGGCTCGACGTTGTTCAGATCCAACAAAATTAATTACATTGGGGGTACTTTTTATGACCAACCAAGTATCGTCATCCATAATCATTTTGACTAGTATGTAACCAGGGAATACTTTTTCTTCTCCCTGTTGACGACTACCATCTTTACGAACTTTGATTGTTGGCGCTTTTGGGATCTGGATTTGTAATATATTTCCAGCTGTGTCCAAGGTCTGAACTCGTTGTTCCAAATTACTTTTTACTCGTTTTTCACAACCAGAAGCTACTTGTACAGCATACCAGCGAACAACAGGTTTCTGTACATCTGAAAATTCTTCTAAATCTGATGAAAGATTATAAGTATGATCCATTAAAATACCTTCCCTGATCCCCAAGTAAAGAAATTATCTACGAGATAAATCACGGTTGCTACAAGACTTACCATTAAAATAACAGCAGCAGATTCACTCAATAACTGCTGTCTTGAGGGCCAAACAATCTTAGCCAACTCTTCCCTCGTGTCAATCACGAAGTTTTTTACTTTGGTATCGCCTCTAGCTTGTTTTAAATCTCTTTCAGATTCTTCTTTTCTTGTCACAATGATCTTTTCCCAACATAAAACGACGGTTTTTATTACTGTATTGGTTTCTTAGACTTGGAAACTAGGGAAATTACCCCCATTACACTTGGTATATTAGATATAGACCGAGATACTGTTTCTAATTATTTATTAATTAATTGATAAATAATCTTGTCTTAAAAGAACCGCATACCAATACAGGATCGGAGCGGCGGGATTTGAACCCACGACCCCTACTACCCCAAAGTAGTGCGCTACCAAGCTGCGCTACGCCCCGATATTCACAAAGATGTATTGTACACTTATTATTGTAATAAAAGCAAGCCAAAGTGTTTTTCAGTTTTTAATTACTTATATGTAGTTTTTTGAGATGCTTGAGTAATTAATTTTGCTAGCAACTTTTTAATATAGACCATAAATGAAAAACGATGATCTTCGTATTTCTAATTATAAAAAATCAATTTACGATTAGTAAATAATTTTTCATTTACTAACTAATTTCTATCACTTGTGGTCATATAAATTTAGACTGGAGAAGAATAGGAAAACTAAAAACTTTCAAACTTTCAACAATCAACCTTATTGCTAAATATTTATTTTTAAGTATTTTAGATTAATGATTTTTCAGAGTTTAACCATATAGATTACTCACAACTTTGTTGAATATTTATCAGAAATAGTCTTGAATATTTAAATAAAACTTTTCATCTAGATAAAGACCAAAAAAGTATAAACTTATAAATTAAACCTGTTCTGTTGTAAAAAATATTTTTTACTTAGGAAACAATGCTAACAGGATATTATGTATGAGTTTTCAACTATCTAAAAGTCAAAACTTAAGTACTCTAATACGTAAATAGATAGCTGACAAATATTTAAAAAATAAAGTTAACGATTATTTTAAAATATAATAAATAATTATTAACTTTATTCTTTAATACTATTAATCTCTTACATCACTGATGATTTCTGGCTGATTTAGCTCGTCTGACATTTCGATAATAGCCCGAACTGCTGGTTTCATATGGGCATTATCAATATTATCAAATTCTTCATAACGACGACGCTTTGCTCTAGTAGCAACTTGTACTGTTATACGATAACGATTAGGTGCCGCATCAAGTAGCTCTTGTGAACAGTACATGATTTGGGAAGAATCAAAAGAATATTTTTTTAGCATACTTAATCTAAACCTGAGATCGACCTATAATGTAACATTCCTTCTCGTGATTGACAAACTTTTAATTATGCTATTGTCTATATTATCTACTATGTACTGCAACAAATAAAAATATTAATTTACAGAATAAAAAATGATATTTATCATATAAATGACCTGCATAATGCAACTCAAATTATTCTGTAAAATCAATCAAAATCAATATTTAAATTTTCAAAATTGCAATATCAACAAATATTTTTCTTATTTATGTAAGCTAAAGCCAGCCCTTGATAGCGAGTAAAAATATATGGATATTAAAAAAAATAAAATTTAAGAACTATATTGATACCTAGAAATCAACTAAATAGAATACATACTATATTTACGTACATATCACCCTAGATAGAATAGGTTTATTTAACTATCTAGAGCTTGAAATTAAAGCTAAATGGCTCGATTGTAGTTGTTAATTAAAATATCATTTAGATGAGTACTCTAAATTTTTTCATATATACTGAAGCGATCTTAAATGATTTATGCTATCTTGTGACCATAGTTAAATGCTTTATGAAATCTAATTCTTATATTACTTGGGAAATAATATTATGGTTCAAATGAAAAAAAATAAGATAGATGATACTGTTGTAATTCCTTTTTCTTCAACTAATACAGAGAATTTGTTAACAGAAAAACGCCCTTGGGGATCATTTACAACTTTAGAAGAAGGGCCAGGTTATAAAATCAAAAGAATAGAAGTTAATCCAGGGCACAGACTTAGTCTACAAATGCATTATCATCGTAGCGAGCATTGGATAGTAGTTTCTGGAACAGCTAAGGTAACCTGTGGAGATAAAGAAAAAATTTTAGGTGCAAATGAGTCTACTTATGTACCCCAATGCACCTCGCATCGATTAGAAAATCCAGGGGTAATAAAACTAATTTTAATTGAAGTCCAAAATGGCGAATATTTGGGAGAAGATGATATTGTTCGTTTTCAGGACGATTACTCACGTCATAAATAGTAAATAAAATGTGATATTTTTGCAGTATAAAAAATATTTAAACTATCAACATATCCCATAAAAAAAGGGATCTTTAGATCCCTCAGTGTTATCGATTATAACAATAAGTTAAAATCGTTTTGACAATAATGTACTAGATTACGATTTTTTAGTAAGCTAAACCCATACTCCGACTGGTCTCTGCTCCAAGGTAAACACGAATACTCAAGAAATCAGTAGGGCAAGCTGTTTCACAGCGCTTACAACCTACACAATCTTCTGTACGGGGAGAAGCAGCAATTTCACCTGCTTTACAACCATTCCATGGAACCATCTCTAGTACATCTAGAGGACAGGCGCGGACACACTGAGTACATCCGACGCAGGTATCGTAGATTTTAACTTTATGTGACATTAATTTTGGCTCCTTAACCAAGTGCTCTGTTCTTAAAAAAACAATAGGGCTTTAAAAGTTAGTTTACCGCAGTGATTGAATTTACTGATGCAAATCTTGATAGAACTTTAGATTATTTAATAGTTGAGAAAAGAAAATAAGATATATATATATATTTATAACCTAGTTAATATTAAATATATTTATATGTGGTAGATATTAGGGTATAAATATAAGTTCAGTATTGTTTTCAGATATTACAATTTTTGCGAATAGAAAATCACTTATTAGATTTAGCTTGAGCTTTCTATTTGATTATCATAAGAATCAACTATTTCAACATCAACAGTGTCAACTGACGTAATACAATGAAATTCACCATTTTTAATTTGTAAAGCTTCTCCACAATTAAGGCAATAAGACTCTGTATTTCTAAAACTTGTTAATTCACTATTACATACAGGACAGTGACCATAAACTAAATTATTTTTCAACCACCATTTGAATATTAATAAGGCAATTACAGGAGTTATAATAATAATTCCTAATATCATTAATAATCCATTAATTATCCAACTTAAACCTGCTAAACCCAGCAAGAAAGTTAGTAAAAGTAAGTTTACAAAACAGCCAGGGCTGAAATTTTTCAGCCATAATAGCCTTGAAGAGTAACTATTCATTGTCAAGTATTTATATTTACCTATACTTTCGCCTATTATTACATATATTGCAGATACTAAAGATAATCAAAGTTGAATATCATTAATATAGTTTTAGTTTTATCATATGCTTAAGTATGATAACTACATATTTACCAATAAGAACTAAGTACTTAATCTTTACTTTAATTGAAAATATTGAATTTTAATAAACTAAAATCTTATAATTTTATATATCGAAAAATTACTTATAAGAAATAAGATATTAGACAACATTACTATACTTCGAAAGAATTAATACAAAATGAAAAAGCTATATTTCTTGGTACCGGGGACAGATAAGACTTTTTTTTGTGGTGGACTCGTTGCAGAATTAAAAATTTTAAATTTAGCAAAAGAAATTTGCAATTCAGAGTTGGTAACTTACAGGCAAAGAGAAATAGATACATTGTTTCTAGATGATATTTTAAAACAAGACACTAGAGATATTATTTTTATAATTAGTTGGGGATTCGATATTCCTAAATTGATTAAGAGACTGAAGGGACATAACATAGTATATCATGCTCATAGTAGCGGTTATGGATTCAATATTCCTTCATATATTCCTATAATAACAGTGAGCCACAACACAATGGGATATTGGGGACAGAAAGCACCTCATTCTCCAATTTATTATTTACCGAATCAGATCTCAGATGAATTTTGTAATTTAAATTTAACAAGAGATATCGACGTTTTAGTACAAAAAAGAAAATCATCTAGATATTTGTTAGAACAATTAGTTCCTCGACTAGAAAGTAGATGCAAAGTAGTTTTAATAACAAATTTTGTTGAAGATATTACAAAACTTTTTAATCATTCAAAAGTTTATCTTTATGATTCAGCAGAGTACTGGGGACAACAAAATGTAAGTGAAGGATTTGGCTTACAACCCATGGAAGCCATGGCTTGTGGTTGCCAAGTTTTTTCAAGTTTAAATGGGGGTCTTTCTGACTATTTAGATCCAGAATTTAATTGCCAAAAAATTGCTGTCTATTCCACAGATTATGATGTATTACGCATTCTTAAAGCCATCGACAATCCGAACCCAAATATAGTAAGTGATCCATCCCAAATGCTAATAAATTATCGAAGTAAAAAAATTATTGAACGTTTGGAAGTTATTCTGAATCAAATTAATTTATTTTTTGACCATAAATCTAATTTTGCAAGTGATATTAAAAACTTACAAAAAACGACAAAAATTAAAACCTTGACAAAAAAAGTTTGGAGTAAATTAAAGAGTTACAAGGTTTAACGGATCAAATATCATAACAAAGGACTTAAATGTTTCCATCCTTTTATAACATTACCTTGCATAAGAAGACTTACTCCTTTTAGTAATTGAAATTCTTTTAGGTCAGGATTCTTTTCAAGAGCAAATTTCAACGCTATCTCTGCTTTTTTAGGCTGCCAATCATAAAGATAGACAAAAGCGAGATAAGCATAATGATAGGGATTATCTTGATATGATTTGATTAGTTGTTTTAGAGACTCTATAGTTTTTTCAGAGTTTTCCTGTAAAACTTGAGATAGTATTAATCCATAATTCCAATCTAAGGAAATATCTTCGACGTTTTCCTTTAAACGATAGTCTAATGAAATTTCTGTTTGTTTTAAGTAATCTTGAATAGGATCATATTGATTAAAACGACTAACTTTACTAAAAATCATGTCTAATCCAGATACTCCCTGAGCTAAGTTAGTGGAAGCATATCTCAGTTGAGTACTTAAATCTAATTCAGGTGATGGAATAGATTCGGAACTATTTTTGATAGTTAAAGTTACATTAGGAGTATTAATTGGATAACTTTCATGAGTAACACGATTATAATAAGTTCCTTTAAGAGTATACTCTCCATTCTCTACATCTTTAATGGGGAGCATTGCTATATTTTCTATAACTTTAAATCCTGTTTTCCCTTGATTATTGTTCCATAACGTTCCTTGCCCAATTCCATGATCATGAATCCAAGCTATTTTGTCACTATTCAAGTTTTTATTGTGCCAAGACAATAGAACTATACCTTGTTGTAAATCCTTCCAGTTACCTAACCACTCATACCTAATAGGTATCGGAAATTTTGAAGAAACTACATTAGGAATATTTATTTTATTTAAGATAACTTTATTAATAGACTTATTCAGTTCACTAACTTTAATAGATTCTTCTTTGCGATGGTACAATTTTACTAGTGAGTGATCGGGCATATTCCAAGTTTTTATAACTTTAAATTGAGGATCAATATCTAATTGTTTAGCAAAATTTAATTGATGATCTCTAGTAAATCCCTTGTCACCCGTCTTAGTAAGAAACCACTCAAAAGATTTTTTATCTTGTTCAAGATACTTAATCTTATTTCCTAATTCTCTTCCATAAACTTGAGACCCTAGTAATTGTCCATAATAATTAATATTATTGTGATTGATAGTGTCAGTATTGGCGATAACTCCTAAATTAATAATTTTATTTGGTGTCGTTTCTTGAGCTGTTTTTATAATAGATTCAATAGGTATTGTTTCTCCTATATAAGGATGAAATGTAGTTTTAGAATTTATATATGATAGTGCCTGAATGCCAGGAACAGGAAATAGATTTACTGTCATGAATAAAATACCTGAAACTAAAGTTATCCATTTAGCAAATCTCCATTTCTCTTTCCATAAATTTAAGCAATAGCCTAAAAATATAGCTAGGATTGGTAAGTAAGGCATTATGTATCTGCTATCTTTGTTAAAAATAGCAGAGCAAATCAAGTACGAACCAAAAAAGTAAACTCCTAGCCATTGAAATGATTCTATATATTTCTTATTGCTTACATTATGTTTAGGTTTTAAAAAACGTTCTAATAAATATAAAAACAGTCCTACCAAAGGAATTAAAAGTGTAATAAATCCTATAGCTGATGGTAGATCATGCCAATAGAAAGTCCATGCATCTAAAGTATTTAATGGTGGGTCACCTTCATAAGTGGCAGGGATATCATTAGAGTTACGAATAGTACTAAACAAATAGATCCAATTAGTACTATACCAAGGAAACCATAGAAGACTAGAGGTGAAAAAACTAAAAATTAATTGTACTATCCTTTCCCATTTTTGTTGCCACAAATAACTAATAAACAACCAAAGTAAAGGTACCGTGAGAAAAAACATGGTACTTTGCTTGGTAAGCAAAGCAAGTCCCCAAAATATCCCAAAGACGAATGACCACAACCATTTCTTTGATCTATTATTTTCATATTTCCACATAGTTAGACAGCAAAAAGAAGCTATTGTGAAAGTTACTAAAGGAGTATCTATTAAAAATTGCAACCGATTTTCATATAAACGCGGAAATATAACAGATAAACCAGCACTCCACAACCCAACTTTTGGATTAAATAATACTTTACCAATACTATAAATTGATAATATTAATATAAAACTGTATAAAAAATTAGATAAAAGAGCTTGATCGTTTCCTAAGCCGAATATTTTTTGAGGAAGAGCACCAATGATATATGTTAAAGGGGGATATTTCGTTGATATTTTCCAGAAATTATGCCACCACTCTGAATTCAAGAATTCTGGAGAAGTTAAAATATGGAAATATTCTAAAGATTTATTCAAATGGTTACTTTGATCCCAAGCAGGTATAGATTTATCTAAAGCTAGCCACAAACGATCAAAAAAATTACTTCCTAACCATATCACTCCTAAAATTATCCAAATTCTAATTTTATTTAAAAAAAGTTTTTCAATAGACATAGAATGTAAATTCTTGTTTTTTTATCAAATAGTAAGGTAATTATATATCAAAGTTTTATTTTTCGTAAAAATCAATAAGTAGTCTACATAGAGATTTTTACTATTGGTAAAAATCAAATTTCGAAAACAATTAGAAAAATTAAAAAATACTTTTTACACAGCATATAAATACTTATAAACATAAATAATTTAATAACTTGATAAAATATTTTTTAGCTACAGTTTATTTTTTAAAACTATCGAATATGAGCGTAAATATTACCTGATTAAATTTGTCTAGATTTTTATACAATTTGTTCTTATAAAAGTTTTGAAATTATAGTTATTGAACCAGATTTTTTTAGTATCTAATGATATTCCCAAAAGTTATTAATTTTTTAATTACCTCGGTGATTATTATCAAAATGGATTCTTGTTCCTGCCCACTGTAATTTATCTCTGAGAGTTTGATAGAAAGAGTAATTTTCTCTAAGCACAATAAATTTAGCCATAAAATTTGCCATTCTAACTGAAATCCACTGGCCTGGCCAAATTGAGGTAGCTAAGGAAGCATCAGTCCATAATTTAGTATGTAACTCATAATCTTCTAGAGGCCATATATCTACTACTGAGCCAGGAGGAATTATAATAGGACGACTCGATAGACTTAAAGGACAAATAGGTGTGACTGCAATAGCATCAATTCCAGGATGAATAATAGGACCATTGGCTGAGGCCGTATAGCATGTAGATCCAGTTGGAGTAGCTACTAATAAACCATCTCCTTGATATTGATCCACAATTTCTCCATCTACTTCTATCTCTAATGTAGCAGTAGGCATCCTATCAATACTTGCAGGCTTAATACACATTTCATTAAGACAATAAAAACGTTGACTATTTATTCTAGGAGCATAGCGATCACCTTCAAAAATTCGAGCTTCTAGCATCATACGCTGTAACATTGCATAGCGATCGCTTTGAAGACGATGCCAAACTTGTTCTGTATTTTTAAACAACTCAAAAGGTTCAGTTAAAAATCCCAAATTCCCACCTATATTTATTGCCAATATAGGTATGCCTTCTGGAGCTAATTGTCTCGCTGCAGCTAAAACTGTACCATCCCCGCCTAATATTATAGCAAGATCGATTTTTTCTGAAACGGAGGAGAGGAAGACTGGATAAGGGTTGTCTTTATAACCACTGGGACCCATTAAAACTTTACACTTAAGAGCTTCTAATTGCTTTGCGCAGGTTTGGGCCCAAGCTTTACTGTGATTATCTCCTGCTTTGTGAGCAATAATGACCTGTTTAAGTTCCACTTTTATACACTTAGTAATAATCTTACTTAAATAATTAAGTTTAACTTAAATATTAAGGTGGAATTACAAAAGAATTTATAATACCTTACTTAAAATTTAAGACAAGATGTTTTAAAATAAAATCTGAAAATTGAAAGTTTATAGCATCAACATGCTTGCATTTAATAAAAAATAAAATAGTCTAATATCTTAAAAGTTAGCATTTTAAGACATAACTTATACATAGATTATATTTTTTACTACTTTTAGTTACTGCATACAATAACAACCATTATTAAAGAATCTTGTGTACATTAAAGCAAGGCATATACAGGAAAGAAATATAAGACTTTTGTCAATATTAGTAGAAACAAGTTTTTATAACCAGACAAGAATGTATTATTCGACAAGTCAATTATCTATATTAAGGTCTAAAATATAAAATAGCTATATGATTTTACTGATATTTTTTAGGAGTAAGAAACTTTTTCTCTATGGTTTGAATACAGTAAAAATATTGATCTAAAACAAAGATTGAATTGAGACTAGTTCAATCTTATTTTAATACTGATAAACAATTATTTAGTCTAATGTCTGACACAAGATAGAGTATTGATCTCGAAAAACCAATACCCTATAACTAGATTATTTAAACTTCATAAGGAGCTTTATCTGAAAATTTTAAAGTGACAGGTTCAGGATTAGCCCCGATTTTTCTATCTACTTTACCAGCATAAGAACGTCCTTCTTTTGCTACTTCAGAAGCGACTCCATCAATAGGGTAAAGAAGCTGAGCATTACCATCAGGAAAAACGCGGTAAACTTTGTAGCTCTCAATTATAGGCTCAAATTTTGTTTGCAACTGTTTTCCTAAGGCTAGACATTGTTCTTTGGTTGCAAGATGTAAAAGATTTGCTCCTACATTCATAATTGCTGCTCCACCAGTAGGCATTTCAAAAACCTGTTCTGTTCCGCTACTCCAAGTAATAGCATATTTTTCTTCAAGATATGCGCTAGAAAGTAAACCACCTGTACTACCTCCAAAAATAGGAAGCTTTCCTTTAAGCTTTTCTGCCATGGTACTTTGTTTTCCTTAAAAAGTGTTTTAGGGAATCCTATCATTAAGTTATCCCCTATTCCTCAGATTAGTAAAAAACTGTAATAAATATTCGTTAATTTTTGTATGGAGTTAATTTTGAAACACTAGATTAATGATGAGATTATTATGTACTTCTAGATAGCAAATAGTTCTAAAAGATTAACAGTGAAGCTATTGGAGTTATCTTGATAGAATATTTTGTTAAAGTAACTGAATTGGTAATGATTTTAAGAACCTTTAAAAATCAGATATTTCTGGTAACAGGACAATTTAGAAATCGATTAAATAAAGATCTTAATGCTAATTTTTTGTTTAATAAAGAATTAGAGTATCAATAAAATTAATCCCTAATTCTTTACCAAAATATTTATTTATTTGGGAGAACATAACAGAAGCTGAGATGTATGAGACTTCTTTTCCAAGGATGAGCTTGAATTTCTTTAAGTATAACTTCACCCTTCCAGGAGAGATCGG
Organism: Candidatus Atelocyanobacterium thalassa isolate ALOHA; assembly: GCF_000025125.1. Classification (NCBI taxonomy): domain Bacteria; kingdom Bacillati; phylum Cyanobacteriota; class Cyanophyceae; order Chroococcales; family Aphanothecaceae; genus Candidatus Atelocyanobacterium; species Candidatus Atelocyanobacterium thalassae. The sequence goes on from NC_013771.1 coordinate 283,188, forward strand.
GAATATCGACATTGATTATCGTTTCATTGACTTTGACATCTCTAAGCATTAATGCAGCTTCTTTCTTATCAACAACTAATTGCATTGATTCAGTACCATTATGTCCATACAAAGTTGTAGGAAGTAGTCCTTCACGACGAAGAGCATTAGGTTTAGTATTTAGAGGTCTTTTTTGACATTGAATTGATAGAGGCATAACACTTAACTCACTATATAGTTGATTTGATTTTTTATAAATAACGACAAAATCTATCGTTAATGGTGAAAATCTTGAAGTAAATATTCTAAAATACTTCATTTTTCTGCGTTTTTTGCAATCTAAGCAAAATTATATAAATAAAATTAGTGAAGTTCAGATAAACAATACTACTACGAAAATAAAGACATACTTAACCATATAATTTATAGATTGGATATATTTTTATATCTTTATCTTCTAATTCATCAATGATACTTAATTTAATAATATCTAAATAGCTTAGTTAATCAATTTTGATTGAGCAATAATTAAAACTTATCACAATATTTACAGCGATACTAACATTTATAGTAATTTTGTCCTTTTAGTTTTATAGTTCTTCTAAAAATCTCTTATTTTTTTGTATTATTGACATCAATAAAAAGTCTCATTATCAATATATATTAATAGTTTGATCGTTTATTCTAAGAAAATTAGTGTAAATATAATTCTTTGTATCATTAATATGAATTATTATTCTGTCATAAAAGTTAGTTCAGAAGTTTTTTTCAGACATAAATAGTCATGATACGGGCATTTATCTTTACAGTTTTTATGATGACCAAAGTTATTATTATCTTGGTTAATATCATATAGGTTGTAGTTAAGGTAGTTTAACAATTTGCTTAAGTCCGATTTAGTTTGCTGGTGCTGGTTTTGGCTGTATTGGAAGCTTAAATATTGAGGCTTATACTTATCTTTTATGAACCAATATGTCATTGAAATATTTTCTGGTGAATAAGTTGATGTTTCTGCTAATAAATATAAATATAATCTAGTCTGCCAATCACTTTCTAGCTGTTTTTTATCATTAGGCTTTAAATATGTTTTCCAATCTAAAATTTGTACTTGGTTATTTTTCACAATTAACAAGTCATATATGGCTGTTAATAAATAATTATCTTTTTTAAAAGTTATGTAATGTTCTGCTTCTGTCCAAAATTGGGAATTTAGAATATGTTTTTCAACAATACATTTGAATAAGACTTTTATTACTTCACTTAAATTGGAGTATTGAGCCAATACAGCATCAATTGAGAGACCCATGAAATGCTGCTGCATTAACTGATGGAATTGATTCCCCCAATTTAGACTTCTTTGCGATTCTAAGCTTACAGGAAAGTTTAAATGATCTAGATATATTTTCTTAAACTGAGGAGGACAAGTTTCTAATAAATTTAGTTGAGATTGAGATAAACGTATTAATGAGTTATCACATTTAGGATAGTGTATCATCTAAATATCGACCTCATATATTATGACTAATAAGTATTATAGTATTAACTTTTATTACATTTATGTAAAGCACTAATAAGAAATAAGGAACTCCATTTTCATATGTCCTGTCTTTTCCCTAAGATTAAAAAACTTGGTAGCGTAATAAAATAACTCTATCTTGTCAGTCTTTAAACATAAATTTATAGCTTAGATCATGAAGATATCTACTTTACCATTACGATTAACTGCCATTGTAGCTATTGCTTTTAATAACTGTTTTTTTTCAAGCTTAGTTGCTAAAGCCTATACTTTTAGCGAGACTACTGTCGACCAAAACAAAGTTATTGCCATTGCCAGACCTTATGGTCAAGGTAAATATGATTTATTAGTAATTGAACAAATAGAGGGGAAAAGAAATTGTTGGAAAGAACAGGGGCAAAATCCAGTTTTAATTGATCCTTTGTTAATTAATTTTGATTTTACTGGTATCTGTCGACGCTCTACAGATAGTAATGGTTATTCAATACGTCTTGATGGTAATGATTTAGGATTAGATTATTTATTACGTATAGTTAATCGTAATGGAGAACTGCAATTAGTAGGAACTCCTAGAAGTAATAATTATAGTGAAATAGTTTTAGGCACCACTCAGGGATTAGCTTCTGGGTTTATGAAAATTAATCTATATTCAGGTTGGCAATTTACAAAACGAACTTACCAAAATAAGGTACTAGGACATTTTTATCTTAGTGGTTCTCAGGTAGCTATTAACAAGGGACAAAATAATTCTACACAATCTAATTTCTCTACTGCATCTATAGCTAAGAACAGCTCTCAAAATAATTTAATAGATATTCAAGGTGAGAAATATGAGAATGAAATTTCTCAAGTAGTTGATGTAGGCTTAATGTCGGGATTTAAGGATAATACCTTTCGTCCAAATCAATCTATTAATCAAGGCCAATTAATTTCTATGGCGGTTAACGTAATCAATGCTGTTCAGAAGATAGGTTCAGAAACAACCCAAGGTAGTGATAACAGTAACATCATGTCCTCAGAAAACTCTTATCAAGATACAAGTAAGATGAAGTGGGCCTACTCAAATTTTTTAAATACAGGGAATACCAACAACGTATTGCAGACAAATAAATCGGTTAACCGTTCAGAATTAATTAATGCTATGCAACGTGTGGTTGTCTATCTAAGAAAAGAATTAAATATTTCGAAAGATACCCAAAATAGTAATCAGGCTACTTCGGATAGCTCAGCTATATCTTCAATAAAACAAAAATCAAAATATTGCAATATGGTTACTGCTAAAAATGAAAAAGAAGTTACCTCTGATTTAGAAGGTAAGGCAACTCGTGGCTATACAGCATCCGTTTTAGCCAAAGTTTTGGATTGTTTGAAATCTGAAATAGAACAAAATAATAAGTAGTTTATAGTTCTGTTTTAACTATACGATTATGTAAAAATTGAAGTTACAAAATAAAATTATTATATTTAACCTTCAAAATAATTGTAAAAATATGATAATTTTTCTGACCAGTAATAGCATGGCATTAATTTATTAAAAGTTAAATTGACCTTATAGATCTCAAAGATTTTTTATTAAAACTTTGAGATCTTTTAGTTTTTAAATAAAGCTTGATAGTGTGACAATTTAAAAAATGTCATATTGCATGTCACTTATTGCTACCAAGATGATATGGTGTATTAGTGTGTAAGGAGTAAGAGTGACTTGAAAAGGTCCCTGAAGTCGAAACATGGCAAGACGTTCTGGACCTTTTCTTTTCTTACATCTTTAACAAAAGTATTTTTCCATATCCATACATAAAACGTAGCCCCTCGAAGGTTAGAAAACGATTTCTAGTTATTTTCTAACCTTCGAGGGGCTACGTTTTATGTATGGATATAGAGATCTTGATTTAAGATACTATTCCAGCAGCATTTAAACGAGCTTTCGCACGTTTGAATGCATTAGAAGCTTTAATTTTCTCTAAACTTTCATTTCCTTTATTGGCTTCTTCTAGTTTAGCTTGAGCGATGTTGTACTCTTGCTTTGCTTCTTCTTTGTCAATAGAATTTCCTATCTCAGCAAAGTTTACCAAAACCTTTACTTCATCTTGTTCGACTTCTGCAAAACCTCCCATTACTGCTACGTTTTGCCATTCCTTATCTGTTCTAATACGCATTACTCCAGTATCAAGAGCAGTTAAAAGAGGTGCATGTCCACTTAAAATTCCCAACTGTCCTGAAATACTTGGTAAAACAACTTCTTGAACAGTATTGTCCCAAACGGTCTTATCTGGGGTGATTACACGAACTGTTAGTACCATATTAATTATTAATTATCAGTTGTTAGAAGGGCGAATAGTTATTCGCCCTGATACAAATTTAGAGAATAGAAGATTAAAGAATGTTTAACTACTTACTCTTGAAGTGTTGCAGCTTTTTCTTTTGCTTCGTTAATATCTCCTACCAAGTAAAATGCTTGTTCAGGAAGACTATCTAACTCTCCGCCAAGAATCATTTGAAAGCCTTTAATAGTATCGCTTAAAGATACATATTTACCAGGAGAACCTGTAAAAACTTCTGCTACAAAGAAAGGTTGAGACAAGAAACGTTCTATTTTTCTTGCTCTATCTACGGTCCGACGGTCATCTTCAGATAATTCATCTAAACCAAGAATAGCAATAATATCTTGTAGCTCTTTATATCTCTGTAAAGTAGATTGTACAGCTCGGGCTGTATCGTAGTGTTCTTGACCAACAATATTTGGTTGCAACATTGTGCTAGTAGAATCCAATGGATCAACTGCTGGATAAATGCCTTTGGAAGCTAAAGCACGTGATAGCACAGTAGTTCCATCCAAGTGAGCAAAAGTTGTTGCAGGTGCAGGATCTGTTAAATCATCTGCTGGAACATAAACAGCTTGAATAGAAGTAATAGAACCTTCTTTTGTTGAAGTAATTCTCTCTTGTAAGTCTCCAACATCTGTTCCTAACGTAGGCTGGTAACCAACTGCAGAAGGCATCCTTCCTAGCAATGCCGATACTTCAGCACCTGCTTGAACGAAGCGGAAAATATTGTCAACAAATAATAATACATCTTGCTTATTTACATCACGGAAGTATTCTGCCATCGTTAAAGCAGATAAAGCCACACGCATTCTAGCTCCAGGTGGTTCATTCATTTGCCCATAAACCAAGGCAATTTTAGAATCATTTAAATTCTCAGAATTAATAACACCTGATTCCATCATCTCATTGTATAGATCATTACCCTCACGTGTACGTTCTCCAACACCTGCGAACACAGATACGCCACCATGTTGAGTTGCGATATTATTAATTAATTCCATCATAATAACGGTTTTTCCAACGCCTGCTCCGCCGAATAGACCAATCTTGCCACCTTGTCGATAAGGAGTGAGCAAATCAATTACTTTAATACCAGTTTCAAAAACTTGAGGCTTGGTTTCTAAATCAGTTAGTTTTGGAGCAGGACGATGAATAGGAGAGAATTCTTTGTTTCCAACTTCACCTCTTTGATCTACAGGTTCGCCTAAAACATTGAAAATACGACCTAATGTTTCTTTTCCTACAGGAACACTAATGGGCGACCCTGAATCAGTAACGCTCATTCCTCTGATTAATCCATCTGTACCGCTCATAGAAACAGCTCGGACCTGATTGTCTCCAAGTAGCTGTTGTACTTCACATGTAATTTTTATAGTTTCTCCAGCAGAATTTTTTCCTTCTACTGTCAGTGAATTATAAATACGAGGTAATTTACCGCTAGGAAATTCAGCATCAATTACAGGGCCAATAATTTGTGTTACTTTACCAGCTTTCAATTGTTTCTTTGTAGCTACCATGTTTGCTTATCCTCTTTTTGGAGTTAGCTTACAAATGACTAAGTGAAAATATTTAATGTTATTTTCGTCATTTTTATAGAATACCATTTTCATAGTACTCAGGGAAATGATTTGATTATCATGTTAAGGGTAGTATTAATGTCATGTATTTAATGATAAACATATTTTTTTTGAAGTATGCTTAATACCTTATATGCGCAAACTAAGATGAAAGTTATTTAAATTTAAAAAAATTCTATATGCTTGTTATCTTCTAGATACACAATTTCACGATAATAAATCATTTATTTCGTAAAAGTTTTTTATAATTGTTATTTTAGTTTTAAAATATAAAGTCTATTAGGAATGGAAAATAATTTTAAGATTCATCATCAATGGATGAAAAAAGCATTAAGCTTAGCTCAAAAAGCAGAAAATTTAGAAGATGTTCCTGTAGGAGCTGTGATTGTTGACAATTACGGAAATTTAATTGCTCAAGGACATAATTGTAAAAAGAGAAATAACGACCCTACAGGCCATGCAGAGATTGTTGCTATTCGTCAAGCTAGTCAAAAATTACAATCTTGCTATTTAGAAAAGTGTGTTCTTTACGTTACGCTAGAGCCTTGTATAATGTGCACTGGAGCTATCATACATTCTCGAATAGGATTGTTAGTTTACGGGATAGATGATCCTAAGACAGGAGCTATTCGTACAGTACTGAATTTACCTGATTCAAATGCTTCTAATCATCGTTTACCTGTAATTTCTGGCATCTTGAAACAAGATTGTCAACAGCATTTACAAGAATGGTTTAAAAAAATAAGGGATAAAAAAATAATTTATATTAAGTAACTTTAAATTGTTGTAATCTCTTATAATCTTAAATATTGTAAAAGGTCAAAGATGAGTTATATAAAAATCTGTGCCTACAATAGCTTAATGTATAAATCCTAACAATTTTATTATGACAAATCAGAAAGATTTACCTCTTCTAATTCTAATTGATGGTCATTCTTTAGCATTCAGAGCTTATTATGCTTTTTTAAATTCTAGGAGAGGACTATTAAAAACTTCTACAGGAATCCCGACTAGTATTTGTTTTGGATTTTTAAATTCTTTAATGCAAGTTATCAAAGTAGAAAAGCCTAAGTATGTAGCTATTGCTTTCGATAGTAAGGAGAAGACGTTTCGTCATAAGTTTGATGTCAGCTATAAAGCAGGTCGGCCAGAAACTCCAGAAAATTTTATTGTTGATATTAAGAATTTGCAAAAAGTATTAGAGATACTAAATTTATTTACTATTACTATGCCTGGATATGAAGCAGACGATATATTAGGCACATTAGCTACAGAAGCAAGTAATAAAGGCTATCGTGTCAAAATTCTTAGTGGTGATAAAGATACTTTTCAACTAATTAGTGATGAACAAAATATCAGTGTTCTTTATTTGGGAAGAAGTGGAGTCAACTCTTCTTCAGAGAAAGGATATACAGAAATAATTTCTAAGACAGTAATAGAAAGATTAGGAATAGCGTCATTTCAAGTCGTTGACTACAAAGCGTTATGTGGTGATAAATCAGATAATATCCCTGGTGTTAAAGGTATTGGCGAAAAAACAGCAGTTAAGCTATTAACTGAGTATAAAACAATAGAAAGTATTTATGAGAATATTGAACATATAAAAGGTGCAAATCAAAAAAAACTTAAAGAAGGTAAATCCGAAGCAGAGCATTCTCGCTATTTAGCCAAAATTATTACTAATTGTCCATTAGTTTTTAATATAGATGAGTTTAAATTAGTAGGTTTTGATCAAGCCACAGCACAAAATATTTTCGAAAAATTAGAACTAAAAAAATTTAGGGAAAATATTAATCAATTACAGAAAAATTTAGGTGGAGAAATTCCTCATCAATCATTGCAAAAAGTAGAAGAAGCAATTAATGAACAACAAACTAATAAAAATAATAAAGAGATATGCATTAAGCCTTTAATTATTAACGACATACTTCAATTAGATAAATTAATTAATATACTTACAGAATATCAAGACATTAATTATCCAATTGCTTGGGATACAGAAACAACAGGTTTAAATCCCCAAACAGCTAAATTGGTAGGAATTAGCTGTTGTTGGGGAGAAGAGGTTAATAATATTGCATATATACCTATAGAACACAAAGAAGGTGAACAATTAAGTAAAGAAAAGGTTTTAGAAAAGTTACGACCAATTCTCGAAAACAAGTGTTACCCCAAAGTTTTTCAAAACGCAAAATTTGATCGTCTCGTTTTGCTTAATCAAGGTATTCAATTAAATGGAGTTGTCTTTGATACAATGCTAGCTAGCTATGTTATCAACCCTGATAAAAGCCATAAGCTAAGTAGTTTATGTAAACAATATTTGACAAATATTTCTTCTCAAGATTATTTAGAGCTAAAAATTAATAAACAACAAACTATTGCTGATTTAGATATTACACAAGTCGCTAATTATTGTGGTATGGATGCTTATAGTACTTTTTTGTTAGTTAAGCCATTAAAAAAAAGACTTGCAGAAATCCCAATTTTAGAGAAATTATTCTTAGAAGTAGAACAATCTTTGGAAAAGGTTTTATCAAAAATGGAAAACCAAGGTATTCTAATTGATATAGAATATTTGAATAATTTATCTGAACAAAATAAAGTTAATTTATTATGTCTTGAAGAAAAAATTTATGAAGAAGCTAAAGAAAAATTTAACTTAGAATCACCTAAACAATTAAGTAAGATTTTATTTGAAAACCTTCAACTAAGTACTAAAAAATCTAAAAAAATAACAACTGGATATTCTACTAATCATGCAATCTTAGAGAAATTAAAAGGTGATCATCCAATTATTGATTACCTTTTGAAATATAGAACTTTATCTAAATTACAATCAACTTATATTGATAATTTACCTACATTAGTTAGTAATCAGACACATCGTATACATACTAGTTTCAATCAATCCGTTACTTCTACTGGAAGATTATCTTCTTCTAAGCCAAACTTACAAAATATCCCAATTAGGACCGAATTATCTCGTAAAATTAGAAAAGCATTTATTTCTCCCAAGAAATGGTTACTAGTTTCAGCAGATTATTCGCAAATTGAATTAAGAATTTTAGCTCATTTAAGCCAGGAACCTCTACTTGTAAAAGCCTATTGTGATTGTCAAGATATTCACACTCTTTCAGCACAGTTATTATTTGATAAAGAAGAAATTACGATAGAAGAAAGAAATCTAGGGAAAACTATTAATTTTGGTGTTATTTATGGAATGGGTTCACAAAGATTTGCAAGGGAAGCAGGAGTAACACCAACTAAAGGAAAAGATTTTATCAAAAAGTATCATCAACGCTACAAAAAAGTATTTCAATTTCTAGAAAATTTGAAAATAGAAGCTATTACAAAGGGTTATGTCACGACAATACTAGGAAGAAGACGTTATTTTAACTTTTATAGCGATAGTTTACGTAATCTATATGGATGTAATCCTGATGAGATTAATTTAGATGAACTAAAATATAGTTATAGTGATTCCCAGCTATTAAGATCTGCTGCTAATGCTCCAATACAAGGCTCAAGCGCTGATATAATAAAAGTTGCAATGATTAAAATAGAAAAACTTTTAAGAAATTATCAAGCTAAATTATTATTGCAAGTCCATGATGAATTAGTATTCGAGATACCTCTTGAAGAGCTAGAAGAATTACAGAGTGAGATAAAGCAAATCATGGAAAATTCTGTAAAATTGACTATCCCATTATTGGTAGAAATAAATTCTGGAATTAATTGGATGGAAGCTAAATAAACTTAATCGCAACGGTTAGGAATATGATTAATTAAAAATTATCAAACCATGAAAGACGAACTTTACTCCTGATTAATTTTAAAACAAAAAATTATTGATTAGTTTTTGTAAATAGTAGACTATAGAATTATTGTTTACTTAAGTTGTATTGAGATCTTAAATAGCGTTATGGTCTATTTTAAAAATTACAAATATTTCTTCTCTAACTTTTAGTATAGTGAAACTATATTAATCTATTAAGCATTAATTACTTCTATTTTGTATATGATTGTTGAGATTAAAACTAATATGTAATTAAGTTACAAAGCAATTAATTATTTTTTTGCACATTTTAAATTATTCAAATTCTTTATAACAACAAAATTCATTATTGGTAATTTGTATATATGACGAAACAAGATTGGTTAGTGAAAAATAGTGGTAAATGTATATTATTTAACTCACCTCGAGATTGGGATTTATTAAACTCATCTTGTCCTTATCGACTATATCAATTTTTAATGGAATTAGATGACATAATAAGTGTTGCTAATAGGGAAAAAGAAACTGAAGATGAATATCTTTTAAAATTAAGACATTTGACTAGAAAATTAATAGTTAATACTCATTGGATTAGTAATAATATACCCATTAGTGATAAAGAAATAGATATATCGACACTATATGATGAACCAGGTTATCCATACACTCTTCAAAGGGAAATAATGCTTCCTGGTAGTAGTACATTTATTCACAATCATGGAACTTGGGGAATCGTGGCAACATTACAAGGGATGCAGAAAAATATTTTATGGAAGTCTTCTCCAACTCCAGACTATCCCCATAAGATAGAAAAAACTGAAGAAAAAATCTTTAAGGCTGGAGATATCATCAGTTTTACGACTAATGCCATTCATTCTGTTGAAGCTGTAGGTGATGAACCAAGTATTACTTTAAATATTTATGGAGAAACTGATGCTTTAAAGAGATTAAAGTTTGACATTATTCGCAATCTTTCTTATCGTTTTTAGAAAAATTTTAATTACTTTTTTATAATATCTTTTTAAATTTGTCAGAAAATAGGGGTACTGCGACAAGACTCAATTTTAATATCCATGGAGCAAGGATAAGAGTTATAAACAATGATAGCAATGCAAGACATCCCATAGAAACTTTAACTATATCTTCTTTTAAACTGAAGCTCAAAAAAGCAGACATAGAAGCAATACCCAGAGCAATTAAAGAAGTAACTAACATTTCTTCGTACTACCTCATGCTAATTTTTAGGATGGAAAACTTTGTCTTAGAAAAAATTACATTTTTAGCTTTTTTAAACATAATCATCTTTCAAGGAATCATAAGACATCAACAAAGATATCCTACATCAATAAAACTACACAATTCTTAATACAAGTGTCAAGTTAAAGTATAAAGATAGTATCAAGTTGCTTTTTTAGATATCTATTGTTTTAAAAAATAGTTCTTATAATATTAATAGCAAAAAATTATTGATATCCTTGTTCCGCCAAAAAATCCGAGTTGATATTGGATTGCCTATCCTTTGTAGATTTTAAAGTACTACTTAAAAATTTCTCTACATATTTACCTAGAATATCTCCTTCAATATTTACTAAATCACCAGGTCTTAAATAATGAAGATTGGTATAAGCATAGGTATGAGGAATTACTGAAACTTTAAACCAATTTCCTGATACATCACATTCAGCTATAGTTAGGCTAATGCCGTTAACAGCGATACTTCCTTTTGTAATTAAATATGGTTCAATAAAATTAGACCATTCCTGAATTTTTGAAGATGGAGCTGCAAAAGTCATTTCCCAAGCTTTGTTAGTAGAGATATAATTTACCAGCGAGCCAATTCCATCCACATGACCCGTAACAAAGTGACCACCTAGCTTACTACCTACGCATAATGAAGATTCTAAATTAACGTAATTAGTAGTTTTTATTTTTTCGGACAAAGTAGTCCTTTGTAGAGTTTCAGGAGAAACGGTGACTGTAAAACTGTTATCTGTAAAACTTTCTACTGTCAAACATACACCGTCTACAGCTATACTATCGCCTACCGATGCAGTTGATAAAATGCTTGTAGTAGAGGTGTTTAAAACCGAGAGAGTAAAACGATCAGATTCAAAAGAATCTATAACACCAAGATTTTCAATTAAGCCAGTAAACATTTTTGCAATTATCAAAAAAGTATAACTCTATTTTATATAGAAAATTTATCCATATTTTGAGACATAATGTGAATATAACTTATAATTTGAAAAAAGTATTCAATTATAACTGGATGTAAAAATTAGCTTAAATAAAATAATAGATATTTATTTAAACTTAATCATATATACTCTATTGTCTACAGTTATTAAATGATTTTTGTTGCACCTCATAGGTTATAAGTCATTAAAAATTTATTTGTTCCTATTATTTAGGTTAGAAAATAATCACGATATTATTTATATTTAATTTTATGTTGATTAGATAATTTGTTTCTTTCTTATTCTCTTTCCAATTACATCAGTACTGATATTGTAATAAGTTGCTGCTTGTGAGGTATTAAAACTCAAATTTTCTTCATTTTCTAATTTATATTCAATAATTGGTTTAATAGGTGATATATCTAACGTTTTAAGGATTTCTTTCGCGATAGCTTTTGCCAATAAAGGTGGTACTGAATTGCCAACTTGTCGAAATCCATGCCATTTGGTGACATGAAACCTGAACCAATCGGGATAAGAATGTAATCTTGCAGCTTCTCTTACAGTGATACACCTAGGAGTAAAAGGATGAATAGGACGAGGAGATGTATAAGATCCTCTATTACTAGGTGTTCCTGCTCTTAAGGTATTACACAAACCTTCTGGATGCAGTTTAAAAAATCGACTAATAGGTTCTTTTTTACCTTGAGGAGTTTTGTTAAATCTCTCAATCAATTTTGTTGTGTGCTTTGTTCTAAAACTAGACGTTAAAAGATTCTTATCATATATTCTTTTATAAGAAAAATTATCATTTGAATCAAGAAGACCCTTAACATAGTCGTTAAGTTTACTAGAATTAACTTTCATCGAATCTTTATAACTCAATTCTGGATAATGATTAACCTCAGGTAGATCATTTATAGCTTGACTAACTGTTGGGGTAAAAGGAATAGTTGAGTTTATTTCTTGGTTATAGTTTGTTAGAAATTGAGGATAATCAGGAAGTGGTAAATCTGATTTCCCTCCCATAATAAATAGTCTTTTTCTTATCTGTGGAACTCCATAATTAGCAGCATTTAAGATTTTATAATTTGTTTCAATTCTATAATTATTTGCAATAAACTCATCAAATATTTCTTCTAAGAATGCTTGATTATTTTTTGTGGCCATCCCAGGAACATTTTCAATAACAAAATACTTGGGCTGTAGTTCTATAACTAAGCGAATGAAGTGTTTAATTAAATTATTACGATTATCTTTTGGATTTCGTTTGCCTATTAAAGAAAAACCTTGACAAGGTGGGCCACCGAAAACAACATCAATTTCTCGATTCCCAATACAAGATAAATTTCTAATAGTTTTAGCATTAATTATAGAGATATCAGAACATATAGTTGTCCAGAATGGGAAATTATAATGATGAGCAGCACAATGAATAGGGTCAATTTCTACGGATCCTAAAACATCGAATCCAGCCTGCTCGAAACCAAGTGTCATACCTCCCACACCAGCGAATAAGTCAATAGCAATAGGACGTTTTTGATTCATAATAGAATTATTTTAGTAACTTATCTATTTGTATTGATAAGTTAATCAACTTTCGTACCATGGCTAATTATACTAAATATGTAAATTATTTATCTATTAGATTTGTACAATAATTTCTATATTTTTATAGGATAACAAGATAATCTATATTTTTTCAGTGAGTTATTTTTCTCTTAAAAATTTAATTGCTTCTTGATACTGTATGTCTTTTATTGTCCCAATCTCATCATAAGCAAGTGTTTCTTGTAAAATAATTTTATCTGGTTGAATACCTAATTTATGGATATCCTTATGATTAGGAGTCTCATATTTGGCTACAGTAACAGCTAAACCGCAATTATTAGATAATTCAAATAAAGATTGAATTAAGCCTTTCCCAAACGTTGTTTCACCAAATAATATTGCTCTTCTACTATCTTGCAAAGCTCCTGCTAAAATTTCACTAGAACTTGCAGTACCTTTATTTACTAATAAAACTAATGGAGAATTTGTTAACGGTTTTCCTGAAGAACTAAAACTATTTTGAATACCTTGACGATTAATAGTGTAGACTATCGTTCCTTTATTCATCCATAGACGAGCAATATTAATTCCACTTTCAAAAAGTCCTCCTGGGTTATCTCTCAAATCTAAGATATAAGATTTAGCGCCTTCTTCTTCGAGCGTTTTAATAGTTGTTTTCATTTCTTCAACAGCATTTGAGCTAAATTTATTTAAACGAATATAGCCAACAAATGAATCAGACGAAGTTTTGTCTATATTAGATATTAAAGGGCTTAGAGATATATGCTTACGAATAATTTGATTTTGATATACTTTTTTATTTTGAGAAGAAAAAATAGTTAAGTTTATTCTTGTACCAGTTAGTCCGCGCATTTTCTCAGCGGCTTGGTCTAAATTTAAGTTAGTAGTACTGATACCATCAATTTCTAAAATTAAATCATGTTCTTTAATACCGGCAAATTCTGCAGGAGAATTTTTAATAGGAGAAACAACTTCTAATTTTTCAGTTTGAGGATTAATTTGGAGTCGCAAACCTATTCCTGAAAATTCTCCCGAAGTTTCAATCTTTAGGTTATGATACTGCTCTGGCCTTAATAAGCGAGTAAAAGGTTCATCAAGTGTTATTAACATTTCATCAATTACTTTATATGTCTCTTCTCGTGTATTTAGAGAATATTTCATTAAATCTTGTTTCACTAAATACCAATTTTGGTTGTTGAAAGTATCATCTAAATAAGATGTATTTAGTAAATCCCAAGATTCCAATAATAGTTTTTGATTTTCAATAGAAGCGTAAGTATTAGGCGCAAAAACAAGGCAGTTACAAACAACCAAGATAATAAAAAAATATATAAATCTAGAAAAAATTCTTTTCATGAGAATAATCAAAACAATGTTTTTAAATGTAGAAAATATATTTTAATTTAGTTAAAAATCACTATGTAGAAATATATTTTTAATTAACACTTCTTGAGCTAATTCCTAATAATTACCAACAAAACGCTAAAGTTGTGATGGTATTAATATAATTTAGCTGAGATATAAAATTATTCATTAAATAAATTTATTACAAATAGAAATAAGCAGAAATATTTATACCTAAATTAAAGGTTAATATGATTTACAATCATGTTCTAACATTATTATTTGTAAATGATCGTATTGTTTTAAGTATATTTTGAGCAATAGACAATGGAAATCATAAGATATCGTCAATGAAAAAATGACTTTAACGCTTACTATCGCCCATAAAGTTTTTGTTTAAAATGGTAAGATTTTATAATTTAGTTCATCGCTTTTATTCATTATATAAAATAGAATAAATTTTATATAATAAATATGGTAGATATAATAGGAACTATAAATTTTAGAGAGAAAAAATAAAAAGTGTCAATTAATTTTCAGGAAATTATCATAAAATTAAATAATTTTTGGAGCAATCACGGCTGTCTAATTTTACAGCCTTATGATATCGAAAAAGGTGCAGGAACTATGAACCCTGGAACTTTTCTTAAAGCTATTGGACCAGAACCATGGTCAGTAGCATATGTAGAACCCTGCCGTCGTCCTACAGATGGTCGTTATGGTAAAAACCCTAATCGTTTTCAATATTATTTTCAATACCAAGTATTGATTAAGCCATCGCTAGATAATATTCAAGAGATCTACTTAGAATCCCTTAAAACATTAGGTATTAAGCCAGAGGAACATGATATTCGTTTTGTAGAAGATAATTGGGAATCACCTACTTTGGGTGCTTGGGGTGTAGGCTGGGAGGTATGGCTTGACGGAATGGAAGTTACTCAGTTTACTTACTTTCAGCAATGCGGAGGGAAAGATTGTTATCCAACTCCCATAGAAATAACTTATGGTTTAGAAAGATTAGCAATGTATTTACAAAAAGTAGAAGTAATTACTGATATTCAATGGAATAAAAGTATCACTTATGGAGATATCTTTCTACAAAGCGAAATAGAACAGTGCATATATAATTTTGAAGTATCTAATTCTGATTTATTGTTTCAATTATTTAATTTGTACGAGAAAGAAGCCAAGGAATTAATTTCTCAAAAATTAATTGCTCCTAGCTTAGATTATGTTCTTAAATGTTCTCATTCATTTAATTTATTAGATGCTAGAGGAGTGATTGCAGTAGCAGAAAGAACTTTATATATAGGACGCATTCGTTCTTTAGCTAAAGAAATTGCTAACTTATATCTAGAACAAAGAAAAGCTCTAAATTTTCCTTTATTACGTAATGGTGTCAATAACTATTGATTTACCGTATTTACTTTTTATTAAAATAGCTTTCAACTTAACTATATTATTTCTGATATATCAGCATAATGTAATTACTTTGATTTGTTTATTAAATAATAAAATATTTCAAAATTTGGAATGGTTAATAAAAGCGGTTTTGGTAGTTAAAACATTCACTAATCATAATGATTATTTTCCTCTAATTGTTGAGTAAACTGAAAGTTTTACGACTTTAGCTAATCCATTTTTCTGTTCTATTTTTTTTAGATTTTTTATTTTAGTTTCTAATTCTTTTACTATATTAGAATATTCCCAAGTTTTACGTTGATTGGTTGAAATGGTAACATTCTTATAAGTTAAGCTTGTTCCATTTTCTTGTTTATAATTATTTGCATAAGTTGTAATATCTTCTTTTAAAATTTCTTTTTCTTCTTCTAATTTCTCGATTAGATTTGATATTTTTAAATATCTATCAATTTTTTCCTGAAATGATGAACATTTAGAATTGGATATTTTGTCATTGCTTATTTGATCTTTATTCTGATTCCAAGAAGGTGTATAAAAAATTGTATATTCTGCTTCTATATCTTCTAGCTCTGTTTGGTTGCAGAGCAAATAATAGATCTTATGAATATCATACTTATGCAGATCAGATAAATTATAACTTAGTAAATACTGTCTAAGATTGATGGAATTTCCTATATAGTATACGTATCCAGAACTACTAGCCATCATATAAATACCTGTTTTTTCTGGCAAGTGAGTTAAATTATCTAAACTAACTTCTTTTAAATCTTCTAGTAAAGATAAGTTTGATATATTAGACATGAAAAATTCTCCGGCTTTCTTACAAAAGATAAAGTACAATTTAGAACAATAATCATTAATATTTATAATACGATAATAAAAAAATTATGTTTGATGCTCTTACTGATCGCTTAGAGGAAGCTTGGAAAAAATTACGTGGTCAAAACATAATAACTCATGCAAATATACAGGAAACTTTAAAAGAGGTTAGACGTGCTCTTTTAGAGGCGGATGTTAATTTACAGGTAGTCAAAGATTTTATTGCAGATATTGAAAAATCTGCAATTGGTGTAAAAGTTATTCAAGGAGTTAATCCTGGGCAGCAGTTTATAAAAGTTGTTTATGAAGAATTAGTAAAAGTTATGGGAGAAAGTAATTCTCCTCTAGCTAAAGCAGAAAGTGATCCTACAGTTATCTTAATGGTAGGATTGCAAGGAACTGGTAAAACAACTGCAACAGCAAAACTTGCTCATTATCTTAAAAAACAAAAGCAAAGTTGTTTAATGGTTGCTGCAGATATCTATCGTCCTGCAGCTATTGATCAATTAAAAACATTAGGACAACAAATTGAGGTTCCAGTTTTTGAATTAGGCAATCAAGAAAATCCTGTTAATATTGCTCTTCAGGGTGTTAACAAAGCTAAAGAGATAGAAGCTGATGTAGTAATTATCGATACAGCAGGACGATTGCAGATTGATCAAGGGATGATGCTGGAGTTGACTCAGATAAAAGAGAGTATTAATCCTCATGATACTTTATTAGTCGTAGATGCTATGACAGGACAAGAAGCGGCTAATCTTGCTCAAACTTTTCATGAAAAAATTAAAATTACAGGAACAATTTTAACTAAAATGGATGGCGACACCAGAGGTGGAGCAGCTTTATCAGTTAGAAAAGTTTCAGGACAACCTATAAAGTTTGTTGGTGTCGGTGAAAAAATAGAAGCTTTACAACCTTTTTATCCTGATCGGATGGCTTCTAGAATATTAAATATGGGAGATATCCTCACACTAGTAGAAAAGGCTCAGGAAGAAATTGATTTTTCTGACATGGAACAGCTACAGTCCAAAATTCTAGACGCAAAATTTGACTTTAATGATTTTCTTAAACAGACACGTCTAATGAAAAGTATGGGCTCATTTAGTAATATTTTAAAAATGGTTCCGGGATTAAATAAAATCAATACAAAAGATATTGAAAAAGGGGAAAATGAACTCAAGCGTACTGAAGCTATGATTGGTTCTATGACTTTAGAAGAACGTAAAGACCCAGATTTATTAGCAAAATCACCAAGTCGTAGATATCGTATAGCTAAAGGTTCAGGATATTCAGAAACTGAAATTAGTAAATTAATCAAAAACTTTACTAGAATGCGTACAATGATGCAGCAGTTAGGAAATGGTGGAATGCCTGGAATGGGAGGTGGAATGCCTGGAATGGGAGGTGGAATGCCTGGAATGGGAGGTGGAATGCCTGGAATGGGAAATTTGTTTAGTCAAGGGCCATCTAACGGATTCCGCGATCATTCACAAGTAAATCAAAAGAAAAAAGCTAAGAAAATTAAAAAGAAAAAAGGATTTGGAAGTCTATAAATATAATTTTCAAAACTCAATGTGGACAAATGATTAAAACTTACAATACTTATAGACAAAAACCCTTTAAAATCAACAATGTCTATTTTTTACAAGGGATGATTTGAATAAACTAGTTGATTGTTCAAAGCTTATGTGCAATTAGAATTCCTAGCATTTTTTCTTCGAGAAGTTCAGGCTTTTCTATCATAGGCATGTGTCCACAGTTTGGAAAATCAATAACATTTTTACCTTGGAAACTAAAGAGCTTATGAAAACTAGCTAGGTATCTTACATATTGAGACTCAATCAATCTATCTTGTCCTCCGGCTAAAAAATATACTGGCTGCGATAAACAGGCAACAATTTGTGGTAATACATGAACTTCTTTTTCAGTAGTTGAATTCAATAAAGAGCCTAACGCAGCTATTGGGTTAGCTTTTATTAAATCTATTACTCTCTGTTTTCCCCATCTTCTAGCTATAGAATTTGTTATTATAATTTTTGAAAAAAGAATTTCAACTACAGGAAAGCCTAATAGCCAAGTAGGCTTATACCTAATTAATTGTTGTCCAACAAGAAGAAATCGTTCAAATTCTTCTTTAAGGTATATACCACCGCCAACATTTAAACAGATGACCCCTTGAACTTTTTCCGGACAAAGTTCAGCTCCCCATAATGCAATATTTCCTCCAACAGAGTGCCCTATCAACCAACTTTTGTGAATTTTTAATTTTTCTAATAGAATGACTAAGTCTTTTGCGTAAGTTTCTGGAGAATAAGGAGAAGATATTTGTATCTCTTGAGATACAAAGTTATTTATAGGTTGGGAATCTCCAAATCCTCTAAGATCATATATGAGGCAAGAATATTTTTTAGAAAGTCTTTTGATAAGAGGAGACCAATATTGACGACTTAATAACCAACCATGAACAAAAATCAAAACAGGTTTAGATGAATTAGACGAAGATGGGATCAATTCATAAGCGTGAGAAACTCCTAAAATATTTATAGTTGGCATATTATTAATGTTGTGTCTTATCCCACGGAAAAGTCATAATGACATTGTTTAGTTAAAACCATTTGATGCCAGTAGTCTTATTTAATTGTAATTTATATGGAGTTCTGATGCTTAACTTTATTTCTGTGAATATTCAACTTGTTAGTACAAAAATATTACTAATTTTAATTAAAGGTTATAAAAAATATATTTCTCCATTTCTACCTCCTAGTTGTCGATTTCAACCAACATGTTCAGAATATATGCTAGAAGCTGTTGAAAGGTTTGGCCCTTTACATGGAACGTTGTTAGGAGTTAAAAGATTTTTCCGTTGTAATCCTTTCAGTACTCCAAAATATGATCCTGTACCACCTAAAGTTAAAACATAAGTGCTGTAAAATAAATTAAAAATTATATGTAGAGTACTTTTTAGTTTTGCTCTAATGAGACATGAAGTTATATATTTTAAATTTTATTTGTCTTTACTTTAATATCAAGAATAATATAAATCAACCCTGATATTAATGTTAAAGCTACAGATATCCAAAATAATATATTAGTAAATTCATCCCAGCTTTGAGAAAGAGGTGCAATAAGAAAAGCAATAGCTATTATCTGACTTACAGTTTTAGCTTTACCCCAAATTTTAGCTTCTTTAGGTCCTTTTTTATTTTTAATACTATTAATTCGATAACAAGTTATTCCTACTTCTCTTATTATAATTAAAATTATTCCCCATATTGAAATTTGCTTTATTATTACTAAACCTAATAAAGTCAAAATTATAAAAATTTTATCTACCAATGGATCAAGAAATTTACCTAAATCTGTAACTTGATTCATTTTTCTAGCTAAATATCCATCTAGCCAATCTGTAGATGCTATCGTAAGAAAAACTATCAAACTAAGCCAACGACTGAAAAAAAGAGGTGTAATCAAAAAATAGAAGAGGAAAAAGACTCCTAGTAAACGACTAATAGTAATCCAGTTAGGGATGTTCATTAATAATTTTTATAAATATAATATAAATTTACCAAATACCTATTTCTTGTAGCTTATCACGCAGCATGTCTGCCTCTGTCTGTTTATTCTGTACCTCGTAAAGACTTATGGCTTTATGAAAGGCTTCAGAACTTTTAGTCACTTTCTTTAACTTAAATAAAACTACTCCTAAAGTTTTGATAAGCCTGAGCGCAACTAGGATCAAGAGAAATTAACTTTTTATAAATAATTGCAGAATTTGCTAATTCTCCCATAGTACTTAAGATTATAGCGAGATTATAGTAGCCATTTAAAAAATTAGGATCAATTTTTAAAATTATTTCATATACTTTTACTGCATCTTTAAATCTTTTTATGTTTTGTAATGCGACTCCATAGTTGTTATAAGCACCTAGCTTCAAACAATCCATAAGATTTTGAGCTATTGCCTTTTGATAATGTTTAATTGCTTGCTCGTTATTATTAGTTTTAGTATAGATATTACCTAAATGGTAATGTAATTCAAATAATATATGAGGGTTTTTTGGGTTAAACTTTAAGCCTTGTTTGAATAATTTAACAGCCTGTTTTTCTTTACCCGCTTGAGAGTATAAGGCTCCTAGTTTACTGCAAGTATATGAATCATGCGGAAATTTTTTCAAAAAAATTTCCATCGCTTCCGTAGCACGGTTATGTTTGTTTAAAGATAAAATTTGGCTCGGTGTATAGCCGTAATGGAAAATAGAAACTGAAGGAAGATCTACAATTTTCCAATAATCTTCTATCTTTAATAACTTATTTATGCTCTCATCTATGGAAGAATGATATGGACGAGAAAAAGAAATATTTGCATGCTTACGAAATAGACGAGAAACTAAAGAATAAGGTGATTGGGATGCTCCTATTTCATGACGTATTAAATTAATTACTAAATTATTTTTTTGACAAATCGCTTGTTTTATATTGGGAATGGTCTCTTTGTTAAGGACTTCATCAGCATCAAGTACTAATACCCAATCTTTATTAACGTATTTTAAAGATTCATTTCTTGCTGCTGAAAAATCATTATTCCACTTAAAAAAAGGAACAACTGCTCCAAAACTCTGAGCAATTGACACAGTTTTATCGGTTGAGCCAGTATCTAAAATTATCATTTCATCAACTAATTCGCTAACACTATCTAAACATTTAGCTAACCTTTCCTCTTCATTTTTAACAATCATGCAAAGACTAAGTTCTGTCATTTTTTAATCTGATAAGTTGTTAGGATTCTGCAGTAAAAGTCATTCTTTATGTAGTATATTGTTAATAAACTAATACTGTAATTAATGATGCTCAAATAATATTAAGTGAATTTTTCCTATAATGTTTGGAGCATTAATATTTCACTTATTATGTTTCAAAAAATGCTTCATATAAAAAGGTATTGATACAAGATAAGTTATTCTTTTTAGATTACTTCTCATTACTATCTCATTATCTCAAAGAATAATAAAAGATCATTGTATATGAGTGTGTTAGTGATTCACCTTTATTAAAGATTAATATAAATCATCATATGTCATTAACTCTATTAACATCAAAGGAAATTCCTCAACTAATTTATCAACCCAGTCGTGAACACTTTGATGAAACTTGGAGAAAACCTTTAAGTATCTTATTGGGACTAGGAAGAGCTGCAGGAGCAGATTTTTTAGAGTTTTTTTTAGAAAGAACTAACTATTTAAGTTGTCTAGGAGAAGAAGATATTATTACAGCTGTTTCTCCATCTCTGTCTTCTGGAGCTGGAGTACGTATTTTTAAAGGAAAAGCCGATTGTTATGTAAGTACTAATAATATTTCATTTAAAGGCCTTAGGATAGCTTTGGAAAAAGGGCTATCCATATTAGATTTAAGCTTACCTTATTCTAATGCTTATGTTCCAGAAGTAAATTTAGAAATATTAAGAGACTATACTACACATAAAGATAAAGAATCATGGTTGCCAGAATGTATCCAAATTGAAGAAATAGGACAAATTTTACTTTCAGCCAATAAAACTATTGCGAAAAAAGCTAATCACATACAGTCTCGACGCTCTACTTATTTTAGAAATTGGCAAGAAATTTTAGTAGCTGCTAGTGATGGTACTTTTGCTAGAGATATTCGTCTTACCCAATCTGTAGGATATTCTCTTTTATGTGCAGATAGAGAAGATCGTAGTTTAATAAACAAACGTTTTGGTGATACCAGTAATATTAACTTTCTAAGAGAATGGGATTATGAAAGTGCATCAGAAGAAATCGCAGAATCTTCTGGAAAAATGCTATATGCAGATTTCGTTGAATCAGGTAACTATCCTATAGTTATGGCTAATAAATTTGGCGGAGTAATTTTCCATGAAGCTTGCGGACATCTTTTAGAAACTACTCAAATAGAAACTAATACAACTCCTTTTATAGATAAAAAAGGATGTAAAATTGCTCATGAAAATTTAACTGCTTGGGATGAAGGGGCATCAGAAAAAGCTTTTGGAAGTATTGATATGGATGATGAAGGAATGCCTTCTCAAAGAACTCTCTTAATTGAAAACGGTATTTTAAAAAACTTTTTATCTGATCGGGCTGGTTACCTTCGTACCGGTTCTCCTCGTACAGGTAATGGAAGGCGTCAGAACTACGCTTATGCTCCAACATCTAGAATGCGAAATACATATATTGCCCCTGGCAATTGTTCTACAAAAGATATTTTTGATTCTATAGATAGAGGAATTTATTGTAAGCAAATGGGTGGTGGTAGTGTTGGGGTTACAGGTGAGTTTAATTTTTCCGTTTCTGAAGCATACTTAATTGAAAAAGGAAAATTAACAAAACCTTTAAAAGGAGCAACTTTGATTGGAACAGCTCAAAATATAATGAACGAAATATCAATGTGTTCACAGGATTTAGAGTACGCTCCAGGATTTTGTGGTTCTACGAGCGGTAGCATTTATGTTACTGTTGGTCAGCCACATATTAAAGTTGATGGAATTACTGTAGGTGGGCGTTAAAAATAAAAAACTTAGAAAGTACATATCATATAGAATATACTTATAAAAGGTATTTATTGTGACTAAGTATTATTTAAAAAAATCAAATATGCTTTATAAGTTATTTATTTGGTTTATTCTTTAACAAATTTTTGTAGCAAATATTTAAAATTTCTTGATCTTTCTCTTTATCAAAAATGAGTCTTTTTATACACTTTTGAAGTATAAATAAAATTGGAAGTAAAATTAATTTAGAATATAGCTTAAAACTATTAGAATTATTGATACTATCAATAACTAAAAAGCGAAATATATTTTAGATTTAAAACTATGAATTCATCTAAAATCACAAAGATTGAATATGTTGATGTTATTATAGTCGGCGGTGGTATAGCTGGAATAGCAACTGCAGAATTTTTAGCTCGTCACAGTAATTTATCTATTAAACTTTTAGATAAAGCCTCTCATTTAGGGACTGAATCTTCAGGAAAACTAGAAGGATGGTATCATACCGGAGCATTATATTCTGGACAAGATGATGCGCAAACATTTATTAATTGTGTGAATGGAGTCGAGGATTTAATAAACTTTTATACTCCATATTTTACTTCTCAATGTAATGTTGAATTATTAGAGAAGAAAGCTGGGTTCTTTACACCTTCAGTTATTCCGAAATTAGGAGGTTGGTTTGATAATTCACCAGTTTACTTGATTCATCCTCAAGTTGATTCTCCAGAAATTCATTTTTCTCGTCTTAAAAGTGATTTAATACATATTAATAATCAAAAAGAAAGGGTTTTAGGAAGATTAGAGGCTGCTTATGGAGAACAACATAACTGGTTAATTGATAATAAATGTATTGCTCCAACCTATGCTCAAGTTGAAAATAATGAAAAAATAGAATCTTCTCTACAACAATCAACGACAACTATTCGTAATATTTGCAATCAATTTAATTTGTCATATGGAATAAAGACTAATGGTTATGGCTATATTAAAACTCTAGATTGCTCTATGAATACCAATAAAATTTTAAAGGATCTAGTGTCTAGTTCCCTCAATCACGGTGTGAATTTTGAAACGGGAATCACAATCGAAAAATTGTCAATGGATAATTATGGGCCTGTTCGATTAAAAAGTCTATTATGTAAAACTAAAGAAGGATTATCAAAAAAGTTTAAGGCGCGACTATTTATTTTTGCTGTTGGAAATGGATTTGAACCATTCTTGCGAGATTTGCAAATTAGAGCAAGGTTAAAATGTAATAAAAGTGCGATGGTAGTTGCTGTTCCTCCTCTTACTGATGTCAATTTTTTTAGAATGTCTACTAAAAATAACTTTCATTTCAACCACTTTCTAAGACGATCAGATCCTAACAGTCATGCTTATTCAATATTAGCTAATTCTGGTTATATTAATAATGAAACAAGTGATGAGATCAATACCGATCCTATCTTAGAATTAGCAGAGCGTTATTTTGGAGATAAAAACTTGTATAGTAGGGAACTATATAGCTATGAATGTGCAAAAACTGAATTTGTTAGTGAAGAAGAGCAGAAACGGCGTTATAGCTATTGGATTGAATCAAAACCGAACAGTAATTATATATGTATTTTGCCAGGTAAATTTTCTTTTTTCCCTACTGTAGCCTATCAAACTTATCAAAGAGTAAAAACTTTATTAGATTTTCAGGAAATAAATCCTAGGTTACAATTTCAATCCACTAATGATCTTGAAATCAAGACTAACGGTCTAGTTGCCAATTCATTTTCTTTTCAAATTTCTGAAAACAGCTACTTGTACAATATTAAATAATACTATATATGTATCAAGATTATAATACTAGTCTTAAAAGTGAAAATTAGCACGAATAGATGTTCTAATAACTATATATAATATTTATTATTAAGTTACTTTTAAGTAAATGTTCCAAAATGAAATATTTAAAAGATATTACTCTAATTATTATTTTTTGACTCAAAACGATAGATTCAATAAATAATTTTTGCAGACAATCACTATGGTAGACAAAAAAGAATTAAACTTAGGAACTTTGTATATAGTAGGAACACCTATTGGTAACCTAGAAGACATAACACTAAGAGCAATTAGAATTCTAAAATCAGTTGATATGATTGCGGCAGAAGATACTCGTCATACTGCTAAGCTTTTGAATCATTTCCAAATAAACACTCCCAAGATTAGTTATCATCAACATAATTGCGTAACGCGTCAAAATGAATTATTAAGCAAATTAAAACAAGGAAATATAATTGCCTTAGTAAGTGATGCTGGTATGCCAGGTATTTCAGATCCTGGTTATGATTTAGTATGCCTATGTATTGCCGAAAATATCCCCATAGTACCAATTCCTGGACCTACGGCAGTTGTCACAGCTCTTGTAACTTCAGGATTACCTAGCAACCGTTTTGTTTTTGAAGGTTTTTTACCTATTAAATTTCAAATAAGACAAGAGCGTTTGAACTTATTAAAAAAAGAACCCCGTACAATTGTTGTTTACGAATCTCCCCATCGTTTATTAAAAACTTTGATTGATTTCGTAAAAATATTTGGTAATGATCGCCAAATCGTATTAGGAAGAGAGTTGACTAAATATTATGAAGAATTTTGGAGGGGCAGTCTCAAAGAAGCCGTATTACATTATCAACAAAATAAAAATATTAAGGGAGAATTTACATTAGTTTTATCTGGTTGTTCTCAAGATAACTTATTAGATTTAAATATCGAACAGGTGAAGATTGAACTGCAAAAATTACTAGAAAGAGGAATGACAAGATCTCAGGCAAGCAAATATTTAGCTACAACAGTAAAATTTTCCCGTCGTGAAATTTATGAATTATCTTTAAATAATTTATAGTTGCTAGCGATTTTATTATGATAATAGTAGTAGAAAATTATTAAAAGAATAAACTGTAAAAGTTTTGCATAGTCTCTTTCATAAAAACTAAACAATAGAAGAAATTATGATTCATATGTCTTCTCAGCTTAAAAAAAAATGTCTTCTCCACTAAAGGTAGGATCTTTAAACCTTAATAGTAGAGTTTTTCAATCACCTTTAGCCGGAGTAACGGATCGGATATTTCGTAAGTTAGTTCGACGTTATTCTCCTAATTCCATGATTTATACTGAAATGATTAATGCAACGGAATTATGTCATTTAAAGAAAGTGCAACAACTTGTTGATATTGAACAAAAACCAATTGGGGTACAAATTTTTGATTCTCGTTATGACTTTATAGTAGAAGCAGCTAAGAAAATAGAAAGTCAAGGTGCTCAAATAATTGATATAAATATGGGATGTCCAGTTAATAAGATCACAAAGAAAGGTGGGGGCTCTTCATTATTAAAACAACCTAAAGTGGCTCAAAAAATTATTTATGAAATTACAAGAATAGTAAAAATACCGATTACTGTGAAAACAAGAATTGGTTGGAATGATAGTGGTATTGATATATTAGATTTTGCAAAAATGATGGAAGATGCCGGAGCCGCTATGCTAACTATTCATGCAAGAACTAGAGATCAAGGCTATAACGGAACTTCTCACTGGAAATGGGTTAAAAAAATTAAAGAAAATTTACTTATTCCAATAATAGCGAATGGCAATATTTTTTCTATTGAAGATGCAGTAAAATGCTTGGAAATAACAAATGCAGATGGAGTTATGTGTTCTAGAGGAACTTTAGGGTACCCGTTTCTTGTAGGAGAAATAGATTATTTTTTTCAAACAGGATATTGTTCACAAATAATTACTCCTTATCAAAGGCTGAAATGCGCTAAAGAACATTTAAAAGAACTGTGGAAATATAAAGGTAATCAAGGGATTTATCAGGGAAGAAAACATCTTCGCTGGTACTGTCAAGGATTTCCTGGTGCATCAGAATTAAGAAAAAAAATTATATGTATTGAAAGTATAGAGGAAGGTTATAGATTATTAGATAAAGGTATTGAATTATGCACATAAAAAAATATGCTAAAGATCTTGTTAAATTGTAACCACTAATTAGATTTAGAGATATCTATAATTGTTTCAGTCATAGAATAAATTATTATGTAGTCTGTAAGAGATACCACTTGATAATATTTATACAGTTTTTTAAAAATTTGCTATGTGTACGAAAGAATAAATTAAATGTTTTATATTGTCTAATACAGCAATTCTCTTGTATATTACACAGCATTATTAAAAATAATAATTAGTTTCTAACCTTAATAGTTTCATAAATATTTTGTTGCTATCTTTCTTGAAGATAAATAATTAACCTTTCAATAAAAGTTAATTTTCATTTAATTTCAGTAGATAATTCAAAAAAATGTTATATTAACGAGAGTATCTAATTTTAAAACTTCTAAATTTCTATTTGTATATACATATATTAAAAATAGAATTTATTACTTATTAACTATTTGTCCGGATCCTCCAAACGTGACTACTCAAAATTCTTTTATTAACAACAACTCAGAGACTCTTCCAATAAACGTTATGGGTGATAGCTTCAATCATAATCATCAAATGATAGTCATCCTTGACTTTGGTTCTCAGTATTCAGAATTAATCGCACGTCGAATACGAGAAACACACGTTTATTCTGAGGTTATGTCCTATCAAACTGATATAAAAAAAATATGTGAACTTAATCCAAAAGGAATTATTTTTTCAGGAGGTCCTAATTCCGTCTATAGTGACTTTTCTCCACAATGTGACAGAAAAATATGGGATCTTGGTATTCCTATCTTAGGTATTTGCTACGGAATGCAGTTGATGGTACAACAACTTGGAGGACAAGTTGAAAAAGCTAAGTATGGAGAGTATGGTAAAGCATTATTGAGAATAGATGATCCAACAGATCTATTTACTAATTTAGAAGATGGTTCTATTATGTGGATGAGTCATGGAGATTCATCCACAAAACTACCTGAAGGATTCTCTATTTTAGCTCATACAGAGAATACACCATGTGCTGCAATTGCCAATCATGATAAAAAGCTCTTTGGAGTGCAATTCCATCCAGAAGTTGTACATTCTGTAGGAGGAATTGCGATTATAC
The DNA here is from genome assembly GCF_000025125.1 of Candidatus Atelocyanobacterium thalassa isolate ALOHA. Lineage (NCBI taxonomy): Bacteria > Bacillati > Cyanobacteriota > Cyanophyceae > Chroococcales > Aphanothecaceae > Candidatus Atelocyanobacterium > Candidatus Atelocyanobacterium thalassae. The sequence continues at coordinate 311,282 of NC_013771.1, forward strand.
GTAATTTTGTTTATCACATTTGTGGGTGTGAGCCTACATGGACTACAAAAGCTTTTGTTGATGAAACTATTGATGGAATTCGTAAAAAAGTTAAAGACAGAAAAGTCTTACTAGCTCTATCTGGAGGAGTAGACTCTTCAACATTAGCTTTTTTATTGCATCAAGCTATTGGCGATAATTTAACTTGTATGTTTATCGACCAAGGCTTTATGCGAAAAGGAGAGCCGGAACGTCTTGTAAGCATATTTAGTAAACAATTTCATATCCCTGTCGAATATGTTGATGCAAGAGAACGTTTTATAAAAAAATTAGAAGGAATTGTCGACCCTGAAGAAAAGCGTCATCTTATTGGGCATGAATTCATACAAGTATTTGAAGAAGAATCACAACGTTTGGGACCTTTTGATTATTTAGCACAAGGTACACTTTATCCTGATGTAATAGAATCTGCAGACACTAATATCAACTCTAGTACAGGAGAAAGAGTTGCTGTTAAAATTAAAAGTCACCATAATGTTGGCGGATTACCCAAAAATTTAAGGTTTAAATTAGTTGAACCTTTGCGCAAATTATTCAAAGATGAAGTTCGAAGAGTTGGCCAATCTATTGGCTTACCCGAAGAAATTGTGCGACGACATCCTTTCCCCGGACCAGGACTAGCTATTCGTATAATCGGAGAAGTTACTGCAGAGCGTTTAAATATACTAAGAGACGCAGACTTTATTGTAAGAGATGAGATAAGTAAACAAGGTGTATACCATGACTTTTGGCAAGCATTTGCTGTTTTACTACCTATTAGAAGTGTTGGAGTTATGGGAGATAAACGTACCTACTCTCATCCGATAGTATTACGTTTTATTACTAGTGAAGATGGAATGACTGCAGATTGGGCCAAGGTTCCTTATGAACTTTTGGAAATTATCTCTAATCGTATCGTTAATGAAGTAGAAGCAGTAAATCGTATAGTTTATGACATCACTTCAAAGCCTCCAGGAACAATTGAATGGGAATAAAATAAATACTAAAACTCAGCCATAGCATCGTAATTTAATATTAATTAAATTACGATGCTATGGCTGAGTTTTAGTATTTATTTTTATAAGTTTTAAAAATATAAACTTCAAGATCCTTCATCTGAAGAACTTCTTGAAGTTATTACTTTCATAAGTTTTTATTCTCGTAACTACATATTATTTAACTCTCGTTTAAGTTTTTCTAACTCTTCATCATCAGTAATTTGATCTTTAGAAGAAAAATCACTATCTTCGGTTGATTCAGGAAGAATACCTTGTGGAGTACTAGAACCAGATATTTGAGTTTTTAACATTGCTAGCTCTTCGTCTACTTCACTACTAGCTTCCAATTGGGCAAACTGACCTTCAACTCCAGCCGCTGCAAGCTCTCCTACAGATTGAGACTGAGCCTCCATATCTAAAACCTTGCTTTCCATTCTCTCAAAAGCAGACATAGAAGTACTTGTATCTAATCCACTCATGGTTTTTTGTAAAGATTGAGTAGCTTTTGCTGCTTTTGAACGGGCAATAAGAATATTTTTTTTAGTTTTAGCCTCTCCGATTTTACTTTCTAAAGTAGCTAAATTTTGACGCATTGTTTCAAGTTGAGCATTTTGCTGGTTAAGCTGCTCATTGAGAGTCAAAGCAGTTTCAGAGTAAGATTTCTTACGTACCAGTGCTTCTCTAGCAAGGTCTTCTTCTTTCCTTGATATAGCTAATTTTGCTCTTTGTTCCCAATTGTTAGCCTCCATAAGTGATTTTTTATACTGCGATTCGATCCGTTTTTGGGAGCTAAGACTTTGAGCAAAAGCTTGCTTTAATTGAACTAAATCTTCACTCATATCAACAAGTGTCTGTTCTAAAACCTTTTCTGGATCTTCTGCTCTGCTGACAAGATCGTTAAGATTAGCTCTCACGACCCGACTTAGACGATCAAATAGTCCCATAATATTTTATTTCCTCTTGATATTGATAAATTTTACTAAGGTTTATGATTAAAATAACATTTTTATCTCTTAATTGAGATATATTAATTTCTAGTTTATCAGTTGTTTTTCAATTAATCATTAACTTGACATTAATTAGATAACTTAAAATGTATTTAATAAGTATACGGCAATAATAAGAAATTTATAATGGTATGATAATCTATTCTAACTTTTCCTATTACTGTTTTGTATTTAGTCTTTCAATTCCTGTTGTCTAATTGCCTTAATTCGATTTTCACGAAAGGATTTAGTAGCTTCGCTAAGATTATCCATAGTATCTTCTATAAATTCGCCACCATTGCGGCTTCTTTGAAAATTAGTTTTGTGCATTAAATTTAAAGGATTTATGAGGTTTTCTGATCCTTCAGTTTCATAATTTTTACCATTTTGGTAAGAATCCGTATTGATTGGCTTTTTGGATTGAGAATAAGCTTTTGGAATACTTGCAAAAGTAACTAACAGAAAAATTGGTAAAAATAGGAACTTGATTGGTTCAAATTTTTTAAACATTTAAAGTTATTACTCCTATAGATAGTTATTAGGTTTAAATTAATTAAATTTTCGACGCAATAGTGGTTGGATAGAAAGCAAAACTAACATATCAAATCCTAGTAACAGGAGCAAGATTTTTATCCCGGTTAACTCGATAAAAGGAGCCTTGAAGACAATATCATTCATAGATAAATTTCCATAAACATAAATATACCTTATAAATTCAATAGCATAAGTTAAAGGATTTAAACTTGCAATAACCTGTAACCATCTCGACATAAAAGATAAAGGAGCAAGAGCAGTACTTGCAAAAAGTAGAGGTAGATTAGTTACAAAAATAACAGCGATAAGTTCAATATGACCTGGCAATGCAAAAGCAAGTCCTAGACTCATTCCTGTTACTCCACAAACAGTTAATAAAACGACAAGAATAATTGCTGCTAAATTATAAATATTTGGAATTCCAGCTCCTAACATTGAACTTGCTATTATGATAACTCCTGTTTGAAGTAAACTAAGACTTACAATATACAAAGTAGAAGATGCAACGATAGAATATCGAGAAGATAGTGGAGCAACTAATAAACGATTAAGAAATCCAAACTCCCTATCAAACATTATAGGAAGCCCTGCATTTAATGATCCTGAAAAAGCTGTAAATACTATAATTCCAGGTGATAAAAATTTTGCATAATTAATATTACTTTCAAATATCCCTTCTGGAGCATTATGAAATAATGCTCCAAATAATATTAACCACATAAAAGGTTGAACAATACCTGCTATTAAGGTTGAAGGCCGACGCCACAATTGAATAAATAAACGCTTAGTCATAGCTAAGGTTTCTTGTAAAAATTTTGATAAAAATTTTTGTTCTTGGCAAGTATTACTTATAGAATTTGGCGATAAAAAATCTTTATTCTCAGAAAGCACAAGTTTTTTTCAATTTGTTAATTATTGTTCTACGATTTTAGCTTATATATTAAGATTTAGTTCATTTGTTGTTTTTTCTCTTTCTTTAAGTCTCGATTACCTATAGCAGCTAACTCAGCATCCATCAAGGTTTTTCCTGTTGCTGCTAAATATACATCATCAAGGCTAGGACGAGATTGAGATAAGCTAAAAATAGATAGATTAGATTCTTTAAGAGTTTTTTCTATTTTACCAAATAAGTCTATTTCTTCTTTAACTATTAAATTTAAAGAATTACCTTGAGAACTATTAATAATAATTTCTTCTACAAAAGATAGTCTTTGCAGCACTTCTTGAGCTTTATACACATCTTTAAGTTCTGAGAATTCTTTAATCTTCAAAGTTACACGATTACCACCTAAATGATTTTTAAGTTGAGTCGGAGATCCTTGGGCAATTACTTTACCGCGATCAATAATAGCTAAGTTGTCCGCTAAAGAATCAATTTCTTCTAGGTAGTGACTTGTTATAAGAATTGACGTCCCTGCTATTTTAAGTTGTTTAAGAAATTCCCAAACTATCAATCGACTCTCAATATCTAGACCAACAGTAGGTTCGTCAAGAACTACTAAACTTGGCTTATGTAGTAGCCCAGCTGCGATATCAAATCGTTTACGAATTCCTCCTGAATAATCTCCTATTCTGCGATCGCTATATTCATCAAGGTTTAATAAAGTTAATAATTTTTTAATTCTATCTTCAGCATCATATCTAGGCAAATGATAAAGAGATGCTTGTAACTCAAGTAGTTCTCTACCTGTTAAAATTTTATCAAGAGCAATATCTTGAGCTACATAACCCAGAAAGTTCCTAACGATATTTGGGTATTTTAATACTGAGATCCCACCTACTGTAATCTCTCCACTATCAGGTTTAGTTAAGGTACATAAACATCGAATAGTTGTCGTTTTACCGGATCCATTTGGCCCTAACAAGCCAAAAATCTCCCCTTTATTGATATTAAAGGAAATATCTTGAACTGCTTTCACTGTATTGAAACTTTTTTGTAACGATTCAACTGTAACTAAAGGAGTCATCATTTATTTGTTGTTTTATATAGAATTCAGATTATTTAAAAGATTCTTATTATCAACTTCTTCTTAAAAATTTTATACACAATATTAAGTTAATAAAAAGTAAGTAAAAGTTTTGATACTAACCAATAATAATACATCTTTTTAAAATCTATTCATTAAATTTTATATAAGGTATGCGACTACATTTATGATCAATTTTGAATAAGTTATTTCTGACAACTTATTCAAAATTATTGAAGTTTCATTTAATAAGCAAAACTATTTATATTTTTTTGTATAGTAGCTAATTATTAGTACTAAATAATACTTGTGATATGTAGTTATCAGCCCATTCCTCACCAAAAAAATACTCTAAAATGCGGCGAGTTTTATCATTTTGTTTTTGTCTATTACAATAATATTCTTGTCCTTGTAAATTTAGATACTTTTCATGATCAGAAATTATTTTGGAATTTGCTGATTGTTCGCAATGTATTTGTAAAATGTTTTCAACCTGTTCAAGAAAATTATTTTCTTCTTTTAAATTAAGAGGCTGAATAAATATGCAATACTCTGAAAATATGTCTCCCCAGTCCGGTAAGTCACGAGTTACTAAAAAATCATGAGATTTTAATTGAGATAGTTTTTGCTGATATTGTTTGGAAAGTTTTACTTTAAGATTGGTTGGGGATAGGTCAGCAACTGCAGCACTAATTTTATTTTTTCCTATAACTAGATCACATCCAAATATAGGTAAAGAATATTCAAGGCGAGGAAACATTACACAATGAAGAATGTCTAGTTTTTGTTCATACCTTACAAGCTCTAAATGGATTTTACTAAATTGATGTGATTGATAACAAAAGTTTTGGATTATTAATTTATCTGTTTTTAACGCACACTCTACATAGTTTAAATTTGTTGGTAGTTTGCATGGAACTAAATAAAGATTTTTTTCCCAACAAGAAACTATAGAATTGGCTAATTTATAAATTAAAGGATGTAAAGGCAAAAAAATAGTTAGATTTTGAACCATCAATCTTTCAGTATTTATAATTAATCAGTAATCTATCTTGATCAGATAAGATATCTTTTTTTCATTCATTTAATTTAATCCAAAATTTCTTTAATAGCTAATTCTAGTTCCTGTTGACTTAAATCTGTAACAATAAAAACTTCCTGAACTGTTTTGCCTTGTCTAGCTATTACTTTAAATCCTCCTAGGATTTGCACCGATATTCTTAACTTTAAGTGTGGACAATGGCTTTTAGCTCTGCCAATAACCCCAGGAGCAATAGTTCTAATACCTGGAAAAATAACTAACTTTTCTAAAATAGGTATCAAACCTTCTAAATGAGTCGAGTGATTCCAAATCAATCTTCCTTTATTTTCCCGAGTCATAAGTTTATATTCCTTCCAGTGGAGCCATTGTCAATCCTTCGCGGCGTAATTGCTGGTGATATAGTTCTGCTTGCTCTAAGGGACCCATCCAAACGGTTGCAAATCCATTAAAATGGATTTTTTGAGTCAACTCCCAGGCATGGCTTTTAGTCATAGCAGGAATATATCTTATTAAACAATTAGCAACATGGTCGAAAGTATTAAAGTCATCGTTAAGAACAATTATTTTGCAGTTGGGATAAGGTTTATAATCAATAACTGCTGAATGTTTTATATTGGTTGATATAGATGTTTCTGGAATGGTTATGGACAATCTCTTGAACATAAATTTTAATAAATAAAAAATTTTCGAAAATTATGAGTACAGTCTAGCTGAAAGTTTAACAATTTTTCATAAAAAAAACAGTTTTAAAAAACTAATCACTTTAATTATTAAAAACGATTCTTAAATATTAAGAAATTTGTGGTAAAAGCTACTAAATATATTTTGATTGTATAAAACATAATTAATATAAAATCACTCTTGCAAAAAAATGATAAATCTTTGAGATAGCTATAAAAAAACTCAATTTGCACAATAAAAATTAAGCTTGTTAAACTTATATATAATAAGTTTATAGCTGTTTTTTCAATATAGAAAACAGTGAATAAATTTAAAGTAAGATTAACTTTTAGATAAGCTTTGAAAATACAATAACTACATAATATAAAATATGACTTTTATTTAATGTATCGTGTACTTGTACTATATACTGGTCTACTATAAATTGATATTAATTTAAGCATGGTATAAATAACAAACCTTATGGTACAACGGGAAAAAATACGTGACCTCCAATTAACAGCTTATGAAAACTTCAATCTAGAATGTGAAAATATCACAATACCGCTCAAATTTTATTTTTACGAAACACAACGTTTAGTTAAAGTTATTGCAGGGAAAAACATAATAGAACAAATATCAGAATTTGAGTTTCGTTTTCACATGAAAACTTTAAATTTTATAAATATTTATCACTTTCAACCTATTGTAACTATTAAAGTTTTACCAGATGGACAAGGTGCTGTTTCTTTTGAATCTCAAAATTTTGAAATAATAGGTATTAATTATATAAATCATAACTTTTCCTTGAAATTTAAAGGTAAGTTATTTTCTAAAGAAAAAAATAATAGAACATTTCTGCAAGGTCAAGCATATCTAACTTCTTCTCTAGATTTACCATCTAATTTATGGATAGTTCCAAAATCCATACTACAAAAAGCTGGTGATGCATTATTAAAAAATATTTTAGACCGTATCAGAAAAAGCTTATCAGATGAACTGTTGAATGATTATCGAAGCTGGGCTAACTCACAACAAAAATAAGTTTTTAAAAACTGTAAAATAAATTCTTACCACCATAAAAGAATAATTAAAGTTTAATGAAATATGTGAAATTATCTAAATCTTATTATTCCTTTAATATTTATTTTTTTCCTAAAGCGTGACTAAATGAATTTAAAAATAAACTTATTGAATTTTTAAAAATTAAAAATTTAGTGCATAAGCCTTTCAAACCTCTTAAGATTAAAGCTTTGAGGACTTTAATCCTGTTTAAAGATTTAAGATTCAGAAGTCGCAATAAAACTTAAAATTTAAAATTAGTAGGGTGTGCTGTCCAGTAGTAAGCTTTTATTAAGAGTTAAATACTATCTAGTAAAATAAGGATACTTACTCATGATTAAACGTAAAGATAAAGTTAGAGTTAAGCGCAAAGAGTCTTATTGGTATAACGATGTTGGTACTGTTGTAACTATAGATAAAGGTGATTCTCTTTTATATCCAGTTGTTGTTCGTTTCGAAAAAGTTAATTATATTGGTCTTTCTGGAGATCCTTCAGGGCTTAATATGAATTCATTTGCAGAGAGCGAACTAGAAGTTGTAGCTGAGCAATAAAATTTATAGCTAAAGGACAACATATTTAGGATAAGCTTTGCCAGAATTACCCGAAGTTGAGAGTATTTGTCGGAAACTCAATGAATTAACTACCGGCCAAACTATTTTGGGAGGACAAGTGTTGTTAGCACGTTCACTTGCCTACCCTTCTTCTATGCAAGAATTTTTAAATTTGATTGATAATGTTGATTTAAAAATATGGAAGAGAAGAGGAAAATATTTATTAGCAGAATTAGATAGTAATAAAGGCTGGATAGTATTTCATCTTAGAATGACAGGTCAACTTTTATTGACTCAGCAAAGTGAACCATTATCAAAGCACACTCGACTACGATTATTTTGCAAAAACTCTTATGAGTTAAGATTTATAGATATCAGAACTTTTGGAAAGGTATGGGTAATTCCACCATCCTATAATCCAGAAGATATAATCACTGGCCTAAAAAAATTAGGTGTAGAACCTTTCTCAAATGATTTTTCAATTAATTATCTTATTGAAAATTTAACAAGATATAAGCGTAATATCAAAACTATCTTATTAGATCAATCAATCATTGCAGGAATTGGTAATATATATGCTGATGAAGCTCTATTTCGAAGTAATATTCATCCCGAAACTAAAGGTGCAGAGTTAACTCTCAAACAAATTAAGAATTTACAAAAGGCTATTCTTGAAGTTCTTAGTAAATCTATTGATGAAGGAGGAACTACCTTTAGTGATTTTTTAAATATTACTGGTAATAAAGGTAACTATACAGAATTTGCTTGGGTTTATGGCAGAAACCATTCTCCTTGTCGTATTTGTAGTACTCCCATTAAGCGCATTAAGTTAAACGGTAGATCTTCCCATTTTTGCCCAAAATGCCAACAATATAGTAACTTGTTCAAATAGTTTTTTTATTATACTTGACAAGTAAGGAAGTACTTTGCTAAATTTATGAACGTCTCCACATTAATGGGGTGTAGCCAAGCGGTAAGGCAGCGGGTTTTGGTCTCGCCATTCCTGGGTTCGAATCCTAGCACCCCAGTCACAGTAATAAAAAATCAAATTTTAGGTTATTTAGTACTCTAAATAATAGAAATAACATTGAGATTCTTGCTATTTAAAGTTAGCTTCCCAATGGATTAAATGCTTACTAATAATCTAGTTGAGAAACAAAAAATTAACTTAACTCATTAATGTAATTTACTTCTTAAATAAGATTAATCTAGATTGCAAGGTTTTATATTTAGAAGCTGACTATACTTTTTAATAATATAGTTGTCATAAGAATTAAGAGATGTATAGTAAGTAAAGGAAGATTCTCCGGTATAGGTTTTTGCAAAGAAAAGGAAATCCATGGCACAACAGTTAAAGTTTACGAAAACTGGCAAAATTATCTCAACATCTTTACATACAGAAATGAGACATTCGTATTTAGAGTATGCTATGAGTGTAATTGTAGGAAGAGCTCTACCAGATGCGAGAGACGGGTTGAAACCTGTTCATCGCCGTATTCTTTATGCTATGTATGAATTAGGTTTAACTCCTGAGCGTCCTTTTCGTAAATGCGCCCGTGTAGTAGGTGACGTTCTTGGCAAATATCATCCTCATGGTGATCAAGCCGTGTATGATGCTTTAGTACGCATGGCACAGGATTTTTCAAGTCGTTATCCTTTACTTTCTGGACATGGCAACTTTGGTTCTATAGATAATGACCCGCCTGCAGCAATGCGTTATACAGAAACCAGGCTTTCTTCTATTGCTAATGAAGGAATACTTGGAGAAATTGGTGAAAATATCATCGATTTTAATAATAATTTTGATAATTCTCAGCAAGAACCTATTGTTCTTCCTGTTAAAATTCCTAATTTATTAGTTAATGGTTGTACAGGGATTGCTGTAGGAATGGCTACTAATATTCCTCCGCATAATTTAGGAGAGTTGATAGACGGATTAATAGCTTTATTAGAAAAACCTGAATTATCTAATGAAAAATTGTGGAAAATAATTCCTGGCCCAGATTTTCCTACTGGAGGTGAAATCATTCAAACTGAAGGAATTAAAGATGCTTACCGTGATGGAAAAGGAATCATTAGAGTCCGCGGAGTAGTAAGTATAGAAAAGATTAATGTAGGAAAGAAAAGACGTCAAGAAAGAACAGCATTGATAATAACTGAGCTTCCTTATCAAGTAAATAAAGCCGCCTGGATTGAGAAAATTGCCGATTTAGTTAATTGTGGACGTCTAGAGGGCATAGCAGATATTAGAGATGAAAGTGATCGTACTGGTATGAGGGTAGTAATTGAGCTAAAAAGAGATGCAGTTACTAAATTAGTTCTTAAAGAGTTATATAAGAAAACAGCTTTAGAGCATAACTTTGGCGCGATTATGCTAGCTTTAGTTGATAACCAACCACAACAGTTGTCTCTACGTAGTTTATTGGAGGAATTCTTAAGTTTTAGAGAAAAGACTCTAAATCGTCAGTACAGTAATGAATTAAAAAACTGTCAAGATCAGTCAGATATTTTAAAGGGATTACTAATTGCTCTTGCAAATTTAGACAAAGTAATTAACATTTTGTGTAATTCAGTAGATTCGACAATCGCTAAAGAACAGTTTCAGAAAGAGTTAGGCTTGAATGAAAAACAAGCGAATGGTATTTTAGCAATGCCTATGAGACGTTTGACTGGGCTAGAAAGGAAAAAAATTGAGACAGAATATGAAGAACTACAAATAAAAGTTAATAAATTAGAAATTTTATTGAAAAATCGTAAAGAGTTTTTGGCAGAATTGAAAAAAGAATTACGTTCTCTTAAGAAAAAATATGGAGATAAGCGCCGTACTAGAATTATTGGGAAAGACACTACGAAAATAAATAATATTGAAACTCAGAAGCTTGATGTTCCAAAGCAACCAATATTACAAAGTAAAAAAAAGATATCCCATACACCTAAACAATTAAATCTTAATTTATCTAAAGATTCTATTTTAGAAATGACTTACCAGGGAGAAGTAGCTTGGAGAAAGCCGGAAGATAGGGGCTTTGAGAATAAGCTATTGATTTATAGTGAGATAATAGGAGAAAGAGAGCAAATAATTGTAATTACCGATAATGGTAAAGCTTATCCTATAAAAATCCTCGATATTCCCTATATTGATGTTCAATCAACTTTTTTAATTAGCTTATTACCTGAAAATGCACAAAAAGATACTAAAAGCGTTATATCTATATTTTTTTTAACTAAGAACGTTGAAAATCGGAATTTACTTCTATTAACAAACCAAGGAAAAATTAAGCGTATTCAACTATCAGAATTAAATAGCCTTACCAACAGAGGATTATCATTAATGAAGTTAAAAAATGATGATTTCTTAAAATATATCTCTTTTGTTAAAGAAGAAGATGAAATCGTAATTGCTATAACCAGCGGTCGCTTATTACGTTTTCAAATGAAAAATGAGGAGATTCCTGTCATGAATCGTAATACGCAGGGAGAGCAAGCTTTTAGGCTTAGGAGTAAAGAAGAGATTGTCGGATGCATTAATATGAATAAGAAAGATGATATTTTATTAGTATCAAAACTAGGGTATGGGAAAAGGCTCAATGTATTAGATTTACGTATAACAAAACTAGGTGACATTGGAACACAAGCTTTGAAGTTTATTCATCAAGCTGATAGCCTATTAGGCATAAAGGTATCATCAGATATAAGAAACATTAATATTTTAACTAATAAGAATAGAGTTATTACTACAGAAATAACAGAAGTCGAAAATAACAAACCAATAGTTGAATTATTTGATACGGAAATAATTATTCATATTAATTAATTTCACACGAAACAGTAATAAGTGAAAGATAAAAAAGAATCATAATCCACATTCATTGTTATGTATTTATTTGTGCCTAAACTTATTAATACTTAAGGTTAAATCTAAAATTATGTTTAGATATCTAAATTCTTTTACTAATTGAAATATAAAAACTTACTTTTTATTGGAGGAAAGTTTAATGAAGTATGCAATTTTGTAAAAACAAATGATATGTATAATACAATTATTATAAATCTATAAAATCAAAACATATCTCGAAAATTTTATGATAATATTAAGGATACTCTTTTGAAATTATATTTAAAATTGCTAATATGACTCTTCAACTTGGTGATATTGCGCCCGATTTTTCTCAAGATTCTAGCGAAGGAATTATTTCTTTTCATGAATGGGCTGGTGACAAATGGGTAGTCCTTTTTTCACATCCTGCTGACTATACTCCTGTATGTACAACTGAGTTGGGTATGGTTTCTAAACTTAAATCAGAATTTGAGAAACGCAATGTTAAAGTTTTAGCTTTAAGTGTAGATGGTGTAAGTTCTCATAAAGGATGGATAAATGATATTAATGAAACTCAGAACACCACTGTCAATTATCCTATTATTGCCGACTCTGACTCTAAAGTGGCTAACTTATATGGAATGATTCATCCTAAATCTTTAAATAAACTTACAGTTCGTTCTGTATTTATTATTGATCCTAATAAGAAAGTTCGTTTGATTTTAACTTATCCTGCCAGTACCGGAAGAAACTTTGATGAGATCTTAAGAGTTATTGATTCTCTACAATTAACTGATTATCACCAAGTAGCAACCCCAGCTAATTGGAAAGATGGTAATGATTGTGTTGTAGTGCCTTCTATCTCTACTGAAGAAGCTAAACAAAAGTTTCCAAAAGGCGTGACCGAAGTCAAACCTTACCTACGCATGACTCCTCAGCCAAATAAATAAAATTAAAATAGTTATCCAACTTTTTAATCAAATAAACAGAGAAAATAGTTTAGAAAAAATTTTCTCTGTTTATTAATACAATACATATATAAAGCAATTTACTAATCTTTTTGTAAATTGCTTTACATATATGAATATTTTGGTAAATTTTGTTATAATAGTAATTTAAACTTTTTATTAATTGAGAGATTTTGGAATGTCTAGAAAATGTCAGTTAACTGGGAAAAAAGCAAATAATGGTTTTGCTGTCTCACATTCTCATCGTCGTACAAAAAAATTACAACAAGTAAACTTGCAATGGAAGAGAATTTGGTGGGAAGAAGGCAATCGTTGGGTAAAATTACGCCTTTCCACTAAAGCTATTAAAACTTTGGAGAAAAAAAGTTTACATCTCATGGCTAAAGAAGCAGGTATTAACTTAAATAAACTTTAAGTTAATATCTATGATCTGATTAAATAAAAAATAGCTATCCTCTTAAGGTGGTAAAAGCAATATATAATGTAGAGTTTTTACTAATCTCTTTTATTATTGTTCTTAAGTTTTAAGAAATAATTTCAACAAAAACTGCAGATATTTAGATATTTAGATAAGGAATTTAGATATTTGTAGTTTTTTAAATATTTAGATTTCTTATTCGCAGTTTAAACATTTATATTTTAGCGACTTTAGTGAATATCTTTAAGATTTCGATGCAATCTTATTTGATGAAGATGATAAAGTTATATTCTAGTATTTAGTTATCGATTACTTTTTGCGAAAAGTTGATTTTTTAGGACAGTACATCTCTAAATTTGTATTACAAATAAAAAAATATTAATAACAGTTAAGTATAACTTCATAAGCAATGAAGTATAAAATTAGTAATATAAAGCTAACAACAAATAACATTAAATTTCCAAAAAAGAATATAAATACGTACAGTTCACTTTTTATATATTGCTAATAAAAAAATCTTACTAATTATTAAAAAAAAGTGTAAAAAATATTAAAGAATTTTTTAATACACAAAGTTAATACTAGATGTAGTTATCAAATTCTATATCTAATAATTAATTTATAAGAATAAATATATTAACTATGTTATTTATCAAGAAAAAATTAAAATGGATTTTTCTTATATTGTCATTTCTAGCAATCATAATAATGGTACAAGATAGTTGGCAAGATATTAGAAATATTCATATAAAGTCTAATGGTTATATATTTTTACTTTTATCTTTGTTAATAACTTTCTTGGCTCATATTTGGTCAGGAATTCTTTGGGTCTATATACTTAAAAGTTGTCAACAATCTATTCATATTAATCTTGGTCTAAAAATTTATCTAATTACTAATATTTATAAGTATCTTCCAGGAAATGTAGGTCATTTTTTAAAACGAATCTATGAACTCCAAAGGCTAGGTTTCTCAGCGTCAATTGCCAGTGTAGGAATTATTATAGAACCATGTTTAATGCTTATATCTGCTTTATTAGTCACACTACTAGCTCATGTTTTAGACTCTACGAAGATAACTATAAATACTAATACATTATTTTTATATCTAATTCCCATTAGTATTGCTTTAATTATTATTCATCCATTTTTTTTAAATAAGGTAATCAGTTACTTATCAAAGCAAAAATATAAAAGCTTAGAAAGTAAAAATGCTAATTATATTAAAAGATATCCAGGATTAATAATTCTAGGAGAAGTAGGATTTATTTTATTAAAGGCACAAGGATTTATTTTAGTTTTAATGTCATTTATATCAATATCATCAGACAATTTTTTAAGATTCATAGGTTCTTTTAGTTTTGCTTGGCTTTTAGGTTTAGTTACTCCTGGTGCGCCTGGAGGAATAGGTATATTTGAAGCAACAGTTTTACGTATGCTTAGGCCATCTATATCTAACATAGAGGTTATCTTAGCAAGCGTGGCTATCTTTAGAATAATTAATGTCTTAGCGGAAGTATTGGGAATGTTTCTAGGTTATTTAATTAATAGAAATTCCCTAAAAAAAACATATAAATAGATTTAATAATAAATTAAAAAATTTATCTTTGTGCTTTAATATCTAAGCTATTAATCAATGTATTTATTCTGTTAATAAAGACTTTCAGGTTAAGACTATTTTACTTATTAATGGTTTTGTTTTTTTGTTTAAAAACAAAATGCCGAATTTCTTCTTCTATATGTTCAGTTACTTTTTTGACAGCTGGTTGTAGAATAGAGCTTATCTCTAATCCGAAGCTCAAATCTTTTACCTGGATAAGATATACAGTAACATCTTCAGGGAACTCCTTCTTAAATATTTTTTTACCAACTGCTAGAGCATTATCCCATCTAAAATCATGCAAGCTATTATTAATTTCTGGTAGCTCTTCTAATTCTTCTCCAGGAACTTTATAGATAGTACCTGGAGAAGAATTGATTGAGCAAGCATCTATAATAATTAATTTTTGGCTACCTTTTGCTTGAAACATAACTTCCATACCTGAAGTTCCACAATCAAAGATATTAATTCTGGAGAGAAATTTTTTTTGTAATTTTTTTTGTAATTTTTGAGCAATTATTGCTCCTATCGCATCATCGCAACGATTCAAATTACCGCAACCAATAATTGTTAACATTATAAATATTAGATACTCAAAATTTCTGATAATGCATCAAGAAGTTTTTTATTATCTTGATGTTTACGTACTGCAACTCTAAAATATTTATCACCTAACTCAGGGAAACTAAGACAATCACGGATTAAAATATGATACTTTTGTAATAATTTTTGTTGTAAAGTAGAGCTTTTCATTGATGTTTCTACTAGAAAAAAATTAGCTGAACTTGATATAGGTTTTAAGCCTTTTATTTTTGATAGACCTTGAAACAACTTTTCACTGGTAAACGAAAGCCATCTTTTTGTATTATATGTAAATTCTTTATCATTAATTGCTGCAATTCCTGCAACCATAGCTAAATAATTTACGCACCAAGGGTCTCTCCAAGTTTGCCATTTCTTTATACGATCAGGATGAGAAATTACATATCCTAAACGTAACCCAGGAATACTATAAAATTTTGTTAGAGAACGTAAAATTATTAAATTAGAATATTTTGATATCCAAGATATTAGACTTTGCTCTTGAAGAGGATCAACAAAGTCCATAAATGCTTCATCTACTACCACTAAAGATGATTCTTCTAGTAAAGGTATAAAAAATTCTTTTTTTAGCAATTTCCCTGTTGGGTTATGAGGGTTGTTAACAATAACTCCTGACTTTTTCCTTTTAAAGCTGGTAAGGGTAGCTATAGGGTTATCCTGTTGCCATAGAAAATCAACTGGCTCAATATTTGCCTGAAATGTTTTTAAAGCTCTTAAATAATCATTAAAAAAAGGTTTGAAAACATATGTTCTTTCTTCCTGTGCTAACTCACGTCCTGCCCAAGTCAATAATTCAGCTACACCATTTCCAATAAGGATCCATTCAGGAGGTAGATGATGATATTGAGCCAAAATTTTTCTTAACTGTGTATAGTTTGGATCGGGGTAATGATTAATATCTTGTAGTGCATCTTGAATTGCATTCAAAACACTTTGAGGTGGGCCAAGAGGATTTATACTAGCAGAAAAATCTAATATGGAAGAGGCAGGACAACCAATTTGATAGGCTGCCCAAAACAAGTTTCCTCCATGAATAGGACGCTGCATATTCATAAGAAAATAATAGCTATTTTTTTGGAGCGACTTTTTCTTTGAAAAGCTTCCCAGCTGAAAATGCAGGAACCTTAGTTGCAGGAATACTCATCTTTTCATTAGTTTTTGGATTGCGCCCTTCACGAGCTTTACGATTACGAGCTTCAAAAGAACCAAAGCCTACTAAGGTAACTTTGTCATCTCCAGCAACTGCTTCCATAATAGTTTCAATCGTAGCACTAATGATACTATCTGCTTGTTTTTTAGTAACATCAGCTTTGTTTGCTACTGTATCGATCAGTTCTCCTTTATTCATTTGGTAATCTCCTAATTTGAAGTTTTTACACTAATTTATTTTTGACATCATACCAAGAAATATATCGTTTGCAACTTTTTTAGTAAAATTAAATTATTAAATCCTAACAGAAGACCTTGTTTCTAGGTTGTTAGACTGACTTATTTCACTGAAAATAATTAACTAAATTGATATAAAGTAACTGATCAAATTATTATCTTGATCATGATATATTTTAACCATATCGAGAAGCAGTCGAAATAGATAGTTCGCTACCTCTCAATATGATTTCAAATGTAATTCCAGTGCTTACTTAACAATTGATGGTTGAAGAGAGTTAAAGAATTTTTTTCTAATTGTCTCAGCAATTTGAGGACTGGTTAATTCTAACTCTGCTTTTGATTCATCAGGAGTAGCATGATCAACTAATTGATCGGGAATTCCAATTCTCTTAATTGGAACTACAACATCAAGATCCATTAAAGCTTCGGTCACGGCTGAACCAAATCCACCCATCAAACAGCCTTCCTCTAGGGTTACTACTTTCCCAATACTTTTAGCGAGTGGTGCAATCAGATCAATATCTAAAGGCTTAACGAAACGTGCATTGATAACAGTTGCTTCAATACCGTGTTCTTTTAAAATTTCAGCTACTTGTAGTGACTGATTAACCATAGTTCCATAAGCTACTAGTAGAATATCATCACCATGACGAAGAATTTCTCCTTTACCAATGGGAATAGACTCCCAACCTTCCTCCATTAAAGGAACTCCAACTCCACTACCACGAGGAAAACGCATGGCGATAGGACCTGATACATGATTAATACCTGTAACTACCATACGCTGTAGTTCTGCTTCATCCTTAGGAGCCATTATTGTCATATTCGGTATACAACGTAGATAAGATATATCATACAGGCCCTGGTGAGTAGGTCCATCAGCTCCAACAATTCCTGCTCTATCTAAACAGAAAAATACAGGAAGATTTTGAATGGCAACATCATGTAAAACCTGATCATATGCTCGTTGTAAAAAAGTCGAATAAATTGCAACTAAAGGACGTATCCCTTCGCAAGCTAACCCAGCAGCTAAAGTAACTGCATGTTGTTCAGCAATACCAACATCAATGTACTGTTCCGGCAATTTTGCTTGAAGCTTATCCAAACCTGTCCCTGTCGCCATTGCGGCAGTAATACCAATAATTTTTGAATTATTTTGAGCTAAGGTCGTCAAAGTATGTGCAAAAACTTTGGAATAACTGGGAGGTTTAGGAGTATTAGAAGGTATTGCTTTTCCTGTAGCAAGACTAAATGGACTTTGGGCATGGTAGCCTACTTGATCTTTTTCTGCAATTTCATACCCTTTGCCTTTGACAGTAGATACATGTACAAAAACAGGTCCAGTGGCTTTATGTGCTTGTTTAAAGGTAGAAATTAATTCTTCTATATTGTGACCATCTATAGGTCCAAAGTATTTAAAACCTAGTTCTTCAATAACTGCACCAACTTTAGGCATAGCCAAGCGTTTAACGCCTTCTCTTAGCCTTTCCATTTCAGGAGTCAAAGAGTCACCAAAAAAAGGTAAATGCTTAAATTGCTCTTCGATATTATCTGAAATAAATTGGACAGGATCGCTTAATCTAACCTTGTTAAGGTAGCGAGAAATGGCTCCGACATTTGGGGAGATAGACATCTCATTATCATTAAGGACAACCATAAGGCTAGTATTAGGGAGATGACCAGCATGATTAATAGCTTCTAAAGCCATTCCTCCAGTCAAAGCTCCATCACCAATAATAGATACTACTTTATAGTTTTCACCTTTATTATCTCTAGCTATGGCCATTCCAAGGCCTGCAGAAATACTTGTAGAAGCGTGTCCAGCTCCAAAATGGTCAAATCTGCTTTCACATCTTTTTAAATATCCGGCGATGCCATTTTTTTGACGTAAGGTGTGGAAATTATTATAGCGACCAGTTAGGATTTTATGAGGATAGGCTTGATGCCCTACATCCCATATAACTTTATCTTGGTCAAGATCAAGAGTCTGATAAAGTGCGACAGTTAGCTCTACAACTCCCAATCCTGGTCCAAGATGTCCTCCACTAGCTGCAATAGTTTGTAAATGCTTTTCCCGAATTTGACGAGCAACGTCTTCTAATTGACGAACTGGTAGCCCGTGTAACTGATTAGGATGAATAATATCACTTAAATTCATAATGGTTTACTTTATACCATCTTGATTTGGTTGTTATGTTATCTTGATTTGATTGTTATATCAAATGATAGAATATTTCTTAGATATAGTAACTTTTATTATGTGTATTTAACTTATTTTTTAATCAGTTAAATTTATTTGTGCTATGTCAAAGATTATTAAACTTATCATTTAGTCATTAATATAAATATATTTGTTGTATTTGTCACATAAAATCATTAATTATGTAAAGTTTAAAAACTTTATTTATTTTTTATAATCTGATGGTAATAGCCTTTGACTAGAAGATCAACATCATTTTACCTATTTTTTCTATAGATGACCTAATCTGTACACAATACACTCAAATGACAAAGAATATGTAACAATATTAATTCCATACAATATTTAAAGCTTAACTTTTAATTATCCATGACCACAACAAACTCTAATAATCAACATGATAAAGTACTCAACGCGATGAAAAAGTTTGCTGAACAGTACGCGAAAAGAACAAATACTTATTTCTGTAATGAACCTTCTGTTACAGCGGTAGTTATCGAGGGTCTTTCTAGACATAAAGAAACACTAGGTTCTCCATTATGTCCATGTCGTCACTATGAAGATAAAGTTGCAGAAGTTAAAAGTACTTATTGGAACTGCCCTTGCGTTCCTATGAGAGAACGCAAAGAATGTCATTGCATGTTGTTTTTGACATCAGATAATACATTTGCTGGTAAAGAGCAAAAAATTGATTTAGAATTTATTAAAGAAGTACGAGAAAGTATGTCAAATTAACAAATATGATTGCAGAGAATTTTTTGGAAGGAATTAAACAATTCAATCAACAGGAATTTTATGCTTGTCATGATACATTAGAGTCTATCTGGATAAAAACAATTGACTTAGATAAACATTTTTATCAAGGCATATTACAGATATCAGTTGGTTGCTATCATCTAATAAATAATAATTGGCACGGAGCAGTTACTTTATTAGGAGAAGGAATAAGAAAACTTCGTAAGTATCAACCAAATTATAAAAACGTCAATGTTTCTCAATTTTTAGAAGAAAGTGAAAATTTATTGACGTATCTTCATGGTGTAAGTCCTGATAGCATTACTGAGATTTCTATGCTTTTAAAATCAGATGCTAAACATTCTTTGTGTAAACTTCCTTATATTATTATGCTTTCATAGTATGATACACAACAGTATCTATACTGAGTTTCTAGTTGCTATTTTAGCAATTGCCTTTTAAATATAATAGATTAGAAATACTATTAACAAGGGCTTAGTAAGTTTCTAAACAACTATTTAATATAAAAAGAACTTGTTTAAAAATTTTTTTACTTAAAAATATTTTTTTGCACATTTTTTATAATCTTAAAAATTGCCAAGGCATAGTTTTCCTACTAGATACAAAATTAAATTATATAATTTATATTCGCTATTAATTTAATCTTTTTTAGAAGATTTATTTATTTTTGATATCAGTTAACAAGACGCACTGAAAAGGTTTAATTTTACAATATGAACAAAAATAATATGAGAAAAAAACTATATCAAAAAATTATAATAATTTTTTCAGGCTTAGCATTACTTGGTAGTATGGTTATGGCAACTTTTTCTTTTAAGCAATACTCTCCATCTTCATTATCAAAATCAAACACAGAGACAATTTACTCTATTGATGAAAGATTATATTCTATTATTCAAGGATATGAGACTGTTTTAGAAAGGGAACCAAATAATATGACAGCTAAACAAGGTTTAGAAGAAGCTCTAAGAACTTTAGTTGCTAGTCAAATACAAGCAAAAAATTTGGATAAAACTATTCCAATAATGGAAAAGTTGACAACACTAGTACCAGAAAATGATCAATACAGAAACATATTAAAACAAATTAAAAATAATACAAATTCAAATACTAAAACAAAAGATCTAAGTGTTTCTGATTCGGCTAATCCTTAATTTTTTTTGAATTTACGCTCGACAGCCGAACGTCGACTTAGTTCTTTACAATTAGCCATTAAAATTTTTAAAAAGAATGTATCTGAAGGCACTCATTTCGGGAAAGAAATCTCATTTTTATTTCTTTCCCTATATGTTACATATATAATATATAGTCTCTTGAAAAAAGACTTCTAATTTTTTATATCATTTAAAGCAATATTTATTTAATTAAATTGTAAATTCTCAAATATTAGATAAATGTATATTACAGCTCATAGATATATTCACTGTATATTAAACTGCATTGACAGATTGTCCTTATTAACTCATTTATCTGGTCATATCCTGAGATGTCAATTGCTTTTTATTAATATAATGACTAATTCACTTTCATCGTTTTTTAAGTTGTTTTGTCCGTATTAAGCTTTTAAATCTACAGAAAATCCTATTGATTTTGACAATTTAATTTTTCTAGCCATTATTTGTTTATCTGTTCTTGCTATTTTATCGTTGTAATGACTAACTTCTTCTCATTTAACTAATAAAAATTTTACAAATTATAATAATTAAGTTTCTAATATTTAAAAAAATAACAAATATTATTCTACTTGTTATCAGAATATTTAACTCTAGATATTTCAAAATTAAACATTCTGTTGTTTTCTAAAACGTATTTTTATTACGTTTTAGAAAACAACAGAATGTTTAAGAAGTTTTTTCTTTTTTCTTTGGACGTTTCTCAAAAGGTAATGCTTCTCTGGTTATTTCTTCTTTTTTTTGCTCGTCTACTAACTTCTGCAAATTATCAGGCAGTGGCTCTCGCATGAGAATCAAACTTTGTAATGTTTGAAAAACATTGGCTACCACAATATACATTAAAACTCCTGCAGGCAAGGGAAAGAATAAGAACATACCACTAAATAAAATCGGGGTAATTTTAGTGATTGCTTGTTGTTGTTGTTGTCCACCACCCGAAGAACCCGATAATTCTTGGTTTACATAAATACTGGCACCAAAAAATAATATCATTGCTAGGATATCCCAATTAATATTTCCATCTTCACCCATAACACCTACCTGGCCTAGTGCTTTAATAAAAAGAAATCCTTTGTTAGCAGCGATACCAGGAATAGTTGCTTTTATACTAACTTCTCCAGGATATAAGGCTTTAAAGGTTCCATCTTCATAATTTTCTAATCTCTCGGAACCCTTCACAACTTCAAATATAGGGTGAATTTTGCTATACGAATCTTGGGAAATTAACTGTGTAAGTTTTTCTCCTTCAACAGTTTGAAATACGACATCTACTTTCTCACCTACCTCCAACTTATTACCTTTTGGCAATGATGCCGTTACGGGGAAATGTATTCCATCATTAATATAAATATTGTTAGGCTTAGTTTGAAAAAGTTGTGAGGTTACTACTTCTATATTTTCTTTAGGTAAAATCTGAGCATCTAGTGTATAGCTAATATCAGCGAATGGTGATCCTCTTAAAGTTGCAAATAAAGCAAAAAGAATAGGCATTTGCAGTACAAGGGGCAAACAACCTGCTAAGGGATTACCAAATTCTTTCATTAGTTTTCCCATTTCTTCTTGCTGTTTTGCAGAATCATCTTTGTAGCGACGTTGAATTTCTTCTTGCCTTTCCTTCATCAGAGGCTGAGTAATTTTCATTTTTCGCATATTGCGAATTTGCCCTGCACTTAAAGGATACAAAGCTAAACGAATTACTAATGTCAAAGCAATAATTGAAAAGCCATAACTAGGTACAATCCCATAAAAAAAATCTAGGATTGGTAGCATAATATTTGTAGAAATAAATCCGATCCCAAAATCCATTCTTCTTAATCCAAATTATTTTTCTAAAAGGTGATCTTTTTGTATAGACTCTATAATAAAGTGAAGAGTAATAGTAACTAAAAGTTATCTCATCTTACTTTTAAGTTTAAAGTTTATTTAAATTTAATTATCCAAAATATTTTAATTTATAACTTTAGTATTTTTAAAATATAAAGATAATTGAGAATAGATAACTATCATATTTGTGAGCAACAAAATAAGATTATCATATCCAACAGCTAAATGAGTAATTAATGTTCATTTCATAAAGATATAACCATTAAAAACAATTACATTTGATTGGTAATAAGAATTTCTCACTATTTTAAAGTAGTAGTATATTTTAATTTTCTAAATAGTTGAATTTAAACAAATTATGGCTAATTTTAATAAGGTTTTATGTCATCATAAAAAATACCAAAAAATATAATTTTTCTAATAACCATAAACAATTTTTGCATTAATCAACAATTCTTTTATTTCTCTTAAAAAAATATTGTACTGGCATACTTGAGGTTGCTTCTTGACTACTATAACAACTTGATAGCCTGAAACAATTTTAGGCAAAAAGGTGCGTATTACTGACTTAACTTGCCGTTTTAAATAATTACGAACTATTGCTTTTTTACTTACTTTTTGGCTGATAGAAATACCAAACTGGGTCGGTAATATTTGATGATTTTTATTAGTATCAAACAATGAATGCATTATAAATTGAGAACTTTGATAACATTCTCCTCTCTTATAAACAGATTTAAATGCTTTGTAATGTCTAAGACGATTATTTTTAGGTAATCCCACTTTTCTCCACAATTACTTAAACATTCAGGGGAACGTTATTGACTTAAACAGATAAACGATGTCTTCCTCTTTTGCGTCTTGCTTGAATGACTTTTCGTCCATTATGATCTCTCATACGTGCTCGGAAGCCTGATGTTCTTTTCTGTTTACGGTTAGTTCCTCCTAGTGTTCGCTGGGTCATGAGCTTGTTCCTCCGATAATAATTCTTTAGCTAAACGTTGCAAATATACAAAAGTATATCATAACAAAACACAAGATAAATAGCAAATTCTGTTCTTTTTTAACATGGTATATTTTCATCCTAATTTTTATATCAGTTCTTACAAACTAAAGTTTTATATTTAAATTAATTATTCTACTTAGCATCATTTTAAATACAATCGCATTATTTATTACAGAAAAAATATCAATGTATAAGTCTTATATACTGGTGTTTTTTCTTTTAACAGTATTGATTAATAATTAAATTAAACTTATCTTTACTAGGTTTTTAGCGCTTCTCATATTTTATTTGTGTCAATATTTTTAATTTTTGAATATGAGTTAGAACTTAACAAGGTAGCTAAAATATTAAATATTTCGGATGCTTAAGTTTTGTAATAAAAATAATTTTAGAGTTTACCAAATCTTCTTTGTCTATGTTGATATTCTAATAAAGCTTCATAAAAAGTTTTATATGTAAAATCTGGCCAAAGTGTTGAAGTAACATAAATTTCTGCATAAGCTAATTGCCACAATAAAAAATTGCTTAAACGCATTTCTCCACTAGTACGAATTAGCAGATCAGGGTGAGGGATATCTTTAGTGTATAAGTAGTTTTCGAATAGACTTTCATCTATATCGTTTATATTAAGCAAACCCTGCTTAACTTTCATCGCAATAGTTCGACAACTTTGGACAATTTCCTGACGTCCTCCATAGTTAGTAGCTATTGTGAATTGTACTCCTGTATTATTTTCCGTATTTTTCATTGAGCGGAAAATTTCTGATTGTAAAGATGAGGGTAGTTCTTCTAGGTTTCCAACAAAACGTATCTTTACGTTTTCAGCCATCATTTCTTGTAGCTCTCTATGTAAAACTGTTTCAAAAAGAGCCATTAAAAATTCTACTTCTTGAAGAGGTCTTCCCCAATTTTCAGTCGAAAAAGCATAGGCTGTCAGGGCAGGAATACCTAAGTCTCTACAATAACGAAGTAAATCTTTAAGAGTTCCTACACCTCTTTGATGTCCCACGATTCGAGGAAGTCCACGATTTTTCGCCCAACGGCCATTGCCATCCATTATGACGGCAATATGGCTTGGGAGGCGCTTTTGATCAAGATCGGTTGGTAAATTTTTCAACACAATAGATTGCTTAACAGTCATTTCTTCTCTTCCGATGAGTTCGATGACGAAATATTAAAAGTTCGTTTAAAAAAAAGTTTTCCTTGTGAGTTAATAGTATGTTTTAAAACATCCCAACCAGGAGCTACAGAATTACTGTCAACAATTAGAGAAAAGCGCTGTTGTAATAATTCTTTTAACCTACTATTGGTTAAGGGACGATCTAAAACTCCTTTCTCGGCTAAAGAAATAGAGCCTGTTTCCTCAGAAACTACTATACAAAGACATTTATCAAGATTTTCAGTTACCCCAATAGCGGCACGATGTCGAGTTCCTAACTGACGTGAAAAAGTTTTGTCAGACAAAGGTAAGATAACTCCTGCAGAAATTATTCTAGAACCACGAATGAAAACAGCTCCATCATGAAGTAAGGTTTTAGGCTGAAAAATTGTCTGTAATAAGGCCTTAGAAATTTCCCCGTTAACTACTACTCCGGGATCGACAAAAGCCCTAGTATCAATAGATGCTTCTGTCTCAATAACAATTAATGCTCCTGTTCTATTTTGAGATAATTCTCGTACTGCCTCTACCAGTTCATCCACTATATTATCTGGTTTAGTGATAGGTCTTCTTTGTTTGAATAGTTGTAGTATTTTTCCTCTTCCTAGTAATTCTAGAAATCTTCGAAATTCTCCCTGAAAAACGACAGCCATGGATACTGCTGCTCCTAAAACTAATTTTTCTAATACGAATTTCAGCAGTGTTAGTTGAAGCTTTTCGCTAATTACTGTTACTAACATTAAAATAATTAGCCCCCGAACCATCCACAAAGTACGACGCTCACCAATAACAAGAAGCATCAAATAGGTTAACAACAGCACAAAACTAGTATCAATGCCGCTATGAATCAACCCTGAGGGTATCCAGCGCTGATCAGGAGGCTCACCTAACATGATGTAAAATGACAAGATGGATGATTAGTAAGAACAGAAATAAATTATAGAATGCAATTAGGCAGGAGCCTCTGGGGTAAACAGTCTTGTTTAACTAGATCGTCATAAGTTTCCCGTCGTACAATCAAATTAGCTTCTCCATGATTAACTAAGACTGCAGCTGGACGTGGAATACGATTATAGTTTGAAGCCATACTATAGTTATATGCTCCTGTTCCCATTACTACTAGAATATCTCCTGTATGAGTTTGAGGCAACTGAGCATCTTTAATTATTATATCTCCAGATTCGCAATGTTTTCCTGCAATAATAAATGTTTCAGTAATTTTTTCTGACATTTTATTACCTATAAGAATACTATAAAGCGATTGATAAGTAATAGGGCGAGGATTATCAGACATTCCTCCATCAATAGCAAGGTAAGTGTGAAGTCCAGGAATCTCTTTACGACTCCCTACTGTATAAGCAGTTACACCGGCAGAACCTATTAATGATCTACCAGGTTCTGCTATCAATTTTGGAAATGATAGGTTACTGTCTAGACAGGCTTCCATGACTGATTCACTAACATTTTTAACCCATTCTTCAATACTCGGAGGATTATCATCAGAGGTATAAGAAATACCTAATCCTCCTCCAATATTTAACTCAGACAAGGTTAATCCAAGTTCTTGAGATTTTTTTAACAATTTAACCAAAATAAAAGCAAGATCACGATGTGGTTGCTTTTCAAAAATTTGAGACCCTATATGAGAATGCAATCCTCGACAATTTAAAACTTTTTGTTTAATTACGTAGTTAATTACAGTTTCAAAATCGTTTAGATTAAAGCCAAATTTACTATTCACATGTCCTGTCTTTATATATTCATGAGTATGGCATTCAATTCCCGGGGTTAATCTCAGTAAAATACGAATAGACTTTTCTGGCAAACAACTGCCAAGTTCTACTAAATTTTGAAGTTCCAGCCAATTATCTACAACTATGTTGCAGTTGGCTTTTATAGCTAATTCTAATTCATCTAAAGACTTATTATTACCATGAAAGTAAACTCTATTAGCTATTTCTATTTCAGAGTATCCTAATTTTGACATCGCTATTTGAACAGTGTGAAACTCTCCTCCTGAAACGACATCAAAGCCTAAATTTTCAGTTGCTATGATTCCAACTACTGAGAGGCAGCTCCAAGCTTTTGAAGCATAAATAACTTGAGATGAGCCTTTGTAATAAAGCTTGAAATTATCTCGATATTGCTTACAAGAAGTTCTTAGAGTTTTTTCATCTAAGATATATAAAGGAGAGCCAAATTTCTCCACTAAATCTTTAATATTACATTCACCAATTTCTAAGAAATCATCTTCTGTAGTCTTAGATGTTAATGGTAATAAACAATTATTGGGTGATTTTTGTAAAATTTCATTAGTATATTTAGATATATAATCTTGTCCTGTACGAAAAATATGTTCTGATTTGGATACCATTATTTCCTGACCTTTGGTAATTTAATTACTAAAATAATTAAAGAGTCTAAAACCTATTTTAGGAATCCTCCAAATGGTATTTGAAGAATATGTTAAGAATTATAATATGGATTTTTCTATATCAATATTCATGATAGTGATAACTAGCAATTACTTTGTGGTTTTAAAAATTAGTATATTAAGTACAAAATATATTATGTAAAGTTTGTTATTCAGTAATCAATAAGACTTGCTTTTATTTATTTTAAATTTAATATTACTTTTACTCAATAAAAATGATGTGAAATATTTGTTATTGCTTCTATTAAACTATTAATATTTCTTGAAATTAATAACTAGGTTTGGCTTTGTTTATATATAGTTCTAAGATTGCAATTATATAATTGCAATCTTAGAACTATATATAATTTAGAGAAGAAAAAGATTTTTCTTAACAAATTATCAAGGTAGATAATTTATTCTTCAGAGATATCTGTAGTTTCAACTACCTCCTCTTGAATTTCATCTACATCTGATGCAGAGGGAATATCTTCCATGGTACTTTTGTCTTCTCCAGTTGTTTCTCCAGTGATTTCTTCAGGTATCTCTCTACCTTCCGCCTCTGCAAGAAGCTTTTGACGATACTTCTCAGCCATCTCTTCTGCTTTTTCGAATACCACATCGCGATTTTTCAGCATATCTCCAGGTTCAGGTTCAAGCTGTTTTGTTGATAAAGATATTCTTCCTCTTTCTGCATCGAGATCGATAATCATAACTTTTAATTCATCATTCACTCCAAAAACACTATGAGGAGTATCAATGTGATCATGAGAAATTTCAGAAATGTGCAAAAGTCCGCTAACTCCGCCTATATCAATGAAAGCACCATAAGGCTTAATTCCACGAACAGAACCAATAACAACTTGTCCTACTTCTAAGCCGTTCATTTTGCGTTCAACTAATGCACGACGATGACTAAGGACTAAGCGGTTTCTTTCTTCGTCAACTTCAAGGAATTTTAAAGGTAATTCCTCTCCAACCAAATCTTCCTTAGCTTCACGAGTACTTATATGGGATCCTGGAATAAAACCTCTTAATCCTTCAATTCTAACGAGGGCACCTCCTCGATTGGTTGCAAAAACATTCGAACGCACAGTTGCGTCTTCTTCTCTTAATTGACGTACTCTTTCCCAAGCTCGCATATATTCAATGCGTCTAATAGAAAGAGTTAGCTGTCCGTCTTCATTCTCATCAGTTAAAATGAAAAACTCTCTTGTTTCATTAGGCTGAAGAACTTCATCAGGATTATCTACTCTGTTAATTGACATTTCCTGGATAGGAATATAAGCTGCAGTTTTTGCTCCGATATCAATTAATGCGCCTCTTGGCTCCATACTAAAAACAGTACCAGGGACAATATCTCCAGGACTGAAGTGATAATCATATTTATCAAGTAATGCAGCAAAATCTTCGTGAGTAAAACCAATATCTTTAATTGTTGCTTTCTGATCTGCCATGTATTTTCATTTTCCTATACTTAAATCTCTGATAATTAGTAATGCCTCCTGTTGACGCATGTTTTCTAATTCTAAGATATTAACCGTAAAGATCATATCTTGATTGAATTAGCCACCATAAAGAATATCCTTCTTAAACTTTGTGGAATAGTAAGAATAAATCCAAAAGATTGATTTATTATTTTGTCAATCATTAGCAGGTTGCAGGTCTTCATCATATCATCATTTATAATAACTTGTATTGATTATGGTAGTAATTTATTCAAAGAAGCCTAGGTAAAAAAGAGTTGGACATAAGCCGGATTTTGTTCTAAAGGAGAGTTATCTATCTGGGATATTTGTTACCAAATATCTCTTGCGGTACACCTAGATGGGATTGGAAAAAGATCAACCTATATCCCTTCGACCTTGCTCCCAACTGGGGTTTGCCGAGCCAGTATCTCACAATACTGCTGGTATGCTCTTACCATACCTTTGCACCCTTACCTTTTATCAAGGCGGTATTTTTCTGTGACACTGTCCTCACGCTCGCGCGCACTGGGTATTATCCAGCAAGTTTGATCTTTTGGGAGTCCGGACTTTCCTCAGATTATTTGATTTTAATAACCCGCAACTCTCTCGCCAACTCTTTAATGATTATATCTTAATGTTTTTTATAAGATAACTTCAAATTTTTTATATATCTTAAGAAGAATACAGCACATTAAAAAATTACCTTCAAAATAAAACTTAATATATTTGTTCTTGTCAGTGAGGGTAGATTAAATGATAGATAATCAAATCACTATTTAACTCGAAAGTATATGTTCCGATCCTCATACTCTAAATTATACGAATTTATTCATAATCAATGTATAGTTTTGAGACACTAGTTATGTCTTCTAGTTTCAAGAACTTTAAACTATTTTTTGCATAGCGGTTCTAAACATTTTTTGAAAAATTTTAATAACTTTAGCAAAGCTTAATTGGGAATGATTTTGTAAAGGATCAAGAGCTTGTAATTCAAGTAATAGCTTAGCTTCTTGTATCTGAATATTGCCATCACTATAAATTAAAAAACTTAAAGACTCTAAAAGTTCCTGATAATCTTTTAGAGTCGGATGATCACCTAAGTACTCTTCTAACCATTGATAGCATTGAACTGCTTTAATAGGTTTTAATTCTGATAGAAAATACTTTAATTCCATATCTCCAGACAATCCATTATGTTCTGATATCTGTTTCAAATAGTTTCTTTCTTCTATCTGGATAATTCCATCTATCCAAGCAACTCCAATTAAAATTTTTAGCAGTTGTTTTTTTTATATTTTGTACTCATTATCTATTGACTAGGTTTTCAATGAACTATAGTTGAATTTTTACGTAGTTTTACCATAAAGAATCCGTCCATATTGTGTTCATGAGGCAATGTTTGTAACCATCCCGATGATGTAATAAAGGGCGAAAAAAGTTTAGAAAAAAGAGGTTTTTCAATATTCCATTCAGGATTATTTTTAAGAAAATTACAAACGATTGTTTCATTTTCCGAAACATTTAAAGTACAGGTAGAGTAAACTAATACGCCATTTGGTTTTACCCATTTAGATGCTTTATCTAATATTTCTTGTTGTATTATTGATAATTGTTTTATTTTTTCTGGAGTTTGTCTCCATCGAATATCTGGATTTCTATGTAAAGTGCCCAATCCAGAACAAGGAGCGTCTACTAAAACACGATCAGCAAAGTTATTAAACTGTTGCAAATATCGACTATCTCCTTTAACAAGTTTGATTGATCTTAACTTTAATCTTTCTATATTTTGTTGAATTTTTGTAAGACGAGACGAAATACGATCACAAGCTAATATCAATCCTTTATCTCTCATTAGCTCAGCAATATGAGTGGTTTTTCCTCCAGGAGCAGCACAAGCATCTATTACAGTTTCCCCAATCTTTGGATCTAATAAATAACTAACTAATTGCGCACTAATATCTTGTACTGTCCAATCTCCCTTTATAAATCCTGGTAAATTTTTTATATCGCCTGTTTGCCCTTTTAGCCTCAAAGAGCAAGGTAAATGTGGTAAATATTCTACATTTACATTAGCCATAATAAGTTCATTCTTGATTTCTTGAGTAGTCTTTCCAAGAACATTTACACGTATATCAATTGTTGGAGATTGATTGAACCAATAGCATAGTTTTACCGAAGTATCTCCTCCCCATTGTTGGTACCAATTCTTAACTATCCAGTTAGGAAAACTATATTTGATGGCTGTAGTGTTAACAAAATCTTTCGATAATATCAACTTACAGTTTTCTTTCTTTTTTACTCTAATATATTCTCTCAATATTGCATTAACAACTTTAGACAGAACATTTAAATTATTATTTTTTGCAAGATCTACACTTGTATTAACAGCTGCAGACAAAGGGACATGATCAAGATATAAAAGCTGATATAGTCCAATATGGAGAATACGACGTAAAACCGGTGACTGTTTTTGAGATTTTTTATTTCCTAATTGATCAATTAAGGAATCTAGAGTACGTTGACAGCGTATTATTCCATAAACTAATTCTGTACATAGTCCACGATCCTGTCTACTTAGTTCGTTGTGCTTAAAAGCACTATCTAGGGATATGTTGATAAAACTATTATTCTTATCTATTTCTCTTAGGATTTTTAGAACTAGTTGACGAGCATTAGAAACTTTCAAAATAAAATGTTATTAAAAATTAAGCTATGGCTTGAAATGATTGAAAAATTAAGATTAACTATTTAAATGTATTTAAATTATATAAATAATAATAATAATTTGCTATTATCCATTATTATTTAATCTTAAAAAATAATTTAATTGGGATAAGTAAATCTAATCAAAGTATCTTTTAATCTCTCTATGTTAAAGACCTTATTTGATAATTAATAATTTTTATGTATGGGCACTTAGGTAATATGGTAAATTTTTAAAAATGAATAAAATAATAGGAACTCTATATGGAATAAGTATAGGGCCAGGTGATCCTGAATTAATTACATTGAAAGGGAAACGATTGTTGAAGGAAGTTCCTGTCATAGCTTTCCCTACAGGTAAAGCTAATAAAACAGGTTTAGCCGAACAAATAATTTCTTTTTGGGTTAATGAGCAACAGATAAAACTGCCTTTATACTTTCCTTATGTTAAAGATAAGAAACAATTGTGGGAAGCTTGGAAAAAAGCTGCCTGTAATGTTGAAAATTATCTCCATAAAGGTATTGATGTAGCCTTTGCTTGTGAAGGAGATGTTAATTTCTTTAGTACTTTTACGTATTTAGCTCAGTTTATACTTAAGAAGTACCCTCAAATTTCAATAAAAACAGTTTCTGGCGTTTGTTCACCAATTGTTTCTGCTTCTACTTTAGGTGTTCCATTAGCTTTTTATTCTCAAAACTTAGCTATTCTTCCTATAGTTCACAATGTAGATGATATCAAAGTAATAATGCGTTGGGCTGATGTCATTGTTTTACTAAAAGTTAGTTCTGTTTACATTCAGATATGGGATATTTTGAAAAGTTTAAATTTATTGCACAAAACTTCTTTAATCATTAGAGCTACACAATTAGAAGAGAGGGTATATAAAGATTTAACTAACCATCGCTATTTATCTATTCCATATTTTTCTTTAATGGTTATTCAAACTAACTAGCTAAAAACTGTTTAATTGCTATTCATTTTCCATGAAAAAATCTTTGAAACTAACAATATTATTTACTTATCAGGTATTTAATAAATTTTCATAGTAGTTTCAGTTTGAATCACCATACAGTTTGTTTTAATAGATTTATTTTTATATTCTCAATAACAGGAAAAAACAAATATTAATTTTAATTAAATAATGGATGACTATATATGTTATATTTACTTAGTTGCCAAACTTTAAGAAAATAAAATTTTATTTATTTCTCTAAAGCTGCTATAATAAAGCTTTTGTATACTAGGAGAAAACCAATAATATGTCTCGTTATAGAGGGCCTCGCCTTAGGGTTGTACGAAGACTTGGAGAACTTCCAGGACTAAGTAGAAAAAACCCTCGTCGCACTTATCCACCTGGACAACATGGTCAGGGTCGTAGAAAACGTTCTGAATATGCTGTGCGACTCGAAGAAAAACAGAAACTTCTTTATAATTACGGAGTAACTGAAAAACAGTTAATTCGTTATATGAAGAAAGCTCGTCGTGCTACTGGTTCTACAGGACAAAAACTATTAGAACTTTTAGAGATGCGCTTAGATAATACAGTATTTCGTTTAGGAATGGCTGGAACAATACCTGGTGCTCGTCAGCTTGTAAACCACTGTCATGTATTAGTAAACGGACGGACTGTTAACATTGCTAGTTATCAGTGTCGTGCTGGAGATATTATTTCTGTTAGAAATAATGATAATTCTCGTCGTATGGTAGAAGCTAATATGCAATATCCTGGACTAGCTAACCTTCCTGAGCATCTAGAATTTGACAAAAATACTTTCACTGGAAAGGTTAATGATGTCATTAAACGCGAATGGGTTGCACTACAAATTAATGAGCTTCTAATTGTTGAATACTATTCTCGAAAAGTATAAACTAGATAAGCAATTTTATAATTGTTTTCTCTAAATAATGAGATAGAGGTTGCTTAGGCAACCCTTATCAATTTAAACTTTAGTTATCTTTCATGTAAGAAATAATTTATGAGAAAGACACGAAATTAAATAATTTTTAGTTAATCTAGATTTCAATCGCTGTACAAGTTTTTGTAACAATACGCTGCATAGATGTTACACAAAATATATTCATTTTATATGGCTCTTAAATAAGATACATTAAGTATTTTCACTTAGGTAATTTTCCAAACTTAGAAATTTATATATCAGCTTTTCCAATACTTATAAGCCGTATAAGCTAAAGTAGTTATTCCTGTCGCGATCGCCGATTCATCTATATCAAATAGAGGATGATGTAAGGGATGATTTATCTTGTTTGGATAACCAGTACCTAGCCGAAACATTGTTCCTGGTGAATATTCTAAGTATGAGGAAAAATCTTCTGAACCTAATGATGGCTCAGATAAGATTCTAACAAAATCATTTCCCCATGCTTCTCGAGAAGCATTTTCTAGAATACTAGTAAGATGGATATCATTTTCAACAGAAGATACTCCCCATTGATAATCAATTTCGTACTTAGCATTATGAGCTTGGCAAACATTGGAAATAATACCTTCTATCCATTGAGGTAGCTTAGCACGAGTTTCAGGATGTAATGAACGCATCGTACCAGACATTTCCACTTGGTCTGCAATAATATTAGGCGCATGCCCTCCAGTAATTTTTCCAATTGTCAAAACTAGTGGATGTAGGGGGTTTTGAGTACGGCTAATAGCTTGTTGTAAAACTGTAATTATTTGAGATGCAATCCATATTGCATCTACTGCTTCATGAGGCCGAGCTCCATGTCCTGATTCACCCTTAATAAATACTTGAATATTATCTACTGAAGCTGTTAATGTTCCATATTTGATGCCAATAGAACCCGCAGG
The DNA here is from genome assembly GCF_000025125.1 of Candidatus Atelocyanobacterium thalassa isolate ALOHA. Taxonomy (NCBI): domain Bacteria; kingdom Bacillati; phylum Cyanobacteriota; class Cyanophyceae; order Chroococcales; family Aphanothecaceae; genus Candidatus Atelocyanobacterium; species Candidatus Atelocyanobacterium thalassae. Next base: position 345,422 of record NC_013771.1, read on the forward strand.
AAGAGATGGGAAAACATGAACTCCAAAAATTGCATCAACATTATTCATAACGCCATCTTGTAACATCCATTTAGCCCCTTGAGCAATTTCTTCTGCAGGCTGAAACAGAAATCTAATATTTCCTCCTAATTGTTTTCTCAGCATAGATAGAATAACTGCAGTTCCTATTCCTACTGTAGTATGGACGTCATGTCCACAAGCATGCATTACCCCAGAATTATAAGAAGAAAAGTTTAATTTAGTTTTTTCTTGCATGGGTAAGGCATCCATATCTGTACGAATTGCTAAAACACTTTTTTCTTCAGAATCACTAATCAAATGCCCTACTACTCCTGTTTTACCAATAAATTTTTCTACAGGAATATCATAAGAAGAAAGTATATTTGCCACATAAGCAGCTGTTTGATGTTCTTTACCACTTAATTCTGGATAAGAATGTAAATTTCGGCGAATTTCAACAAATCTAGGTAGAAAATCTTCGACGAGATTTTTTATTTCAGATAGCATATAACCTTTATGGATTGTTGTAATGTTAGTATTACTACTAACATTACAACAATCCATAAAGGTTAAGAATTTTTTATGTTTTAAATTTATAATTGTTAGTATTATTTATTTAAACTAGAAAAACTAATTGACTTAAAACTATTTATGCAAACTAACTTAGAGTAACAAGAATTAAATTTTATGACTAGTTTTTAGAAGGGAAGATAAATATCACCAAGTAGCATTGGATAGGAAGCTCCAGTTACTTGTGGTAAGTTTCCTGGAATTTTATTTACATATCTCCAATAAGCTAAAACTGCAAAAGAAATTGCTTCTTTAAAATCACTGTTTAAGCCAACTTCAGTAGTTGTTTTTACCATAGTCTTATAAGGCGAATGATGTTTTATACGTTCTTTTAAATAAAGATTATGACTACCTCCCCCACATAGCAACACTTCATCAATAGGATGTTGAATAAAATGTTTATAACTATTAGTAATAGAAATTGCAGTTAACTCTGTAATAGTAGTTAAAAAATCTGTTTCAGATAGTTCATAAACTTGAGCGTCATTCCAACAATATTCTAAATATTCTTTTCCAAAAAGCTCCCTACCAGTTGATTTAGGAGGCTTCTGATGAAAAAAAGTATTATTTAACCATTTTCTGATCAATTGATAATCAGGTTTACCTTGAGATGCCCAATCTCCATTTTCATCATAAAAATGTTTTCCCCTGCTTAACTTGTGAATAGCCAAATCAATTAACACATTTCCTGGTCCAGTATCCCATCCTGTAATGTTTTCAAACCAGTTATCCATACATCTTGGCGGTAAGTATGTAACATTACCTATTCCACCAATATTTTGTATGCATCTATGATACCGAGAATGACCCAACATACAAGCATCTACTGCTGATACTAAAGGTGCTCCTTGACCTCCAACAGCTATATCAGCAGCTCGAAAATTATTGACTGTTGGAATACCTGTAAAATTAGCAATAATTTCTCCCCTGCCTAGTTGAATCGTATATCCCATAATATTTTCAACTGGCGGTCTGTGAAATACAGTTTGTCCGTGAGAGCCAATTAAATCTACAGGAAAAAATTCTTTTTGAACTTCTTTAACGACATCTACAAAAGTCAAGGCGATTTTTTCATCTAATTTAGAAAATTCTTCTATTGATAAAGAGTGACCTTCAGCAACTTTTAAAATCTGATTTCGAATTTTTTCTGGATAGGAATAGCTAATATTTAATAAGTATCTAATTCTCAGATCGAGTTTATTTCCTTGGATTTCTATTAATGATGCATCAATGCTATCTACTGATGTACCACTCATTAGTCCGAGACAATACATATTTAAAATTAATTTTTTGTAAACTACAATTGTTTAAATTCTATCTTAATGTATACATTATTATTTTTTATATATATAACTAACCCATTTAAATATCTCATCTAGTATTTACGAAAAATAAAAAGCTTTAAAATATTATTAATAATGATTTTTAGTTATTAACTTATATTTAATCGTTAATAAATAACTCAATATAAGTTAGTAAAGTTCACCTATAAGTAATTAAGAACGTTTAGGGTCTGTAAAAAGTAATAGTGAATAACTACAACTTATTTTAAAACTTCATTCAAACTATAAAAAATATTTGTATTTAAGACAAAAATACTCTCTTATGTTAAAAACTATATCATGTGGAAACTATTAATTAAAAATATTTTCGTTTTACTTGACTTAAATTAATCAAGGACCTAATTAAGATAAAAAATACTTAGATATTAGTATAGTTTTTATAGCAATATTAAAATAATTACTAAAGTAATTGAGCTAATTATTTTAGCTTACACAAATATAAGACTAGCCAAATATTATCAGTAATAATATCGTTAAAATATAACTTTTGTTAACTGATCTAACTCTTAAGATTCTTATTGAGAGGCAATTGATATTTTACATTTACAACACATCATAATGCCTAAAATCCGATTGAAATTTAATCAAAAGCTCATTTCATATTTTTTTGAAACAGCACAACCCTATTTTTTCCCTATCAATAATAATCAAATATGGGTTTTCTGTACGTTATTAGTAACACTAATTGTTATGGTTATTAGTTTAACTTTTTTCATGACAATTGGAGCAACTCTATTAACTAATACAGTTTTCGCTAATTTCTCTAATGTTATTACTAATAGTTTTGTCAATAAAATTAATAATATTTTAGATTCAAATATTGTTAGTTATGTAGCCATTATTTTATTAATTAGTAATTTAATTTTTCTATCACAATTTTCTAAAATCAGTAAAAAATGGAAGCAGTGGTTTTTACTAGGATCTCTTCTTTTTCTTTTACTAGTTGTTAATGGATTAAGGCTCATCATGAGCTATGTTTTTCGTTTTATTGATACTGCATTGACTGAAAAAAATGCAGATGTTTTTTGGCAATTTATGATAGTTTATGGCTTGGTATTAATCTCTGCTGTACCTATTATTGTCACTTACCGCTATACCAGGAAAAAGTTAGGCTTAATGTGGCGAGAGTGGCTTACAGAGAGTTTCTTGAGTCGCTATTTTAGCTATCGTACATATTATAAGTTAAATTCTGAATCTATCGGGAAAGAAGTGGATAACCCTGATCAGAGAATAACGCAAGATATAAAATCTTTTACAACTGTTACTCTTGATTTTCTACTTGATTTCTTTAACTCAATCTTAACATTAATCTCTTTTTCTTATATTTTATACACAATATCTGAGAGGTTAACATATGGTTTATTAATTTACGCAATATTTGGTACTGTAGTAGTTTTAATTGCAGGAAATCGTCTAATTAAGATTAATTATGCTCAATTGCGTCTAGAAGCAAATTTTCGCTATAGCATCTTAAGAATTAGGGACTATGCTGAATCAATTGCATTCTATAGAGGGGAATTTTTAGAAAACAAACAAGTTGCTAAAAAATTAAAAAAGGTTGTTAAAAACTTTAACTTATTAATCATTTGGCAATCAGTTATAAATCTTTTTCAATTAGGGTATAACTATTTTACGAGATTAATACCATATATTATGATTGCTCCTTTGTATTTAAAAGGAGAGTTAGATTTTGGATCTATTGCACAGGCAACTGTTGCATTTAGTCAAGTTCTGGAGGCGCTATCTTTAATAACTAACCGGATTCCGGAAATCACAAGATTCGCTGCTAGTATTAATCGCTTGGGAGAATTTTATGAATCAATGAATCCGAAGTTATTAAACGAAGAAAAATTAAGTAATAATTTAATTCATATCGAAAAATTCCCTTTTATTGTTTTACAAAACGTTTCTTTATACCCTCCTAATTCTCAAAGAAAATTAGTTAAAAATATTACTATTCGTGTAGATAGAAGTAATAATTTATTAATTATGGGGACTAGTGGAACTGGCAAAAGTTCTCTACTTAGGGCTATTGCCGGACTTTGGAGCTCAGGAGATGGAACGATCTTTCGGCCTAGTCCAAAAGAGATATTATTTTTACCCCAACATCCATATATGATTTCAGGAAGTCTAAAAGAACAACTTTTATATCCTGATGTAGGGAAGTATATTACACAAAGCCAACTAAATGAAATATTAACAGCTGTTGACTTACAGAGTTTGAGAAATCGTTTTCAAGATTTTGACATAAAAGAAAATTGGAGTAGCTTATTATCTTTGGGAGAACAACAGCGTATAGCATTTGCTAGAATTTTAATTACCAAGCCTCGTTATGTTATTTTAGACGAAGCTACTAGTGCTTTAGATGAAGAGAATGAAGAGTCTCTTTACTATAGTTTATCAACCTCAGAGACTAGCTATATTAGTGTAGGTCATAGACCTACTTTGACTAAATATCATCAGCAAATATTAACCATAATGGATAAAGGTGATTGGGAACTAGAAATTCACAAAGTTCATAATTAGCTAAAGTTACAATAAAGTATTATGTAATAAATTTTTATTTTTCAGATCAAAAAAATTAGTTTATGATCATTGAATATAAAAATACGTCTTATATATTTATATTTTTGATAAGCATCAATGTAAAAAATTACTATACTATTTTAGATAACTAAAGTTTAAATTTCCTTTCTATTCAAAAAATTAGTATAATAATTGTATGAGGTTCTTAGAATCTTTCTTTTATTCTTAAACATGCAGTCAAGACCATTAATTTATGGAATCTAGTAGTTCATCAAAGAAGGGGACAGAACCTTCTGCTCATAGGTGGAATCATATTATAGGAACGGTAATTGCCATGGTAACCCTAACATTACCTGTCTTTGTAATTGCATATTACTCTTCAAATAAAGTCGATTCTCCATCGAGTCAATTTCATTATCTGAATGATTCTAGAAAATAGTATCTTTATTATCAATCAAAATGTCATCTATATTGATTCATATGAAGAAAGGTACTAAACCACAACAATAAAAATATCATTTAAGGAACTTATTAAAAATATAGTGAAAATTTATATAGTTTTTTATCTAGCCTTGCTAATAAATGAAACTTAAAAACACTTTATAAGAATTATGGCCTTCCTTAAATTGAAGCAATAGTTTTTAATTGCTAAGTTAAAAAATTAAAAACCTTATCTTAAACATTATAAAAAAACAATTAAAATTTCAAACTTAAAATCATTTGACATGCTATGTATATCAAATTATTCAGTGAATGAATGATAGATAAAAGCTTCAAAAATCATTTTTAGATTTCAGCAATATTACTATTTGGCTGTAATCACTCTATTGATATATCAAAGTATTTTGTTTTATACTCAAAAGCTGAAGAATAGTAAATTCCTACGGAGAAATTTGGGAATGAGAAGATTAAAATCGAACAATAAACGCTAAAAAAATTAATATTCATGTCAGATTTGCCAGCATCCATAGCTGTTTATTATCATCAAAGAACAAAATACGATCCCCAAACTATTGCTACTAAGAACAAAGGCTTGGATTGGTCAAAACAGCCAATCCCTTTCAAAGAATATAAAATTGGTAAATCTTACGAGCTAATAACTTATTCATCAAAGGAATCACCATTTACTTCTCATTCTTCATATTGGCAAAGGCTTTCTCGTTTATGTGGCTGTAGTTATGGATTAACAGCAAAAGTTCCTACTATTGGAAGTCCTATATATTTGAGAGCGACTCCCTCAGCTGGAGGATTATATCCAGCTGAAGTTTATTTAATTTCTAAAGGAACTTCATGGCTACCAGCTGGACTATATAGTTACCAACCACAAAACCATTCTTTGTTGCATTTTTGGGATAATGATGTCTGGGACAATCTAAAGAAAGCATGTTTATCTCATCAAGCTCTTGAAAATTCAGAGCTAGCAATCGTCACAACCGCTATTTTTTACAGGTCTTCTTGGCGATATGAAGATAGGGCTTATCGAAGAATTTGTCTAGATACAGGGCATTTGTTGGGTAATATAGAGCTAGCTTGCGCTATGACTAATTACCGTCCTCACTTAATCGGAGGATTTATAGACAATGTACTTAATAAAATTTTTTATTTTAACTCTAAAGAAGAAGGAGTAACTTCAGTTATAGCCTTATCTGACTTAACCTACAATAACAAGAATTTAGAGGATATAGGGCCTACAGCTGTACCTTCAATTATAAAAACCAATTATTCCGAAGTATCTGATGGAGAATTACTAGGCTATTTTCATCAAGCTACTGAGATACAAGAGTCTGATATTAATAAAGTACAAAAAATAGTATCTCAAAAAAGTATTGTAGAAGATAAGTATAACTTTCCATTTTGTTTAAAGGTCTCTACATCCACAACTCCTATAGTATGGGGAAGTGATTTTAGTCTTCTTGAAAAAACTATTTTCAAAAGACGATCTACTCGTGCGTATACGGGTGAAGAGTTAACTTTAGATGAGTTAAAAGCATTATTACACTTTACTTACCAGTCTCAAGATTATGTTCATCAGGGATTTGATTCGAATCCTGATTATTTTGATATCAGTTTAATTGAAACTTTTATAGCAGTCTCTGGAGTAGAAGGACTAGAATCTGGTTGTTATTATTATGCTCCAAAGGCTCAAGAACTTAGACAAATTAGGTTTAAAAATTTTCGAAAAGAATTACACTACCTGTGTTTAGGGCAAAATTTAGGAAGAGATGCAGGGGCAATTATTTTTCACACGACAGAATTGAAAAAGGCAATAGAAAAATATGGTGATCGTGTCTATAGATATTTGCATCTTGATGCAGGACATTTAGGTCAAAAAATCAATCTGGCTGCTATTCATCTTCAACTTGGCGTAAGTGGAATTGGTGGTTTTTTTGACGATCAAGTAAATGAGGTTCTTGGTATTCCTGAAGATGAAGTTGTTATTTACATTACAACAATTGGAAGACCAAGATATCAATCTATAAATTAAATAGCAAATTAACTTAACTTATGGTGCTTCTTAATTATTAAAAATAATGGTTAATAAATTCTAGATATTATTTAGTTCCTATATTTTTAAACCATATCTAGAATTTTACTTAAAAATGACTTTTTAGAATTACTTTATGTTTAAAATTTATAATACTATTATATTCCGGTGCGGTATTCTTTACTAGTTTTCAATCTAAGTAATAAGCTATAAAAAATAGTATGTTATCTACTAGATTTTTTTAGTGAGAATAAAATTATGAGTAATACAAGTAATTTTCGTAAAGCAATTAATGAATCTCAAAAGAAAGACATTGTCGGTCCTAATGTTATAGCTAATGCTTTACCTATTGTTGGTAGTGGCTTAATTTTGACTGGACTAGGAACGTATGGTGGACTAGGCATAATCAATTCTTATCCAGAGACTTTTTCTTCAACTTTTGTAATTGCTGTTATCTTAGAACTGGTTTTCTTTTTTATTGTAAATAGAGTAATTAATAAGAATAATCAAAGTATTGCCTTACCTTTATTATCTATTTATAGTTTGTTGTCTGGATATACTCTCAGTGGTATTGTTTATATTGCTTTAGGAACTGAAGGAGTAGGAATTCAAGGAGTAGGAATTTCAGCTTTTGGATGTGGAGCCACTTTTATTATTGCCCGTAGCATTGGAACAAACTTATCAGATCAAGATGGGATGGCTTTAACGAAAACAGTTCAATTAGGATTAATAGCTCTCTTGGCAGTAATTATAGGGCAATTTATATTTTCTATTTTTGGCTTCTACACACCGTCATGGTTAGAGATAGCATTTTCTGGATTAGGAGTATTTTTATTTGCAGGAGCTGCAGTGGTTGACTTTTACGTGCTTCCTCGTAGTTACAATGATAAACAGTATCTTGCTGCAGCACTTTCAATGTACTTGACTTATATTAATTTATTCGTATTTATCTTAAGATTAGTGATCTCGCTTAACGATAGAGATAATAATTAAAACACATAAAAGATTAAAACTACTCCTATTTTACGTTTATTTTGTTATAATAATTGAGAGTTATTAATTAGTATTGACCTTAAAATCTTTATGAACTTTAAATTCATAGTATTTTATGACCATATTAATTCTTAATTTTTTGTTTAGTTCCTTTAAATATATAAGCAAGGCAAATTCACAAAAATTATGAATACTAACACTGACAAGAGAGCTTTTGATGAACCTAAATTTGGCTTTACTGAATATGCAGAACGCTTAAATGGCCGCGCTGCTATGATCGGTATTATGAGCATTTTTATTATTGAGTATATAAGTGGACAAGGCATTTTTCATTGGCTAGGTCTATAAATTACGCTTAATAATTTATATCTACCGCTTTCAATTGTATGAATCTTAAGCTATTTTCATAAATAAAACGCTAAGATTTTAGGTATTAAAATAACATCATTAAAAATAGGTATTTTAATGTTACAAGATCAAATACATCCTCAAGAACATCGTGATCGCCTTATTGTTAATGATTTATTAAATTCCCAAGCCGATGATTACAAATTGGTTGAGTTAGCAAGATTATTAATACGTTATCAGGATTTTCCAGGAGCTAGGAAAATATATCAAGATTTGAATAAAATTTTAGCTACTTGGCAATTAACACAAGAAGAATTATTTGTAAAAACTCGTGAAATTCATAATAAAAGAATTCTTCATTCTGATTCCCTAGACAACGAAGTTCAAGATTGGAATTAATTTTCTAGATAATACCTAAGATTTATTACTTATAGAAGTAAGAAGCCTTTTATATAAAGGTAAGAAAATAGTTAAATTTTATTTATATATGATTCAAAATTAAGTTATTTAATGAAATCGAATTCCTAAGAAAATATCATAAAGGAAGCCTAGAAAGTTTTTTCCTTTAAGTAAATCTAAAGATTGTTCGCATTCTTTTTCGTCTAGTAGTTGTTTGGTTGCATAGTAAGCAGGCTCGTATCTATACCAAGGAATTGATGGCCATAAATGATGAACTAAATGATAGTTTTGTCCGAAAATTAAAAAGTTCAATATTTTACTTGGATAGACTCTAGCATTTTTCCAACGATTACGTTCTTGAAAAGGCCGATGAGGTAGATAATCAAAAAATAGCCCTAGAGCTACACCTACTACTAGTGCTGGTACAAACCAGAAATTCATAACATAATTAATGAATCCGTATTTTATACCTAGTACGATTACAGTAAATAAAACTAATCTACTTAAGAACCATTCTAATATTTCGTATTTAACCCATAGACGGCGTCTAAAAAAAAATATCTCATGGTAGAAAAAGCGCGCTGCTATCATCCATAAAGGTCCCCCTGTTGATACAAAATGATCGGGATCATTTTCAGGATCATTGACATGGGCGTGGTGTTGTAGATGTACTCGGGTAAAGACAGGAAATGCAAAGCCTAACATTAATGCACTACCATGACCTAGAGTTGAATTGATAGTTCGGTTTGGATGAGCTGAATTATGTGAAGCGTCATGTATAACAGTGCCAGAAAAATGAAGAGCAATAACGTTACAACTAAAACATATCCAATCTCTCCAGTTCCACAAGAAATGTCCACAAGTTGAAGAGAAAATTAAAAACAAAGCAGTTAAAAACATGACTACATTGGGATTAAATCCACCAGGAGCCTTCAAAAACTTTTTGGGAACCGTTTGCAGCGTTCCTGCCGACTGCATGATGATTTTGTACCTCTTCCTCGAAATTATTTATTAACACTACTAAGCTTACACGATAATGGAAATTTAACAAAGCTTAATAACATATCTTCTCTTAGTGTCTACAAACTAATATAAAAGATGAATAACAAAGCAAAATTTTATTTAAAAAAATTCAAGAAAGTTAATTGACAGAGAGTTCTAGCACTTTTCTAAAATTATGGAAATAAGAAGCAAAATTCTTAAGATAGATTAAAGTTTCTCATATTTTGTCCTACCAGTAGAGCTAAGATAAGTTAATATATAATTTACGTATGAAAGTGCTATAAAATCGAATGGCGATAGCTTATGTTATTGGATTAGGAAAATCAGGAATTGCTGCTGCAAGGTGTCTTAAACAAGAAGGGTGGAGTGTAGTTATTAGCGATTCTTCAACTTCTTCTGAACTACAAGACTTACAAAAAAAATTAAAACTAGAAGACATTACTGTTAAGTTACTTCATAATCCAGTTTTTCAGCCTTCTTTTTTACCAGAATTAATAATAGTTAGTCCAGGAGTACCATGGGATGCTCCTTTTTTAGTTCAAGCCCGTCTTCATAAAGTTAGCATAATTGGTGAATTAGAGTTATCCTGGCGATATCTTAATTTATCCCCTTGGTTAATTATTACTGGTACTAATGGAAAAACTACAACCACAAAATTAGTTGAATCAATTTTTCAAAAATCTTCACTTAGTGCTGTTGCCTGCGGGAATGTCGGAAATGCAGCTTCTGAATTAGCTTTATCTAAACTAAAAAATCCAAGTATTCCCAATTATGACTGGATTATTACAGAAGTTAGTAGTTATCAGTGTGAATCTTCTCAAACGATAAGGCCTACGATTGGTATTTGGACAAGCTTTACACCAGACCATTTAAGTCGCCATAAAACATTGCATAACTATTATTCGATAAAGGCTTCATTACTTAAAAATTGTAAATATCAAATTTTAAATAATGATGATAACTATCTACATACTATAAGTTCTCACAGTTGGCCAAATGCCTATTGGACAACAATAAAAGGAAAAGAAGATTTACCTTGTGATCCTATTAAAGGAGTATATGTCCAAGATGGTTGGATTGTTGCCTTTGGAGAATTAATGTTTCCAATAAACTTATTTAAAGTTGCAGGACTCCATAATCAACAAAATCTTTTGATGGCTGTTGCAGCTGCTAAGATTGCCGGAATCGATAAAAAAGATATTTCTTTGGCAGTAGAAAATTTTGATGGTGTACCTCACCGTTTAGAATATGTTGTTAGCATTGATGATATTCAGTTTATAAATGATAGTAAAGCGACTAACTATGATGCTGCTGCTATGGGTTTGATTTCAGTAGAATCCCCTGCTATTTTAATTGCAGGAGGACAATCAAAAGAAGGAAATGATAGCGAGTGGATTAAACTTATAAAATCTCAAGTTTCTAAAGTCCTACTCATTGGTGAATCTGCATCTTTTATCGCAGAACGTCTTGAAAGTTTTAGCTATTATAATTATGAAATTGTTGAAGAGATGGACGTAGCAGTAAGAAAGAAGTTTCAGCTTAGGTAAAGAATTAAAAGCTAAAGTAGTTCTTTTATCTCCAGCATGCGCAAGTTTTGATCAGTATAAAAATTTTGAAGATCGAGGAAATTGTTTTAAAAGTCTATGCAAAAAGCTTTTTATGGATACTAATGAGCTGCTTTAATGAATATTCATCTAAACTTTATTTATCAAGAACAGTTTTATCTACGATCACATCATAAATACTGTATTACGATTATTGATATTTATTTTTCATATATCAATAATAAAAAACGTTTTATAGATTATTGGAAAGTAAAATCCACTTTATAAACACCCTTACCACCTCTCCTTTTTAATCAAATAAATAGATATTTCGTATTTCCTACTGATAGTTATTTTTGTGTTAAAGTACTATTAAATAGTAAAAAAAACCGTGCTAAATCCACTTAGGAAGTTTTTTTTATCAATTTATTAAAGCGTTTTTTCAAGCTACCCTGTGAACGGAGTTAATTACCCTATGACAATCCCTCAGGATCGAATTATCCCAACAGATTTAAGTAATGAGATGTCTCGTTCTTATTTAGAATATGCAATGAGCGTAATTGTAGGACGAGCTTTACCTGATGCAAGGGATGGTTTAAAACCTGTTCATAGACGTATTTTATACGCTATGTATGAACTAGGATTAGTTCCGGAAAAGCCTTTTCGTAAATGTGCTCGTGTTGTAGGAGAAGTTTTAGGGAAATATCATCCCCATGGAGATACGGCTGTTTATGATGCTTTAGTACGTATGGCCCAGAATTTCTCTATGCGTAGTCCTTTGGTTGATGGACATGGGAATTTTGGCTCAATAGACAATGATCCTCCCGCAGCTATGCGTTATACAGAGTGTCGTCTTAGAAATCTTTCAACTGATGCTTTACTCCGAGATATAGAATTTGAAACTGTAGATTTTGCAGATAATTTTGATGGTTCTCAAAAGGAACCTGTTGTTCTTCCTTCTAGAATACCGCAGCTTCTTCTTAATGGTTCCTCTGGTATCGCTGTAGGTATGGCGACTAATATTCCTCCACATAATTTAGGGGAACTGATTGATGGAACTATTGCTTTAATACATAATCCAGAGCTAGAAGAGAAAGATCTTATTAAAATAATTCCAGGACCTGACTTTCCTACAGGAGGACAGATATTAGGCCGCTCAGGTATCCATGAGGCTTATATGACAGGTCGTGGTTCCATAACAATGAGAGGAGTCGCCCAAATTGAAACTTTGGAATATCAAGGACGTTCCAACAGAGACGCAATTATTATTACTCAGTTGCCATATCAAACAAATAAATCTGCTTTAATTGAGCGCATAGCTGATATGGTGAACGATAAACGTATTGATGGAATTTCCGACATTCGGGATGAAAGTGATCGTGAAGGAATGCGTATTGTAATCGAGTTAAAAAGAGACGCACATTCCAGAGTAGTTCTTAATAATATTTATAAGCAAACTCCTGTCCAAGCAAATTTTGGAGCCAATATGCTAGCTTTGGTGAAGGGAGAACCGCAACTCCTAACTCTAAAAAACTTCCTTACTGTTTTCATTAGTTTCCGAGTAGAAACTATTATTCGACGTTCCAAGTATGAACTTAGAAAGGCAGAAGAAAGAAATCATTTATTACAAGGACTTCTTATTGCTTTAGATAGCCTAGATCCTATTATCTCTATTATTCGTAGTGCAGATGATTCAATAACTGCAAAGAAAAAACTAATAGATCAATTTGAACTATCTGATGTTCAAGCAGATGCTATTTTGCAAATGCAACTACGTCGTCTTACTGCTTTAGAAGCAGAAAAAATACATGCTGAACATAAAGAGTTACAAATAAAAATTGCTAACTTAAATGATATTTTATCTAAAAAAGAAAGAATAGAAGCCATTATAGAAGAAGAATTAGTTCAAATTAAGAATATTCACGGCACTCCTAGATGTACGGAAATTATTCATGATGAAGGAGAAATTGTAGATACTGATCTTATCGCTAATGAACAAGCTATCATACTTCTTACTGAGCAAGGGTATATAAAAAGAATGCCTGTTAGCTCTTTCGATGCACAGCAAAGAGCAACGAGAGGAAAAGCTGGAGCAAAAATAAAAGAAAACGATGTGGTAGAACATTTTTTAACTTGTTGTGATCACGATGTAGTCCTTCTCTTTAGTGACAGAGGAGTCGTTTATGCTACTAATGCTTATCAAATTCCATCTTCCTCAAGAACGTCAAGAGGGGTTCCTATCGTACAGATGTTGTCTATCTCAAAAAGTGAAAAAATAACTTCTATTATTTCAGTTAGTGAATTTAAAGAAGATATCTTTTTAGTAATGCTGACTCGTCAGGGCTATATTAAGAAAACCGCTCTTTCTGCTTTTAGTAATATAAGGACTAATGGATTAATAGCTATTTCACTCGGAGAAGGAGATCAATTACGGTGGGTTAGATTAACTAGAGAAGAGGATAGTGTAATCCTTGGTACTCGACTAGGAATGGCTATTCATTTTCATGCAGATCACCAACAGCTACGACCTCTTGGTAGGGCTACAAGAGGTGTAAAGTCTATGAGATTAAAGAAAAAAGATGAATTAATTAGTATGGATATTCTTTCTGCTCAAGTAACTATAGGAGTCGAGGAATCTCAAGATAACGAAGAGGTATTGGAAATAGAACCTGAAGAATTGACTGAAAAAGAAACTAGTCTAGGACCATGGATTTTAGCTATTACCAATAAAGGTTATGGAAAAAGAATTCCTATTACTCAATTTCGCTTACAGCGTCGTGCTGGCATGGGAGTAAGAGCAATTAAATTTAAATCGGGAAAAGATAATTTAACGTCACTTCGTGTTGTAAATGCAGAAGATGAATTAATGATTGTTTCGAATCGAGGTATTATTATTAGACAAGCTGTAAAAGCAATTTCTTTACAATCTCGTTCTGCTACAGGGGTTAGAGTACAAAGGCTGGATGAAGATGATGCTATTGCTGCAGTTGCTCTTGTACCTCCTGTACCTGAAGAAGATGGAGAAAATGAAGAGATTTAATCTATAAATTAAATCTCTTACAAATTTGTCAATAATTAATCAGAAACAACTTTAGTTTGTAACGAAGATTGATTTAATAGTTGACGAAATTCTTCTCCTTCTATAGTTTCTTTATCAATTAGCACATCAACTAAGTGATCAACTAATGTACGATTATCAGAAATTATTTTTTGTGCTTTTTGATAGCAAAGTTTAACTATAGAACGGACTTGTAAATCAATCTTTTCTGCAACTCCCTCAGAATAATCAGATTGAACAGCATTGTCAAAACCAAAAGAACTTTTATCATCCTTCTCAAGTGCTACTAAGCCTAACTCTGACATTCCAAAACGAGTAACCATTTGTCTCGCTAAGTAAGTTACTTTTTCAAGATCATTACCTGCCCCTGTAGTAACTTCATCTTGTCCAAAAATCACCTCTTCTGCAACACGTCCTCCCAGAAGACCAGATATTCTAGCTAATATTTGATTGCGAGTAATTAATGCGGATTCTTCTTCGGGAGTAAACCAGGTCAACCCTTTTGCTTGCCCTCTAGGTATTAAAGTTACTTTTTCAACTGATTCATGTTCAGGAATTATTGTCCCTACTAAAGCATGACCAATTTCATGATATGCAATCAACCTTTTACTTTTACTATCAATCAGAGGTGCTCCCTCCATACCAGCAACAACTCTATCTATAGCGTCATAAATTTCTGTCATAGAAATAGTTTTCTTCCTTCTCCTAGCTGTAAAAATTGCGGCTTCATTCAAGAGATTAGCTAGATCAGCACCTGTAAAACCTGGGGTGCGTCTAGCAATAGTTTCCAATGAAACACTTTCGCTAATTTTTTTATTCCGTGAGTGAACTTCTAAAATACCTTGTCTTCCTTTAAGATCAGGATAATCAACGATGACCTGTCTATCAAACCTTCCAGGTCTTGATAAAGCCGCATCTAAAACATCAGGACGATTAGTAGCGGCAATTAAAATTATTCCTGAATTTCCTTCAAAACCATCCATTTCAGTTAATAGCTGATTAAGAGTTTGTTCTCTTTCATCATTACCACCGCCATATCCGACTCCTCTTTGACGACCAACAGCATCTATTTCATCAATAAATATTAGACAGGGAGTATTTTCTTTAGCTTTTTTAAATAGATCTCTAACTCGTGAAGCACCAACACCTACAAACATTTCTACGAATTCTGAACCAGAGATGCTAAAAAAAGGTACTCCAGCTTCTCCAGCTATCGCTTTAGCTAGAAGAGTTTTACCAGTCCCTGGAGGACCAACTAGTAGTACTCCTTTAGGGATTTTTGCTCCAATAGCAGTAAACTTTTCTGGCTCTTTAAGAAAAGTTACAATTTCTTGTAACTCTTCTTTTGCTTCATCAATTCCAGCTACATCTTCAAAAGAGATACCTGTAGTTACCTCCATTTGAAAACGAGCTTTAGATTTACTAAAGTTAGTTGTCTGACCTGAGATATTTGTGGATCTTCGAACAATAGTAATAACAATTACCAATATTAGAAGTAAAATTGGAACTTGGAGAAGCAAACGTACTGCAGTAGAATTATCTGATGACGGACTGTAGTCAATTTTTACGTTATTAGCTTTTAAACTCTGAATCAATTCAGGATTTTTCTCAAATAGAGTAACTTGTTCAACTATATCGTTGTTGTTAAAGTTAACTTGTGCTTTTTGTAATCTAGGATCGATCTCAATTAGACTTATTTTGCCTGATTTGACATCTTCGAGTAATTTACTGTAATTATAAGAATCTTTTTTTTGTTGTCCAAAACAAGGAGAAGACATCAATAATAGATTCAACAAGATACTGGCAGCTATTACATTGTTCGTTTTTTTAAACTTAAGTCTATTAGAGTTTAAGCATGGCATATTTTTCTTATGCATTATATTTGATTTGTATTTTTGCTTTAATAAAGTTGAAAAATATTTCATATTTTTCAACTTGAAGAAATTTTTATTATTAATAAAGATGAAATAGCATTCTTGTATAAGATTTGAAAAAACGATTTGTTTATGATTTTGAATTAGGATTTATCGTTTTTTTTAAATAATCACTACCAATTAAACTATTTCCAATTCCCTGTAAAATTCCTTTACCTACTAATCCAATGCTACGACCGATTATTTGGGTTAGAAGATAAACTATGGCATTTCCAGATGTTTTCAATAGAGAACTTAAAGGTAATGCTATGGCATCTCTAATTTCTAAAATAATTGTAACAGACCAGCGTATTCTAGTTAATTTATTAAGTTCTTCTTGTCTAGCTGCGTAAACAAACATAAGATTTATTCCTTTATCTTCTAAGAAAAAAAGTTGATGTTGACTTTCAAAAATGTTTTTAGGCTCTTGCCAATATTCATTTTTTCTATACTCCCATGCCAATCGATTTCTGAATTTTGCTAATTCTCTTGTTGAAATCATGTTTGTATGAAATAAATTTTCTTTAACTCTTTCATTATTTGAAAAATTATTCAATATCAGTGAAATGATTCCGTTCGAGACTTGTATTATAACGTTATGTAAAGCCTTTTCTGTTTTCTCTGTTAAATTTACAGTAGTATTTATTGTTAAAGTCTGCTCTTCTACCCAAACATCCTTAAGTAACAAGTAATCTAATAATTCTATACAAAAAGGTATTTTATCTAAAATTTCTTTAGATATTAAAACTTCATTATCTTCAATGATTTGCTCAAGTTCTTTTAAAGAAATTTTTTGAGCAAGTTTGCAATATTTTTCAATAAAAATTAAAGAAGCTTCTCTCCATAACTTCTGCAAAACTGATAGGCTGCTTTTGATAACTCTTTTATTTTCTATCTCAATAAAATTTATATCTTCTATAATCCTGTATAAGTGTTTAGTAACTATTTTCAAAAGTTCTTTTCTTTTATCACCTTCTAATATATCAATTTCCAAATATACTCTAGTAAAATTACTAGTGTTTTTCTCAATTTTTTCAAGAGTTCGATTAAATATTATTAGGCTATTTACAGGCTGAACTGCACTATTTGTAATCCAAAAATTCTTTAAAAATGAATCATTTTTGATTTGATTATTTGATTTGTTAGGCTTTTGCCTAAGGACATTAATACTGAAAAGTTTTTCTAATAAATAAGAAACTACCAATAGCTCTCTTCTCCTTCCTTTCCAAAATAAGATCTTTAGCTTAGATGCCGAAGGTTTTTTTAAAGTTTCATTAATAAAGATTAGTCGATCTTCAATAAGCTTAAGACCATATCTTTGAATACGGGATACCCAATTATTGTTTGTGATTCGGGATCTGGACTTAATAAACTGATGATTTAAAGAAGCTGATTTATATAAAAATTTATTCTGAATTACTTCGTCTAAATTATTTATTAGTACATCAATTTCAATATTTTTATCAAAATATCCTCGGATACCTATTTTTTGAAATTCTTTTTCTTCTTCAACTCTAAAGTAGCGACTTAAACAACATAATCTAATACTTGGATATTCTCTTCTAATTTTTATACAGAATTGCTTAATAGCTAAAAAACTATTAAATAAATTAGGTTCAAAAATAATTATATCAGGTGAATTGGTTGATAATTTTATAAAAATATCAGTTAAATTATCAGCTTGATCAATAATTTTATATCGAGAATCTTTACTTAAGGCTGTTGCTAAACCTAAAAGAAAAATCTGATCCGTATCTAGAATTAGTATAGAAATAGAGCTATCACTCACAGTTTTAAAGGTGAAGACTAATGAGGTTAATAATTAAAATCAGCTTTATTGTAAACACTTATATATGAATAAATCAATATAACAACTACTTATTAATTTTTTTTATTTGTTATGTATATTTTATAGAAAATTAATCTTAAAAAATTACTAAATTTCGTTGAGTTTTTTGAGAAGAATCGATCTTTGTAATATTAGTTCTTCTCTTCTTTAGGATCACTTAGATTCATTATATTTTCAATAGTGGCACAATAATCATCTGCTCCAAAGCTAGAAGGAACTATGGTTTTTTTATAAGTAAAATGACGGTAGTTCATAGAAAAATAATCCCATGCTTCCATACGTAATTGAAAAATTTTAATAAACATATTTGCCAAAGTAATTGACAATGGAATTCGGAAATAAATTCTTTTATTAAAATACTTACATATTGTTTCTACCGCTTCATTAACTGTTGTTTTTTTATTACCTAAAACAATATCTTTATTTGTAATGGCTAGAGATGGATTTTCAATTAAATATTTAATAACTTGAGCTATATCTTTTGCATGAATATAATGGAAACTTCCATCTATTTTAAAGAAACGTATTAAACCTATCCATTTTGTAACATCGTTAATACCACCAGATAAATGAGAATATGGTTTATTGTGTTCTCCTCCAAAAACTAAAGTAGGAAAAACTGTGACAATCTTTTCATATACTGGTAATTTTTGTAATTGGGTATAACATTGGTATTTAGTCCGTATATAGTTAGTACCAAGCGTTCTTGCTTCAGGTAGTGGCTTGTTGTTCTTATCTAAGATGCTTGCAGTAGAAAAATAAATAATTTGCTGACATACTTCAGAGTCTAATAGATTGATTAAATCTATCATTGAACTTACATTAATTTCATAAGATTCTACGTCTCCTCCCCAGCTTGTTGCAGCTAAAATGGCGATATTAACTGTTTTTAAAAAATCACTTAGCTGATTTATATTTTTCAAATCTTCTTCAATTAAATGTATGCCAGGACGGCTATTATAATTAAATAACAGCTTATCTGGATTTCTCACTAGGAAATAAAGTTCATAGTCTGTATAGTTAATTAAAGTTTCTGCTATGTAGTGTCCTATACATCCACTTGCACCTGTTATGAAAATACGTTTCATTAGTTATTTTTTTATAATACTTTAGACAATAAAAAGATACTAAAACCTTCCTATTGCCGATATATTGTAACAGACTTTGAAAATATATTTATGCTGTTGAGTTTTACAATTTAATTAAATAGTCAAAGTTGTTAATTTATCAATTTGCTTGGCTATTTCGAAGAAATATCTAACATTTTCTTCTGGTGTTCCTACCACTACTCCATGACCTAAGTTTAAAATATGTCTGCCTTTACCAGCTTTTTGTACTGTATCAATAATACGTTCTTTAATAACTTTGTGAGAACCAAATAATATACCTGGATCAATATTACCTTGTATAGTTATATGATTACTTAAACGTTGCCTAGCTTCTGCCATATCTATTGTCCAGTCAATACTTACAATGTCTGCTTTAGAACACTCCATTTGGTTTAGTTTCCCAGCACTACTATTGATATAAAGAATAACAGGAGTATCTGGGTAAATTTTTTTAATTTTATGAATTACTTGTTGTTGATAAGGAAGTGCAAAAGATTCATAGTCTTGAGGACTTAAATGTCCAGCCCATGAATCAAATAATTGTATTATTTGTGCCCCACAAGCGATTTGATGACATGCATAAGTAGCTATTGAATTTGTAATCTTACTTAAAAGTCGATGAAGAATTTCAGGTTCAGAAAAAGCCATAGCTTTAGTGATAGTATAGTTCTTAGAACTTTTACCTTCAATAGCATAAGCAGCTAATGTCCAAGGTGCACCAACGAAACCTAATACAGTAGATTGATTACCTACCTCTTTTCTTAAAGACTGTAAAATTGTTTTCACGAAAGGTAAGGATTCTTCCGGTTCGAGATCATGCAGATCTTCAATTTGTTTTAGTGTACGAATTGCAGGGGAGATTACTGGTCCTTTATTAGGTATGATATCAAAAGAAACACCCATGCCAGACAATGGAGTCAGTATATCTGAAAACATAATTACACCATCTGGCTGAAAAGCATGCCAAGGCTGTAGAGAAATTTCAATAGCAAGATTAGGATTTTCTGATCTTTCTCGGAAACTAGGATATCTATCTCGTAAATCTCGATATACTTTCATATAACGTCCAGCTTGTCTCATCATCCAAACAGGCGGACGATCTAAAATTTCTCCTCGTGCTGCACGAAGAAGATAAGGCATATTGTCAGCTCCTTTCATATAGCTTCCAAGGTAATAAAATTGCTCCTCTAAGGTATCATTAGGCGTGACTTAGTTGTATAGGTTGTAATGAATATTTATTATTTTTTAATCTAGAGCACAAGATAATGTAATAAGAAAAAATTTCTATTCATATTTTTATGATTAAATTAATATTTTAGGAATAAAGATGTAAACATTAAAAATTGTTATTTTTTAGCTTTAAGCAATCTTGCAGCTAAAGCTCCTCCTAAAAAACCAAACAAATGACCTTGCCAAGAAATACCTGGTTGTGAAGGCAACAATCCAATAATTAGTCCTCCATATAGACAAAATATCAAGATAGATACACATATTGAAATGATTTGCTTTTGAAAATAACCTCTCAGTAATAAAAATCCTAAATAGCCAAAAATCAGTATACTTGCTCCAATATGAACAGAGTTTGTAGGACCAAATAACCAAACACCTAAACCGCCTATTATTGTAGTTAAAAGAGTTACAATCCAGAAATCCTTAGTTCTGTGAAGCATAACAAAGGATCCCAGAACTAAAAAAGGAATAGTGTTATTAATTAAATGAGATAAATCTCCATGTAAAAAAGGTGCAAAAAAAATACCTCGTAATCCCTTTAAAGTGTGAGGTTGAACACCTAAATTATCTAATTTTCCATGAAAAATAAAAATATCAATCAGCTCTACTATCCAAAAAATACTTACAAAACTTCCCAAAATGATAGCTTGTGTTTTAAATTTTTTAGAAAAGCTATTTTTAAATAATTGCCCCATAACGTTTTTAAGTAAAAATATTATTAACAATAATAACTATTAGTGGTACATTTCATATAAATATTTAGTACTATAAAAGATAATGGACTTTATCAAGATAAAGGGAATTCGCTGCTATGGTTATACCGGATATGTACCAGAAGAGAAAATTTTAGGACAGTGGTTTGAAGTTAATCTTAGTTTAGGTATGGATTTACACGTTTCAGGAATATCTGACTCAATTGAAGATACTTTAGACTATTGTCATGTAATTAATACCGTTAAAGATCAAATTACTTCTGCTAATTTTTCTCTTATAGAAAAATTAGCAGAAGTAATAGCTCAAAAAGTATTATCTTTCCCAAAAGTTAATGAAGTTAGGATTAATCTAAGTAAACTCTCGCCTCCTATTGATAATTTCGAAGGTAGAGTTACTATTAATATTACTCGGAAAAAAGAAGATAACATATAAATTATATAAGATTGTCTTTTGACAATAAGTTACAACAGAAAACATAATTTAATTTATTAACTAAAAAATATTTTAAACATTATCTAATCAATGCTAATTAGTGTTTTGATCGATTATTTAACAAAATTAAATATTTAATTAAATTATCAATAACTTTTATTTTATGAACATTAATTCTGAAATTAGCAGATTATTAGATGTAATGCCTGCTTCGGGTAGAATGTTAACTAAGATTGTCAGTAAATCAACTCAATCAGAGGTAATTAGGATACCTTTTGCATTTCCTTGGAACAGAAGTAAGAGACTGATTTATATTAATTTTGATCTTTGGTATCAATTAACAGAAGCCCAGCGAGATTTACTGATTTTACGTGTAGGCTTCCAGTTACAAGATGTTTATTCATTTAAATTAAATTTAAACCAATTTATTTTATCTCTCGGTGTTTTAGAGTTATTTATTAAAGTCCTACAAAGAGATACATTAGGAATTTCTATATTTGGAATATTAATTATCATTTTTACGAAACAATTTTGGTATGGTAATCAAAATATTCAAAAAGAATTAGATTTTGATAAAGATACAATAAAAGCTTCTCTTAAAAGAGGATATAGAAAAGATGACGCAGCGAAACATCTCTTAGAAGGCATTAAAAAGATAGCTAAACTAGAAAGTCATCCTAAATTAGAATCAAAAATTCGTCTAGAATATCTTCAATCTTTTATTAATTAATTACTTTAATAGTTTTTAGATCTTGATTATCACATCCAGCAATTATTCCTCCCTGTTGTTTAATTTTTACCAAATATTTAATTGCTTCGCCGGTAATAATTTCTCCTGGCATTATTATAGGTATCCCTGGAGGATAAGGACATAAAACTTCTCCACTAATTAATCCAGCACTCTTTTCAATAGGAACAATCTTTTTAGAGGCAAAAAAAGCATCTCTGGGAGACATGTTGAAACATGAGAAAACTTTTGATTCATAAGATAAATAAGGTATTGATAGTTCTGAACATGATGAAAGTGTCATCTCCTTAAGTCCTATCAAAGCTTTTACTAAAGATATGATATCTTTTTTATTATTTCCTATCGAAATAATAAAAGTTAGAGATGAAAGCATAGGAAGTTCTGCTGTAACGTTGAATTTTGTTCTCAAAACTTTATCAATCTTCCAGCCACTAACTCCTAGAGAAGAAATATCAATTGTCAGTCTAGTGATATCTAAATCATAAAATTCTGGTTTCTTATTTATTAATTCTAAAGTAGAAAATCCGTTAATATTATTAATTTCGCTTCTTGCTAATTCCGATAATTTTATGGTTTTATTTAATAGTTTTTGACCATCAATCATAATCTGCTGTCTTGCACCATCCAAAGAAGCTAATAATAAGTTACTAGGACTGCTAGATTGCATCAACTGTAAAGCTTGATTAATTTTATTCTCATTAATTAGATTACCCTGTAAATGCAACATTGAGGCTTGTGTTATTGCACCTAAAACTTTATGTGTGGATTGAATGCTTAGGTCGGCTCCTTCTGACAATGCTGAAGAAGGTAGAGCTGAATGAAACTGAAAGTGTGCCCCATGTGCTTCATCTACTAGTAAAGGAATGTTATAAGAATGAGTAACTTTTACTATTTCTTTGATATTCCCACAAATACCATGATAAGTAGGATGGATTATTAAAACAGCTTTGATATTACCATGCCTTTTCAAAGTTGCTTTTAAAGATTTTGGGGTAATATTCAGAGGTAAATCCCATGTAGAATAACATTGAGGATATAAAAAAACAGGAATCGCCCCAGACAAAATTAAGCCGGTAATAACTGAATGATGAATATTTCTTGGTACGATAATTTTGTCGCCTGGATTACATACTGCTAAAATCCCAGCAGCTATACCACAACTTGAACCATTAACAAGAAACCAAGTTCGTTTGGCTCCAAAAGCTTCTGCAGCAAGATCTTGAGCTTCTTTAATTGCTTCGTCAGGAACAAACAAGTTGCCTAATTCTGGTAATTCAGGCAGATCTGATTTGAATACTTTCTTTCCGAGTAAGGATAACATTAATTCACTAATCCCTTGACCTCTTTTATGTCCAGGAGCATAAAAAGCTGCATCGTTTCGTCTTCTTAAAACATTTAAGGCCTCAATTAAGGGAGCTCTATTTTGATTACTAGAACAGATATTGTCAAATATTGTCATTTACTTATTATAAGAAAGAATAAATTCAGTAGTTAAAAAACTATTTAAAGGTTTATTACTAGATTTTTGAAATTTATAAAATTTATTTTTATTTTTATTATTTGATAACAAAAAATAATATGAAAAGTATTGTTTAAATTTTTTACTTGCAAGATATTTTTAAGATATTTTAAAATTCTTGTTTTTTTTATAAATTATGTAATTTATTTTTGTATAACTATTAATGCTTTAGTTAAATATTTTTATTGTTAGAAAACATATTATTTTTTAATAAAATACTTGAAAGATATTTAACTAATATGCAATTTTAAGAGCTTTAATGTTATTAATTGATATTAAAGCTCTTAGAATTGTTTTCTTAATTAAATAAACTATTTAAGAAGAAAGATTTCAATTAATGTTAATTGTAAGAAATCAAAATAAACAAATAAATAAATAATCTTTATTTATAGAAGATTATTTATTTATTTAAAATCAGAGTATCTATTCACTAAGTGCAAAAGTATAAGAAAAATCATAATATAAATGAACAAAAATCTAACATAATATGACTTTTGTTTAAAGTAAGTTTTTTACTTAAAACAATCCTTCTTTTATAATCAAAGAAAGGCTTATTAGATTCAATTCTTTATTAATAACATGGCACTGCTTACTACAGGGAAAGGTTTTATTCGTGACTTAGAAAAGTCAGGTGCACTTGGAATATTTACTCCTTTAGAGGGAGGGTCAGAAGGACGTTACCAAAGACGTTTACGACTTAATGGATATGATAGTTTCTCTCTTACTGCGAAAGGACTTGGGGATATAGAAGCTTATCTTACAAAAGTTCACGGAGTATCTGTTCCTCATTTAGGTAAAAAAAACATTGGCCAAGAAGCTGCGGTAGGTCCAATATATTTTGTTCCTCCAGTTGCTACCTATAAATTAGATAATCTGTCTCCAAAATCTAAGGGATTAATTTTATGGATTATAGAAGGTCACGTCTTATCTAGAGACGAATTAGAATATCTAACAAATCTACCTCACCAAGAACCTCGAATTAAAGTTGTTGTTGAGTTAGGAGGTGAGCGTTATTTTCGCTGGGAGTCTTTAGAGAAAATTGCTCAAGCGGTTTAATACAGTTAAGAAGTTATAGTCTTCTGGTAGTTAGAGGATTACAACTTCTTAACATTTAAAATTTTTAAAGATTTACTATCCTCGGCAAGGAAGGCTAAATTATTAGCTATTAATATTCTTCAAATAATATTCAATCACTATATATATTTTTTTTCTCTCATACAATTATATAATTTTATTAACTCAGCTCTTGTCGGCCAGCCAAAGCTCTCGCTAAAGTTATTTCATCTGTATATTCTAAGTCTCCACCTACTGGTAAACCAAAAGCAATACGTGTAACTTTTGTGAAAGCTTTTAGTACCTGACAAAGGTATAGAGTCATAGTTTCTCCTTCAACTGTTGGACTAATTGCTAGGATTACTTCTTTTATATTTTCCTGAGATACACGCCTTACTAATGGCTCAACGTTAAGTTGCTCTGGACCAATACCATCTATAGGAGACATGATTCCTCCTAGTACATGGTACATTCCTTTATATTCTCTAGTTTTTTCTAGAGCGATAACATCTCGAGAATCAGCTACGACACATATAAGATTTGAATCTCTATTCGTATTACTACAAATCTCACAGATAGGTTTTTCTGAGAAATGAAAACATTTTGTACATAAACCTGTACGTTGTTTTGCATTTATTAAAGCTTTAGCAAAGGCTTGAACTTCAGACTCGGGTAGTTTAAGAATATAAAAAGCTAATCTTTGTGCTGATTTAGGACCAATTCCTGGCAAGCGTTGCAATTTTTCAATTAAACGGGCTAGAGGAGGTGTGAAAATAAGAAACTACTCCTAACTTAATAAAGTACATATAATGCTGAAACAGCTAAAAATACAATTAAACTACTATAAATTATTATTTTACTAATTTAATTTTTTAATTTTATCAGTTTTAATATCTAATTTTGCATTTTCTTTTGTATGCTGATTTTCATCATTAATTAATTTAATGGGCCTTTTATAACGAGGTATTTTTTGTGTTGGTGCTTCAAGGTCTTTATCCCATCCCCAACAATTTCGTGAAGGAATAAATTTAAAAATTCCTTGAATAAACCAACGAGAAGGCATACTATCTTTTGATATTTTAGGATTAAATCTAAAAGGTATTGCTTCATCTTGACGTCTCATCAAAACTGGAAGATGAGATGCTTTGAATTTTCCCTTAGGATCATTAGCATTTTGGTTTCGGTATACGGAAATAACTGGAGTTCTAATTTGTGGAACAAATTGCCAAACCCCTCTGAATTTAAACATTCCTGACTCTTCTCCCCAAGAATTTTGCTCTTCCCAAGCAGCAACTTGAAAATAAATTTGGGGTTCTTTTCGAGGTATCATCAAGAACTTGGGATAAACACGCAAAAATAGAGTTTGATCAGGATTAGAAGATATTTGCTTAAGCCAAGCTTGATACTTATAGCCAGTAACAAATAACTTATAACATTTTTCTCCTAAACGAATAAAAAAATGACCTTCTTCATCTTGTTCAGGCCTCCCTTTAAGGGTTCCAATAGCTTGAAAAAGGATAGGATTTTCTTTGACTTCAAGTTCAGAAATTGAAGATTCTTTAGATTTAGTAGGTTTTAAGATCCCAGTAACAAGTTCTTCAGGGACGGACATTTTTACGTTTCCCAATAGTTTTTTGTGATTTATCTAGCTAAATTTATCTAAATAATAAACTCCTAGATACAATAAGTCTAGGGGTTTTATAGTATAGCCTTTGCCATAATTATTCTACACAAGTCGTTTAAAAAAGTGTTTTAACTAAAGAATGCATTTAGGTTTAATAAGAATAATTTTTGATTTATTAACAGAAAATATCTAGTATAAGATAAGCACTTTTACAAAAATCAGTTGCATCTACTTAGTTATAAATATATATTTAAATAGTTTTCTCATTAAATAGTATCCATGATTTAAATAATACTAAAGTTATATAGTATAGTACAGGAAGCAAATTTTAAAAGATTTATTAACTCTATAATTTTCAATTTTTTTAGGGTAATGATTTTTATTAAAAATTTTTAGGAGCTAATTTAATTTATAGGCTAAGTAAAAATAAGAGTTTAAAAAATTTTGCTCTTAGTCTCTAGAATAATTATATCTTTTATAGCTAATATTTAGATATTTATAATAAATATGTAATAAGGTTATCTTAAATTTAATACAAAAAATCTTAAAAAGTGTCTAATATAAAATTTGTATATACAGTTTTCTAATTGAACTACCTATTATTGTTCATTACGTTAAATTCATTATTTATTAGCTGATATATGTTTAAGATAAAACTTTTACAGCCTGACTTAGTATTAGGTGACACAGTTCTTGACTTAACACAGGAGATTCTTGATCAATACGAAATTAAAGGATTAATTTTAGATGTTGATGAAACTTTGGTTCCTCTCACAAAATCCTTCGTTTCAGAAGAACTTAGACATTGGATAGATAATATTAAAGCAAAAACTCCTATTTGGTTAGTTAGTAATAATCTTAGTAGAAATCGCATTAGTTATATAGCTAGTACATTAAAATTACCCTATTTATCAGGAGCTGGTAAACCTTCTAGAAGAAAACTTCGTAAAGCTGTTAGTACTATGGATCTGCCGGTATCACAAATCGCGATGGTGGGTGATCGATTATTTACAGATGTTTTAGCTGGAAACCGTTTAGGAATGTTTACCATTTTAGTTAATCCTATCCAAATCTCTAAATCTCATCCTATTCAAGATTTAGAGATTTGGATATCAAAAAGATTGGGAGTATCTCTTACATCCTCAAAATATAAATTGGTGAAAAAGAATAAAAACATTACAGATTAAAGAAAATATCAATTATTAAAACACGAAACAAATTTTTGAGATTAATTTCAAAAATCTTAAACTCTTTTGTCATACACTCAGGTTGCACCTCAATAAGGAGCTATAAGATTATCTAAGACTATTTTTAACTTAATAATTAACCTTATAAAATTTTTGGCTTAGTAATGAATAATAATATTTTATTTTGTATTGAAAATTTGTCTATCAAGTATCCTGATAATAATACTCGGGCAGTAAGCAGTATCTCTTTTAACCTGTATGAAGGAGAAAGAATTGGATTGATAGGAGAGTCTGGTTCTGGTAAATCAACTGTAGGAAAAGCTATGTTGAATCTGTTACCAGAAATGACTACGATAGAAGGCTCTATAAAATTTAATAATCAATCAATTTTTAGTTTAGATTATAAGCAGCTAAGGCATTTGAGAGGAGAACTAGTCGGTCTGGTTTTTCAAGATCCAATGAATCGTTTTAATCCAATAATGACTATTGGAGAACATTGTGTTGAGACGCTACAAGTCCATAATCATAAATTATCTTACAGATCTGCAAAAAAAATTGCTATGGATATGTTGGCAAAAGTAAAAGTTAATTTTTGTTGGAAACAATATCCTCATGAGTTAAGTGGAGGAATGAGGCAAAGAGTAGCTATAGCTATGGTTTTATTATTAAAACCTAAAATTATAATTGCTGATGAACCAACTACTGCTCTTGATGCTACTGTAGCTAACGAAATATTAGAAGAATTAGTTTCTTTATGTAAAGAACAAAATATGGGATTATTAATGATTTCTCATGACTTAGCTATGGTAGGTAAGTATTGCAATCGTTTAGCAGTTATGAAGCAAGGCGAAATATTAGAAATTGGGGAAATACCAGATATTTTAAATTATCCTCAACATCATTATACAAAATCACTGTTAAGTATAGCTTTACGTACACAAAAACAAGACGACTATACAAACATAAAAGTGGATAAACAAAGTAAAGTATCAATAAAACCTTTATTAAGTATTGAAAACTTAAAACAATACTTCACTATCCAACAAAGTTTCTTTTTGAAAAAAACACAGATAATTAAAGCTGTAGATAATATTAGCTTTGATATTTTTCCTGGAGATTCCTTAGGATTAATAGGAGAATCTGGCTGTGGAAAAAGTACTTTGTCCAGAACCATATTACAACTATTAAAAGCCACATCAGGAACTATTAACTTTCAAGGACAAGATCTAACACAACTATCTAGAAAAAAGATGCGTTTCCAACGACGTCATTTGCAAATGATTTTTCAAGATCCTCAAGCTTCTTTGAATCCTCTTATGACAATTGGAGAAAGTATCGCTGAGCCTTTAATTGTCCATGGTTTAGCAACTAACAAAGAAGCAAAAGAGAAGGCATATGAAATGCTCGAAAAGGTAAAATTAAACTTAGCAAGTAACTACTATGATCGTTATCCTAATGAAATTTCAGGAGGACAGCAACAAAGAGTTGCTATTGCTAGAGCACTTATCATAAAACCTAGTTTAGTTATTTGCGACGAACCTGTTAGTATGCTTGATGTCAGTATTCAAGAAGAGATACTTGACTTGATGTCTGAATTAAAAGAAGAGTTCAAATTAACATATCTTTTCATAACACATGATTTATTAGTTGCTCGTTCTTTTTGTAATAAAATAGCTGTCATGAAGCAAGGTAAGATAGTAGAAATAAACGACACTAATAGTATCTTCACATGTCCTGTACATCCTTATACAGTTAAACTTTTAAAATCTATACCTCTATTATCATTATAAAAATAATTGACTTTTGGCACTTAAAATATTGATCTTGCCAAGCAACATATAGTTGCTGTTTATGATAAAAAAAGCAATCAGTATCTTAACAATATTTTTAGATCAAAGTAGATTGTTATTATTTAATGCTAAATTTTTTAAATTTATTTTAAACTACACTTTTTCACAATCTTAATGATTTCATGGTTTAGATGTTATTTCAAAGTAACCATAATACATTTTGAAAGCCACGTATCGGATTTGAACCGACGGCCCCATCATTACGAGTGATGTGCTCTACCAACTGAGCTAACGTGGCTTAAACCATGTAACACTATATCATATTCAAGAAGTTAAGTTACCTAAGAAATATAGGTATTTATTTGAATAATATAATTTTTAAATTTCAAATAAAAGATTTGAAAATCATTGATAAAAAAATATTATTTAGAATAGATAAAATCAATTGCTATGTACTAAGCATCTATTGATATATGTCTTATATATCAATAGATAAGAACTCAAAGTCCAAAATTATTTTTAATACGATGGAATACCAAGAGAAGTACCTTTTTTCTAGTAGATAGCTTTATACATTAGTT
Source organism: Candidatus Atelocyanobacterium thalassa isolate ALOHA (assembly GCF_000025125.1). Taxonomy (NCBI): domain Bacteria; kingdom Bacillati; phylum Cyanobacteriota; class Cyanophyceae; order Chroococcales; family Aphanothecaceae; genus Candidatus Atelocyanobacterium; species Candidatus Atelocyanobacterium thalassae. The sequence goes on from NC_013771.1 coordinate 375,439, forward strand.
CAAGTATATTAATTCTTACCATTTATTTTTTAACTGACTTTTGTAGTATCTCTTTTTACTCTACGAATAGGAAGGTTAGCTATTAATGCCGTCATCCGTTGATCGCTTTCTAAAGAGAATTCCATTTGTTCAGAATCAATATCTACATAACGTTTTACTACTGCTAGTATATCGGCTCTCATAGCTTCTACCATTTCTGGATTTAGATCAGCACGATCATGAGCTAAAATAAATTTTAGACGATGTTTAGCATCATCTCCACTTTTAAGAGAACTTTTCCAAGGAAATATTTTTTCGAGTAAATCAATAATCATGACTATAATTTAAATATGATAAAACTTTTACTTTTTGAAAAAACTAATTAAACGACTAAACAAGTTTTCTTCAACTGCCATAAAGTCGAGAAAAGGAATACTTTTTCCATTTAATCGTTCTGCAATATTAACAAAAGCTGTTGCAGGTAAAGAATGATTTTCCTCTAGTACTAGAGGTTCTCCTTTATTTGTTGAAATAATTATTTTTTCATCATCTGGTACGATGCCTAATAGAGGAACTACCAGTAAATCTAAAATATCTTCGACTGCAATCATTTGATTAGACTGAATCATTTTGGGTTTAATTCGATTAACTATTAAATGAATTTTTTGAATATCTTCACTTTCTAAAAGTCCTACCACTCTATCAGCGTCACGAACTGCAGCCATTTCAGGAGTGGTAACTATTACGGCTTCATGTGCAGGAGTAATAGCATTTCGAAAACCCATTTCAATACCTGCTGGACAATCAATAAGAATAAAATCAAATTTTTTATCTAGTTCAGCTACTAACTTCTTCATATCATCAGGGCATATAGCCTCCTTGGTACGATTTTGAGCTGCTGGGAGCAACATTAAATTAGGCTGACGCTTATCTTTGACTAATGCCTTATCAATAGTGCAATGTCCCGCTAAAACATCAACAGCAGTATAAACTACTCTTTGTTCTAATCCTAAAAGTAAGTCTAAATTTCTTAAACCAAAATCTGCATCAACTAAAACAATTTTAAATCCTAGATAAGCTATTGCTGATCCTAAATTCGCGGTAATAGTAGTTTTACCAACGCCTCCTTTTCCAGAAGTAATTACAATTACACGACTCATGATTAAAAACTCTACTATATAGTATGAAATATTTATTTTACATGGCTAGGGATTTTTTTTCAGTCCATTTTTCTTTTTTATTAGTAAAAATATGAGTTTTGTTAAAATTAATAGCTGATTTTAAATGTATACCTTCTTTACTTAAGTAGGCTATTTCTGGTTCTAGTATATCTGGAGTATCAGAAGGAGGTCGAGCAACAGCTACGCCTATTCTGAGTTGTGTAGGTTGCATCTTGAGAGCCATAACACAAAATTCTGAATCTCCTTGTGCGCCTGCGTGAGCAATGCCTCGCAAACATCCCCATATAATAATGTCACCATCAGCAATTATTTCTCCTCCTGGATTAACATCTCCTTGAATAATAATTGTTCCCGGATGACGAATAACTGTACCAGAGCGAATAGTTGTTTTCAAATATAGAGGTTCCTTTAGCCCGCTTTTTTGAGTATTCTCTACAGAACAATCTTGTCTATCAAGAGCTTGCTGCTTAACGGAATAACCTATAGTAGCAGCAGTTACGGCAGTTTGACGACGACTGGTACAAATACATATTAGTTGTAGTTCTAAAGTATCTAGTATTTTACCTATGCTATTAAATTGCCGACTATCGAGTAAACGATTCTTTGTTATTAAATGTACTTCTGTGCCAGAATTCCAAGTTCCTTTATGATGCTTTAAACAACATTTAAGATCTTGCAAGTGTTCTATCCAATCTTTATCTTTGGTATTAGGCTCAATATCCGGTAAAGTTAAATATAGTTTTTCTCCTACTCTTTGCAAATGAACTTGAGAATACGTCGTATTACCAGATCGTTCAGTATTTGTTTGAGAAGTAATGTTCTTAGAACTCATACAATCAACTCTTTAAAAAATGATAAGCATCAGCTTATCATTAACTGATGCTTATCATGTATGTTTTTTAAATAATCAATTACCATATCTGGATTATAGACTAACGCATAGTAACAAATTCTTCGGCAGATGTCGGGTGGATTCCGACTGTCGCATCAAAAATTGCTTTAGTGGCACCTGCATTAATTGCAATAGCTATACCTTGAATGATTTCGGAGGCATAATTACCAACCATATGGGCTCCTATTACGCGATCGCTATCTTTATGAACAATTAATTTCATTAAAGTTTTTTCTTCTTTCTCTGGTAAAACATAATACATTGGACGGAATTGACTTTTATAAACTTTTATTCCATTTTCTCCATATTGTTCACTAGCTTCGAATTCTGTTAGGCCAACAGTAGCAGCTTCCGGATTACTGAAAATTGCAGAAGGAACATTCTCATAATTCATGATTCTTGTACTTTTACCAAAATGAGAATCTGCAAACAATCTACCTTCATTAATAGCAACAGGGGTCAAATTGATACGATTAGTACAATCTCCTACTGCATAGATATTGGGTTGATTCGTACAATTGTATTGATCAACGACAATAGCTCCTTTATTAATTTCAATATTAATGTTTTCCAACCCTAAGTTATCTAAATTAGGCTTACGTCCAGTTGCTGCTAACCCGATAGTATCTGCTAAAACAATTTCATTGTTTTTATTACCTTTTGTAGAAATTTTTAAGCCTTGAGGTGTTTTTTCTATACTAGTAACTTCAGAGTTTTTAAGAATTTGAATATTATTATTCTCCATAGATTGTTGAATAGCTAACCTAAGATCATCATCAAATCCTCGTAGTATTTTATCTCGTCTAATGATTTGAATTACTTCTGATCCCAAGCCACGCATAATGCAAGCAAACTCTACACCTATATAACCACCACCCCAAATAACAATACGCTTAGGTTGTTTAGGAAGATTAAAAATATCATCAGAAGTAATGGTATGTTCAATACCTGGTATGTTAGGTTTCACAGGATATCCACCAACAGCAATTAAAATTTTATCAGCAGTAACCTTATCTTTCCCTACTTCTATAGTGTGATTATCAATGAATTTTCCACGACCTTGAAAAATTTTAACTTTTGAAGTGTCTAACATCTTCTGATAGATACCGTTTAATCTTTTGGTCTCATTTTGGATAGATGTAATCATTTTTGGCCAATCTAAAACGCTAGACACATTACTCCATCCATATCCCTGGGATTCTACAAACGACTCAGGAAAATGTGAAGTATAAACCATTAATTTTTTTGGAATACATCCACGATTCACGCATGTTCCGCCTAAACGATCATATTCTGCTAAACCAACTCTCGCTCCATATCCAGCAGCTCTTCTGGCAGTTGCTATACCTCCTGAACCTGCACCAATAACGAATAAGTCAAAATCATATTTCATAGTGATATTCATCTCCCAAAACAGTAGGATGCCTAAAATTTTTTAATATTATTTCTTATTTATTTTATCCTCTGTAGGGAAGATTTCTAACAATTTATTTATACATAGTTACATCCTTCTGATAAAACTTGAAAAAAGAAAAACTATTACACCAATAAAAAACAAAGTTTTGATTAATATTGAGCAATAAGATTTTCCTTAACTTAAAAAAATACTAATATTATTTTTGAATATTAATAATTATATGACAAATATCACTATAAATTATTTCACAAGGTTCGCAAGTATGAACTCTAATACACAAAGTTGTATTTTTTAAAAAACTAATATAAAAGATAAATAGCGCATCTTATGATCGTAAGTTATACTGTTAATTTCATTAAAAATTGACATGGTAAGCGATAAACTTATTTTCTATCAAAACGTTCTTGGCTCTCGCCGTTTAAGTAACTTTTTTTGGGCAGTAGTAACCATAACAGGTGGTATAGGTTTTCTTTTAGCCGGACTTTCTAGCTATCTAGGTATAAACCTATTAGTTGTTAGTGACACATCATCTCTTCAATTTATTCCCCAGGGTATTACTTTGATATTTTATGGAATAATAGGTTCTCTACTTTCCTTATATCAATGGTTTATGATCGTTTTAAATATTGGTAGTGGTTACAATGAATTTAATAAGAAAACTAATATAGCAACTATTTTTCGTTGGGGTTTTCTTGGTAAAAATCGTCGTATCGAATTTACTTGTCCACTAGAAGATGTAAAAGCAATCAGAGCAGAGATTCGAGATGGAATAAACGCCAAACGAAAGTTGTATCTCAGAGTTAAAAACAAACGAGATATTCCTTTAACTCGCATTGGAGAACCCATGTCTCTTTCTGATCTAGAAAACCAAGCAGCAGAGTTAGCAAGTTTTTTATCAGTTCCTCTTGAAGGGATTTGATTATTTGATCTTAAAAAAGTTTTTATTTGCTCTCTCTGTCAGAAATTTTTAAACACTTTGATATTCGAAAAATCATATGATAAAAACGAGAAAAAATTACTTAAGGACTTTTTTAAATATAATTTTTATTAGCAGTCTTGTACTTACAGGATGTAGCGAAATATCAAGTAAATTCAATAGTTCAGATTCTAAAAGAGAAATTAATAGTACTCAACAAATGCATCAAATAGATGTGAATAACTATACACCTAGACTTGATAGTACTGCAGTTGTTGAAATGAGTATTAATGACTCTTCTATAATTATTGAGATTAACGGCCGAGAAGCTCCAATTACAGCAGGAAATTTTATAGATTTAGTAGAACGTGGTTTTTATAATGGTTTAGTGTTTCATCGTGTAATTAAAGATCCTACGCCCTTTGTTGCTCAAGGTGGTGATCCCGATGGAACAGGGATGGGAGGTTTCGTAGATCCAAAAACTAAGCAAAGAAGATATATTCCTTTAGAAATTAAACTAGAAAATGACGAAAAGCCTATTTACAACCAATCTTTAGGAATTCAAGGATCGGCATCTCCAAAGTCAGTAGTCTTAAAGCATAAAAGGGGTTCAGTAGCTATGGCTCGTTCGGCAATGCCTGATTCTGCATCTTCTCAATTTTATGTAGCTTTATCAGATTTAGATTTTCTAAATGGAGATTATGCTGTCTTTGGTACAGTAATCGAAGGGATGAAAATAGTTGACAATATTAAAGAAGGTGATCGAATAAGTTCTATGCACGTAATTTCTGGTCTAGAAAACTTTAAAAAATAAGTTCTGCTTACGATGTAATGGCAACATTATTAAGTTAAGAAATTTTTCTTAATAGTCAATATCTAGATAAGATATTCAAAGCTTAACTATAAGTTGAATAATTGAAATAAAAAGCTAAATCATCTTCATGCTTTGACTTAAGAGAAGTTATTAATATTTAATGTAGATTATTAGGTATTTTACACTCTCATGGTAGTGTATTTTTATAATTTCAAAAATTATTGTAATACTTATAATTATATTTTTTAGTATTCAACATTATTAAAAAATTTTAAGTATAAGTTGGTACTACTGATATTTTTTATCGTTTATTATTTCTCAAATTCAATCCACGCTATATTGTAATCCCCTTTAGTTATGATACAGAAGGAATCTGTTGATTTAACAATTAGTCTTAAAGATAGTAAATATTATCTCAATCGTGAACTAAGTTGGTTAGAGTTTAATTATCGTGTTCTAAATGAAGCTTTAGACACTCGTACACCTTTATTAGAAAGGCTTAAATTTACTGCTATTTTCAGTTCTAATCTTGATGAATTTTTCATGGTGCGTATAGCAGGATTAAAGCAGCAAATTCAAGCTGGGGTTACTAAGTTAACTTTTGATGGATGTACTCCTTTAGAACAACTAGTAGCTATAAGTGAGCGTCTTCATTTTCTAATTAAAGAACAAGACTATCTTTTTGAATACACTTTAAGGAATCTTTTAGCTGTTCAGGGAATCCACTTAGTAAACTATATAGACCTTGATCAAAAGCAACGTACATATCTTCATCAATACTTTGATGAAAATATTTTTCCAGTTTTAACTCCTTTAGTAGTTGATAAGTCACACCCCTTCCCTTATATCTCTAACTTAAGTCTGAATTTAGGTGTTGTAATATGTAACCCTGAAACGAAAGAGGAGCATTTTGCAAGAGTCAAAGTTCCTAGTGTATTACCACGCTTTGTAGCTCTTCCTCAAAGACTTTACAGTCAAACAAATAATAAATCTATAGTTTGGCAGGGTATACCATTAGAACAAGTCATTGCTCATAACATTGAAGCTTTATTTTCTGGAATGATAGTACAGGAATGTTACCCCTTCCGAGTAACTAGAAATGCTGATTTATCAGTTGAAGAAGATGAAGCAGATGATTTATTATTAGCTATTGAACAAGAGTTAAGGAAGCGTAATATAGGCAGATCAGCAGTACGTCTAGAAGTTCATGCTTCGACTCCTACATTAATTAGACAGCAATTAGTTGAAGATTTAGAGCTAGAGGAAATAGACGTATATGATATTCAAGGACTATTAGGTTTAAAAGATTTATTGTATTTTTTATCTCTTCCTTATCCAAAACTAAAGTATGAAAGTTGGAGTTCTATAGTTCCAAAAGATTTAAATAAAATCAAGAAAATCACTAGCAGCAATAATCAAAAAATTGAGTCTAACGAAAAAGATATTTTTTCTTTAATTCGCCAATCAGATATTCTAGTTCATCATCCTTATCAATCTTTTAGTGCTTCTGTAGAACAATTTATCGCCCAAGCTGCTTATGATCCTAGTGTTTTGACTATTAAAATGACTCTATATCGAACTTCAGGGGATTCTCCTATTATTGAAGCATTAATTGCAGCAGCTGCTAATGATAAACAAGTAGTTACTTTAATAGAATTAAAAGCCAGATTTGATGAAGAGAATAATATTATTTGGGCTCGCCAACTTGAACAGTCGGGAGTCCATGTGGTTTATGGTTTAGCAGGATTAAAGACGCATACTAAAATTGTCTTAATTGTTCGAAAAGAAGGAGAAAAAATTCGCCGTTATGTTCATATAGGCACGGGAAACTATAATTCCAAAACAGCTAATTTATATACAGACGTAGGATTGTTTAGTTGTCGTGAAGAATTAGGAGCAGATCTAACAGATTTATTTAATTTTTTAACAGGCTATTCTTGTCAAAAACTTTATCGCAAATTGCTAGTAGCTCCAGTTAATATGCGTGATCGTATATTATCAATGATTAATAGAGAAATTACTCATTGTCGAAAAGGAGGTAAAGGCCATATAGTTGCAAAAATGAATTCATTAGTAGATCCAAAAATTATTGAAGCTCTCTATTTAGCTTCTCAAGTTGGAGTTAAAATTGATTTAATTATCAGAGGAATTTGTTGCCTTAGACCTGGAATTAAGGGAATCAGTAATAATATTAGAGTTATTAGTGTAATAGGACGTTTTTTAGAACATTCACGAATTTTTTATTTATACAATGGTGGTAAGAAAGAAGTTTATATTGGCAGTGCAGACTGGATGACACGTAATTTTGTTCGCCGTGTCGAAGCTATCACTCTTGTTAACGATCCTAACATTTCCTATAAATTAGAGGAAATATTGAGAATAACATTGGAAGATAATTCTCAAGCTTGGCAATTGTCTTCTAACGGTAATTATATAAGACGTTTCCCCATGAGTAATCAGTATGAAAAAAACTCTCAAAAAATATTCATGGAAATGGCATTAAAGTCTATACTCTAAACTTATTAATGCGAGTGATCTTTGTCTTATGATTTTTTACCAATTTTAGGTTCTGTACCTTTTGAAAGGCGTACTATATTCTCTCGATGTCGATAAATTACATATATTCCTATACTCATCATAAATAAACAATAAGGTAAAGGTTCATTGGATCTAATAGTTAATAAATTAGCTATTAAAACACCTACAATAGAACTTATTGAAACAATACGAGATATAAGTAATGTAATTAAAAAACTTATTAATGTGCCCAAAGCAACTATAGGATTTAGAATTAATAAAACTCCTAAACTCGAAGCTACAGACTTACCACCAGTAAAATTTAGGAATATAGATTTACTATGGCCAAGTATAACGGAACTTCCCCCTAAAATTTCTAACCAAGGGTTCCATGTCGGATTAAGAATATCTGACGTAATATTAGAAATTATAAGTTTTGTTATCAGGACTCCTGTCATAGCTTTTAATATATCTAATACCAAAACTACAATGGCTGCTTTTTTACCAACATTTCTTAATATATTGGTTGCTCCTGTAGACCCTGAACCATAATTACGAATATCAATCTTCTTTAAGTATAATCCTGCTATGTAGCCTGTAGGGAAAGAGCCACAAATGTAACAAAGTAAGAATATGAATATTGTAATTAACAGAGTCATAAGTTAGTAATTAATATAAAAGAACAAAATTTAAATTTGGAAATAAGTATCTAGCTGTTATGAATAATTAATAAAAGCAAAATATAGTGGAAATTGAAGTAAAAGAAGATTAACTTGCTCTTCTGCTTCATCAATAATGATAAGTGGTAAGAATTTATCATGGATCAATTTTTTAGCTCTCTGAGCCAAAACTTCGGAAGATTCAAATAATGTAATTCTTTTATCCGGACCAAAGTCACTGCGAGAAATACCTAATGATTCCTGTAATCCACGCCTCCACTCTCCTAGCCTTTCTGGCGTACTGGCTAAAACCAGAATTTTATTATCATTACCATAAAGTTCATTCAGTATAGAAACTATTGCTGATGCTACTAGCATATCGTGTAAACGGTTTCCTGTAGAGTTAATTGCTCCTTTTCCACCTCTCAAAAAGAACCATTGTTTAACTTTCTCAGCATGCATCATCTCAAATGTTCGACGCAGTTGCCATGGTGCACCGTAATAATTAGGCTCTGTTTGATAATTTTTTATAGCTCTCTCAATCTGTAAATGCTGTTTTATGAACCTTTGTGTTGTGAAATGGTTTTTCAAGGTATTTTTTTGAGGAAGTATTTCAGTATTCTGAAAAGTGTTTATTGGATTTTCTTTTTTTGACAATTTTAATTGTTCAGCAGTCTCTGTCAAATCCTGCAGACTACCTACTAAGTATTTTTTAAACTCCTGTACTCTAATTGCCAAATCTTCAGAAACCCCAGCGAAATTGGTTCTCATTTCCTCGCGAATCTTGTTTCTACGACGTTCTAGCTTTTTGATTGAAATTATTAATATTTGTTTTTGTTCTTTAAGCTCTTTTAATCCTTCTTGAACTATTTCTTGTAATATTTGTTTCGCTGAAAGATCATTCACTATATCTTCATTTTTAGCAATAGCAAGAGATCTCTCGTGTTTTAAAACTTTCAATTGTTCGATTAATTTCTTAATTTGATTTTCTAAATCAAAAATATTTTTAGAAAGTTCAGAATTGGTTATGCTGCAAAATTGTTTTTTTTCACATGTATGAGAAGAATTGTCAGAAACATTATGTAATATTTTTTTATTTATGCTCTTATCAAGAGACTGTGAAAAATTAGATTCCATAGATATAAATTTATTTTTTAAGATCTAAGTATTTATATAAAGTTAAGAATTAGAGCTAGGATAACTTACTTTGAATAAAAATAGCTATCGTTGTATAAGAACTTATCTAGAACTTAATTAGTAGTTGAATCTAATAAAAATTGCATTAAGAAAACATCATATCGAACATTAGTGAGTTGAAAATATAAATAATTTTTATTAAGTTATAACAATATCAGATCATAAAAACACTTTTCTTTACTAAAACTATTTCTACTTATCACATTATTATTTAATGCTTAGACTTTTATTTTTATCGACTCCTGTAGGTCCCTTAGGTTCAGGTATAGGCGGAGGTGTCGAATTAACTTTATACAACCTTGCTAAAGAAATGAATAAAAGGGGACATCAAGTGAAAATTATTGCGCCCCAACAATCCAGCTTGCCTTACATTACTTGTCAAGAAATACCAGGTATTTGGCAAGAAATGATCCAGAGTTCTAAGAGAGATACCCCTATTATTTTTCCGCGAAATTCAGTTTTAGCAAATATGTGGAATTCTGCAAAAAAAGTAGAAGATAATTACGATTTGATAGTTAATTTTGCTTTTGATTGGCTTCCACTATATTTAACTCCTTTTTTTAAATGTACTATTGCTCATTTAATTAGTATGGGATCAATGACAGAGGCTATTGATGATATGATTCGCCAAGTAGATATATCTTTTCCTTATACTATTGGTGTACATACTCAAGAGCAAGCAAAAACATTTCCTTTCTTAAAGAATTTCTATATTTTAGGTAATGGCATAGATGTACCTCTATACAAATTTTGTGATAACCCAAGTAACAGTTTTTCTTGGATTGGTCGTATCTCTCCTGAGAAAGGTTTGGAGGATGCCATTCTAGCGGCAAAAACCGCTAACGTAAAACTAAAAATTTTTGGGAAAATCCAAGATATTGACTATTGGAATAATATTCAAACTAAATACTCAGACGTTGATTTTCAATATGAAGGATTTTTTGATACAAGTAAACTTCAAGAAAAAATAAGAGTAAGTAAAGCTATACTAGTGACACCAAAATGGATAGAAGCGTTTGGTAACATCATTATTGAATCTCTAGCTTGTGGAGTTCCTGTTATCGCTTATAAACGAGGTGGTCCAGCAGGGTTGGTGAAAAATGAAGAAACAGGTTTTTTAGTAACTCCCGACAATATTAGTGAATTAGTTCATGCCATTAAGAATATAGAAAAAATTGATAGGAAAAAATGTCGTGATTATGTAGAAATCAACTATTCTCTAAAAGTTTTAGGTGATCGCTTTGAAGAATGGATGCTAATGTTGAAAAAATAAATAAGACCTAAAACTAACATTTAAATATTATTTACTTAATAGCTTTAAAATCTGTAAAATATAGTTATTGTAATAGTAGTAGATAGTTAATTCTTTTTTTATTATTGAGTTCAAGATTTGTTTTAGTAGTGATATTGAATTTAATTTAAAAAAAGTTATTACGATAAACTAATATAACTACTAATTTTTTGTTAAGTTAAAAAGAGTAAGTTAAATTTCCTCCATGGCTTTGAAAATATATAACTATGAGCAATGTTATTCTTGATGTTTCTAATCTTCGTGTTGAGTTTTACATCAATAGGGAACTAAATAAAATTGCTGTAGATGGTATCAGTTTTCAGTTGAAACGAGGAGATATACTAGGTATTGTTGGAGAGTCTGGCTCAGGTAAATCTGTTACTTCTTTAGCCATTATGGGTCTACTTCAAAGATCTGGGAAAATTGCCTTAGATAGTCAAATAAGGTACTACTTAACACAACAAGAATATATTGAAACAACCAAATTAAATTCTAAGGAATGGACTCAATATCGTGGCAAAAAAATTGCTATGATTTTTCAAGAACCCATGAGTTCCTTTAATCCTTTATACACAATCGGTTACCAGCTGCTTGAAGTCATCGAACTTCACCAAACTCTAAACAAAAAAGAAGCTAAAAAAAAGGCTGTTGAGTTGTTACAATCTGTAAAAGTCTTAGAAGATGATATTACATTAGAGAAAAAGTATTTTTCAGAGAAGATAAAGACAAAAAAATTAAGATTTAAATCAAAAAATAATTTAGAACATAGACAAATTCAATCATATATAAAAAAGCAAAAAGAAACTTTTTTGCAACGTTATCCGCATGAACTCTCGGGAGGCCAACTTCAGAGAGTTATGATTGCTATGGCTATTTCCTGCAAACCAGATATTTTAATTGCTGACGAACCTACAACAGCTCTTGATGTTACTGTTCAAAAAACTATTCTGAAATTATTGTTAGGTTTATGTAAACAAAATAATATATCTATGATTTTTATCTCCCATGATTTAGGTGTTATTAATGAAGTTGCTGATAAAATCCTGGTTATGTATAGAGGAAAAATAGTAGAGAGAGGGGAAAAGGATCAAATTCTTTACCACCCTAAACATGACTATACTAAGGGGTTGATTGCTTGTCTTCCTCCTTTGAAAAACAAAATAGACAGGTTACCTATAATTTCAAATTTCTCTAGCGATAAGCAAACAGTCGATCTCTTTAAACAAAAAAAATTAATTGATAGAATAATTTCAAACAAAGAAATTCAAGATAGAGAAAAAGATGTTATTGATAAAAAAGTTTTACTATCAGTAAAAAATTTAACTGTTGAGCTTAATAAAGCTACCATACTTAACAATATAACTTTTGAAGTATATACAGGTGAAACTTTAGGCTTGGTTGGTGAATCTGGATGTGGAAAATCAACTTTATCAAAAACAATTTTAAAGTTACTTGAGGCGAAGCAAGGAAGTATTCTATTTGATAAATATGAAATATTAAAATTTCCGGATAATAGTAATTTTTTACGGAAATTAAGAAAAGATATACAAATTATTTTTCAAAATCCTTATAATTCTTTAAATCCTCGCTTAACTATCGGACAAACAATTATGGAGCCAATGATTATTCACAAGACAGAAAAAAAATATACTAAAAGAAAAGAAATTGTTGAAACACTACTAAAATTAGTTGGCTTGGAAGAGACAAGTTTTGAACGCTACCCTCATGAGTTTTCAGGTGGTCAAAGACAGAGAATATGTATTGCAAGAGCATTAGCATTGAATCCTCGTTTTATTATCTGTGATGAATCAGTATCGGCTTTAGATGTCTCCGTACAGGCACAAATCTTAAATCTACTAAAAGAAATACAACAAAAATTTAAATTAACTTGCATCTTTATTTCTCACGATTTAAGTGTTACAAGATTTATGAGTGATAGAATTATGGTAATGAGAAAAGGTGAAATTATTGAGTTGGGAACAGCAGAAGAAATAGTTAATACACCTAAAATAAAATACACAAAAGAACTTCTTGATTCAGTTCCACAATTTTCTAAAAATAAATAATTAACTTTACTGTTTACATAATAAAATTATTTTTATTATTAAGAAAAGAAAAATAAGGACTATATTACTAATGGAACAATATTAGGTTGAATATTTCTTTTAATTCAAAGAAGGTAAGCTGAAGATTGTCTTGTTAAAATTATTGAAAATTGTTAATTAAAATGTTTTCGAAAAAGTTAACTTAATATTTCACTTCATTGTATTTTTTAATAATGCCAATCTAATTCATATTATCAGTATCTGATCTATAATAGAATTTTATATATAACATAATTTTTCTAGAGTTTATAAATTTAAAAAACTATTCAAATTAGATTTAACAAATCTAATTAATTTTTAAGTAAAATATTTAAAGTAGTTTCATATCAAAATACTTTCCCCACAATAAATTTTTTTAAAAAATATGTTAAATAAAATTATATTTTTTTGTATAGTTTCTTTATTTTTTAATTTTTCTGAGACTATTGCTCTTGGTCTATCAACTCCAGATTTCGTTATATCTCGATATTCTTCTGAAAAAAAACTTGACAATTTATTACGTCAAGGACGAAAGTACGCCGAAAATAAAGATTATCAGAGAGCAATTGATATTTATAAAGAAGCATCAACTTTAGACAAAAATAATGCAAGAATATATTCTGGAATTGCTTATCTATATACACAACAGAATAATTTTCAAGCTGCTGCTCAATACTATAGAAAAGCTCTTTCTATTGATTTAAGTAATGTAGATTTTTATTATGCTTTAGGTCATAGTTTAGCTAATATTGGAGATAACGATAATGCAGCTACAGCATACTACTATGCTGTACAGCTTAATCCTAAGTCTGTTAAGAGTTATATCGGATTAGGCGTTGTACTTCTACGAAAAGAAGATTATGATGGAGCTGCTGAAGCGTATAGAAGGGTTATGACTTTAGAACCAAATAATCCTAATATATTTTCTATTATGGGAGCCTCGTTATTACAGCAAAAAGAATTTAAACAAGCCATTAAATATTTGAAAAGTGCAGTTAAGCAATTTCCACGTGATACTGAATTAAGGATGTTATTAGCTACTGCTCTATTGCAACAAGGTCAAATTTTTTCTGGGAAAGAAGAGCTTAGAATAGCAGAAAAAATTGATCCTAAAAATTTAAAAATTCAGTTAAAAATTGCCGGTATATTAGAAATCCAAAATAATTTAGAAGAAGCTTTAAAAATTTATAAACGAATTTCTTATTTTAACAAACAATCTTCAGAAGCTCATATGGGAATTGGACGTATTCAAATGGCACAAAAAGATTTTTTAAGAGCAACTATTACTTATACAGATCTGATTAGTATTATTCCACAGAGTCCTCTTCCTTATTATTATCTAGGTATTACTTTTAAAGAAAGAAAAAAAATTAAAGAAGCAGAAAAAGCTTTGAAACAAGCTCTTCATCTGTATCAAAAGTATGACAATACAAATGGTATACAAAAAACTAACGAACTATTGAAAAAACTTAGTAACCTTTAATATTAGAGTTATTAATATGCATCATTTGTCAAAATAATATTAAACAAAGACAAGAATCAAATATTTTTTGTAACATAAAATGGTATCGAAAGAATTAATATTATTTTTCTGCTGTACGAATTCATGTATGAAACAAGTGACGCGATAGAATTAAACTTTGTTGATTTAGGCTGGTCTTTCGGTATAATGGCTGTTGCTATAGCTTTATCAAATTGGCAAAAATTAGGATTGGAAAAACAATTACTGCTTGCTACAGGAAGATCTTTTCTTCAGTTACTAGCTTTAGGATATTTAGTTTCTACTATTTTTGATTTAAATCATCCTATACCTATAGTAATTATTCTTGGAGTAATGCTGTTAATTGCTACAAAAGCTACTCAAGAACGTATTGATCATAATGGAAAAAGCTTTTTTTTTATGATTTTAGGTTCTTTGCTGGTCAGTAGCTTGTTTACTCTAAGTTATGTTTTTTCTTTAATTGTTCATCTTAAAGTCTGGTATTCTCCTCGATATCTTATTCCTTTTACTGGAATGATCCTTGGAAATGCTATGAATAGTGCAGCTTTATCTGGTCAACATCTTATTAGGAGTATTAGACAAAATCATCGTGAAATAGAAACATATTTATGTCTCGGAGCCAGTCCTAGACAAGCAATCATCAATTATAAATATGAATCCATACGTATCAGTTTGATTCCTATTTTAAACCAGATGATGGTAGTAGGGGTTGTAAGCTTACCTGGGATGTTTACTGGACAAATCTTAGGAGGTTCTGATCCTTTTAATGCCTCTTCTTATCAGATCTTAATTCTTTTTATGATTGTTTTAACGAATATATTAACTTCTATCTTAGTGACAGAAGGAATCTACAGGAAGTGTTTTAATAAAAACGCACAACTGATAGTTTAAATTTTTATATAAAAATTCTTAAAGAACTTAATTATGCACAATATTATTATTTTAATTGTTTGTCTTTCTATAATTGCATGGATATATTTATTATTATTTAGAGGCAAATTTTGGCTAAATAATGAAAAAATTTCTCGAAGTTTCGATTGTCTTGATGACTATCCTTCTGTTTGTGCCATAGTACCTGCTCGAAATGAGGCTGCAGTTATTGCTACTAGCTTAAAGTCTCTTTTGAAACAAAATTATCCGGGGAATTTTTCTATTATTTTAGTTGATGATCAAAGTACTGATAACACAAAGGATATCGCTAAACAAAGTATAGAAAGTTATGATAATTCTCATGATTTGGAGATTATTTCTGGAATACCTCTTGCAAATAAATGGTCAGGAAAATTATGGGCAATGAAACAAGGAATTGATAAAGCTAACCACCTAAAAAACAAACCAGATTATTTTCTTTTTACTGATGCAGATATTAAACATCACACAAATAATTTAAAAGAACTTGTTACTAAAGCAAAAAAAGAGAATTTAGCTTTAGTTTCTTTAATGGTGAAGCTAGAATGTAAGAGTCTATGGGAAAAACTATTAATTCCTGCATTTATATTTTTCTTCAAAAAACTTTATCCCTTTTCTTGGGTTAATAACTATTATAAAAAAACCGCAGCAGCAGCTGGAGGCTGTATACTAATTAGTCGTTTTATTTTAGAAGAAATTGGTGGTCTTGAAGTGCTCAAAGAAACTTTAATTGATGATTGTTCTTTAGCGACTTTTGTTAAGAAAAAATTGAAAGATAATAAACAATATGCCGATCAAGGAATTTGGTTAGGACTAAGCGAGAAAACGGTTAGTCTACGTTCGTATGATAGGTTAGAACCTATATGGAACATGGTGGCAAGAACTGCTTATACTCAATTAAAGCATTCTCCGCTTATGTTAATAGGAACTTTAATAGGTCTGGTTTTCATATATTTAATAGGACCCATTAGTTTTATATACGGAACAGTAGTTTATGACAAAACACTAATAGCTCTTGGAGCAATTAACTGGTTTTTAATGACTCTTGCTTATTTTCCAACTGTTCTATTATATAAATGCTCACCTTTATGGGCTTTGAGCTTACCATTTACGACTTCTTTATATGCCGCAATGACTTTTGATTCGGCTCTAAAGTATTGGAAAGGAAAAGGTGGAAAATGGAAGGGTAGAACTTATAGCTAAAAATTAATAATCGTCCTTTAAGGATATATGTCTAAAGTTAATACTAATAGACTTAAATAAGATAAAAAATACACGCCCTGGAGGACTTGAACCCCCGACATCAGGTTTTGGAGACCTGCGTTCTACCAACTGAACTAAGAGCGCACGGTTTGTGCCATAGTTAAAAATCTTCTATACTCTTTTATTATAGCGTAGTTTAGCTATGTGCACTATTTTTAAAGATTAAATAGGACGGTCAAAACGTTGACGAATTCTAGTAGCTTTTCCTACACGATCACGCAGATAGTAAAGCTTAGCCCGACGAACTCTTCCTCGGCTAACAATTTTAATATTTGCAATACGTGGGGAATGAAGTAGGAAAACTCTCTCTACTCCAACTCCTTGAAAGGTTTTACGAACAGTGATAGTTTCATTAATACCACCATTTCGCATTGCTATAACTACCCCTTCATAAGGCTGAACTCGTTCTTTTCCCCCTTCTGAGATACGCACACTCACACGAATAGAATCACCAACGTTAATCTCAGGAAGATCACTCTTTAAGTATTTGGATTCTATATTTTTAATAATTTCTTGGGCATTCATAGTTTTAATAAAAACTTACAAAATACTATGGTAATTTATTTCTTCTTTAAAATCAATATATTAAAATTCAATTCCTGCTTGGGCTTTAATTTTTTGCTCTTTAAAAGGATGTTTTATTAAATTCATTTCTGTTACCATATCAGCAATTTCAATTATTTCAGGGAGTGCATTTCTTCCAGTTAGAATAACATGAGTGTTTTTAGGCTTGTTCTTAAGAGCTTTGATAACAACTGATGATTCTAAGTAACCTAACTTTAGAGCAATATTTATTTCATCAAGAAGTATTAATTGGTAGTCTGAATTATTTATATAGGATAAGCTTTTTTCCCATGCTTCTTTGGCTTTAAAAATATCTCTTTCTCTATCTTGAGTTTCCCATGTAAATCCTTCTCCCATAGCATAGAACTCAATTTGTTTTCCAAAACTTTTAAATATACTCTTTTCTGCGGGTTCCCAGGCCCCTTTGACAAATTGAATAATAGCTACTTGGAATCCATGCCCTAAAGAACGTAATACCATACCTAAAGCAGCAGTAGTTTTGCCTTTACCATGGCCTGTATTAATGATAATTAATCCTTTCTTCTTTGAGGCTTCAACGAGACGTTGTTCCTGAATTTTTTTACGTTGTTCCATTTTTTGTTGATACTGTTCCGTAGAAAGTTTTTTTTCACTTATCATGTAAACAATCCTCTAAAAAATTAGGTTTATTTATCACAGCCTAACCTATAAACGTGATACTTTATCATCTAAGTTCCAATTCTATTAATGAGTTATTTTAAAAAAGCATGATTTATCATAAAAGTTTGGTTTCTTTTTCCAAAACAAAAACTTTGTTAAAGAAGTTTTTTATAGTGGGATCATTGATTTTATGATTTTTTTATAAATATGAAGATTTACACATTATTTAATAAAACTTTTTTATTTCGTATTAAGATGCTATTGCTAAAATCAAATAAATATATTGTCTCCAATAATTAACTTTATCAGGGAGAAATAAATTTATGATTTTAAAAAATATTGCATAGTTATATTGAGTTAATCTTACTGAGTTCTTTATAAAAATTATTCTTAAAAAGATAAAATCTTTATACTTCTGTATGTTAGATTTCATTATTTCTTAATAATCAGCAAAAAAGTTGGATGGTTTTTCTCGGTACATAGTAATAAAATATCGAAGGTTAACTAAAAAATTCAACTAGTTATTTTAGATACAATCATTGATAGTTAATTAGTTATAAATATACAAAAAATATGTGTGGAATTATTGGATATATTGGTACACAAACAGCATCAGAAATTTTAATCGGTGGATTAGAAAGACTAGAGTATCGAGGTTATGATTCAGCAGGGATTGCAACAGTTTTTGAAGGCAACATGTTTTGTACTAAAGCTAAAGGTAAATTGTACAACCTGCGAGAAAAGATAGAGAGAGAAAGTAACTTTTCTAAAGTTGGTATTGGCCATACTCGTTGGGCTACACATGGAAAACCAGAAGAATATAATGCCCATCCTCATATTAATAATAAAAAGCAAATAGCTGTGGTACAGAATGGTATTATCGAAAATCATCAAGAATTACGAGAACAGTTAATAGATGATGGTTATACATTTACGTCAGAAACTGATACTGAAGTAATACCTCATTTGATAGCTAAGCATATGTCTAAAGACACGGGTTATAATGGCTTGTTAGAAGCAGTTAAAAAAGCCATTAGTTGTCTAAATGGATCTTTTGCAATTGCCGTTATTTGCGCAGATTTTCCTGATGAAATTATAGTAGCGAGAAATCAAGCTCCTTTGATTATTGGTTTTGGGCAAGGAGAGTTTGTATGTGCATCTGATGTAACAGCAGTTGTTCCTCATACTAATACGGTATTATCTCTGGAGAATGGTGAAATTGCTCGTCTTACACCTCTTGGTGTCGAAGTTTATAATTTTGAACTACAGCGTCTCAAGAAGTTACCTCGTACTCTTGACTGGAATCTTGGGACAGTAGAAAAACAAGGTTTTCGACATTTCATGCTTAAAGAAATTTATGAACAACCTTCTGTTGTAAGAAGTTGTTTAGAAAATTATTTAGATTCTAGCTGGAGCATAGATAGTATTGAAGCAAGAAGCCCTATTACATTAGGTGCTGCTGCTGAATTATGTAGTGACGTTGACTATATACAGATTGTAGCTTGTGGTACTAGCTGGAATGCAAGTTTAGTTGGAAAACATTTATTAGAGCAATTAGCAGGAATTCCGACGATGGTGCAGTATGCATCAGAGTTCCGTTACTTTCCATCTCCTATGCTAGCAAATACCTTAACTATTGGAGTAACACAATCAGGTGAGACAGCTGATACTCTAGCTGCGTTAGAGATGGAGAAACAACGTAGAATGGGATTAGAATTTCCCTATAATGCAAAAATCTTAGGTATTACTAATCGTCCTGAAAGTACTTTAACCCACATGGTTGACTGTATAATCAATACCCATGCTGGTGTTGAAATTGGAGTGGCAGCAACTAAAAGCTTTGTAGCTCAGCTAATGGGTTTTTATTTCTTAGCATTAGAATTAGCCTATCGTCGTAAAACATTAAGTTTAGAAAAAATTGAAATACTTATTAAGGGCTTAAGAAAATTACCTAATCAAATCGAAATAATTTTAGAAAAACAAGGAGAACAAATTCAGGAATTATCTCACAATTTTTGTGATACCCAAGATTTTATCTTTCTGGGTCGAGGAATAAATTTCCCGATTGCTTTAGAAGGAGCTTTAAAATTAAAAGAAATTAGTTACATACATGCTGAAGGCTACCCAGCAGGAGAAATGAAGCATGGGCCTATAGCTTTATTAGATGCTAAAGTTCCTGTCGTAGCAATTACGATGCCTGGAGTCGCACATGAAAAAGTTTTATCCAACGCTCAAGAAGCAAGGGCAAGAGATGCACATCTAATAGGTGTTACATCCATTGATAATGCAGAGTCTAGAACTATATTTAATGATTTATTATTTGTACCTGAAATAGATGAAATATTATCGCCTATCATATCAGTAATTCCTTTACAATTATTGGCATATCATATCGCAGCCAAACGCGGTTTAGATGTCGATCAACCTCGAAATTTGGCTAAATCTGTAACTGTTGAGTGATATCAATAGCTATTAATATTATATATATTTCATAGCTATGCTTTTAGTCTTTTACAAAAAGTAAAAACTAAGAAAATTACTCGATATTATCATCATAATTACCTTAGATAGAAAATATATAACTATGTTTTAAAACTATTAGTTTATTGAAACTAATAGAGTACCGATAAAATTAAAATTAGAGTACCGATAAAATTAAAATAGTTAATCTTTTAATTAAAATCTGCTCAGGTAGTATTACATTACATAAATATTGATAAACAATGAGTTTTTTAGATATTAGACGTGAAAAGCAGTTAAAAAATTGCATACAAAAACTAGGATTATCTAGTGTTGAAAATGTTGATTGGGAAATACTTAATTTAGCATTAACTCATCCTACATTCTCCCAAAAAGATAATTATCAACAACTAGAATTTGTAGGAGATTCAGTTATAAGATTAGTAGCTGCAGAAATATTATTAGAAAATTATCCTAATGAGCTTGTGGGAGAATTCGCTGCCATAAGATCCATACTAGTTAGCGATAATACTTTAGCAGAATTTGCTGAAGTATATGGATTAGAACGTTATCTTCTGATGGCAGAAAGTGTTGCTAAAGATAAAATTGGCAGGGTATCTTGGCTAGCAGACACTTTTGAAGCATTGTTAGGAGCACTGTATCTTAATAGGCAGAATATGAGTTTAATACGTCCTTGGTTAGATCCCTTGCTTATTACAAAGGCAGCTGAGATAAGAGCTGATCCTGCACGTCAAAACTATAAAGATGCGTTACAAGAATGGAGTCAAAGTCAATATAAATTACTACCAAAATATCAAGTTGTTCAGCATCAAGGAAGTGAAAATCATCATCAAAGATTTTTTGCAGAAGTTTGGGTAAAAAATAATAATTTAGGTTCTGGTTATGGCTGTTCGAAAAAAGTGGCAGAGCAAGCTGCTGCTAAGAATGCCTTTTTTTCCTATATTCATAAAGGGAATTATAAATATAAACATTGATTAGCATAGAACGAGATTTACATTAATAAAAGTAAAGAAGTTATTTCTTCCAATTGATATTTTTCCAGAATAAAATAATATTAAATAGTTACTTTGATTTGAATTGGTCAAGGTATCTAATTGCAACTAAATGAAATCTTAGTAAGAGTACACTATTAAATCTTGCTTAAAAAGAAATATATTTATGAAGTGAATCCTTGAACTAATTTTAAAGTTAGTTTAATAACATCATAATTAAATCAAATAATTTATCTTTAATTTTCTAAAATATCTACATGGATTAGTTTGACACATTAATACAATAAAAATAAATAGTAATATGAATTTCAGGAGTAAATCTAATACAACCTATATGGGACCACCTTCTACTGTTGAGAGTAGGGATTCTTGTGGAGTGGGATTCATTGCAGATATCAAAAAGCAGGGTTCCCATCAGCTAATTCAAAAAGCTTTGATCGCACTGGAAAGGATGGAACATCGGGGTGGCTGTAATGCAGATAATGATTCAGGCGATGGCGCAGGTATTATGGTTGAGATTCCCTATATTTTATTAAAAACTTGGTTTGTTGAAAATAAAGTTACTATGCCTCCCAGAGAAAAATTAGGGGTAGGTATGGTTTTCCTGCCTCAAGATCCTTACCAGCAGAGAATTAAGCGTTTACATGTTAATACCGTAATTAAAGCTTCTGGTTTAATTATATTGGGTTGGCGCAAAGTTCCTGTCAATCCTACTGTTCTGGGTATCCAGGCAAGAGAAAACCAACCTCATATTGAACAAATAATGGTTACATCTTCAGATGAAATATCAGGGGATGAACTGGAAAAAAAACTATATATTGCACGTTCATATTTGGGCAAATTACTAGAAGATGATTTTTATATTTGTTCCTTTAGTTGCCGTACTATCGTATATAAGGGAATGGTACGTAGTTCAGTTCTTGGAAAGTTTTATAAAGATTTAAAAGATCTAAGATTTATTAGTCAATTTGTTTTATTTCATAGACGCTTCAGTACCAACACTATGCCTAAATGGCCTCTGGCACAACCAATGCGTTTGTTAGGACATAATGGTGAAATTAATACTTTAACTGGTAATATTAATTCAATATCTGCTAGAGAGAAAATTCTTAAAATACAAAATTGGACATCTCAAGAATTAAGTGCTTTAGATCCTATTGTTAACATTGCAAATAGTGATTCCTATAATTTGGATAGTATTCTTGAATTATTGATAAGAAGTGGTCATGATTTACTTAAATCAATGATGATATTAGTGCCAGAAGCTTATCAAAATCAACCTGATTTAAAAAATTATCCACAAATTATAGATTTTTATGAGTACTATAGTGGGTTACAAGAACCCTGGGATGGTCCAGCACTGCTGGTTTTTAGTGATGGAAAAGCTGTAGGAACTTGTTTAGATCGTAATGGATTGCGTCCAGCAAGATACTCGATTACTGATAATTATATTATTGTTAGTTCAGAAACTGGTGTAGTGGATTTGCCCGAAGAAAGTTTTATAGAAAAAGGGAAACTAGGTCCTGGGCAAAGTATTGCGGTAGATTTAAAAACGAAAAAAATATCAAAAAATTGGGAAATAAAACAACGTGTAGCTGAAAAAGAACCTTACAGAGAATGGTTGAAAAAACATCGCAAAGAAATTACACCTCAAAGTTTTTCTGATACTTTATTGATAGAAAATTCAGAACAATTATTAATTCAGCAAACAGCTTTTGGTTACACAGCAGAAGATGTTGATATGGTTGTTATCCCTATGGCAATTCAAGGTAAAGAACCTGTCTTTTGCATGGGAGACGATATTCCTTTATCAATATTGTCTGAAAAACATCATCTGCTCTATGATTATTTTAAACAAAGGTTCGCTCAAGTAACTAATCCCCCTATAGACTCTTTACGAGAAAGTTTGGTTATGTCTCTAGAGACGTTATTAGGCGAAAAAGGAAATCTTCTAGAACCTAGAGATATAGATGCTAAGCTTTTAAAGTTAAAAACTCCTATTTTAAATGAAATAGAATTAAATCAAATTAAGCATTCGGATTTTAATATAAGCGAATTATCTACACTATTTAATATTACGTTGGGAACAAATGGACTTAATGTCGCTTTAGATAACTTGTGCAAAAAAGCAGCTCAAGTAGTGAAGGAAGGAGCTACGATTATAATATTAAGTGATCGTTTTTTTAATACTCCTAGCATAAGTGAAACTACGAGCTATATTCCACCTTTGCTAGCAGTAGGAAGTGTTCATCATTATTTAATTAAACAAGGATTACGTTCAAAAACGTCTTTAATTGTTGATACAGGACAATGCTGGAGTACGCATCATTACGCATGTTTGTTTGGCTATGGAGCTTCAGCAGTATGTCCTTACCTTACTTTAGAAACTATAAGACAGTGGTGGCAAGCTCCTAAAACTCAGAAACTAATCAATAAGAGTAAAATAAATGCAATTGAGATTCAAGAAGCATTAAGAAATTATCGTCATGCAGTAGAGATAGGGTTGTTAAAAATTCTTTCAAAAATGGGAGTTTCTTTATTATCTTCTTATCATGGAGCCCAAATTTTTGAGGCTATAGGTCTAGACTTAGATGTTATTAATAAAGCTTTTAGAGGAACTACTAGTCGTATCGGTGGATTAAATTTAGTAGAGCTGGGCCAAGAAACAATTGGAATTCATAGTCAAGCTTTTCCTGAACTAACAGAAAAAAAACTTAAAAATTTTGGTTTTATCAATTATCGTCCAGGAGGAGAGTATCATATGAATTCTCAAAAGATGGCTAAAATTCTCCATAAAGCTGTTGGTAATCATAAACTAAAAAATAATGAACAAAATCAAGAAACTTATAACTACTACGAAATATATCAAAAGTATCTTAAAGAACGTCCTGTAACAGTTTTAAGAGATTTACTTGAGTTTGCTAGTGATCGTTCTTCTATCTCAATTACTGAGGTTGAATCTGTAGAAGATATAGTAAAAAGATTTTGCACAGGAGGTATGTCTTTGGGTGCATTATCGAGAGAAGCTCATGAAACTCTTGCAATTGCCATGAATCGCTTAGGAAGTAAGTCAAATTCAGGAGAGGGAGGGGAAGATCCTGTTCGGTTTAAAATTTTGTCAGATGTAGATGAGAATGGACATTCTCCAACATTTCCACACTTAAAAGGTTTATTTAATGGTGATACTGCAAGTTCAGCAATCAAACAAATCTCGTCGGGAAGATTTGGAGTAACACCAGAATATTTAATGAATGCTCAGCAGCTAGAAATTAAAATGGCTCAAGGTGCAAAGCCAGGAGAAGGAGGACAGTTACCAGGAGAAAAAGCTAGTTCTTATATTGCTATGCTAAGAGGCTCAAAACCTGGTGTCACGCTTATTTCTCCTCCTCCTCATCATGATATATACTCTATTGAAGATTTAGCTCAACTAATTTTTGATCTCCACCAAATTAATCCCACTGCGCAAGTTGCCGTTAAGCTTGTAACAGAAATTGGCATTGGAACTATATCAGCAGGAGTAGCAAAGGCTAATGCTGACATAATACAAATTTCTGGACATGATGGAGGTACTGGGGCATCACCATTGAGCTCTATTAAACATGCAGGATGCCCGTGGGAACTTGGAGTTACTGAAGTACATCGAACACTGATAGAAAATAAACTTCGTGATCGAGTTATTTTACGTACTGATGGTGGTCTTAAAACAGGCTGGGACGTTGTAATGGCAGGAATAATGGGAGCGGAACAGTTTGGATTTGGCTCCATTGCTATGATTGCTGAAGGATGTGTAATGGCACGTATTTGCCATACAAACAATTGTCCTGTTGGAGTTGCAACACAGCAAGAGAAATTACGAAAAAGGTTTAATGGAATTCCTGCGAATGTTGTTAATTTCTTTTATTTTATTGCTGAGGAGATTCGTTCTGTACTTGCCAAAATAGGTTATCAATCATTACAAGAAATTATTGGACGTTCTGATCTCTTAAGAATGCGTCCCGATAGTTGCTTAAGTAAAACTCAATCAATTGATTTAGGATGTATTCTTAATCTCCCTAATACAAAAGAAAATCGTACTTGGCTCAATCATCAAAAAAGAAAAGAAAGTAATTCAACATTAGATAAACAATTGCTTAATGATTTTGAATTTATATCTGCTATTGATAATCACAAAAATATTGTCAAAAATATTAATATCTCTAATGTTGATCGTACTACTGGAGGTTATATAGCAGGATTATTAGCCAAAAGATATGGAAATAAAGGTTTTTCTGGAAAGCTTGAGCTTAAATTTACAGGATCGGCCGGACAAAGTTTTGCTGCCTTTAACTTATCTGGTATGTTTATGTACCTAGAAGGAGAAGCTAATGATTATGTAGGTAAAAGTATGAATGGTGGAGAAATCATAATAATTCCTAGTAAAAAGTCAAAATTTAAAGCAGAAGACAATATTATTATTGGAAATACCTGTCTTTATGGAGCTACTGGAGGAATTCTATCAGTCAACGGTCGTGCTGGAGAAAGGTTTGGCGTTCGAAATTCTCAAGGGAAGGCAATTATAGAAGGAGCTGGAGACCATTGTTGTGAGTACATGACAGGTGGGGTAATAGTAGTTTTAGGTTCAGTTGGTCGTAATGTTGGAGCAGGTATGACAGGAGGCCTTGGTTATTTTCTTGATGAAGATGATAAATTTCCTGAAAAAATTAATTCTGATAGTGTAAATATACAAAGAATTTGTACTCAGGAAGGAAAAGTACAATTAAAAAAATTGATTCAGTTTCATTTTGACAGAACAAATAGTCAAAAAGCTAAATATATTCTCGACAATTGGATAAAATATGTGTATAGGTTTTGGCAAGTTTTTCCACCTTCTGAATCTAATATTCCTGAAACTAACCAAAACTTTTCTGATTTTCACTGATCTAAAATAAACATGACTATTTTGAGAGACCTTTTATTATCTAATATACATAGCTTAAATATACTTTTTAAACAAAATTATACTGCTCTAAAATTCTGTATCTTCAATAATGGATTATCAAATTTAAAAATTTTGATTAATAATCACCAAGATCATATGAAGTTACATATCATATAATTTAAGAATGTTGCGTTTCTTTACATTCTCGGGGAAACAATTTTTATAGGATATAATTCAAAGAATAAATGAAGTAATCAAAGTAGCCATTGTTAAAATACAGATGTTAAACATTTATATAATTAAGTAAGGTACGAATAATAGTCATAAAAGATTTTTGCTCGTGATCAAAATTATAGATAAGCTACTACATTTAAGAGCAATTATTCCAGTCAGATATTTGACTTTTGTAAATGAGATTTTTATAAAAACCAGGAGTTGTGTCGCATATGTTCACTCACGTCAAGTCAACCATTCGTCATATTATTCCAGAGACATTAAATGATCGTTCTTTGCTCAAAGTAGTCTATGTTGTATTAGAACCACAATATCAAAGTTCCCTTTCCGCAGCAGTTAAAAACATTAATAATAATAATTCTAAAATAGCAATTGAAATTAGTGGATATTTAATAGAAGAACTTCGAGATCCAGAAAACTATAAACAATTTCAACAAGATATAGAAAAAGCAAACTTGTTTATTGCTTCTTTGATTTTTATTGAAGACTTGGCTGATAAAGTTGTTGAAGCAGTTTCGCCTTATCGTGAAAAGTTAGATGCTATAGTAGTTTTCCCGTCAATGCCGCAAGTAATGCGTTTAAATAAATTGGGAAGCTTCTCAATGAATCAATTGGGGCAATCTAAAAGTATGATTTCTCAATTTATGCGTAAGCGGCAGCAAAATTCTGGAACAGGTTTTCAGGATGCGATGTTAAAGTTATTACGTACATTACCTCAAGTATTAAAATATCTTCCAGTAGAGAAAGCCCAGGACGCTCGAAGCTTTATGCTAAGCTTCCAATATTGGCTAGGGGGATCCTCAGAAAATTTAGAGAATTTTCTGGTTATGCTAGCTCATAAATACTCTTTTCCTGATCTTTTTAAGGATGAAGTAGTTACTTATAAAGATCCTCTCGTTTATCCTGATATAGGAATTTGGCATCCTTTATCATTAAAAATGTTTGAAGATATTAATTCTTATCTTCAATGGTATAGTTCGCGCACAGATATTTCAGATGATCTTAAAAGAGATACAACACCATGTATAGGGCTAGTATTACAAAGGACTCATCTAGTTACGAAAGATGATGCTCATTATGTCGCTATGATTCAAGAATTAGAATCTATGGGGGTAAGAGTTATTCCTATATTTGCAGGTGGATTAGATTTCTCTAAACCTATTGAGGCATATTTTTGGAACACATCTATCGATAGTAGTGATAGAGTAAAAGCTCCTATAGTCGATACTATTGTTTCCTTAACAGGATTTGCTTTAGTAGGTGGGCCAGCAAGGCAAGATCACCCCAAAGCGATAGATGCATTAAAATCTTTGAACTGTCCTTATATGTGCGTATTACCATTGGTTTTTCAAACTACTGAGGAATGGGAAGATAGTGACTTAGGATTACATCCAATTCAGGTTGCTTTACAGATAGCAATACCTGAACTAGATGGAGCTATCGAACCTATAATATTATCAGGTAGAGATGGTAATACTGGACGCTCGATAGCACTTCAAGATCGTATTGAGACAGTGGCAAAACGCGCCGTAAAATGGGCTAATCTTAGGAAAAAAAAGAGAGAAGCGAAAAAAATAGCTATTACTATTTTCAGTTTTCCACCAGATAAGGGCAATATTGGATCGGCAGCATACTTAGATGTATTTAGTTCTATTTATGAAGTACTTAAAGCCCTAAAGGATAAAGGTTATAATTTATCAGAATTACCAAGTTCACCAAAAGCTTTGATGGATAATATTATTCAGGATGCACAAGCTCAATACGCTTCTCCTGAATTAAATGTAGCTTATCGAATGTCTGTTGAAGAATATGAAAAATTAACACCTTATTCTACGCGCTTAGAAGAAAATTGGGGAACTCCACCTGGAAATCTTAATAGTGATGGCCAAAGTTTGCTTATATACGGTAAGCATTTTGGGAATGTCTTTATTGGTGTGCAACCTACTTTTGGCTATGAAGGCGACCCTATGCGCTTATTATTTTCAAAATCTGCTAGTCCTCATCATGGATTTGCAGCATACTATACATATTTAAATCAAGTTTGGCAGGCAGACGCAGTTTTACACTTTGGTACTCATGGATCTTTAGAGTTCATGCCAGGAAAACAAATGGGAATGTCTAGCAATTGTTATCCTGATACTTTAATTGGTAATATTCCTAACCTGTATTACTATGCGGCGAATAATCCTTCGGAAGCTACTATTGCAAAACGTCGTAGCTATGCAGAAACTATCTCATATCTAACTCCTCCAGCTGAGAATGCAGGTCTATATAAAGGCTTAAAAGAATTAAATGAATTAATAGGATCATATCAAACTTTAAAAGCTACCAGTCGCGGAATTCAGATAGTTAATACAGTGATGGACCAGTGTCGATTAGTGAACTTAGATAAAGATATTAAGTTACCTGAAACTGATGCAAAGGAAATGACTTCGGAAGAAATGGATAATATTATTGGTATCGTTTATAGTAAGCTCATGGAAATTGAGTCTAGACTATTACCATGTGGTCTTCATGTTATTGGCAAACCTCCAACAGGCGAAGAGGTAGTAGCGACATTAGTCAATATCGCATCACTAGATAGAGAGGAAGAAGATATAATATCTTTACCAAGCCTCATTGCCACAAGCATAGAAAGAGACATTAAAGATATATATTACAATAATGATATTGGTAAATTAGAAGATGTCGAGTTATTGCAAAAAATTACATTGGCAACTAGGAAAGCTGTAGCTTCAATGGTTGAAGCAACTACAAATCAAGAAGGTCGAGTGGACTTCATCTCAAAAATAGATATTCTGAAAATTACCCAGAAAGCCCCTTGGGTAAGTACTTTAGAAAACTTAGGGTATTCTAAAGTCAATAGAAGTTCTTTAAAAGTTCTTTTTGAATATCTTGAATCCTGTTTGAAAAAGCTTTGCGAAAGCCATGAATTAGAAGCATTGCTTAAAGGTTTAGAAGGAGAGTATGTTTTACCTGGACCAGGTGGTGATATTGTTCGTAATCCGGATGTTTTACCTACGGGTAAAAATATCCATGCATTAGACCCTCAATCCATTCCTACGTTAGCTGCAATAAAATCTGCAAAAATAGTAGTAGATTCTCTTCTTAAGCGACAAAAAATCGATAATGGAGATCAATATCCAGAAACTATTGCATGTGTTCTGTGGGGAACCGATAATATTAAAACATATGGAGAATCTCTAGCTCAGATTATGTGGATGGTAGGAGTCAAGCCTCTTCCAGATGCTCTAGGAAGAATTAATAAGTTAGAACTGATACCTCTTGAAGAATTAGCAAGACCTCGTATTGATGTTGTGGTGACCTGTTCCGGCGTATTTCGTGATCTTTTTATTAACCAAATGAATCTATTAGATAAAGCTGTTAAAATGGCAGCAGAAGCTGATGAACCTTCAGAAATGAATTATGTGCGTAAACATGCACTGGAACAAGCATCAGAAATGAATATTGATGTTAGAGAAGCAGCAACTCGCATTTTTTCAAATGCTTCTGGTTCTTATTCCTCCAATGTTAATTTAGCGATAGAAAATAGTAGCTGGGAAGAAGAAAAAGAATTACACAATATGTATTTAAACAGGAAAAGTTTTTCTTTTGACTCAAATAATCCTGGTATTATGAAAGATAATAGAAAGATATTTGAATCTGCTTTAAAAACAGCGAATGCAACCTTTCAAAATCTGGATTCTTCAGAAGTTAGTTTAACAGACGTTTCTCATTATTTTGATTCTGATCCAACAAAAATCGTAGCTAGCCTACGGGAAGATGGCAAGCAACCTGCGGCTTACATAGCTGATACAACAACTGCAAATGCACAGGTACGTACTCTCTCTGAAACTGTTCGATTGGATACACGCACTAAACTATTAAATCCAAAATGGTATGAAGGAATGTTATCTCATGGTTATGAAGGAGTTAGAGAGATTTCAAAACGTTTGGTAAATACTATGGGATGGTCTGCTACCGCTAATGCGGTAGATAATTGGGTATATGAAGATGCAAATACTACTTTTATTGAAGATGAAGAAATGTGTAAGCGTTTAATGGATTTAAATCCTAATTCTTTCCGTAAAATGGTTAGTACTCTATTAGAAGTTAATGGTAGAGGTTACTGGGAAACATCCGATAGTAATCTAGAACGATTACAAGAACTGTATCAGCAGGCTGAAGACAGAATAGAAGGAATAGATTAAAAGTGTATAAACTTTAAATTATGAACCATTACAAATAATAAGAGAGATTTTACTATTTATTCTATGACTGCAAATAAAGCTAAACATACTAATTAAGCATACATAAATTTAAATCTTAATTATTATGTCCAAAAATTTTAATAACTTTTTGCCTACCGATATATTCTATTATTAATTGTGGAGAGTGAAATATTCTCTACTAGTAATAAGTTTGTATAGTAGTTTCTATGAATAAACAAGAACTGTGGCAACGTTACGAAAACTGGTTGTACTATCATAATGGATTAGGGATATACCTCGACATCAGTAGAATGAGTTTCAATCAAGACTTTGTCGATAAACTTCTACCGAAGTTTAACAAAGCTTTTCAGGATATGGAATCTCTAGAAAGTGGAAAAATTTCTAATCCTGATGAAAAAAGAATGGTTGGACATTATTGGTTAAGAGCCCCAGAATTGGCTCCTAATGATGAAATTAGAAAAGAAATTACTGAACCTTTAATTAAAATTAAGCAATTCGTTACAAAGATTCATCAAGGGACTATTAAACCACCATCAGCGAGTAAATTTACTGATGTACTTTGTGTTGGAATTGGAGGCTCAGCTCTAGGACCCCAATTCGTATCAGACGCATTAGCTCCATGCCAAGCACCCATGTCTATTCACTTCGTTGACAATACAGATCCAGAAGGAATAGATAAAACGATTCACCAAATTGGTGAACGTCTAAAAAGTACTTTAGTAATTGTTACTACCAAATCTGGAAAAACACCTGAAACTCGAAATGGTATGTTAGAAGTTCAACATGCCTATGAAATGCAAGGTTTAAAATTTGAATCTCATGCTGTGGCGGTTACGATGCCAGGTAGCCTGATGGATGAAATTGCAAATGAATGGCTTGAAAGATTTCCTATGCAAGATTGGGTGGGAGGAAGAACGTCTGAATTATCTGCTGTTGGTTTATTGCCTGCTGCTCTCCAAGGAATTGATATCGATGAGATGTTAATTGGAGCTAAAGAAATGGATGAAGCTACTAGAGTTAAATCTTTAAAAGATAATCCCTCTGCATTACTAGCTCTAGCTTGGTTCTATTCTGGAAACGGTAAAGGAGAAAAAGACATGGTTGTCCTTCCTTACAAAGATAGCCTACTTCTTTTCAGTCGTTATTTACAACAACTAGTAATGGAATCTTTAGGTAAAGAAAAAGATCTTGATGGTAATATAGTTCATCAAGGTATTGCTGTATATGGTAATAAAGGATCAACAGATCAGCATGCTTATGTTCAGCAACTTAGAGATGGAGTTTCCAATTTTTTTGCTACTTTTATAGAAGTACTTCAAGATGGACAAAATAATCCATTAGAATTAGAACCTGGAGTAACATCAGGTGATTACTTGTCTATTTTCTTACAAGGAACCAGACAAGCATTATATGAAAACGGACGAGATTCTATCACAATATCTATACCTCAAGTGAAGCCTCGTACAATAGGAGCTTTAATTGCTATGTATGAAAGAACAATTAGCTTCTATGCTTCTCTAGTCAATATTAATGCTTATCATCAGCCTGGAGTAGAAGCAGGAAAACAAATGGCTGCTTCAATATTAAATTTGCAAACTAAAGTACAAGCAATAATGAAGCAAACATCTGGAGAGATAAGTATTGAAACTTTGGCATTACAAACAGGTTATCCTGACGAAATAGAAGCAGTTTATAAAATTGTTCGTCATCTTGCAGCAAATAATCGTAATATTGCCTTAGAAGGAGATTTATCTAATTTATTAAGTCTAAAAGTTTCAGCTATTTAGCTATTTGGGTGGGCTGAGCCCACCCAAATAGCTAAATCTTTTTCAACTGTTCAAAAATCTTATTTAATTAATACGTTATTTAAATACAAACTTAAAAATTCTTTAATTATTTATTTAATCTATTTGTTTTATATGTTGTTGGTAATATTACTAATTAATACTGGCTATTTTTTGTGCTAATTGAATATGAAGTTTGTGACTAGCTTTATAAGCTATAAAGTGAGCCCGAGGTATAAATCTTAATAAACTTAGATCTCCTACTAGATCTAAAAGTTTATGTCGTACAGGTTCATTGCTAAATCTTAAAGGAGGGTTTAACCAATCTTTATGATTACAAATTAATGCGTTATCAAAACTTCCTCCCTTGATTAGCCCAGATGCTCTTAAATGTTCAATCTGGTCTATAAAACCAAATGTTCTTGCAGGAGCAACAAAGTCCATAAAAGTTTCTTTCCGAGGATTCCAACTAGCCCATTGATTTCCAATAGCTTTATAAGTAAAATTAATTCCATAAGTGAAACATATTTCTGGTGCAGGAATTGCTGCAACAAAAGCATCTTTGTCTTGAACCCAAATTGGTTTTAGTAAAGGAGCACTTTCCTGTATTTTTGAAAAAGTAAAGTCTGAGTCAATAAAAGCATTAACCCAATTCTTCGCTGAACCATCTAATAATGGAACTTCTGTTCCATTAATTTCTATACGAGCATTTTTAATTCCACATCCAGCTAAAGCTGCTAATAGATGTTCTACTGTTCGAACAGTAATGTTGTTATTAGATAACTCTGTAGATAATATAGTCTGACTAACTTTTGAAATATGAACAGGAATAATTGGATTACCTAAAAGATCTACCCTAACGAAATGATGTCCTTCTGTATAGTAATTAGGTATTATTTTTACCTGAGTTTCTTTTCCAGAATGTAAGCCAATACCTGATACCTTAAACTTTAAATTCATATCTAGTTTCATGATAAACAAATAACATAATAATTTATATTAATTAAAATCTTTCTCCGATCCCGAAATGAACACGAGAATCACCTTCGTTATTAATTCCATAATCTACTCTAATTGGTCCAACAGGTGATTGTATCCTGAGACCAACTCCATATCCATAGCCATCACTAGGTAATCCCCTTACTACACCAGGAAGACCCCGTACAGATCTTTGAGATTTAATTGTAGTACCATAATCAAAGAAAATAGAAGCTCCTACGGCAGGAATGATAGGAAGTCGATATTCTGCGGTAGCCTGAAAAAAACTACGACCATTTCCAACTTCGCCTTCAGCGTAACCCCGTATTGAATTACTTCCACCTATAACAAAAGCTTCATAAGGAGGAAGATCTTCAAAAACCGTACCTAACTGTACATTAAATGCAAAAGCTTGAGGTTTAGGTTGATTTTCTTCAATAAAACCTAAATCGATCAAATTAACTGGAATATAGTAACTATAATTTCCCCGCAAACGTGTAAAACCAATACTACCTGAACCAATTGGTACAGTTTGTTCTAATCCTAAGCGAATGACATGTCCACTAGTAGGTCGTAAAGGATTATTTCGAAAATCCTGAGCTGCCGCAAAAGATAATGTATATAAATCATCACGACCTGAATCACTAAAGGAAAGAGGTTGTTCTGGGTAACCATTTATCGGAGCAGAAAGAGGAGCAATCTTGCCATTAGCATTTTCTATTAACACTCGTTGATAATTTAATCCAGCAGTCAATCTCCAATCAGGTTTACTAAAGGGATCTTCTGCCAATGGACGCGCGAAGGAAACTCCTCCCCCTGTACGTATTACTCTAGGGCTATCAAAACCATTCATAGTTCTAATCGAGCTATCATCTCCATCAAATACTAGAGAGATGGTACGGCGACGAAAACCGTTTACAGTATAAGCTGTGCGATATGGATCTCCTGCAATCCAAGGATCTGTAAAATTAACATCAAGAAGCAATTCTCGCTCACCGACTTGTATTTCACCACCAATAGTTTGTCCATTACCTCCTAAATTTTGTTCTTGATAACTGATTGTTCCAAATAATCCACTACTAGAGCTAATACCAGTTCCAGCGGCGAGTGATCCGGTATTTCCTTCTACTAAATCAACATTTACAATAACTTCTCTTAAATCTTCTCCTGGACTAAAAGAAATTCTTACATCTTCAAATAAACCTAAGCCAAATATACGTTGTAAATCGAATTGAGCTGTTTTTCGATTAAATACGCTACCTGGTTTTAACTGCATTTCTCGAGTAACTATAAAGTCACGAGTTCCACCATCAACAGGTTCATCCTCAGCGTTAAAAAAACGAACTTTTATATTTTCTATAACTCCTTCAGCAATAATCAAAGTAATGACACCATCATCACTCACCGCAGGGGAACCTATTACTTGGGCAAGATCAAAACCCTGTTCGGCATACCATTCATTGATTTTTTTGATACCTTTCTGGAGATCCCTTAAGTTAAGAGTTTTATTATATTGTTGTCCAAAAATCTTTTGAACGGTTTCAGGAAGTAATGCTCTCTGATCTTTAATATCAGGAACTGTATTAACAACCACTTGTTTTAAGACGGGATTAACTTTTACAGCATAAGTAATTCGAACTCCTAAAGGGGTATCAGTAGGAGTAACTTGAACATTTGCAAAGTAACCAGTCGCATAAATAGCATTAACATCTTGTTGTAACTCAGAACGTGTAGTTGTGCGTCCTGGCTTAGTTTGAAGTATGTTATATATTAAATTTTCTAATTCTTCATTTGCCCCTTTAACTATTACTTCTACTACTAAGATTCTTGGTTCTTCTTCTAGTATTTCCTGTTTGTTTATTTCACTTCTTATTGTTTCTTGTGAAATAAAAGTTTCTGATAAATTTATATCTTTAAACTTATTAGATGAAGATTTTTCTAGTTGAGCAGTATAAAAAGTTTTGGGTAATTTTGAAGTTGATACTTTGAAATAAGAGTTATTTAAATTAGATAAATTATCAGAATATTTGTTCAGGTTTAAATGGCCAAGAAATTTTTGTTGAATTTCTTGGTCTTTCAAATTTTTTATAAATAATATATCCTGTCCTTTAACAGGTCTACTTATTGACCATACTGTTGTTGTAAGAATAATTCCCAATAATGGAAAAAAATGTGACTTTTTGATCTGGTTTACCACTTCCACACACTCAATAAAGCTATAGCGTTTTTACTGTTATCTGTTGCTTATTGTCAACCTCAGTGATAGCTGACAGCTCTAATAGCCGGGTCATACTAACTACAGGTGTCTAGAGCTCTGACTATCACAACAATAGAATGTTCCAAAAAAATAAGTTTTTTAAAAAAGAATTATTATTAAAAGCACTATTATATTCATATGTAAATAATCTTAGCCTGAGTATAGAGTCTATAAAAAAGGATTTTTTATATCAGTTTCTTTTTTCTCTTAAGGAAATTCATATTTCAAGAAAAGTAAAATTAACATATTAAAATAACCAACCAGTAGGGCACTTTACTGGTTTTTTATAAATTTAACTAAGATTAAATTCATGAAAGACTTTATACAGAAGATATTTAGATAATCTACTTTTAAAAAAATAAGATCTAAATTTTAGAATTTAATCTATTTTCATGTAGTCAACATATATAGTTATTAGCGTTAATTATTAAACAAACAATATCTATAGGAGTGAAGCTGAGCACTTATCCAATAATAAAGTTGTATCAGAATGCTGTCTTAAAATGGATGAAGGACATTTTGAAGAAATATTGTTTTGTAACATAATTTTAACTATTTTTGCTTTATTTTCTCCAGTTGCTAAGCAAAGAATTCTTTTGACTGACAAAATCATTGGAATAGTTACAGTTAAAGCATATTTAGGTACATTTTCTATAGATTGAAAGTAATTTTGATCTACTTGAGAACAACGAGTATTTAGATCTAGCTCAACAATTTTTACTAAATCAAAATCATTAAAATTTTCTGCCTGCGGTTCATTGAAAGCCAAATGTCCGTTAACTCCTACTCCTAAAAAACAAATATCAACTTGTCTTCTTCTGAGTAATTTAGAATAGCGAATACATTCTTGCAAGGGCTCTAAGGTATCTCCAAGTAAGTAGTTAAAAGATTTTGCCTTAATTTTGTTTTCTACTTTTGCACGAAGATAAGTATGGAAACTAGCAGGATGATCTTTATCGATATTTAAGTATTCATCTAGATGTAAAAAATTAACACGTGACCAATCAATTTTTCTTGAATCTGTTAAAGCTTCTAGAAATTTAATTTGAGAATTACCTGTGGCTAATAAAACTGTGGCTTCATCTTGTTTATTTAAAGTCTCCATAAGATAGTTTTGCGTAATTCTAGCTGCTTCAGCTGATACGGCATATTTATCTTCATGTATCTGAACAGTTAAAGAACTCATTATTTAGTATTTGATTGTTTTTTATACAGTATCTAGTTTTGTTAAAAAATAGAATTTTCTATATATTTTTATTTAGTTTCATAAAATTAAAAATAAATTAGAAACATTTTAATTAAAATATATAAAATATTATTAATTTTCACGATAGTATAAATCTTCTCTCTTTCCTACAGCAAAAGCTAAAGACGTTTTTATCGTGGGATTAGATTGGACAATAAATAAGATAAATGCAATTAAGGCTAAATTACTACTAAAAGTAAAAATAGTTTGATAAGTAAGTTCACTTCCTAGAATACCTACTATAGGTCCTGCAAGAGCTATACCAAGATCATAACCACCTAGACATACAGAGTAAACTTGACCTCTTTCTTGAGGAGATGAACGATCAGAAACTAAGGTGATGATCATAGGCATAAGAATTCCTGCTCCTATTCCTTCAAAGATAGCTGCTAAATATAATTGTTGACTTCCAGTCGCTTGAGTCAATAAAATCATTGAGCTAAAATAGCAAAGAATACTAGTTGTAATAAATAAACCACGCCCAAATTTATCAGCTACTCTACCTAAGAAAATTCGCGATAAAAAGCTTGTAATAGAAGCTAATGTATAAAATAAACCTGCACTAAATTCTAATCCTTTTTCTTCTAAAAAGAGAGGTAAAAAAGTTATTATCGTACCAAATAGCAGACCAATTAATAACAAAACTAATGTTGGAATAACTAAAGAATGACTAGATAGTATTTTATGAAAGCTATGAGACGAATCGTTATTATTAATACCAGAAGAACTATAAGAGTTAGAGTTGGATTCTTTTTGCATTGCGACAACTAAAAATAACCCTAAAAAGCCACAAATTGATGACACAATAAATAAAGTAGTATATCCAAAATTTTCTTTTAATAAATCTCCAAATACAGGACCAATGCTCATACCAATAGGTGTTACTAAGCTCATATAGCCAATTACTCGTCCTCTATGTTTTATGGGCGAAAAATCTATAACCAAAGCACTATAGGCTGTAGTAAAAGCAGAAATACTAATACCGTGAATTGCACGAACAATAGACAAAGGAAGGATAGTTTGAACAAAAAGATAATTTAATGGAGATAAAGCTGCAATAATAACTCCAATATAAAGAACTAATTTTCTGCTTTTAGTATCAGCTAAATAACCTAACAGTGTTCTAGAAAATAATGATCCCACAGCAAAACTACCCATAATCAAACCAATTTCAGGTTTTGTACCACCAAGATACTCAACATATGTTGGTAAGGTAGGTAATAAAACTGTAATACTAATCCAAAAAAATAAGCTTACTCCCAGTAGAAGTCCTAAATTTTGTTTTTGTCGAGAGTCGAGATCGATATAGTCCATTAAGATGTCCACATAGAGTGCTTAATTCATAATAATATTGTTTTTAACGAAAAAGCTATTTAGTTAAATTAAAGAAAATCATTAGACATAACAACTACAATCTAAAATTTTTTAATGACAGATTTAGTTATAAAATCCAGAGATTATTTTTTACTTGCAGATTTTATATTCATTTTTTACTTTATTGAATGAATTTTTCTTTATTTTCATATAATATTAAATGAGCTAATGTATATTAACTATAAGTAATATGCTAGTCAATGATCATCAAAATATTTACTTTTAAAAATAAAATTTTTAGAACATAACACTAAAATTTTACTTATACTATTTCGTTAAATATATAATTTTTATTTTGAAAAACTAAAATATCACATACACAAAATAAAACTACGAAACATAAAAAATTTATTTTTAATTAGATATTAAGCTCAAACAAACGCTACCTTATCTATGCTACTCGACTATAAAAATGGTTTTAACAAAATATTAGGTTTTAGAAACCTAATATGAAATATGAAGGGAGAATTTCTTTGGTATCCATAATATTTCTGAAAAAACTCATCAAAAATATTATTTATTCAAAGTCTAAAAAAGCAAATATACCAATTACTAAAGTTTAAAAACTTAAGTTTAATAAGGAAACTGCACGCGTTATTTTTTATTTTAAATATTAAAGCTAAGATATTATGACTAAATTATCGATTGAATTGGAACAATACTTTTCGCAAAAAAAGCTGTCAGATGATATAAGATTAGTTGATCTTCTAGAACTAGCTGGAAAAAGAGTTTTTGGTTTTTTATTTGTTATCTTATCCCTTCCCTCAGCTTTACCAGTCCCAGCACCTGGTTATTCGATTCCTTTTGGAATATTAATACTTATTCTAGCCTGCCAATTTGTTTTAGGAACTAGAATTCCTTGGTTTCCAAAAAAGCTTTTAAATAGTTCTATAAAGCTAGGAACTGCACAAGCTTTTGTTCAAAAAAGCAAACCATGGTTACAACGTATTGAATTATTAGCTCGTCCTCGTATGACCTACATCTGTACTAACAAAATTACACGTATTTTTATTGGTTTAATAATTATTTTTATGTCGATTTCTATGATGATACCTATTCCTGGGACGAATACATTACCTGCAATAGGTATTTTCGTAACAGGCTTTGGATTGCAAGAAAATGATGGATGTATTACTTTTCTCGGACTAATTGTTTGCTCAATAGCTAGCGTTTTATCTGCGTCTATTCTTATGGTTGCTATTTGGAGCGGAAGTACGCTTATCGAGGTTCTTAAGGGTTATTTAACAATTTTATAATTATTATAATTTCTCTAATTTTAATTAGAGAAATACAATATTGTTTAAAGACTGTGTCAAAAGCATATTCTAGATTTAATTAAGCTGATACGATAAATTATTTATCTTACTTATTTTTAAATTAAAGTCGTTAAGATAATAATGATAGTTTATGATTGTTTCTAATTAGACAATAAAAAGAAATGATGAAAATATCAATAGGCTTATTGTTTGGCGGAGCCTCAGAAGAACATATAGTTTC
The DNA here is from genome assembly GCF_000025125.1 of Candidatus Atelocyanobacterium thalassa isolate ALOHA. Lineage (NCBI taxonomy): Bacteria > Bacillati > Cyanobacteriota > Cyanophyceae > Chroococcales > Aphanothecaceae > Candidatus Atelocyanobacterium > Candidatus Atelocyanobacterium thalassae. The sequence goes on from NC_013771.1 coordinate 415,255, forward strand.
TATTAATTCAGCTAGAGCTATTTTACAAGCATTACAAATAGGTAATAATCTATGTAAGTATAATGTAATACCTATTTATATTCAAAGAAATGGTGTTTGGATATCTGGAAAAATAGCTGAACAAGTTTTACAAACCAAACAAGCTTTACCATTAGTATTACTAAAAAAAGAAGAAAAATTTCAGCTATGGCAATTTCCAACTGAAGTAAATCAAATAGATGTTTGGTTTCCAGTTTTACATGGTCCAAATGGAGAAGATGGAACTATTCAGGGCCTATTAAAGATGATGCAAACTCCCTTTGTTGGAACTAGTGTATTAGGATCAGCAATAGGTATGGATAAGATTGTAATGAAAACAATATTTTCACAAGCAGGATTTCCTCAGGTTAAATATTTAACTCTTGAATATTCTAAATTGTTTTCTAATGCTCAATACTATTCTCAATTATGTAATGATATTAGAACAAATCTTGGATATCCATGTTTTATTAAACCAGCCAATCTGGGTTCTTCAGTTGGAGTTTCAAAAGTCTCTTCTCATGATGAATTAGAGATTGCTCTAAAAAATGCTGCTAGTTATGACAATCGAATCATTATTGAAGAAGGAATTATCGCTAGAGAATTAGAATGTGGAGTTTTGGGAAATGATATTCCTAAAGCATCTGTCGTAGGAGAAATTACTTTTGAAAGTGATTTCTATGATTATAAAGCTAAATATAAAGATACTAGTTCTAAGATACATATTCCTGCTCAATTACCAAATCATATAATAGAAAAAATTCAACAGATGGCCATTAACGCATTTACTACAATTAATGGTAGAGGATTATCTAGAGTAGATTTCTTTTATATTGAAGGAACCCAAAAAATTTTTATCAATGAGATTAACAGTTTCCCTGGCTTTACAGAGTCTAGTATGTATCCAGAATTATGGATAAAGACAGGATTAGAGTTTCACGAGCTAGTAGATAAATTAATTGAATTAGCTTTAAAATAAATTTAGAAGTTATCTTTTAAAAAAACTATTGAAGACGAATATTTGCATAAAGGAATAAAGATATTCAATAATCTTTTTTTATTACAAAAGCTAATTTTATTGTTAATCAAAATAATTACAATTTGTCTTTATAAAGAATAAAACCATATTATTTTTTATATTCCAATAAAGAAATAGAATATGAATTAAACTCAACTTTGTTTAAAGCATTAATGACTAATTTTTCATCATTAGGCCAATAACTTTCGTCTAATCTAATTAATTTTTTATTGCCTTTATCCTGAAGAAATATAAAAAGTGGTATTTTAGTTTGATTATTTTTTCCTGCATGTCCAGATAGAATAGACTTCAAATTATGACAAGATATTTTATTGGTAGCTTGTTCCAAACTCAAATCAATAATAACTATTCTCATAGAATCTATATCTTGAGCATGTTCTATTATTACTTGTACTTTATCGTCTCGAAAATCAACTTTTCCCCAAATAATTAATACGGAGTCTTTTGTTAGAACATTTTTAATTTTCTTATAACTTTTTGGGAAACAAACTCCTTCGATATGTCTTGATGTATCTTCTAAAACTAAAAAGGCCATCTGATCTCCTTTTTTAGTTGTATATTCTTTAATTTCAGCAATTGTAGATAAAATAGTAATATTTCTCTTAGCTTTCTGAACTATTATTTCATCAAAAGAAACTGGAGAGAGAATTGAAACTGGTTCTTCAATTATTCTTAGAGGATGTTCTGAAATATAAAAACCAAGATATTCCTTCTCAAATTTTAATTTATCTTGTAGAGAGAAATCTTCAACTGATGGAGAGCTAGGAACATCTTCATATTCTAAGTCTAAGTTAGAGTTATCAGCATTATTAGTAATTAAATCAAAAAGATTTAATTGACCACTTTCTTTATCTTTTGCTTTTTTTTGTGCCCAAGAAATTACTAAATCAAGATCATTAATTAATTGTTTACGATTATTAGAAACACTATCAAAAGCTCCAGAATAAATTAAAGTTTCTAAGGCTCTTTTGTTAACAGTTCTTGAATCAGTATTAGAGCAAAAATCTGCCAAAGAATTAAATTTTGTATTTAATTGTATTCTAGCTTTTAAGATACTATCTATAGCTCCTTCTCCTAAGTTTCTAACTGCTGATAATCCAAAAAGAATTTGATTTTCTAAAGGAGTAAAATCTTTAAGAGAAAGACTAATATCTGGAGGTAAAACTTGAATACCCATTTTTTGACAATTTTCTCGATATTTTTCTATCTTATCTTGATTATCACTATTAGCAGTTAATAAAGCAGCCATATATTCAACAGGATAATTGGCTTTTAAATATGCTGTCTGATAGGTTATGTAAGCATAAGCTGTGGAGTGAGATTTATTAAAGCAATTAGAAGCTATAAAACCATTATCTAATAGAAAATTATGATCTTTTTCTAGACCAATATCAAATACTTCATGAATTCCTAAAGATTTACGGGATGTAATTTTAGTCATATTTATCTGTTATAAAACTTTTATTTTTTAAACTTAAAATTAAACCTTATGTGATTAATATATAAAAAGTAATTAACTAAAAATTGAAATTTTAACACAATTAGAATGGAACCATTTACAAATAATAATACAGTATATGATATTTTCTGAGATGAGTTAACTGATCCATTTATTAATTTTAAAGAGTCCTGAAACTAATAAATTTTTAGAAAATCTTATGTCTAATGTATTTTTAATTAATATATAGACTAACAATTTAGTACAGTAAGTAATTTAGTATCTAATGATATACAAACTTAATATAAATCGTACTTTAATAAAGTACAGTTCAAGGATCCATTATAAATTGAAGTACGACTAGATGCTCTTAGTCCAATTTGTTTTATTAATTCTTTATCACCACTTAGAATATAAGCCACCCATCCTTTAAAACGTTGCTTGAGTATATCACCCAATAGTTTATATAATTTGCCTAATTCTTTAGTATCTCCTATACGCTTTCCGTAAGGTGGATTACATATAATCATTCCTCTATCTGCTGGTGCCTCAATATCTTTCAGAACTGTTTGGATAAAATAAATATGTTTTTCAATATTACACTGTTTCGCATTTATTTTTGCTTGTTCTATTACTGATAAGTCACAATCATACCCGAAGATAGGTGCTTTAAGTTTCTTTCTTTGTTTTTCAACTGCTTCATTAATTATAGTTTTATAAAGTTTTTCATCAAAGTCTTGCCAGAATTGAAATCCAAAAGATTTTCTGTTTAAACCTACAGCTATGTTTAAACTTTTTAAAGTTGCTTCAATAGGTATAGTTCCTGACCCACACATAGGATCTAATAAACAGATATCAGGTGTCCACTCTGCTATGTCTAATAGTGCTGAAGCCAAGCTCTCTTTGATAGGTGCGAAGCCCATGGCTGTGCGATATCCTCTTCTGTGTAAACTATTTCCAGAACTGTCTAAACTTAAAATACATGAATTTTTATCAATATGAGCATTTATTAAAATATTAGGATTTTTAGTATCAATAATAGATCTCTTATTGAAGCGAAGTCTTTGCTGATCAACAATAGAGTTTTTAATTTGTAGAGCGGTAAAGTGAGTATGATTTAATTTTAAGTTTTTTCCTGTACAGTTTACTGCGAATGTTTGTTCTGTTCTTAAATATTGAGACCAGTCTATTTTATTAACATTGTTATACAGTTCCAACTCATCATTACACTTAATTGTAAGAATAGGCATTAGAAAACGAAAGACAGTTCTTGACCATATATTAACCCTGTACAATAGAGATTTATCACCTTGAAAATGAACTCCAGCAAATGTGATTTCAATATTCTTAGCGTTTAATTTTCTTAATTCTTCAGCAGCTACTTTCTCTAATCCTCTGGCAACAGTAGCAAAGTATTGATTAGGCATTAATTCAATAATCCTGTAAAATGAATTCTATCAATCATGACTATTCTCATAATATACGTACTACACATATACTACTAGAAATGGGTTTGCGACAAATATCTAAAATAAAATTATATTATTAGTACTGTTTATTTATAGTAATTCTATATCTAATTACGGCATTAATCATAACGAAAAAATATAAATTAAATTATTTACAATCTAAACTGTTAACAATTTATATCAAAAAATTCAATAGTATAAAAAATAATAAAAGTAATGTTTATATCTTTATGAAGTAAGATATAAATCGTGGTATGAAACAAGACTTATCTTGCTAGTAATTAATCACGAAATTTTATAAATTAAAGACCTACAATATTTTATTCTTAACTTATAAAATATAAGAAAAGTAAATTATTATTTATCGCTATTTTCTCTAGATTGTATAGAATATCAAGTGTTATGAAAAAATGAAGAAAATTATTACTTTAAAACAGTTTTTACTGTAGAAGTGGCCTATAAGTCTAAAATTAGCATTTTTTTAACTTTATCTTACTTATATATAATAGCTATATATGAAATACGCCTTAGTTCATGAATGGTTAACTCCAAAAGCTACAGGAGGTTCTGAATTAGTAGTCAAAGAAATCCTTAAGCACATAACAGCTGATGTTTATTCTCTTATTGACTTTGAATCTACTAACCCTAAGAGTTATCTTTATAATCGCTCTATTGGAACCACTTTTTTACAATACTTTCCTTTAGCCCATACTGGTGTCCAAAAGTATTTGCCTTTCCTCCCTTTAGCTATAGAACAACTAGATTTAAGAAAATACGATGTAATACTATCTTCTTCTCACTCTGTAGCTAAGGGAATACTTGCAAGTCCACATCAACTACATGTTTGCTATTGTCATACACCAATGCGCTATGCTTGGGATTTAACTTTTGATTATCTCAGAAGTTCAATGATAGGTAGAGGAATTCCTGGAATATTTACGCGTTATTTATTACATCATCTAAGACAGTGGGATGTTATATCTGCTAACCGTGTTGATTTTTTTATAGCTAATTCTCATCATACGGCTGATCGTATATGGCGTTGTTATCGTCGTACAGCTAAAGTTATTTATCCTCCAGTGGATATAGATAGATTTACCTTTAATTCTAGTAAAGATGATTTTTATGTTACTGTTTCTAGGCTAGTTAGTTATAAAAAAATTAGCTTAATCGTACAAGCTTTTAATAAATTAGGATATCCTCTAATTATTATTGGTGATGGACCAGAAATTGCAAAACTTCGTTTAATAGCCAAACCAAACATACAAATTTTAGGAGCACAAAAGGATACAGTAGTAGAAAAGTATGTTGCAAAAGCAAAGGCTTTTATATATGCTGCCTGTGAAGACTTTGGAATTGCCTTAGTAGAAGCTCAAGCTTGTGGAACTCCAGTTATCGCCTATGGAAATGGTGGTGCTTTAGAAACTGTTATTGATGTACAACAAGATGCACAAAATGGAACTGGGATTTTATTTAAACATCAAACTGTTGAATCTCTTATTGATGCAGTTGAAACTTTTCAAGATTTCCAGTATCAAGTGGATCCTAAAAGTTGTCGTCGTCAGGCAGAAAAGTTTTCTCCTGAGATTTTTAAAACATCTTATTTAGCTTTTTTAGAAAAATGCTATAAAAATTTTACTGAAAATTCCTCGTCATAGACTTATACTAATGTACATATTTACCTGATAAGATTCTAAAAAACTAGTATGGTGTAACTTAAAGGAGTGAAATGACTGTTAACAACCAATTGACTTCTATTAAAGTATTGCAAGTTTTAACAAAAAACAAATTAATTCCTTCAATTTTTCAAAAAATTCATTTTAAATCTAGATCACAAAATATATTAAGCAATCAATTTATAAAGAGAGCTTTTGATGTATTGTTTTCTTTATCTGTATTGATTGTCTTTTTGCCTCTCTATTTGTTATTAAGTTTTTTGATAGCAATTAGTTCTCCTGGCCCTATTTTTTATTTTCAAGAAAGAGCTGGAAAGAATTTTAAGAAATTTAAATGCATTAAGTTTAGAACCATGGTTCAGAATGCAGATGAAGTATTAGAATCAATAATGGCAAGTTCTCCACAAATCAAAGCTGAATTTGAAAATAATTTTAAGTTAAGAGAAGATCCTCGAATTACTTGGATTGGGAAATTTCTTCGTTTAACTAGTCTGGATGAATTTCCTCAGTTTTGGAATGTTCTAAAAGGAGATATGAGTGTTGTTGGGCCTAGGCCTTTAGTTACTGAAGAGCTTTGTAAATACGGAGATAAGATAGGCAAGGTTTTAACTATTCGTCCGGGTATTACTGGTTTGTGGCAAGTTTCAGGGCGTAATGATATCCCTTATCCTCAAAGAGTACAAATTGATGTTTATTATGTGAATTATTATAATTGGATGATAGATATATGGATAATCTTTAAAACTATTGGAATAATTATTTTTCCGAAGAATAATGGTGCTTACTAAATTAAAGATTAATTATATAAAAACTACCATAATTAAGAGTTAAATTATGGTAGTTTTTATTTACTATGGATTAAAAAATTATTACTGATTTGTAAGATATTTCTTAATGTCGTTATGCAATATCGCAAGTTAAAGGACAAGATGCATAAACAGAAGTATTTATATGAGTTCCTTTACCATTTAACCATCTTAGCCAATGTACTTCTTGAGGATGTATACCTTTAATTGTTAATATGGCTGCACTTGTGAAAATTATTAGTAAATTAAGACTAAGTAGAGTTCCTACAACTAATAATACAGAACTCATGGGTAAAAATGTTTGTAGGATAATGGAAGCTAAAGCGCAAAAAGTTGCCATAAAAATAATTACAGGAAACCCTACAATCAATAAGCACACTATTAAAGAAAAACTCCATATTAAAAAACTTTTAATGATTATAAAAGAGTCAAGATTTCTCAAGTCTATCTTTTGTATAAGATTCATATATTACTCCTCCTTAAGAAACGTAAGCTTCAACAGCGTTGATTGAAATAAGTATAAGTATCACAATGAATTGATTGTAATTTCTGACATAAAAATTAACATACAAAGCTAGCTTTCATTGCTTATATATGTTATCCAAATAGAGATAATTTAGCTTAAGGTCTATTTCAGTTAATAAAGTTATTATTTATATTTTCTCTATGTAGAGTCAAACGTCACATAGCATTTATTTTGTACTTTAAATAATGTTTCTATTGCTTTAAAATGAAAAGAAGTAACTATTTTTAATAATGTAATTATTAAAAATAGAAGTTCAAGGAAATAAAAACCACATCATATAGTTTTGATCTTCTCGAACCTCATGTTAAACATAAACAACAGCTTCTTTTCAATAAAACTGTCTTATGAATGATGATTACTCATTATCAAGCTATAACTATTACTTACCTTCAGATTTAATTGCTCAGAGTCCTTTGGTTCCTAGAGATTCTTCGCGGCTATTAGTGATAAATTCTCTCGATACTCATATTCATAGTTTTTTTCATGAATTACCTAAGTGGCTATTACCTGGAGATTTGTTAGTGTTTAATAATACACAAGTTATTCCAGCAAGGCTCTACGGACAAAAAACTACTGGAGCTAAGGTTGAGGTTTTATTACTAGAGGAAAAAGAACCTTTCTCCTGGCTTGCGCTAGTTAAACCAGGAAAAAGATTTAAAATTGGTAGTGAAATTTTATTTAAAGAAAAATTAGATGATCTCAACCAAGATTTTTTAATAAAGGCAACAGTAGTAGATCAAGATGAAGAAACAGGAGGAAGAATACTAAAGTTTGACGTGAGCTCTAGAAAAATTTTTTGGGAAGCTTTAGAAAGAATTGGGCATCTTCCTTTGCCGCCTTATATTTCTAATTGCAATGCTCATTCATCTCAGTATCAAACAATTTATGCACAAAAGCCTGGAGCAGTAGCTGCTCCGACAGCAGGATTGCACTTTACTCAAGAGTTATTACAAAAGTTACAGAAGAAAGGAATTGAGCAAGCTTATATTACTTTACATGTAGGACTAGGAACATTCCGCCCAGTTAGTACAGATGATATAAAGCAACATACAATGCATCAAGAATGGGTAGAAGTGCCAAGTGAAACAATCCAGAAAATTCATAAAACTAAGATTAACGGAGGAAGAGTAATAGCAGTAGGGACTACTGTGGTAAGAGCTTTAGAGGGAATGGCGAATGAAACTTCAATGGATACAGAATATGGCGTAAAGTCTTTTTCAGGTAAAACTGATATTTTTATTTATCCAGGATATAGTTGGCGCTTGATTGATGGAATGATTACAAACTTTCATCTTCCTAAATCTAGTTTACTAATGCTTGTTAGTGCTCTAATAGGGAGAAAAAGATTATTAGAATTGTATAAGATAGCTATTGAACAAAAATACCGTTTTTATTCTTTTGGAGATGGGATGTTGGTTCTACTATCTTGAAAAACTATAAGAAATAAAAATAAAGATTATGGCTGATTTAGATAACATTCGTATTCGTGGCGCTAGACAACATAACTTAAAAAATATCAATCTTGAACTTCCACGTAATAAATTAATTGTTTTTACTGGAGTATCAGGTTCAGGAAAATCTTCTCTAGCATTTGATACTATTTTTGCTGAGGGACAAAGACGTTATGTAGAGTCTTTAAGTACTTATGCTAGGCAATTTTTGGGTCAATTAGATAAACCAGAAGTTGATACAATTGAAGGACTGAGTCCTGCTATCTCTATTGATCAAAAATCGACTTCTCATAATCCTCGCTCAACTGTAGGTACAGTAACAGAGATTTATGATTATTTGAGACTATTGTTTGGTCGAGCTGGTACACCATACTGTCCTATATGTGGTCATAGCATTTCTCCTCAAACTATCGACCAGATGTGCGATCGCATAATGGAATTACCAGAAAATACAAGGTTTCAGATTTTATCACCTGTAGCAAGGAGAAAAAAAGGAACTCATAAACAGTTATTATCTAACCTAGCCTCTCAAGGATTCGTAAGAGTAAGAGTTAATGGAGAAATCAAAGAAATTACAGATAATATTCAACTCAATAAAAATCAATACCATAACATTGAAATTGTTGTTGATCGTCTAATTAAAAAGGAAGGTATAGAAGAAAGATTAACTGATTCTTTGAGGACTTGCTTGTTTAACTCTGAAGGATTAGCATTAATCACTATTAATACAGAAAAAGTTATACAAGAAGAAAAAATAGCTATCAAATTGCCCTCTGAATTAATGTTTTCTGAAAACTTCTCTTGTCCTAAACATGGGACAGTAATGGAAGAACTATCTCCTCGATTATTTTCTTTCAATTCCCCTTATGGTGCTTGTCCTGATTGTCATGGCCTAGGAAGTTTACGTAAATTCTCTCCAGAATTAATTATTCCTAATCCTTATTCTCCACTATATGCAGCTATTGCTCCTTGGTCAGAAAAAAACAATTCTTATTATTTATCTCTACTTTATAGTATTGGTAAAAGTTGCGGCTTTGATATTCAGACTCCTTGGAATGAATTAACTAAGGAACAACAAGATTTTGTGTTATACGGTAGTGATGAGCCTATATGGCTTGAAGAAGATTCTCGATTTAATAACCGTAAAGGATACTACTATAATTTTAAAGGAGTTTTAGCAATTTTAGAACGTAATTATAGCGAAATTAGTTCTGAAAATATGAAACAAAAAATGGAAAAGTATATTATTGAACAAACTTGTAAATCTTGCTCAGGTAAACGGTTAAAACCAGAAGTACTATCTGTTAAATTGGGACAATACAATATTAATGAATTAACCAGTGTTTCTATTGATAAATGTTTGAAAAAAATCGAACAATTAGAGCTAACCCAAAAACAGAAGATAATTGGTGAGATAGCGTTGAAAGAAATTAAAAATCGATTACAGTTTCTTTTAGATGTTGGCTTAAATTATTTAACTTTAGATAGAGGAACAGCTACCTTATCGGGAGGAGAAGCACAAAGAATTCGTTTAGCGACACAAATTGGTTCAGGATTAACAGGGGTTTTGTATGTATTAGATGAACCAAGTATCGGATTACATCAACGAGATAATGAACGTCTTTTAAAAACTTTACAGAACCTCAGGGATTTAGGAAATACTCTAATAGTTGTTGAACATGACGAAGAAACTATTAGAATAGCTGATCATATAGTTGACATAGGTCCTCTAGCAGGAATACATGGAGGAATAATAACTTCTCAAGGAAACCTAGAAGCATTGCTAAATTCAAAAAACTCTCTTACGGCAGACTACTTGTCTGGCAGGAGAATAATTAAAAAACGAGAAAAAAGACGCTCAGGTAATGGAGCTATCTTACAGTTGAAAAACTGTCATGCTAACAATTTGAAAAATCTCAATGTATCAATTCCATTAGGTAAATTAGTTACTATTACAGGAGTGTCTGGTTCGGGAAAATCTACTCTAATTAAAAGACTTTTATATCCTGCATTACAAAATCATTTAACTAAAAAAATTCCTTTTCCAAAATATCTTTCTGAAGTTAAAGGTCTTGAACTGATTGACAAAGTAATTATTATAGATCAATCTCCTATTGGTCGAACTCCTCGTTCAAATCCTGTTACCTATACTGGTATCTTTGATAGTATACGAGAACTTTTTTCTCAAACCATAGAAGCAAAAGCAAGAGGCTATAAACCAGGACAGTTCTCTTTTAATGTAAAGGGTGGGAGATGTGAAAATTGTGGAGGACAAGGAGTCAATATGATAGAAATGAATTTTTTACCGGATGTATATGTTCAATGTGAAGTTTGCAAAGGAGCAAGATATAATAGAGAGACCCTACAAGTTAAATATAAAGGATATACAATTTCTGATATTTTAAATGTAACTATTGAAGAAGGATTGCAAATTTTTGAAAACATTCCTAGAGTTATAAATAAATTGCAGACTTTAGTCGATGTAGGATTAGGATATTTAAAACTAGGACAATCAGCGCCAACATTGTCAGGAGGCGAAGCACAACGAGTTAAACTAGCTTCAGAGCTATCTCGTAGGGCGACAGGTAAAACTTTATATCTTATTGATGAACCTACTACTGGTTTATCTTTCTATGATATTCATCATTTGTTAAATATTCTACAAAGACTAGTTGATAAAGGAAATTCAATTGTAGTTATTGAACATAACTTAGATGTAATCAAATGTTCAGATTGGATAATTGATCTTGGTCCAGAAGGCGGTGATGAAGGAGGAAATATTATTGCGGCTGGAACTCCAGAAGCAATTGCTCAAAATCTTCAATCTTATACAGGAAAATATTTAAAAAATATCTTAGACTAAAATTTAGTTTTGAAAGAAGGTTTTATGAAAAAGCTTTCATGTTATTAGTATAAATTTATTATTTTATCAAAAATTAAATACGTAAAAACATGAATATTCAGTATAAATATTTCTAACAAAACAAGTCTTTAAATAAATTATTTTTAACAAAGAAATATAAGTTAAGAAATTTATAAATTGAACCCTAATAAATTATTTATATATTACGGCATGTCTACTCAAAAATTTTCTAAGCTTATTGTAGCTATTGATGGCCCAGCAGGGGCTGGTAAATCAACTGTGACTAAAAAGGTAGCTAAAGCACTTCACTTAACTTATTTGGATACAGGAGCAATGTATCGAGCAATTACCTGGTTGGTCTTAAAATCAAGAATTGCACTAGAAGATGAAAAAGCAATAGCAGAGTTAATTAAAACAGTAACTTTGTGTTTGATAGATGATTTTAAACAAGAAACATCTCAAATTTTGATTAATGGAGAGAATGTAACTAAAAATATAAGAACATTAGAAGTAACTCAATCAGTTTCTCTAATTTCAGCTCAAGTTGCAGTAAGAAATAAATTAGTAAGACATCAGAGAGAGATAGGTTGTTCCAGGGGTGTTGTTGCTGAGGGAAGGGATATTGGCACTAATGTTTTCCCAGACGCAGATATTAAAATATTTCTTACTGCATCTGTAGAAGAAAGAGCAAAACGTAGATTGATAGACTATGAATCTCAAAAATTAGAAAATATTAGTATACACGAACTAAAAAAAGATATTAAAGCAAGAGATTATCAAGATAGTTATCGAAAAATCGCACCTCTCTGTAAAGCTACTGATGCTATTGAATTAAATACAGATGGGCTCACAGTTGAAGAAGTAACTTCTCAAATAATTCTCATATGTAAAAGCTATGTTGAATAACAAGTTGTGTTTTGGCTAAATATTTTAATTTAGTAATTAAATATGTAATGCAATAACTAGAAATTTAAGATGTTAATATTAATTAACCTAAATTTCTAGTTATAAAATGTAATTGCAATCGTTATATTGCAATCAACCTTTTTTACTTGTTGTTAGCTCATTTCTAGAATATTTTGCGGCATAATCTTCAAGACTCATCTGTTTAATTTTGCTAGCATTACCTGCAGCCCAAAACTTTTGATAACGATCAACACAGACTGTTTTCATATAGCCGATAGATGGTTTCATAAAATGGCGTGGATCAAAGTTACTAGGATCTTTTGCAAAGCACTCACGAATAGCCGCTGTAATAGCTAAACGATTGTCAGTATCAATATTGATTTTACGAACCCCGCTCTTTATGCCTTTTTGAATCTCTTCAATAGGTACACCATATGTTTCAGATATCTTCCCACCATATTGATTAATTATATTTAACCATTCTTGAGGTACAGAAGAAGAGCCATGCATGACTAAGTGAGTATTAGGAAGACGTTTATGTATTTCTTCAATAAGACTAATAGCCAATACTTCTCCAGTAGGCTTACGGGTAAATTTGTAAGCGCCATGACTAGTACCAATAGCTACAGCTAAGGCATCAACTTCAGTATTCTCAACAAAATCTACTGCTTCATCCGGATCAGTAAGAAGTTGCTCTTTACTTAAAGTTCCTTCAAATCCATGCCCATCTTCTTTTTCTCCTTGACCAGTCTCAAGCGAACCTAAACACCCAAGTTCGCCCTCCACACTAGAGCCTACAGCATGAGCTACTTTAACTACTTCAGAAGTAACACGAACGTTATAGTCAAAGCTAGCAGGAGTTTTACCGTCTGCCTCTAATGAGCCGTCCATCATTACACTAGTAAATCCGTTACGAATTGCACTATAACAAGTAGCAGGACTATTCCCATGATCCTGATGCATAGCAATAGGAATATGAGGATAACTTTCAACTGCCGCAAGAATTAAATGACGAAGAAAGTTTTCTCCTGCATACTTCCGGGCACCACGAGAGGCTTGTAAAATTGCAGGACTGTTTGTTTCGTCTGCTGCCTGCATGATTGCTAATATCTGTTCCATATTGTTGACATTGAATGCAGGAATACCATAATTGTTTTCTGCTGCATGATCTAAAAGTAGCCGCATAGGTACAAGCGCCATAGATGCCCTCCTAGTTTTTTATAATTTTTATGAGTGGTTCACTAAGAAAATTAATTCCCTTATTCGTTAATCTTAAGCTAGATTTCACTCTTTTGACGAATCCTTTATTTTATTTCTCTTTCTATATGTCGTTATGTAAATAGAGAATTTTATTCATAAAGTAGATAAATAAATGTTTGTGTCCCATATGTACTATGAGATACATGTTTTTTATAAATAAGATTTTTACTAATTTTTTAAAATATTGAAGTTTTTTAAGTACCGATTAGATGTAATAGCTTTTTAAAAGATTCTCAACAATTGATAATAAATCTTTCTCTGTTAAATTATAAGAAATGCTAGAAGCTACAGCACATGCTCCAGCACCCATGCCTTCTTTAACATATCCTTTCTCATAAACCTGCAATTGTTCATAGCAAGATTTAGAAAAATTTAATTGAGTTGCTAGTAAAGGAACTCCTCCTATTGATTTTGCTAATCCTAATATATCTCCACTCTTATCTTCTAAAATCCATCGTGTTGTTCCTACAAGAATATTTTCTAAGTTTGCTTTATAGTGAAATGTTTTTACAATAATTTTTATTAATTGATATACTGCTAGCATTTGTGTACCTCCTGCTAGTATTAAACCAGTTTTTAAGCTAGCTGAAATTGCCATTCCAGCTACAGTAATTTGCATAGGATCTCCAATCGAAGCAATTAATTCGAAGGGGTTGATTGGAGCATCAGCAAAACTATGATTAGCTTTCTTAAAACCCTCATTAATTATTAATTCTTTATAACTATGATTGCAGTAAGGATAACTGCTATTAACTTTCTGTGACGCATTAATCCCTAATCCTTTGAGCACAGCCAATGCTGTTGTTGTCCCACCTACAACACATTCACCTAAAACTAAATATTTTTTGTTTGAATTCTCAGTTAATTTTTCACCCCAAGCTAGACCTTCATAAAATAAATTAATAACTAACTCTAAGGGTAATGCTTTGCCACTACTTAAACAATTAGCCGGCTTTCCTTTTAAATTAATACAAGGAAAAGATGGATTTAGTGGCAACCCAGTATTGAATAAATATAAAGGAATCTGACAGTAATCAATAATTGCACGTGTAATAAATACAGGAGAAACTCCTTGAATTAAAGGTGGTAAGGGATATTTACATGGAGCACTTATTCCTTTAACTAAAAATTCTGCATCTGCTAATGCTGTATATTTTCTAGCTTCTGGAGTAGATCCTGCTAATGAAATATTTGGGATTAGAGCAGTTTTGGTGAATCCTAAAATACAAACGAAAAGAGGAGAAAATTTATCATAAGTACTAATCCATTTATTTGCTAAAGATTTCTCGCTATATGTATAGAACATTCTTTTATTTAATTTGGGAACATTATGGCAGCACAAACGACCAGTTTTAATTTAAATATTTACTGACATACTAGTATAAATAAACTACATATTATTTATATAAAAAAATTAATACTCGACTTTAAAGGGAAAAGCTATAAACAAATCAATTTTATTAAAGTCTATTATATTAATATAATCTTTTATTTCTTTGCCCGTAAAGGATAATAGTTGATAAAATATATAAGAAGAAGGTAAATAAATTACCTTTCTTGTAAAGGCTTGAAAGTTAGTATGAATTTTTAATTGATTAGAAAAGTTAATATTTAACCAATAACAGTGAAATAATTAAAAATACTTTTTATAAACAACTAATTTATTAGAAAATATATTTTGAATTAAAATTATAAGAACATAAAAGCAGTTTCTAAATTATAAGTTTTTAAATCTTATCTAAATACCAATATGGATTATCCATCCAGTGATGTCATTGATTATTTTTCAATTGCCCCTGCTCATATTATTAAAGGGGAAAACGTTATATCTAAAATTGGAGAAAATATTACTCATCTGGGTACTCGGCCTTTAATTGTTGGAGGAGAAAAAACCCTTCCTATTACTGATAATAATTTAAGAACTATTTTAAAAAAACATAAAGAGATAGTAGTTGTTTCTAAAAGTTATTCTCCTGAATGCTCTGAAACTTCTCTAAAACACCTCACCTCTTTAGTTCATGAACATAAAGCAGATGTAATTATTGGAGTTGGAGGAGGAAAAGCTCTTGATATGGCGAAAATATTAGCTTACTGCAATAGGTTACCAATAGTTACAATTCCTACCTCTGGTGCAACTTGTGCTGCATGGACTGCTTTATCTAATATATATACACATCAAGGTATATTTAAATACGATGTATCATTATCACGTTGTCCTGATATCTTAATATTAGACTATTCAATTATCAGAACAGCTCCTCAGAGAACTTTAATAGCCGGGATAGGAGATGCTATTGCTAAGTGGTATGAAGCATCAATTAGCCTGAAAAATGTTAATAATAGGCAAGTTTTAACAATGACGGCGATTCAACAGGCAAAAACCATAAAAAATATATTATTACAAAAATCTTATATAGCTATTAACAATATATATGGGAAAGAGTGGTTCGAAGTGGTTGATGCTTGTATATTATTAGCTGGTATAGTTAGTGGCTTAGGTGGTTCTAATTGTAGAACAGTAGCTGCGCATGCAGTTCATAATGGTTTAACTAATATTAAAACAGTACATACAATATTACATGGAGAAAAAGTAGCTTATGGTATTTTAGTCCAATTAAGATTGGAAGAAATAATGCAAAATAGTCAACTAGCAGCAATTTCGAGACAACAACTTTTAAAATTTTATCAAAAGATTGGTTTGCCACGAAATTTAAAAGAATTAGGATTAGATAAAATAACAAAAGAAGAATTAAATCTTATAGCTCAAATAATTTGTCGTCCAGATTCTGATATTCATCGACTACCTTTTACTGTATCCTCAAAACAATTATTATTAGCAATGAGATCAACAGCGCAATAATTGTTTCAACTAAAATAAAATCTTTTATCCTAATTGACTATTACCAGCAAATAATATAATTTTTATTATTAGATTCTTTAAATAGTTAAAGTTAAGTATTCAATATAATTATTCGTTAAGAAAGATATCAGTCATTCTTCCACTTATTATTTATCATCGTAATGAAAAATAAGTTTAATCCTTTAAAATGGAATAAGAGATAAATTGTTTTTGAAACTTCATTAAAGCAGCAAGGAACAAAATGTAGCTTTTAATCAATCTTTAATTTATGACATTAGAAATTTCAAAATTAATTAAGTAGCAGGACCTTTTATACATACTAGGAGACAACAAATGAACAGTTTTATTTTAATGGCTAAAGTTATTAGTAATCCTGAATTAAGATATACTTCAGATACTCAAAAAGAAGTGACTCAGATGCTTGTAGAGTTTGAAGGCGGTCGTTTGGAAGACTCGTTTCGCACTTTAAAAATTGTAGGTTGGGGTAATCTAGCTGCTAATATGAAAACAAATTGTCATGAAGGTGATATGTTAGTAATTGAGGGTAGATTATCTACTAATACCTTTGAACGTAAAGAAGGATTTAAAGAAAAGAGAGTTGAATTAGTGGCATCAAATTTTTATCCTATTCATAAATCTTCTAGTCCAGATAATTCAAATAACTCTAATGTAAATTTAGATATGTATCAAAGTGAAGATGATAGTAACTATAATCCAGAACAATTAAATAGTAGTGTTACAGTTGCTGAGAATGATGATCCAATTCCTTTTTAGTTAGGATAAGTTTAAGGAATTTCTAAAACTCAGGTCAGACTTTTAAAAACGCTGGATAATAGATCATATACTTAGCATTAATTACTTATGTATTACTATGATCATTTTCTTTATTTCTTCTGTGAATATATTTATTAATATACGTTGCAACATAATTAGAAGAATAATTATCACTATTATTTAATCATTTTTATTAAGATATTTGGAGAAAGTTATGGATTTGAAACTCATCCCTGCTCAGCCTAAATTAGGTTTAGTTAATATCTTAGTAGAAATTCCTGCAGGAAGTAAGAACAAGTATGAATTTGATAGAAACATGCAATCTTTTACTTTAGAGAAGGTATTGCATACCTCTGTACATTATCCTTATGATTACGGTTTTATTCCAAATACAATAGCAGAAGATGGAGATCCTTTAGATGGAATGGTAATCATGGACCAACCAACTTTTCCTGGATGCATAATTGCTTCACGACCTATTGGAATGCTTGAAATAATTGATGGAAAGAAATACGATCAGAAAATTTTATGCATTCCTGATAAAGATGTACGTTTTGATTATGTAAAGTCTTTAAATGATATTGATACTCATCGTTTAGATGAAATTGCTGAATTCTTCCGGACTTATACAAACCTTGAAAAAAAGACTACAAAAATTCTAGGTTGGAAAAATATAGAAGCTGTTTCTTCTCTAATTCAAAAGTGTATTAGGAATAACTAAAATTAAAGGTTATTCATTGTAGAAAAAATAAATTGCTCTTTTAAAAAGAAAACATTACTATTTAAAGTATCAGTTCCCATTTTTACCTAGTCCTTATGTTAGTTAAATATACTACTCGACATATCCGAATCTTTACAGCTGAAATCAAAGAAAATGAGTTGGTTGAAAATGATAAAATACTTACTCTAGATATTGATCCTGACAATGAATTTGTTTGGAATGAAGATATTTTAGAAAAAGTTTACCGTAGATTTGATGAACTAATAGAATCTTCTAGTGGAGAAGATTTAACTGATTATAATCTCAATTATATTGGCTCATCTTTAGAAGACTTTATTCGTGATCTTTTACAAAAAGGTGAAATTAGTTATAACTTAGAGGGACGTTCTCCAAATTATAGTATGGGATTACCTAGAGTTAAAAATCTAGAAACCGAAGGTAAGTACCATCTATAAAATAGTTAATTCTTAATCTCTAAGATATTTTGAAAATATCTTAGAGGATTATTTCTACCTAAATTATTATTGTTTTAAAATATACAAACAATATATATTCAAAATAGTAGTTATTTTTTGGAAAATTAATTTAAACGAATATTTCATCACTATACATATGATATTTAAACCACAATTTTTATAGTAATCTTGTGAACTTATCTTATTTATAAGTTTTTATAATCTTTTCGAAATTTATCATGTCACCCTCTATAAGTACAACTAAAAAGCTAATGCGCCTAGGCATAGCAATAACACTTTTTTGGTTATTTATTGCATTATTTTCGCCACTTTTACAAATAATAGGTGTTTTGCAGGATCCCACAGAGTTGTTAAGTAACATGCCAAGAGAAGCTCCTAGTATAAGCCATTTACTAGGTACTGATATTAGAGGTTATGATGTATTGTCAAGAACATTAATAGGCTCACAAGCTGCCTTGAAAGTTGTATTTCTTTCAACTATTTTTTCTTTAGTTATAGGTGTGCCATCTGGATTAATTAGCGGATATCTAGGGGGAAAGTTAGATAAATTTCTTATGTTTCTGATGGATACTATTTACACTATTCCTGGATTATTACTATCTGTTACCCTATCTTTTATTTTAGGAAAAGGTATAGTTAATATTGCAATTGCAGTAAGCATTGCTTACGTTCCTCAGTATTATCGTATCATACGTAATCATACGAATAGTATCAAAAATCAACTATTTATTGAAGCAGCACAAGCTATAGGAGCTACTCCTCGAACCATTCTATATCGCTATTTATTTTTAAATGTTATTCAAAATGTTCCTGTAGTTTTTACGTTAAATGCTGCAGATGCCATCTTGGTATTAGGAGGATTAGGGTTTTTAGGCTTGGGATTGCCTGAAGAAGTAGCAGAGTGGGGTCATGATCTTAAAGAGGCACTACCAAGTTTATCTACAGGAATATGGTGGACTACTTTATTCCCAGGACTTGCGATGACATCAATGGTGGTCGGATTATCACTTATTGGTGAAGGAATTAGTGAAATATTCATACCCTCTTTACGTAATGAAAATAAATGAGAGTTAAAGATATTGGAGAACAAAAGCTTTTAGAACAGATAAAATCATTTTGCTCTGAAAATCTTATTGGTGATGATGGAGCAGTTCTATCCATAGACCCTCTGCAAAAAATAGTAGTTACAACTGATGTTCTCGTTGATGGAGTACATTTTAGTGACAAAACGACTCCTCCTAGCTCAGTTGGATGGCGTTCTGTAGCTGCAAATTTGTCAGATTTGGCTGCTATGGGGGCTGCTCCAGTCGCGATTACTATAGGGTTAGCAATACCTAAAGAATTACCAATTAAATGGATAAAGTCTTTATATAGTGGAATAAATATTATGTTAAATAAATATAATATACCTATAGTAGGAGGAGATCTTTGTCATTCTCCTGTAAAAACAATTAGCATAACTGCTATAGGTAAAGTATATCCTAATCATATTATTAAACGATCTACAGCTAAGCCAAATCAAGTAATTCTTGTTACAGGTCACCATGGAATGTCAAGAGCAGGGCTGGAAATACTTTCTAATCCAAGATTGGCAAGAGATTTAAATAAAGATATACGGTTAAAATTTATCAATGCCCATCAAAATCCTCAACCTCGTTTAGATGTTTTACCTTATCTTTGGAATACTATGAAAACTCATAAAATAGCAGGAATGGATAGTAGTGACGGTTTGGCAGATGCAATTATCAAAATATGTCAGATGAGTAACGTTGGGGCAGAGATAGAACAATCAAAAATTCCCATGATAGCTAAATTATCTAAATGGATACCTAAGGAAGAAGCACTAAGATGGGTTTTATATGGAGGAGAAGACTTTGAACTAGTGTTGTGTTTACCTCAAGAGATAGCTCTTAAACTACTTCCTCAGTTAGGGGAAAATGCTCATATTATCGGCAAAATAACTCAAAAAAAATCTGTCACTTTACTGAATGATAATTCAGAAGATTTACCTTTAGACCTCTCTAAAGGATTTCAACATTTTTATTAGTTAAAAAACTTCAATATTGCAAAAATTAAGAATAAAAAAACGGTATTCTTATAAATTATGTATTCATCAAAAATATGAAAAATATCCTATTTCATACAATCATAGTGATTAATTTAATGTTAAAAATTACGGAAGCTCAAGTAGGACTTACACTGCCTCCTCCACAAGATATTCCTGAAGAGATCTTACGTAACGAAGTGATTATAGAAGGACGTTCTGAATTAACTGGAGAAATCCTAAATTCTTCAGAGTATGCTAAAGAGAAGGAAGAATTATCTAAAAGCGCTTATCATCCTGAAGTAAATACAAAATTAAAACATCTTGTGTTCTTGTTAAAAATAAGAAAGATGTTAAAAACTATTGTGCCTATATTATAAAAAAAGATTCTTTAAATAATTACTTATAGTCATAAAGTTATTACTATAAGTCTTATCTTAAAAAGTATTAAATAAAATAATAAAAGGTTAGTGCTAGCGTTATAAATTAGCCTTAGCATTTCTCCGCCAAGCTTTTACTTTTATCCTTTTTAGCGAAGAAGATGAAAACTTTTGTTGCCATTGTATTTCTGTAAGATTGGATATTTCTTTCAAGTCAAGTGATATATTTCCAGGTTGAGGATAAAAATCTTGAATATTTGTTTCTTTAGAAAAGCGTTTATTCCAAGGGCAAACATCTTGACAAAGATCACATCCAGCAATCCATCCGTTTAAATTATTTTTTATGTATTCAGGGAAATCATTTGATCGGTTTTCAATAGTATTGTACGCAATACATCTTCTAGAATCTACTACGAATGGATGAACAATAGCTTTTGTAGGGCATATATCTAAACATTTTCTGCATGTACCGCAGTATTTAGCATGAGGAGTATCACTAGTTAAACTTAAGTTAGTTAAAACTACTCCTAAAAACACCCAACTACCAAATTCTTTAGTAATAACATTACCATTCTTCGCAATCCATCCGACTCCCGAACGTTCTGCCCAAACCTTTTCCTGTATAGGTCCCGTATCAACATAACAAGTAGTCTTTATACCTCTATTATTTAACCATTTACAGAAAAGTTTAAGTTTTTGGCTTAATACTTTATGATAGTCTTTTCCCCAAGCATAGCGAGAGACTTTACCATACCTTGAATTACTTGAATGCTGATGAGGAGTATAATAATTTAAAGCAACGGTTATAACCGATTGAATATCTGGCATGCATTGAGTAATATCAAATCGTTTAGGATTGTCCATCCATGTCATATCTGCTTGGTATCCTGAGGATAACCAACCTTGTAAATTAGAAACGGCATTATCCTGATAAGCTATATGGGGATTAGCAATACCTATTTTATGAAATCCTATATCGCGGCCTTTATTTTTAATTTCTTCAGTAATCGATAGCATACTAAAAATTTAGATAAAAATAGCAAAAAATATTATTTTTGGAATTAATTATGATTCAAATTATATTTAATCATTTTTCCATGCTTAGTTAATTTATATTTATTATTACGCCATATAACAGTTCTTTGGGTAAAAGCTAATCCCCAAAAGATCAAACCGAATAAATCTCTTAGAGGTAATAAATACAAGCTTTTAATACTTTCATTGTCTTTCATATCCTGAGCCACCATAAAAGCAGTAAAAATTCTAACAAGTATTGTTAGAATTAATATTATTAAACTAATTATACTTCCCTGAAGCATATAAAGTATCGCAGCGAATGGAATGGCGCGAATAAAAATAGTTGAGACAAAAGCTCCAGGTCTTGCTAAATAAGTGTTTTGATCCCAATATACTTGATGATCCCACCATTGTTTCCAACTATTCAAATCTACTACAACGTCTATGATGTACGGTAAAAGTACCATTTTTTTACCAGACGTCCATACTCTTCTTCCAATTTCATAGTCTTCTACAAGGTAATTCGCTAAGCTTTTTAATCCTCCGAAAGATTCCAAAGTTGACTTTTGGATTGCAATAGATGGACCTAAACATGAATTAGAAGCTTTCGTTACATAAGCAAAAATAACACTTGGAATAAAGTCTGAATTAATTGTTAACATTTCTAATTTCTCAAAAAAGTTATTAGCTTTTATGAGCTTAAAAGGAGTGCAAACACATCCAACTTCTTCTTCCATGAAAGGTGCAATGATATTAGAAATATAATTATCTCGTAAATAGGTATCACTATCACTTATTATAAGAAATTCATAGTTTGCTTTATCAATTGCTCCTAGAAGATTATTAACTTTACCATTTGCTCCTTCTTCAATCGCACTAATAACAATAGAGACTAGATCTTCACCTAATTCAGATTGAATCTTCTTTAGTATAGGATAAGCTGGATCTTCTAGATCTTGAACAGAATAAATTATTTGGTAATTAGGATAATTCTGTTTAGCAATACTTTTTAGGTTGTTCTCTAAATTTTTTTCGAGACCTTTCACAGGTTTCAAGATTGACACTGGTGGAGTAAAACCTTTACTTATATGAGAATTCTTTAGAAAATATTTAGTTGTAAAAACAGTGATAATCGAAAAAACAGATCCACATATAATAGGAATCAGGCATAGTAATGATAGTGTGCTAAAAATATCTATCATAAGTTGATATATTTTAAAGTTAATGTATATGCTTACAAATTAAAAATAGATTTGTATACCAAACAGAATCTACCAAATAATTCTTTATTGCTGAAACTTATCTCTGGATAAACAAATTAGCTACTTCAATTTAGTTAAAGTAGCTTTTGTCAAAATAAAAGATCATTCTTTGGGATTACAGAAATTAATTTACTTATATTTTTATTATTTTGGAGATAGAGTAGCATCTTAATCAGTGATATATATTTCTGATCAAGATGCTACTTTATTTCAGTTCTTTTTTGGGACTCATTAACATCATCATATTTCGCCCTTCACGTTTTGGGGCTTGTTGAATTTCAGCTAATTCTTTTAGATCAGCAGCCATGCGACTCAGTAATTCTTGTGCTAAGTTAGCATGTTGAATTTCACGTCCCCGAAAAGTGATAGTCGCTTTCACTTTATCTCCTGATTTCAGAAATCGCTTAGCTTGATTTACACGGACTTGATAGTCATGCTCGTCAATTTTGTAGCGCATTTTTACTTCCTTAACATCAGCAGTATGTTGCTTTTTTTTCGCTTCTCTAGCTTTCTTTTCCTGTTCGAATTTATACTTGCCATAATCCATGATTCTACAGACAGGAGGCTTGGCAGTTTCACTTACAAGAACAAGATCTAGTTCTTGTTCTTGAGCAGTATTTAAAGCTTCTTCTGGGGAGATAATACCGAGCTGTGAACCGTCACTATCAATTACTCGGATTTCAGGGAAGCGAATTCTTTCGTTAATCTTTGGGAGATCGCGTTGTGTGCGTCTTTTATCTATCACAGGCGTTTTTTAATGTTTCTCTATATGATATAAATGAGTTACGATCAATTTAGATACGAGCTCTTGAATGAGCTATCTGCTATTGTAATAATTTTTTAGCAAATCATGCTTACTTTGACCATAGATTTAGTGTCGACTTTAAACTATTTATCTGTATCATAATTTTACTTTAAAGTTAGGTACCAAATAACAACTTTTGTAAAATCCTAAAGTATAAATATTTATTGTAAGACAACTATACATTAATCAATAACTTTAGTGAAAATAAAGTCATAATATTTCAAATAATAATTTGAAATTAATGAATAGAAGGTAAACCTTTAGTAATAGAGTTACATAATTTTGCTTTGAAATTAATCTTTTAAATACAATACCTCATTTCTGGCTAGAATAATTAATTTTATGTTTGATATTTTTTAAATTAAACTAGATAAAGCAAATTAATATTCTTCTTAATAATAAACTCTCAATTAAGATCACTTAGTTAATAATAGTTGTAAACATAGTCTTTCTTTGATTGACATTTTAATATTTTACTTGTTTAGCTTAAATTTTATAAAAAACGAATGCTTAGATTTTTTGAATATTTTAATTGAGAAATAAGATAAGGACGCTAACATACACTATCCAAAAAATTAAATAATTTTATAAATTTATTGAAAAATAAAACTTCAGTGACAATAAACCGTTACTCTAGACTGAAGAAAAACTATAGGAGTAATGCCTTCGTGACTATCAAAATTGGTTTGTTAGGTTTGGGAGTAGTTGGAACAGGAGCTGCAAAAATTATACTTGATCCTTCAGGTCGTAATTCTCTTGTAAAAGATATTTCCATAGTAAAAATAGGAGTAAAATCAGCCAATAAACCTCGTCAGATAGATTTACCCCCAAATGTAATTGAAACTGATTTAGAAAATATAGTTAACAATCCTGATATAGATATTGTGGTTGAATTGTTAGGTGGTTTAGAGCCAGCTAGAACACTTATCTTGAAAGCTATTGCTAACAAAAAACATATTGTTACTGCAAATAAGGCAGTCATGGCACTTTATGGAGATGAAATCTACAAAAAAGCTTGTATAGCTGGTGTCTATGTTTTATTAGAAGCTGCCGTTGGAGGAGGTATTCCTATCGTAAAAGCTTTAAAACAATCTTTAAGTGCTAACCGTATTGAAAGTATTGTCGGCATAGTCAATGGTACTACAAATTATATTTTGACAAAAATGGCTTCTGAAGGAACTGACTTTGAAAAAGTTTTGATGGAAGCACAAAAATTAGGGTATGCAGAGGCTGATCCAAGTGCTGATATTGATGGATTGGATGCAGCTGATAAAATTACTATCCTGGCTTCATTAGGATTTGGAATGCAAATAAATAGACATGACATCTATTATGAAGGTATTCGTGGAATTAACTCTATAGATATAAAATATGCTAAACAATTAGGATTCGTAATAAAACTATTAGCAATTGCAAAAAAAGTAACAAACAATACTTCAGAAAAATTACAATTAACAGTACATCCTACTTTAGTACCAGAAGAACATCCCTTAGCTCATGTAGATGGAGTATATAATGCAGTTCTAGTGGAAGGAGACCCTTTGGGAGAAGTCATGTTTTTAGGGCAAGGTGCTGGTTCTGGACCTACAGCAAGTGCAGTAGTTTCTGATATCGTAAATATCGTAGATGCTCTCAAAAACAATAGGACTGTCAGTTCTTCATTAGATTATATTAACAGTGATTTATATAAGATAACTCCTATAGAGTCGGTTAAAACTCGCTTTTATGTTCGTTTTCTTAGCAAAGATTTACCTGGCGTTATAGGACATCTAGGAACAATATTTGGTGAGTATAGTGTTAGTCTAAAGTCAGTTGTACAAATCGGTTTGCAAAAAAAATTAGCTGAAATTGTTATTATTACTTATCATGTTGATGAAGGCTCTTTGCGTGCTGCTCTTGATAAAATTAGTACTTTAGATGCTATTGACTCTATTCCTAGTATCTTAAGAGTTTTATAAAAATTAATAGAACTAAATATGTGGTGAAAGAATAAGATGTTTATATTTTGGTAAAATTATTGTAAAGCTATATACAAGCTAGTACTATCTAATACATAATATATATTTAAAGTTATCTTAACTACGAAATAAATAACTCTATATGCATTTCATAAATAATAGCAAAAACACCATGCAAAATATATGATTAATCCTTGAAGTCTTGTCTTCTAATAATTTTTGTAGAAAATAAAAAAGCCCGAAATAATAGATTTGTAATAAATGACTTTATAATATTTTTGTTAGTTCTTTTTTAATATTGTTCAAAGAAGCTCAATCTTATTTAGCTAACTCATGCAGTCTTATTTAAATTCTCAACATTTTTATAAATGGATAAAATCACGAAAATTTAATATCGATAATAATAATAATAACTATGCTCTAATAGAAGCGTGCATCATAGGTATACTCTCGGCTATTGCTGCTCTACTTTTAAAGCAAGGGGTAGGCTATTTAGGTAGTTGGCGTATTATATTAGTCAATAACTTTGGAGCTATATGGATATTGCCTTGTGGAGGCTTAGCCCTAGGTTACTTATCTGGTTGGCTAATTGAAAAAGTCTCCCCAACTGCAGCTGGTGGAGGAATAGCACAAGTTAAAGCAACTCTTTATAGATATCCTATTCCACTGTCTCTAAAAGTAGCAATTGTTAAGCTAATTGGTACTATTTTAGTTTTAGGATCAGGATCAATTCTTGGTCGTCGTGCTCCTACTGTTCATATTGGGGCTGCCTTAGCAGCGCAACTTAATAGTTGGTTTCCTACCTCTCCTGAACGCAGAAGACAAATGATTGCTGCAGGAGCAGCAGCAGGATTAGCAGCTGGTTTTACCACACCTATAGCAGGAGTACTCTTTGTTGTAGAAGAATTAATGCAAGATGTTTCTGGATTAACTTTGGAAACATCTATTGTCGCTTCATTTACAGGAGCTGTAGTTTCGCTACTTCTTCAATCATCAACACTTAATTTTCCCTCACCTTTATTAAAACTTCCTAATATTAATTTTTCAGTATCTGAAATTCCGTTTTATTTACTTCTAGGTATCTTAGCAGGAGTTTTAGGAGCTTTATTTAATAAAGGTCTATTATTTAGTCTAAAAATACAACATAATTTTAATTTATCTTTATCTGCGCGTATTGGATTATCAGGTATGCTTTCAGGTATTATAATAGCTGTTTTACCTCCTTTTTTCCAAGATAATGCCGGGTTAAGAATTGTATTAGTAACAGGAGGATTAAGCGGAGAAAAAATTTTACTAGTATTTATAGCCCATTTTTTTTTAACAATGCTTGCTTATAGTGCTAATACTCCTGGCGGTTTGTTTAGCCCTGCTCTAGTTTTAGGCTCAGCACTAGGCTATTTAGTTGGGGATTTTGAAGCATTTTTAACAGGTACTGGATCAGAATCTACTTACGCATTAGTAGGAATGGGAGCTTTCTTTACAGCCGTAGTAAGAGTTCCTATTACTGCTATTGTTTTTGTTTTTGAACTTAATACAGACTTTAATATTGTACTTCCATTGATGGTTACTTGTGCAACATCATACATAATTGCCGAGAATGTTTCCAGGGGGTCTTTATATAATAATATGTTAGAGGCTTTAGGTATTAACAACACTGAAAAATTAATCTCACAAAACTTAAGTCATGAATTAACGGCATCTCAAATAATGCAACCTAAGGTCGAAGTATTATCTAGTTATTTAACATTAGATGATGTGCTTAAAAAAATGATGATATCAACTCATCGGGGTTTTCCTGTAGTAAGTGATGGAAAATTAGTAGGAATTATTACTCAAATAGATTTAAGAAAATTATCCCATATTCCATTAAGTACTCCTCTGTCAGATTTTATGAATCCCAATCCTTTAACTATAAAAGCAGATGCATCTTTAAGTGATATTTTACATGTTCTTAACCATCATCAATTTTCTCGAGTTCCCGTTATTGAAGGAAATAAAATAGTAGGAATAATAACTAGGACAGATATTATTAATATCAAAGCAAACAAAGTAGAAAAAAATTTTTTTTAGTTATGGAATTAATTACTATTGTTTATTTTGTAGAGCTTGAGAGAACAAATATTCAACAATAGAATACTTTTGTTTTTTTAGAATTTCAGTAGAAACTTTTCTCTAAATTGATTATTAGTTGATTAATATAAAGTTTAATTACATACTGAAACTTTTACATTTTATAATTTTAAATTAATTAAATTATATCTTTGTCAAAGCTTTTTTAAGATCAATTTTTAAATATTTTAAAATACCTACTCTTAGATAAGATTTGAAGCATTATCTTGACTAAATTTAGTAAAAATATATCAGACAATTAATGTATTTGATACAAGATTTAAAAACTTATTGTTATGGTTAAAAGTTAGATTAAATATTGTTTTTTAATCCCGATAATCCTGCATATGCTATGGCAATTGCGTCTACACTATCATCAATTGGGATTGTTTGTAGGTTGAATAGCTGGCTAACAGTTTGTGCTACGCTATCTTTTGTGGCTCTTCCACTTCCTATATGACGTTTCCAACTAGCCTGATGAAGAAAAACTGGTTGAATTTGTGTTTCTCTATAACAAACTAAATTAATTACTCCTACTGCTTGTATTACTCCACCAGCAGCTTTAATAGTACGATTGAAAAAAGGCATTTCAATCGAAATACCATAAAAATTAAATTCATTCAGTAACTCTACTAAATCATGCTCAATTTCTAAAAGTCTTTGGGATGTTGATAACTTTTTACTTGTTTGAATAACTCCATAGTCAACAATTAACGGGATTGTTTTTGTATGAGCTTTTAAGATTGCCCACCCAGTTATAGCAAGTCCTGGATCAATTCCTAGCCAGATTCTGTCAGACATTTTATTTTAATTACAATAAATAAAAATGAAAACTAATATAAATAGCTGATATTCTAACTCAGTAAATGAAATAAACTCTAGTAGTTTATTTTTATAAAAATATAATATTACTATGTTAAATTTATTTGAATGAAGTTAAAATTATTGTTTTCAAACGGATAGAACATTGATTATTTTATATTAATTATAAATAAGAATTATCTGATTATATAAGAGACAAAGCTACGGTTTATTCCATTATTTTTTAACAAGATCTTTTGATAATTTTACAAATACTATTATTCTTAACAGTGAAAAATTTTCAAATTTAGATTAAGAATTGTTCGGATATCCTCACCTTCATATTACAGACTCCCACACTATTTTTATTATGTGAAAAAAACTTTTCTAATCTCTTGCTTTAAGCATTAGCACTCACACCATAAGAGTGCTAAATTAACACTAATGGAAAAAAACTAAAATTACAAACTTTTGCTATGAAGATTACTTGTAGCATTTAGATTAATTAGTTTTAACCATCATATAAAAACATTAAGATTAAGATTCATAGGAGTAGTAAAACAAATATGGCAAAAATTGTATCATTTGGAGATCAATCTAGGCGTTCTCTAGAACGAGGAGTTAACTCTCTCGCTAATGCCGTAAGAATTACCCTTGGTCCGAAAGGACGTAACGTATTATTAGAAAAAAAATTTGGTGCACCTCAGATTATTAATGACGGAATAACCGTTGCGAAAGAAATTGAATTAGAAGATCCTTTAGAAAATGCAGGAGCTAAATTAATTCAAGAAATTGCGTCCAAAACTAAAGAGATAGCAGGAGATGGGACTACTACTGCTACAGTAATTGGTCAAGCTCTAATTAGAGAAGGTCTTAAAAATGTTATTGCTGGAGCCAATCCTGTAGCTTTAAGACGTGGCATGGATAAAACAGTTGCTTATTTAGTCAAAGAAATTGAATCTATTTCTAAGCCTGTTGAAGGTGAAGCTATTGCTCAAGTCGCAACTGTTTCTGCAGGCAATGATCCAGAAGTCGGTAAAATGATTGCCTTGGCTATGGATAAAGTTACTAAAGACGGTGTAATCACTGTTGAAGAATCTAAGTCACTTAATACTGAATTAGAAATAGTAGAAGGAATGCAAATTGATCGCGGTTACTTATCTCCTTATTTTATAACCGATCAAGAGCGTCAACAGGTAGAATTTGATGATGCGTTAATTTTGATTACTGATAAGAAAATTAGCGCAATTGCTGATTTAGTACCAATTCTTGAAGGCGTTGCTAAAGCTGGTAAGCCCTTATTAATAATTGCTGAAGATGTTGATGGAGAAGCTTTGGCAACCTTAGTAGTTAATAAAGCCAGAGGGGTTTTAAATGTTGCAGCGATAAAGGCTCCCGCTTTTGGAGATAGAAGAAAATCTGTACTTCAAGATATAGCTATCCTAACAGGAGGAAGTGTTATTTCCGAAGAAGTAGGATTAACTCTGGATACAGTATCTATAGATATGTTAGGTACAGCAAGTAAAATTACTATAGTAAAAGAAAATACGACTATAGTAGCCAATACTGACCCTAAAACCACTGCTGCAGTGCAAAAACGTGTTGAACAATTACGTAAACAAGCAGCAGAAACAGATTCTGAATATGATGGCGAAAAACTACAAGAACGTATTGCCAAATTAGCGGGTGGTGTAGCTGTTATCAAAGTTGGAGCTGCAACAGAAACAGAATTGAAAAACCGTAAACTTCGTATTGAAGATGCTCTTAATGCGACGAAAGCTGCAGTAGAAGAAGGTATTGTTCCTGGAGGAGGAACAACATTAATCTATTTAGCAATTAAAACTACAGAATTTATAAACAATCTAGGTAATGAAGAAGAAAAATTGGCAGCTAATATCGTAGAAAAGGCTTTAGAAGCACCTTTACGCCAATTATCTAATAATGCTGGAGTTGAAGGGTCAGTAATCGTCGAAAAAGTAAGAAATACAGACTTTAGCATTGGCTATAACGCACTAACAGGAGTTTTTGAAAACATGATTGCTGCAGGTATTATTGACCCAGCTAAAGTTATCCGTTCTGCTTTACAAAATGCTTCATCCATTGCAGGTATGGTAATGACTACAGAAGCTTTAGTAGTTGAAAAACCTCAGCCTGAGTCTGAATCTTCTGCTCCAGACATGGGCGGCATGGGTGGCATGGGTGGTATGGGTGGTATGGGTGGTATGGGTGGTATGGGTGGTATGGGTGGTATGGGTGGTATGGGCTTCTAGAACCATATTACTTTTTAGGCTAGTTCTTATTTATAATTACTTAAATTTTCAAGGGTTTTATTGTATTTTTAATACAATAAAACCCTTGAAAGCTTTTTTATATATAACAACATCTTCACTGAGACTAAAATATATTATTTATGTACTAACCAATAA
The DNA here is from genome assembly GCF_000025125.1 of Candidatus Atelocyanobacterium thalassa isolate ALOHA. NCBI lineage: Bacteria > Bacillati > Cyanobacteriota > Cyanophyceae > Chroococcales > Aphanothecaceae > Candidatus Atelocyanobacterium > Candidatus Atelocyanobacterium thalassae. Next base: position 446,340 of record NC_013771.1, read on the forward strand.
TCTCAAAAATATATTTCAATATATGGGTTAGTTAATTAAGGTAAATAAAAAAATATAAATTTTTTAAATTCTAGATATCAGCTCATCTTTCAAAAGCCAAAATCCACTAAACAATTCCACATCAGGACTAGGCTGAATAGCAAGAAAATGAATTCCCTTAGAATTTTCTTTTTTTCTCTCAAAGTTTTTAGCTTCTTGGATCAATCTAATATCATTTAAATTAATTAATACTGATTTGTCATTTAATCCTGTTTCCAAATAGAGGGTTGAACTATTTTTTCTGTCAAATCTTAATGAAACTAACTCAAAACCAGATAACCAAGCCGCAATTGGAAGAGCTCTTGGAGAGAAGAAAACTAAACCAGGAATTATAGTGTGTGAAGATAAACCATATGGCGATATTGCATAATTTTCTCCAAACCCGATATCCCACTCATCTATATGATTAAAATCAGAAACTTTTAAGTCAACACAAAAGTATTTACTGAACTGGTTATCTTTTAAAGTATCAGGCAAGGATACCATTTGAGAGTCTGTATCAGTTCTATTTATAGTAGAAACTGTGTTGTTAATCCGATTTTTTACAAGTTTAAATTGTTTTTCTCTTTTATCTATCCAATAATTAAGAGCAAATGTTCTACGACTTGGAATAGCCTCAATTTCTGCATCTTTACAGGCTTTTATTATCATATTTTGCATCTGAAAGCGAAAAAAACGAATTAAGTCTGGACTTTCTCCTGCTTTTTTCATTGCCTTTTCAATAGCTTGACGCAACCAAATAGAGTTAACAGTACTGGAAGGACAAAGCTGAGAAAATTTAAAACAATCGTTAAATGATTTATTAGAGTACATGGGAGTTTCACAAATCAAAACTTCCCATAATTTTTTATTATGTTTAAAGAAGTTTGGACGTGAATAAAAATCTAATTCCCATATTTTTTTCATAACCACCTTGTGAATTCTTAATTAATAATTTCGCGTACTCTATAAATTGGACGTTTTTGTGATTCGTGATAAGTACGCATTACTAATTCTGCTAATAAACCAAAACTCAGTAATTGAACTCCTGCTAAAATTAATAATACAGAAAAGATTAAGAGAGGACGTACTCCAATATTTTGCCCTAAAATTTTAATCATTGTTAAATAAATACCGCTAGATAAGCCAAAAATCATTAGTGTCAGTCCCAATGAACCAAAAATATGCATTGGACGAGTTAAAAATTTTTTTATAAAAAGAATAGTGAATAAATCCATGATAACGGCGAATGTTCTTCCCAGTCCATATTTGCTCACTCCAAAACGACGAGGATTATGATTTACAGGTAGCTCAGTGATTCTAGCTCCTTCTATATAAGCTAAAACTGGTATGAAACGATGTAATTCTCCATATAAATTCATGTCTGCTACTAACTCTGATCGATAAGCCTTCAATGAACAGCCATAATCATGAAGACTTATACCCGTTAATTGAGCAATAAGTATATTAGCAATTTTTGAAGGAAGAAGACGTGTGAAAGTATTGTCTTGCCTATTATTACGCCAACCACTGACTAAATCATAACCTTCATTCAACTTAGCAATAAGGCGAGGAATATCTGCTGGATCATTTTGCATGTCTCCGTCTAAACTAATAATTATATTACCTCTAGCATTTTCAAATCCTGCTGCCATAGCAGGCGTTTGGCCATAATTACGACGTAAAACAATAGCTCTTAGATCTTGCCTTTTTTTTGCCAGTTGTTTAAGAATACTTGTAGATCCATCTTTAGAACCATCATCAATACAAATAATTTCATACGAATATTCGCTAATCAAAGCGTTAGAAACATTGTTTACTAAAGTTTCCAATGTATCTCTTTCATTAAAAATTGGGATAACTACAGATACAGTGACAGAGTTTTGAGATGAATTAGATATTATAGATTCCATGTTTTGTGTATTAATATTTTTTATCCTACTCATAACTCATTTTTGAGTGAGATAAATACGCCATTCTTTTAACTTCTAATCGGCCACGAGCTACAGAATCAAGAATTAAGCCACAAGTAAAACTGAGAAAAGCAAGTAACATTATAGCAACAGTTAAAATAGCTGTTGGCAATCTAGGGACTAGCCCTGTACTTAAATAAGTTGTAATTAGAGGAAATCCAATCATAATTGATAACATTCCCAAAATAGAAGAAATAATGCTAAAGAAGAAAAAAGGCTTCACTTCTTTAAAAAGTAATATAGCAGTTCCTAGAACTCTCCATCCATCAGTCAATGTTTTTAATTTGCTCTCTGAGCCTGGGGGTCTAGAGCCATAAACGGTATATTCTTCTATAAAAGGAATCTTTAACTCTAGAGTATGAATTGTAAGTTCAGTTTCAATTTCAAAGCCAGATGAAAAAGCTGGAAATGATTTAACAAATCTACGAGAAAATATACGATATCCCGAAAGCATATCTTTAAGCTTTGCGCCAAATAAAAGTTTAACAACTCCAGTAAGAAAAATATTCCCACTACGATGTCCTAATCGATATGCTTGTTTATCAGTAATTGTAGAGTGGCGAGCTCCAACAACCATGTCAAGTTGTTCAGAAGTTAATTTTGAAATGAGAAATGATATTGCTTCTATTTCATATGTATTATCCCCATCCACCAATATATATATATCCGCTTCAACGTCAGCAAACATTCTTCGCACAACATTACCTTTGCCTGGCTGAGGTTCATATCGAACTATAGCACCGGCTTTCTTAGCTTGAGATACAGTATCGTCGGTAGAAAGATTATCATAAACATAAATCTTAGCGTCCGGTAGCTCTTGACGAAATTGATTTACTACATTACCAATAGTTAAGCTCTCATCTTTACAAGGAATCAACACTGCTAAACGATTACAGGTGTGAGTAATATTTGTAAATAAAGGTTGATGCTCTGACATTTGTTGTATGTATATTTAAATATTGTTTAAGTGACTTTTGTCATTATTCAAAGTTCCATTAGACCATAAATAATAAAGTCTTAGGATGATTTTTCAAACTACGGTTAAAGTTGTAGAAATGTAGATTTTTTATTTTTTAAATTTTTACTAATTTGTTTAAAAATATCACGGCGGAGGTAAGGATATTTTCCTACCCATAAATTATGTTGAGGTAGATAAACATCTGTTGTTTTAGCAATACGACTCAAATTAGATACCTGAGAAAGAACCAACATTTCTGCAAAATCGCCAGGCCTAACGGATTGAAAAAGCTTATCAATAGGTGTCTTTACTGTTGTCTTGAATCCTTTATTATCTCCCACTTCAATATTAATTAATCGCCTCTTATTTTTGATAATAATTAATTCTCCAAATTTATTAACAGTTTGTTCTTCTCTAACAAGTTCCTCAGTAGTAAAAATATCTAATACTCTTCCTCGCCAAAAGCCGCAATATTGATAATTTAGGCAACTCATATTTTTAATGCTAGCCCATAAAATAGGCGCCCACAACCAATAAGACCCAGTAATAATATAAAAAACGAATTGTATGGTCAACCATCCTGAGACAAGCAATGTTCCTAGTAACCAGGCCATTATTAACAGAACTAAAGATAGGAACAATCGTTGCAACAAATCACGCCATTTACCCCAATAAAAGGAATATTGGGTTCCAGTAGCGACAAGGGGAATTAGTTGCTTAAAAGCTTTACGAGTTAAGGGAACTAACATAAGTCACTGTTCATAAATACTCTATATTTATCGTTTAAATTAATACTGAAGACTAACATATTAAGTATTTAATTCACACTATGATATGTGGAAATATTGATATTCAATAAATAAGAGTATGCATATATATTTAGTAATTATCTATGTAACAGTTTAACCTTAACAAATAGATAAATAATAAAACTTTATAGTATATTTACTTACTCTTTAGAAGATATAAATAATTACTTAGTTCTATCCATTGATTGATACTAAGGTTTTCTGCTCTTACTTTAAGATCAAGATTGTTTTTTTCCAAAAATTCAGTTATGTATTTAATATCCATAATGCTTTTTAAATTGTTATGCAACATTTTACGACGACTAGAAAAACCTAAGTTAATTAATTTTTCTAAGTGTGGCCGATTTAGAACAGAACTGTCCAAAATATGAGGACGAAGAGTTATTATTGCTGAATCAACTTTTGGAGCAGGATAAAAAGCTTTAGAAGGAACATCACAAATGTAATTACAATGAGCTAAGTATTGTATTTTTGCCGATAACGCTCCATACATTTTATTCCCAGGTAAAGCGGTAATTCTCTTTGCAACTTCTTTTTGAACTAATAAAACAATTATTTCATAAGGAAGATTGTAGGGTTCAGAAACACTACCTAATAACTTTTCCAAAATAGGGTTAGTAATGTTGTAAGGAATATTTGCAACCACTTTGTTCATAGGCCAAAAAAGGTTGTAATTACTAATTTCTGTGAATAAATCTATTTTAAGAATATCTTCTTGCAAGAGTAATAAGTTTTTACAATAATGAAATTTCTTCACCAATTGTTCATACAAGTCTCGATCTACTTCAATTGCAGTAACAGAAGAAACTTCAGGTAAAAGCCGAGAAGTCAAGATACCTGTTCCTGGACCAATTTCCAAAACTTTGTCAATCTTGGTAAGATGAGCAGATTTTATAATTCTCTCTAAGACTGTATTATCTTTTAACCAGTGTTGCCCAAATCGTTTACGAGGATAAATCATTATAAACTTATATTAATCTACTAAATAATAAAAAATAGAACTTAATCTTATAAGATATTACTGTGTATATTGATTGATATATCAATTAGGAACATTCATTTTATTTATCCGATAAGATACTTAGTTGTTAAACTACTAATAACTATAAGAAAAATTAAATATTTAAATTATTAATTTTGAGTAAATTTTATTAAAAGACTAGTTTATTTAAAAGCAAAAAATAGTAAGGAATATATTATGCAAAATAAAAATATGTTGATGATTCCAGGTCCAACTCCTGTACCTGAAAGTGTTCTTTTAGCTATGGCTCAGCATCCTATTGGGCATCGTGGTCAAGACTTTAATCAAATTATCAGTGAAATTTCTCAAAATTTAAAATGGCTTCATCAAACTAAGGAAGATGTTCTCATGTTAACTGCTAGTGGCACAGGAGCTATGGAAGCAGCAATCATTAACTTCCTTAGTTCTGGCGACTCTGTCCTAATAGGCAATAACGGAAAATTTGGAGAACGCTGGGTAAATGTTGCCCGTGCTTTTGGATTAAAAGTTGATGAAATACGTGCTGAATGGGGCGAGCCGTTAGATCCTGAAATGTTTAAAGATAAGCTTATGAATGATAAAAGCAAAAAAATTAAAGCTGTTATCGTTACTCATTCTGAAACTTCTACAGGAGTACTTAATGATTTAGAAACTATTAATAAGTACACTAAAGAACACGGAGAAGCTTTGATCATAGTTGATGCAGTTACAAGCTTAGGAACTGTAAATCTTCCTATCGATAAATGGGAATTAGATGTCGTAGCATCTGGAGCTCAAAAGGGATATATGATTCCTCCTGGACTAGGTTTTGTATCTGTGAGTCAAAAAGCTTGGAAAGCTTATCAGAATTCGAATTTACCTAAATTTTATTTAGATCTTGGAGCATACAAAAAAGCAATTAATAACAATTCTTTTCCTTTCACGCCTCCAGTAAATTTAATTTATGGATTGCAAATTGCTTTAAGAATTATGAAAGCAGAAGGACTAGCTCAAATGTTTACTCGTCACCAAAAACTTGCTCAGGCAACTCGAATTGCTATTAAAACATTAGGTTTGAATTTATTAGCTACTGACGAATCAGCTAGCTATGCAATAACAGCTGTTTCTTCTTCTAAAATTGATATAACAAATATTTGTTATGTAATGAAGGAAAAGTTCAATATAATTTTGGCAGCAGGACAGGATCATATGAAAGGTAAAATTTTCCGTATAGGTCATTTAGGATTTATATGTGAACGAGATATATTAACGACTATTACATGCTTAGAAACAACTTTACAACTTTTAGGTGATACTAGCATAGTTTCAGGAAAAGCCGTATCCGAAGCTTTAAAATTTTTACCATAGTTTATCTATCATCTAATAATCTAGTAAGATGACTATCTTATTTTTATTAATGGATAGTAAATCTATAATGAATAAAACAACAATCAAGTTCATAGTTATTAATAAGTTGATAAATAAGCTCTTTATTAGAAATTAATTTGGTTATTGTCATTATTAGACTAGTATAACAAGAAGCAATATGATATGAAGTTCGGTTTATATATAATTAAAGCTGAAAAATTTTGAACCTAATAAAAAATTTGTATAACTATTAATAGATTTATTTTCTATTACTATTTTTCAAAAGAAAGTTATTAAGGTAAATATTATATAAATGATAGAAATACAATTAAATTTATAAAAAATAAAATTTATTTTTTATAAATTTTCAAGATTTACACTATTAAAATTTTGCTGAAAGGTATAGATTAGTTAGCGTATCTAATTATCTAACAAATTACTAATTTTATTTAACTTTAAATATTATGAAATTCGAAAAAATTGTTAATAAGCTAGACTTTTTGAGTAATGGGAATAGCTTAGTCGATAATAAAAAATGTGAACTAGAAATAACGGGAGTATCATCTATTACTGAAGCAAAAACTGGACATTTAAGTTATATAGAAGGTCCAAAATTTGCCTCTATGATTAGTAAAACTTCTGCAAGTGCTTTAATTCTTCCACCTGATAAAAAATTACAAGAAGAAGCTACCGAAAGAGGAATATTGTGGCTAACAACATCTGAAACACGTTTAGCCTTTGCCCATGCTATTAAATTATTTTATCAGCCTTTTCGTCCAGCTCCAGGAATAGATTCTACTTCGATAATTCATCCTTCCGTTAAAATTGGGGAAAATGTTTTCATAGGTCCTCACACTATTATTCAACAAGATTCTGTAATTGAAGATGAAGTTTGTATTCAGGGAAATGTAGTAATTTATCCTGAAGTTATTATTGGAAATAATACTTTGCTACATGCTAATTGCACTATTCATGAACGTACTCAAATTGGAAATAATTGTGTTATTCATAGTGGAGCAGTTATTGGAGCTGAGGGTTTTGGATTTGTTCCTATAGCTGAGGGTTGGTTTAAAATGGAACAATCTGGCTTTGTCTCTTTAGGAAATAATGTCGAAATTGGTTGCAATAGTGCAATAGACCGTCCTGCGGTAGGAACAACACGTATTGAAAACAATACTAAAATAGATAATTTAGTGCATGTAGCTCATAATTGTAATATTGGGGAAAGTTGTGCTTTTGCAGCACAAGTAGGATTAGCGGGAGGAGTAAAAGTAGGAAAAAGAGTTATTCTTGCAGGACAAGTAGGGGTAGCAAACCAGGTTAGTATTGGTGATGGAGCAATTGCGACAGCACAAACTGGTATTGCTAGTAATATTAATTCAGGAGAGGTCGTATCTAGTAGTCCAGCAATAGACAATAAGTTGTATTTAAAAGCATCTGCTATATATAAACGTCTTCCTGAAATGTATAAAATATTAAGAAATCTTCAAAAAAAATAGAAAACTTAAAATAGTATTCTCATATATAACTTTATCGTACAGATAAGTTATTATAAATAATTAGTTAGTACAGAAGATACTATATCCCTCCTTACTTACGTTCTTGACTAACCAATTCATAAGTTTATAAGAATATTTATTGAACAATATAGTAAAGCTTACTATCAATCTAAAATAATTAATTAAATTAACTTTGTTGTAATGATTAAATCTTCTTCTGATAAGAAATATGAAGCCGTTATTGGACTAGAAACTCATTGTCAGTTAAATACTTCCAGTAAAATTTTTTGTACTTGTTCAACTAAGTTTAGTAGTTCTCCTAATACTAATATTTGTCCAATTTGCTTAGGATATCCCGGTGTATTACCTGTCCTTAATAAGGAAGTTTTATCTTCAGCTGTTAAACTAGGTCTTGCTTTAAAAGCTAAGATTGCTAATTATAGTAAGTTTGATAGAAAACAATATTTTTATCCTGATTTACCTAAGAATTATCAAATTTCTCAATATGATTTTCCTATTGTTGAGGGAGGTACTTTAGAGATTGAACTAACAGATAAAAATAATCAAGAAACTATATATAAAAATATCGGGATAACAAGATTACACATGGAAGAAGATGCAGGAAAATTGATTCACTCTGGAAGTGCTCAATTAACCGGCTCGAATTACTCTCTAATTGATTTTAATCGTACAGGAATACCTTTATTAGAAATTGTTTCTGAACCAGATTTAAGAACAGGTCAAGAAGCAGCAGAATATGCTCAAGAATTACGCCGTCTAGTACGTTATCTGAAGATTAGTGATGGAAATATGCAAGAAGGATCCTTGCGCTGCGACGTAAATATTTCTGTTCGTCTTTTAGGGCAAATAGAGTATGGCACAAAAGTAGAAATTAAGAATATGAACTCTTTTAGTGCAATTCAGAAAGCTATAGAGTATGAAATTAATAGACAGACTCATCTATTAGATAATAATGAAACTATTTTTCAAGAAACACGTTTGTGGGATGAATCATCACAAGAAACGATAAGTATGAGGAAAAAAGCAGGTGCTAGCGATTATCGCTATTTTCCTGAGCCCGATCTTCCTCCAATTGAGATTTTAAGTGATCAATTAGAATTTTGGAAGAAAGAGTTACCTGAACTTCCTGCTTATAAACGTAGACGTTATCAAGATATATTTGGATTATCTTCTTATGATGCACGTATCTTAAGTGATGATCGAGAAATTGCTGAATACTTTGAAGAAACTGTGTCCAATGGTGCAGATGTTAAGTTAGTAGCAAATTGGATAACACAAGAAATTGCAGCATATCTTAATAATGAAAAGTTAGCCATAACTGAAATTGCTCTAAGACCCAAGCATCTAGAAGAATTGGTTCTATTGATTGAAAAGAAAGTTATTAGCGGAAAAATTGCCAAAGAAATTCTTCCTACTTTGTTAAAAGAAGGAGGATCACCTCAGGATATTGTTAATAAGAACGGATTAACTCAAATTTCTAGTGAAGAAACAATTATAAAAATTATTAATGAAGTTATTGAGGAGAATCCTTTAGAAGTAGATAAGTATAAGGCGGGTAAAAAGAAATTAAAAGGCTTCTTTGTAGGACAAGTTATGAAAAAAAGCGAAGGAAGAGCCGATCCTAAACTGACCAATCAGTTAATAGAGAAAAAATTAAATGAATAGTTAAAATCAAGAAATAACTACACATAAAAGTGATATATAGATTGATCTTAATAATCTTTTCAACTATTGCTTATCTCATATTAATAATGCATTTATTTTATCCAAATTTTCCATTGATGTAATGCTTAGTTGATTCCATCGTAGGGTCATTGAAAATAATTTCAGTTTTATTATACTCAATTAATTGACCTGTTCTTTTTCCTTTATCTATTATTGCTAGATTATAAAATGCTGTAAGGTCAGATATCCTTGAAGCCTGATACATGTTATGGGTAACAATAACAATAGTATGCTCCTTTTTCAAGTTATTAATTAATTCTTCTATTTTCAAGGTCGAGATAGGGTCTAAAGCCGCACACGGTTCGTCCATCAAAATAACATCAGGTTTTATAGCTATAACACGTGCTATACATAGTCTTTGTTGTTGACCTCCCGACAAGATTAATCCGCTTCTATGCAATTTATCTTTAGTTTCATCCCAAACAGCTGCTTTTTTAAGAGAAGTCTCTACGAGCTCATCCATATTACCTTTGAATCCATTGACTCTTGCACCAAAAGCAATGTTTTCATAGATAGATTTTGGGAAAGGATTAGGCCTTTGAAATACCATTCCAATGCTAGAGCGTAAGTCTACAGGATCAAGTTTTTTAGAGTAAATATCTTTACCATAATATGTTATCTTACCAGATACTCTAGCATTAGGGATTAAATCATTCATACGGTTAAAGCATCGCAATACAGTACTTTTACCACATCCGGAAGGACCAATAAAGGCTACCACTTTACCTTTAGGAATGACTAAGTCAACTCCCCTAACCACTAGATTAGAGCCATAGAAGACATTAAGATTTTCTGCTTTTAAAATAGGTTCTATTTTAATACTATTTTTCATATTTATATCTTGAACTTTATCTAGTCAATAACAATAAGTTAGTTAAAATTAACCAAAATGTCCGCTTATATAATTTTGAGTATCTAACTTAGTTGGACATTCAAAAATTACTTTTGTATTATTATATTCTGCCAAAAAACCGACTTTTTTCCCTTCTTTAGTAGTTTCTGCATTAAAAAATGCTGTATAGTCGGCTACTCTTCTCGCTTGTTGCATATTGTGAGTTACTAAAATTACAGTATAGTTCTGTTTTAATTCATTTATTAGCTCTTCTATTTTTAAAACTGATATTGGATCAAGAGCTGAACAAGGTTCATCCATAAGAATAACTTCAGGTTTTGCTGCAATTGTACGAGCTATGCATAATCTTTGCTGTTGACCCCCTGATAAGGAAAAGCCACTTTCTCCCAACTTGTCTTTGACTTCATCCCAAAGAACTACTTTTTTTAATGAAGTTTCTACTAATTCATCTAAATCTCCCTTAAAATTATTAATTCTAGCTCCATAAGCTACATTGTCATAAATAGTTTTTGGAAAAGGATTAGGCTTTTGAAATACTATACCAATACGCTTTCTTACTTCAATAGGATCAATATTAGAAGCATATAAATCTTGTTTATAATATATAATTTTGCCTTTGAGATGAAAAGAATCAATTAAATCATTAAGTCTATTTAAACATCTCAACATTGTACTTTTCCCACATCCAGAAGGGCCAATTAGAGCAGTGACTTTATTCTTAGGAATTGTGAAAGTAACATCACGGATAGCTTTATGTTTTCCATAATAGACATTAACAGAATCTAAAGTGAAAATTGTTTCTAGAATTTGTAAAGATTTAGAATCTTGTATATATTCCATCGTATTTTGGTCTTTAAACAACTAAATTTTCCTCATTACATTATGTTTATAAGAATTAATGAGTTTTTTCCCGAGTAGCTAAACGAGATGCAATACTTGTTATTAACACTAAGAAAACTAAAATCAAGGATGCGGACCAAGCAAGTTGTTTCTGAGGTTCAAACGGCACAACTGAGAAATTATAGATTAGTACCGAGAGAGTAGCGATTGGTTCTATAAGACCTTCTGGAGGATTGCTGGCCCAAAAATTTGAATAAAGTGCTGTAAAAAGTAAAGGGGCTGTTTCGCCTGCTGCGCGAGCAATTGCTAAAGTAATACCTGTTACTATAGTAGGAGCTGCTGCTGGTAAAATCACTCCTAGGACTGCTTGGTAATTGTATGCTCCAATTCCTAAAGCGGCCCATCGCAAATCTTGAGGGACAATTTGTAAAGCTTCATCAGTAGTTTTGGTAATAGTAGGCAGCATAAGTACAGAAAGGGCAGTTCCTCCAGCAATAGCAGAGAACCCTATGATTTTCGTTGCTATTAGTAATCCATATATGAATACTCCAATAAGTATAGAAGGAACTCCGCTTAAAACGCTAGCAGTAAATCTAACCCAGTAAGCAATTTTATTATTACCGCTAAATTCTGCAAGATAAATAGCTGCAAAAATTCCTATAGGAATTGCAATTAAAGAACCAATACCAACAGTTAATAAAGTACCAAGAATTGCATGAGCAATTCCTCCTTCCGAATATCCAGGAGGTGGTGATAGTTGAGTAAAAAGTGGATAATCAATTCTGCGTACGCCGCTATATCCTACAAAAAATAATACTGCGAATAAAGGAACAACAGTGCATAACATGCATAAAAAAGCGGTAGCAGTCCAAAAAACGTCAAATAATGAACGGGTAGTTATAAGCTTTTTTGTAATACTTAATTCTTGATCTTCCATAGTTAAATAATGTTTAGTAATAGTTCACAAACTTTTAAACAGAATAGGAAGTTTACAAATACACTGCAAAAGATGTCGTTTGAAAATTTTTTTTATAAAAAATGATAAATAACCTCATTTTCAAAGTTAGTTTAGGTTAAACAGTAGATTAACGTTGAAGAATATTTTTAGAAAAAGTATTCCACAAATCATTATCTCACAAATTATTAACTGACAAATGACTATAAGTTTGAATTCGTAAAAAATTCAAAGGTTTTTCTGTTATTTAGTCTTTGCTCTTTTAAGAGTTAATTATCTAATACGAGTTCTATCAATAATAAAGCCAGCAAATATATTTACAATAAATGTTAAAAACAATAATACTAAACCTGCATACATTAATGCTGAAACTTGCATTCCTGAAGCTTCAGCGAACTGGCTGGCAATAAGAGAAGAAATAGTATTAGCAGGTTCTAGAACAGATACACTAATCTTGTTAACATTACCAATAATCATGGTAACAGCCATAGTTTCCCCCATTGCTCTACCTAAAGCTAACATAATACCTCCAGCAATGCCAGGAAAAGCAGCAGGTATAAGAACACGAAAAAGTGTTTGCCACCGAGTTGCTCCTAGACCTAAAGAAGCTTGCTTTAAATCGACAGGAAGAGAGTCGAGGGATTCTCTGGCAATAGCAGTGATGATGGGTAATATCATAATAGCTAAAATAATACCTGAGGCAAGAAGCCCTGTACCACCTATCGGAGGTTTACTGAAAATTGGTACCCAATACAAAGTATTATATAGCCATTCAGAAAGGGGACGTACTAAAGGAGTTAAGATGAAGATACCCCAAAGACCATAGACAACACTAGGAATAGCAGCAAGTAATTCTACTAAAAAGATTAAAGGAACCCTGATTTGGGTAGGTATAAAATCTTTACTCAGAAAGATAGCTGTTCCAACCCCCAGAGGCGCAGCAAAGAATATACCTATAAAAGAACTGGCTATAGTCCCATAAACAACAGGTAATGCACCATAATTTTCACGTCCAATCACTGGATTCCAGGACATACTAAGAATAAAACCCAACCCATATTCTAAGATGGCTGGCCATGCACGCCAGATAATAACACCAAAAATGGCAACTAATATCAAGCTAATTCCGATAGCAAGTCCCAGAGTTAGTAGCCTAAACAACTTATCAATGGTTTTCTCGAAAGTAGCACGAGATCCTACTCCCGTTTGTCGTCTAGAAAATAGTCGGGTCACAATAAACCTAGTAATTTTTGCGCTTTAATAAACAACAATGAAAAAAGAAGAGATTAGAAGAGAATCTATAATTTCAATTTCACTGAAATTCAGAATTTTATGGTGAAAAATATTCATAAATCACGAAATAAAGCTTGAGCTTTCAGATTATTGTTTGGTTTGATCAAACTCAGTAAGATTAATATCATAATCAGGGCTAATAGTATCAGCTACCATTGCTACTTTCTTTCCTAACACTAAGAGGTAGGGTAATATAGCCTAGAGCTTTACTTTGATTCTGCCCTTCAGTTAAAGCGTACTCGATCATGGTCTCCATTGCAATTGCTTTTTTAGGGTCATCATAGCTCTCATAAGCTAAAATCCAAGTATAAGTAACAATAGGATAAGAGTCCTCTCCTTGAGGGTCTGTAATAAAAGCACGTAAATTGTCTGGTAAAGAAACTGCCTCAAGAGTTTTAGAGGCAGTTTCACTATTAGCCTCAATGTAATTGCCTGAAGCATTCTCTAATAAGGCAGTTGGTAATTGACTATTTTTAGCATAACCATATTCAATATAGCCAATAGCCCCTTTATTTTGCTGAATAAGAGCAGTCACCCCTGCATTCCTTTTCCCACCAATAAATTTCCCTGTTGTAATTGGCCATTCAACACTTCTACCTTGACCAATATCAGTTTCCCATTGCTGACTAATAGTACTGAGATGTTTGGTAAATACTCCTGTAGTACCACTACCATCAGAACGATGAACAACAGTTATAGGCAAATTAGGTAATTGTTGATTTGGATTTAATGAAGAAATTTTAGGATCATCCCAATAAGTTATCTTTCCACTAAAAATATCCACGTAAACTTCTCTCGATAATTTTAGTTCAGTAATACCAGGAACATTATAAGCAATTACGATACTACCAGCAGTTATAGGAAGCATATAAACGCCTTTATCTACTCTACTAATTTCTGCATCTTCCATTGCTACATCGCTTGCCCCAAAGTCCACGATTCCCATAGTAAATTGTCTTACACCAGTCCCACTACCCATAGACTGATAATCAATTTGTAAGTTAGGTATAGATTGATGAATTTGTGCAAACCAATTTTGATATAAAGGTGCTGGGAATGAGCCTCCTGTTCCAATTAAAGAAACATTCTCTTCTATTGGAAATTTTGATGCTATGTCTATTTGAGGGTTAGATTCAATTGTTTTAACGTCAGAAGGATTACCTCCACAAGATTCTAGAGCCGCAACTAAAGTTATAATAGATAGTGAGGTTATTGTTTGTTTAATTGATTTTACAGTTTTAAACATAAGAAGTTAATTGATGGAATAATCTAAACAAATCTTAGGGCAGAATTGAACATCTATGAAAGATATTTTGTTAAGAAATTGAAAATAAAACAATATCGAGTAGGATATTGATAATCAATACATAAAGTAAGACCAAGGATTATCTTACTCGATTAAATAATGAATTTCAAAAAACTTGTTTTAATTAAAATAAGTTTTTTGACAGCAAGAGAAGCCTCTGCTTTTAATTTTTTTATAATTCTGTTAATTTTACATAATTATCTCAAGTTGTTCGAGGAGTATGAAAACTATTTTCCTGAAATAAGAAAGAACTGCTTACGTTTTAATTCTGCAATTATTACTTAGGATAACTAGTTTAAGTAAATGATGCTTATATCATGTTGCTTTTCTGTAAAACTATTTTTTGAGACCTTTAATGTATCCAAAAACAACTAATATTTTTTCGAAAGAAAAAAGTATTATTAAAAAGTAGAATGACTAGCTTATCTTCTGGATTTTCCATAAGGTACTTATAAATTAAAAGTTGTACAATATCATTCAACCATACTATTACTTATATATGATAAATAAATAATAGTATAATAAAGAATATTTTGGATAATCTTTTCAAGTAAAATTTTGAAAAACCATAGGTTATAAGAATATAGTAAGAAAAATAAATATTTTTAATAAAATCTTACAGTATTTATTCATATATCTTGATTTTAGCTCTATATGATAACTAATAAATTAGCTACAAATTGGCAATGGAAAACATTAAATGGTTTGCCTTACTTAACTTGTAATTTTTTAAAGCAATGGAACCATGGCTTTCTCACCAGGTCTTTTCACCCTTTATCTCCTGAAAAAATAGGGAGGTTCTTTCACTCAGATGTAACTAATTACCAATTAAAACAAGTACATAGTAATCTTATATTGTCATCTAATGAGATTGACAAATTTTCTTTAAAAAATAGTGCACTTTTAGGAGATGGAATAATTTCGAATAAGAAAAAACAAGCTCTTTGGGTAGCCAGTGCGGATTGTGTTCCTATTCTCATAGGCGATTGTAAAACAGGTTATGTTGCTGCAATTCATGCTGGATGGAAAGGAACTGCACAACGTATCGTTCCAGAGGCAATTATTCGATTGCAAGATTGGGGAAGTTCTCTAGAAAATCTATATATCGCAATTGGACCAGCAATTAATGGACGGCTATATCAAGTTTCCAGATCTGTTGCCACAAAGATATTGGTAAGTTTGGATAATAAGTCTAATTTAGGTAAAAAACTGAAACCTTTGAATAATATTCCTATTTCTTTTAATCAAAAGAGAGATAAAGTCTACATAAATATTGCTCAAATCAATCAAATTCAGTTAGAGCAACTAGGTGTTGATAAAGACAAGATATCTATTGCCCCTTATTGTACATATCAATCTTCTTCTAATTTCTTTTCCTATAGACGTACTGGCGCTAGGCAGGTTCAATGGTCACTAATTATCTCAGACAAATAAACTTTTTTAAAAAATATTTTATTTTATTTACTAATTACTACAGAATAGCATTGCTATCTTAAATTTTATAGAAAATATCGTATTGAATGTTAAATTAACGACAAGAAATTATTTTTAGAATTTTTTATCTACGAAGATAATTTTGAGTTGCGTAATTATATTTTGTAATATTAGCAATAGATTACAAATTATTTTTTAATTTAATTTTATAAAAAATAGGTTTTACAATTCATATATTTAGATCAGTAACTAGTACTAAATAAATTTTTAGCTTTATTCTAATGAGCTATTTAAAGACTTATAAGATATGATTGACAGTATTTAGAGTGATTAAAGTTTTCTATATTTTCAGTATCTAAATTATTTTAGCCCTTATAAATGTTGACAAATATTCATTTCAGGTAGCTTCTAGCTAATTATTTAATAATAAATAAAATATAGAAAAATTGTTGAAATATTATTAATGCTTAAAAAGTCTTATTTATAAAAATCTTGAATGACTATCCACCTTTTAATTATACTTAGTTATTGGGGTATTTAAAGAAGAATTTATGACCGAATCAACCTCTCCCTCGAATCTTACTAATACTTTAATTGGACGCCTTCCTTCAAAAGGATGGATAGTAGTAGTTATTACAATTGCTGCTCTAATCTCGACTCCTATACTATTTGTATTCAGTAGTGTTTTTACTGATGCAGGAGATATTTGGCAACATTTAGCTGATACAGTTTTGACTGACTACATACTAAATTCTTTATGTTTAATGCTAGGCGTAGGAATTGGGGTATTAGTTATTGGGGTCACAACTGCATGGCTTGTTAGTCTCTGTCAATTTTCGGGGTGTGACTGGTTTGAATGGCTTTTACTAATGCCTTTATCTGCTCCAGCTTATCTTCTGGCATATACTTACACAGATATGCTGGATTATTATGGTCCTGTACAAATAGCTCTTAGGAATTGGTTTGGATGGCAAGACTTTAATGATTACTGGTTCCCAAATATTCGTTCATTATGGGGAGCAGTTATTATGTTGATTTTAGTACTTTATCCTTATGTTTATCTATTAGCAAGAACTGCTTTTTTAGAACAGTCTATTTGTACACTGGAAGCTAGTCGTTCTTTGGGTTGTAGTCCATGGAAAAGTTTTTCAAAAGTTACTCTTCCTTTAGCTCGTCCCGCCATAATAGCAGGATTAGCTTTAGCTTTAATGGAAACATTAAATGATTTTGGTACTGTTCAATATTTTGGAATTAATACCTTTACTACAGGCATCTTTAGTATCTGGTTTGATTTTGGAGAGAGACAAGCAGCTGGGCAATTGGCTGCTTGTTTGATGTTATTTATTTTTTGCTTAATTATTTTAGAATTATGGTCTCGCCGAAAAATACGTTATTACCAAAATAGCAGTGCCCGTATAAGATTACCTCGCTATCAATTAAAATCATGGCGGGGGTTAATTGCTTGGTTAATTTGTTTCTTACCTTTTTTAGGGGGATTTTTAATACCTGCTATTTATTTAACTAAATTAGTTGTTGCTAATTTCACTACTGCCTTTGCTAACAATTTTTGGAATTTAGCCAGCCATAGCTTAACTGTTGCTTTTATAAGCTCAATTCTTTCTGCTACCTTAGCTTTAATCATGGCTTATGGGCAACGTTCAGAAAATAATTTTCTTGTTAACATATCTATTAAAGTCGCTGCTCTTGGATATGCGATTCCAGGATCGGTTATTGCAGTAGGAATATTAATTCCTTTAGGACGTTTAGATAATATTATTACTAACTTTATTGGACAGATTTTCGAGATCAAAATTGGGTTGTTAATTAGTGGCACAATAATAGCTCTAATTTATTCTTATCTAGTAAGGTTTCTAGCCGTTGCCTTTGGGTCAGTTGATTCAAGTTTGGGGAAAATAAAGCCTAGTCTAGATGACGCTGCTAGAAGTTTAGGATCTACACCTAGAAATATTCTAATTAAAATTCATACACCTTTAATGACTGGTGGAATACTTACAGCAATCATGTTAGTTTTTGTAGATGTAATGAAAGAACTTCCTGCTACACTAGTTATTCGTCCTTTTAACTTTGATACCTTAGCAATTAGAGTTTATCAATATGCTTCAGACGAAAGGTTGTCAGAAGCTGCTGCGCCAGCTTTAGCTATTGTTTTAGTTGGCTTAATTCCTGTTATTTTTCTTAGTTGGCAGATTACTAGAGCAAGACGTCATCAAGACTCTTTTTAGAATTCTTAATTATGAAAAAATAATTAAAGTTAAAGAAAGATGTTCTATTTTTAATGAAAGTATTGAGATATGTTCAATAACTCAAGCTTTATAGGATAAGTTAAATAAATTTTTCATTATTTAAATTATCCTATAACTTACAGGCAAAGTATCTTAGCCATAAGTTAATGTAATTATTAATTTATGTCATAATGTAGGGCTTCTACTGTTATTAGAAGAAATAAATCTAAACGATTAATATTATTTTCTTAAGATGCTGTGTTCTCTCTAATTTAATTCGTCAAAGTAATCTACAATTAACTACGATCACCATAAAAAACACAGAGCAAATCATCTAGACTTCTCTAAAGCCTACAGAAAAGCTACTCAAAATTTATATTGCGAGAAGTTGGTTTTAGTATGTACTAGTTATAAAGGCAACACTTATGTTCCCTCTGAGTAATTACTTAATGGTAGAAATTACCTACTATCAAATCTAAAACTAGAAATAAATATGACAAAAGACCTGAATTATTATCGTAACATTGGCATCTTTGCTCATGTAGATGCTGGAAAAACTACTACTACTGAACGAATCTTAAAACTAACAGGTAAGATACATAAAATTGGTGAGGTACACGAAGGAGCTGCAACTACCGATTTTATGGAACAAGAGCAAGAAAGAGGTATCACCATACAATCTGCAGCAACTAGTTGCTTTTGGAGGGATCATCAGTTAAATATTATAGATACCCCTGGGCACGTTGATTTCACAATTGAGGTTTACCGCTCTTTAAAAGTTTTAGATGGTGGAATTGGAGTTTTTTGCGGTTCAGGAGGTGTAGAACCTCAGTCTGAAACAAATTGGCGCTATGCTAATGACTCTAAAGTTGCTCGCATTATTTATATTAATAAACTTGATAGGACTGGTGCTGATTTTTTCAGAGTTACTCAACAAGTTGATGAAATATTAGCTGCTAAGCCTCTTGTAATGGTATTACCTATCGGAATAGAAAATGATTTTTGTGGTGTCGTAGACTTACTCACTGAAAAAGCATGGATCTGGGATAATTCTGGAGATCCGATGAAGTATACCGTAGAAGATGTTCCTGAAGACATGAAAGAACAGGTAGCAGAATATAGAGAAATGCTCATTGAAACTGCTATAGAACAAGATGATACTTTAATGGAAAAGTATCTTGAGGGGGAAGAGTTAACTATTGATGAAATTAAGTTTTGTATTCGAAAAGGTACTCGTGATCTTGCCTTTTTCCCTACTTATTGTGGCTCCTCTTTCAAAAATAAAGGAGTACAGCTAGTGCTTGATGCTGTAATCGATTATCTTCCTAATCCTATGGAGGTAAAACCACAGCCAGAAGTAGATTTAGAAGGAAAAGAAACAGGAAATTATGCTATTGTAGATGTTGAAAAACCCTTAAGAGCGTTAGCTTTCAAAATCATGGATGATCGTTTTGGAGCGCTAACATTCACACGTATTTATTCAGGAAAAATCGCTAAGGGTGATACTGTACTAAATACAGCAACAGGAAAAACAGAAAGAATTAGTCGCTTAGTAGAAATGCATGCTGACTCTCGAGAAGAAGTAGAGTCAGCACAAGCAGGAGATATTATAGCCATTGTAGGTATGAAAAATGTCCAAACAGGTCATACTTTATGTGACCCCAAACTACCTGCAACATTAGAGCCTATGGTTTTCCCAGATCCCGTGATATCTGTTGCTATTTCACCTAAGAAAAAAGGTGAAAATGAAAAAATGGCTTTAGCCATAAGTAAGATGGTTCAGGAAGATCCATCTTTTTATATGGAAACAGATAAAGAAAGTGGTGAAACAATTATCAAGGGAATGGGAGAGCTGCATTTGGATATAAAAGTTGATATCCTTAAGCGTACTCATGGAATTGAAGTAGAAGTTGGTAAGCCACAAGTAGCTTATCGTGAGTCTATTACCAAAGTTGTTAAAGATACTTATGTTCACAAGAAACAATCTGGTGGTTCTGGTCAATTTGCGAAAATTGATTACAGTATCGAACCAGGAGAACCTGGTAGTGGCTTTCAGTTTACTTCAAAAGTTACAGGAGGCAATGTTCCAAGAGAATTTTGGCCTGCAGTTCAAAAAGGTTTTGAATCCAGTGTAAAAAAAGGTGTTTTAGCTGGTTATCCTTGTGTAGATTTAACAGTAAATCTTACAGACGGATCATTTCACCCAGTTGATTCTTCAGCTATAGCTTTTGAGATTGCAGCTAGAGCTGCTTATCGTCAAACAGTTCCTAAGGCTGGACCTCAATTATTAGAGCCTATTATGAATGTAGATGTTTTTACTCCTGAAGATTATATGGGAGATGTCATAGGAGATATTAATCGCCGTCGTGGTATGATAAAGTCTCAAAATTCAACACCTATGGGAGCACGAATCAAAGCAGATATTCCTTTAAGTGAGATGTTTGGCTATATAGGTGATTTGCGTACAATGACTTCTGGACGTGGTCAGTTTTCTATGGAATTTGGTCATTATGCTCCAGCTCCAAGTAATATAGCAGAAGAAGTCATCAAAGAAGTAAAAGAGCGTCAAGCCTCTTCTTAGTTTACAAAATTTACTTGATACTAATATATTTTTTATTTAAAAAATATTACCTATTAGTATTTCAAAATAAATGATTTTCTTGTATTTTTATAAATATAGGAAAATCATTTATTAATAATAGATTATTTAACTAACTTACTATTTCAAAAGGGTTAAATTAGAATTTTGATAGTAATGACTTAAAATTCGATAATAGGGGACATTCTGTTTTGCTAAATAAAAACTTCCCCATTGACTCATTCCAATACCATGTCCAAATCCTCTTCCTTTAATTGTAAAAGATTCTTTATCAACTGATATTTTAAATATCGTGCTTTTTAATTTAAGTATTTTACGTAATTCGACTCCTGAAATTATTTTTGATCCTTTATTACCTAGAACTTTTAAAGTTCGTATACGACCACTTGAAGTTACTTGTTCAGGAACTAACGAATAGATTGAGCCTAATCCGCTTATTAATTGGTTTATTTCTAATAAACTAAAAGTTTTACTCCATGAATATACAGGAGAAAGGTGGTCATAATCTGAAACTCCTTTCAAATAAGGTAAAGAAGAATTCCATACATTTTTAACACTCTCTGTATGACCACCAGAAGATGAATGAAATACTGATAAAATAAGTTTTCCATCATGAGTCAAAACTTCTCCAGAAGTTACTCTAACTGCATTATGAGTTGCCACAGACTCTGCTTCCATTCCTCTGTAAATTTGAGTTTTAGTAGTTGTATCTAAATCATAATATATATTATTTGAAGTAGATGTTTTAAAAAGAGCATAAGTACGTGCGACTACTGCTTGAGCTTTTAGGGCTTCTTTAGGCCAGGAAGGGTAAGATTCACCACCCACAACACTATAGAGATATTCATCCAAATCAACCAAGTTGATAACTATTATTGAGTTTCTTTCTTTAATAATTAATATTTTACCTCTATACCAGTGACCATCTATCCAAACTGCGCCTTTCTTTTGAGGCTCTATTAAAAAATAGTCTAACTTCCAATGCTTAAGGCTAATTTTGTTTTGATTAAATAACTTTATTTTAAATTTATTTAATGGAGTTAGATTACCTATTTGTTTTCCTTGGCTGTTTATAACATTTGCCGGAGAAGAACTACCTATATGTAAAGTCTTCACATTTTTTTTAATAGCAACACGAAGCTCTGTGTAGGCATATGTAGATGAACAAGAAAATAATATTATGTAAACTATTAAACTTCTAAAAAGCGTGATAATAAATGGATTTTTTAAGCTTATTATCATAAACCTTACTTTTTAAATCCTCATAAACATATGAAGACTATATTATAGTTAATCTCTTACAAAATTTTAAATATAAATAATAAAGTTAGGTTTCAAAGTTATTTTAAGAATAACTTTAAAGCCTAACTTCAATTTACTAATTAAAAATATGAATTTTCGATTTTCTGTGTATTGTATTAGCTAGTTTGCACAAGAAGTACAAGTGTTATCGAAATCCTTAAAATCATCTTTTTGAACAGTTCTAACATAATAAATAGCCTTACAACCATTTTTCCAAGCTGTTACAAACATTTTAAAAATATCTGTAGCTGATAAAGAACTTTCAGGTTCCTCCGGTAAATAAATCCCTTTATTTAAATTGAATAACAACTCCATAGATATTCCAGTATCTATCCATTCTTGTATTGCTGAAACTGCTTTAATGACTTTTTGTTGATCTAAAACTTTATTTTCATGGTAGAACCAAAAAGATTCCTTTATAAAAGGAGGAGCGATAGGTACTGTTCCTTTTGCCCATTTATCGTAGAAAAAACGACTATAGACAGGAAGAATACTTGCTGTACAGCCTTGTACTAGAGAAGAAGAAGTATTAGGAGCTATTGCTGTAATGTGAGAATTACGAATACCATAGGTTTTAATATTTTCTGACAATTCTACCCAACGCTCTTTTTGAGAAGCATTTTCTATAAACCAATCAACAGGCTTTGAACCAATTAACTTACCTTTACTCCAGTCACTTCCGGCAAATGCATTATACGCACCTCGTTCCTTAGACAACTCCATAGAAGTATGAGTACACCAATAGCCAACTTCTTCGAACAATTGGCTAATTGCGTTTATATCATCATAAGTTAAAAATCTCTTGGCTAACCAATCTGCCAAACCCATACATCCCACTCCAATAGTACGATACCTATCATTATGAGCTTTGGCATAACTAAACGGAGGGTTTGTAATATCTATAGTGTTATCTAAAATTCGAACTGCTAAACTTGAAAGATAACCAATTTCAGATTCTTCAATGTTTGCTAAGTTTAAACTAACTAAATTACAACAATGACTTTCTTTTCTAGGATCAACATTGGAAAAAGATTCTGTACATAAATTTACACTTGGAATATAGCCTACATGTTTATTAGGATTTGCTCGATTTATAGTATCTTTAAAAGCTAAATAAGGCATTCCTGTTTCTATTTGAGAACGCATTATATTTTTAAATAACTCACGAGCATTAATCTTCTTATAAAGAGTAATTTTATTTCCTAATTCAGATTCAATTAATGTATAAGCTCTTTCAAATTCTTCACCCCATAATTCTGCTAATTCGATACCAAGTTTTGTTCGAACTTCATAAGGATCAACTAGCGTCCATTCTTGCTTATTCTCAACTCGTCGCATGAATTCATCTGTTAAGACTAGCTGAGGAAAAACATCATATGCTTTGCGTCTCTGATCTCCATTTTCTGTTTGCATTTCTAGAAATTCTGGAATATCTAAATGCCAAATATCTACACTAATTGTAATAGCTCCAGCTCTTCTTCCTCCTTGGTTAACAGCTATTGCTGTATCATTTAGTAATTTAACCCAAGGAATAATACCTCCAGAAGCATTAGCTTTACCCATTACCCAGCTTCCTGTAGCTCTAATGCGGCTAACGTTGGCTCCAACTCCACCACCGTTTTTAGATATTCTAGCCGCGTTAGTTACCCCCTCACAAATACTTTCCAAGTCATCGTCAATAGCTATAATAAAACAACTAGTTAATGAACCTTCTGGAACTCTCAAGTTTGCTAAAATTGGAGTAGCTAAGGATATTTTACGAGTAGCAATAGCTTCATAGAAACGTTTAGCCCAAGGTAATCTATTTTGAGGAGCTTCAACTATTGCTAATAAAAGAGCACAAGTTAATAAAGCTTCTTGAGGAAGTTCATCTGGCAATAAGTAACGACTGCTGAGAAGCACCGCTCCAGCATAGTCATAATCTATATCCCAATCTGAATTAATCCAAGATCCTGCTTCTTTTAGTTCTTCTAAAGAATAAGTAAGCAAACGTTTGTCATATTGACGATTTTCTACTTTAGTTTGAACTGTAAATTCGTATTTATCATATTGATAACCACGACTCACTAAAATATTTTTCCAAAGGCTCCAGATATGGAGCCTGCCAGCGACATAACGCCAATCAGGCTCTTGAGGACTACACATCTCCAAAGTGCAATTGATTAGGTTATTTTGAATATCTTTTGTAGTAATACCATCACGTAAACGAGTAGTTAATCCCGCTTCTAAAGCAATACTATTTACATCCTTTCCAGAACATGCCCAACTAACAACGGCACGTATTTTTCCGATATCGAGAGCAGCCCAAGATCCATCTCGTCGTTCTACCTTAATTTTACTTGCTCCCAAGTTTGAATAGTGATTAAGGTGAGATGTGTTCGTGTCTCCTGGATTATTATTTTGCTGAGAGAAATTTGAGACAGTAGATTGCATCATTTAAACTAAATAAATTATGACTAAGAAAAAACTAATAAATTGTGTACTTGAATTTTATTACCTTTGTATCAGCTTGAGGAGGATACATTTATCGTTGTTACACCATAGATATGCTGTGATATATGGTATGTTTTTGCTAAGACTCTACAGAAAAAATATAAAAATATTTTTATCGAATAGATCGTTAGGAAAAAATATAAATTTATAAATGAAAATCCTGAGTTTAATCTATAGGATACCAAGGTTTAAAGTGTTCATTAAGAAAATTTAATATCTTATATACCTTTTAAGTATTATCCATATCAATACGAAAAATATACAACATACAATTAATTGATTACATAAATAACTAAATAATCTTAAGTAAAAGATAATAAAAATTTACCTTGAAATTTCTGTATACTTCTAGGCTCAATTTTTCACAAATTCACATTTTATTGATACTTAATTACTAAAAAAGAAAACCTTAAGTTAATCGAATAAATGTAAAGTTAAATTACGTTGTCAAGTTTACATCATTTTACGTCATTAATTATCTAAATATATTTTTACAGAATTATTCCATAGGTAAAGTATCATAACATCCTATTGTCTGTTATTTCAGTATATTTAGAATATTTTTTATTATCTAGCCATCAATAGTTAAATTATAATTTATAGCTTAATATATTACTTTTTTATAAATAAAATATATTTATATTTTATTTATAAAATTCAAATACTATTAACTTAAGTTTCTTCGTTAAAGATAGTGATTTCCTAATTAAAAATATTATCTTTTATGATATGTTTTTTGATTATTTAAGCATCAAAAAGATGTTGCTTAAATAATTAAAAAAATTAATAACGTGTATATTTATTTTTTGTTTTAAATATAAATTTTTCACAACTTATTAATTTAGTTTTTTAAGTCAACGAATAATTAAAAATTAATATAATTATTGTAACTACATTAATTTTTCACGAGTTTATGTGTAGCGATTCTAATCTATTTCTTATAAATAGTTATAGTTTGCTACATAGTCTATGTATTAAACCTTTTTAGTTATTCAATTAAGATTAGTTAAATTATTTCAGTAAATAAAAACATATAAAATTTTTATTTATTAAGATTATCAATGTCTCTTATATTATTGTCTTCTGCTTTATATTCTAATTCTGATTTTTCAAGAGGTTGGTAATCAACATAATCAATATGATTATAATTATTCGTCTCAGAACTAAAACTTTTATTTCTATTCTTTTTATTTAAGCGTGATCTGCTTTTTCTAGAAGTACGAGATAAGTCAGAATTGTTTGCCCACACATCATTCACATTTTCCCAGACACCATAGTCATTATCAGAGTTACGGTTGGAGTTAATTTTTGTTCTGGAAGACGGACGATTACTTCTAGAACGACGGATTCTTTCTTTACTGTTTAATCGACGATTGTCCTGTAAATCGCTAGTGCCTTTTAAACGAGGATTATTGCGATAATCCTGCGATTTATTTTCATAAGAGTCTAAATTATCAAGCTCAGCTTCAGTATATACTCTAGTTTTGCTAACTCTACGCCCATTATCAATAAACGAAGAACTACGTCTAGCTTGTTCTGTAGTAGCTCCTCTTAAACGAATACTTTCTGCAGCGAAGAATATGGCCGATCCTGTTAATAAGAATTGTCCAAATTGTAAAATAGGATCTAATCTCCAACCTTGAAATAGTAAAATTAATCCGCATAATAGACCAACTGCAGCAAAAAAAATATCATGATCTCTTGATAGCTCTGGTCGCACAGAGCGCAAAAAATATAAACCCGCTCCGGCTATTGCTAAAAATATTCCCAGCACACTAGCTGAATTTAGTCCAAAATTAACCATTACTAATCTCCATTTTCTATTTTAATAATAACGAATTTTTGCTAATCATCTCTATACTCTTATACTAAATAATTAATATAGTGGATATTACCGATAATTCAGAGAAAAATTAATAAAAGATTGTTTGTTTTTTCATCAGTATAAGAAGAAGAATAAGTAAGTAGAAACCTGATTGTTTTTATTTACCTTAGTTATCATAAATCAGTTAAAGTTTACATAAATAATTACTACCAATTTGGACTTCAAATATATTTATAAATAGTATCAGTTTTACTCGTCAAAATTTTAAAGCAGACATTTCCATTGAAAATCTCAATTCTTTTCAGTTTTATTTAATGTTACTAAAGCCTTTTTGTAAGCATCATCTAAAACTTCGGAAAGAGTTGGATGAGTATGTATATTGAGTGCTAAGTTATATATGGTTTGATGTTGACCAATCGAGTTAGCGGCTTCTTGAATTAAGTCAGAAGCATGAGAGCCAATGATATGTACCCCTAGTAGCTCTCCGCTATCTTTCCTAAAAATAATCTTAACAAAGCCATCGGCATCTCCTTCTGCGAGTGCTTTAGAATTTCCCTTAAAATATGCTTTGACTGAGGAAAATTCAAAATTTTCTAACTTACTTAATTCTTTTGCTGCAGATTCTGTAAGTCCTACATAGCTAATTTCGGGATGAGTAAAAGTTGCCGCTGGTATACTTCGATAATCTATTTCTATATTACGTCCACATATGTTTTCAACAGCAATAACTCCTTGTCCAGATGCCACATGAGCTAGCATCATTTTCCCAGTAGCATCTCCTATTGACCATATATGAGGAACAACTTGACCATTACTTATCACTTGCATCTTATCGTTAATAGGAATAAATCCTTTTTGTAGTTCAATACCAAGATTATTTAATCCAAGATTACTAGTTTCAGGAATACGACCTGTAGCGACTAAGCAGGCATCAACTTCTAAAACATCTACTAATTGTTTAGTTTTAACATTCGTTAGTTCAATAACAACAGGTTTACCTGGAATTACTTTACTTGCAAAGACACCAGAATAAGTCTCAATATCACGAGATTCAATTAGTTTGCGCTGAGCAAACTTGGAGATTTCAGAATCAAAGCCAGGAATTAAATTATCTAATGCCTCTACTATAGTTACTTCACAACCTAATGCAGTATAAATGTCAGAAAATTCTAGTCCAATATAACCACTACCAATAATAGCAATCCATTTAGGCAATTCTTTGAGCTTCACTGCTTCATCACTTGTGAAAACAGTATCATTATCAATTTTTATTCCAGGGGGAACAAAAGGACTTGAACCAGGAGATAATATAATATTTTCTGCGGTAATTTTTTGTTCTCCATTATCGGTTAAAACATTAATTGTTTGGTTGTTAATAACTTTTCCCTGGCCATATATGACTTCTACTTTTAAATGCTTCAAACTATTTGTTAGATCTTGACGAATTTTATTTACTAAATTTATTGCATGATTAGAAATTTTTTCTTTATCAAATTTTAATTCGCCAACTTTAATTCCTAATTCTTCAAGATGGTTCGAATTTTGTAATTCTCTTACTTTTTTTGCTGCTGCCAATAAAGCTTTCGAAGGAATACATCCACGGTTAACACATGTTCCACCCATATCTCTCATTTCTATTAAAGCAGTTTTTAAACCACATTTAACTGCATGCACAGCAGCTCCATGACCTCCTACTCCTCCTCCAATAATAACTAGATCGTAATCAAATTCTTTTTTATTCATATTTTTCTCTATTACATTGCGATCATTTTATTTTACTTAAAAATATATACTCTGATAAAAATCTTTTTTTAAAAAAGATTTTTATCAAGGCTCTAATATTTATTACCATTCATTTAATCTATACTCATATCAATATTGGTTTTATATGATTCAAAAAATATAGTGTTATTTTTTAGAGTAATCAATTAAGATGTAAAAATTAAAATAATTTGGTTATTTGACAAAAAATCTTGGGAAATAATACCTTTTACTGTTTTTAAAAATTGTTTACATAACTCTTTATTTATTTACATAGCTATATATAGAATTTAATTACTAATATTACATAGATTTAATGAATAGATTATTAGTGTTAATTATTTTACATTGACAATAACTCTAAACCTTAAAGACGTAATTTAACGAATACGGAGGGACTCGAACCCCCGACACCCAGGACCGGAACCTGGTGCTCTATCCACTGAGCTACGTATCCAGACACATTATATTAACATAGTTTATTTAACTAATGTTAAATATTATAAACGTATTGAAAGATATATTGTAAAGTCCTAAATTTATATGTAATTTTGTATTTTTAATATTGATTTCGATATGATTCAAATAGTAATAAATCTGATCAGATATTTAAAAAACTGAGATGATAAAAGTTTGCTACGAATTAAGGATTAAAACTCTCCTGTGAGCCATGCTTCACCAATATTAATGCCACATTTTACAGTGTCGTCGTCATCAGATAATAATCGTCTAAGACTTTTTTGTGGATCGTCCAACATTGCTCTAGCCCAAGAAATTGCCAGTTATCTGGGAATGGACATTGGACCGATGGTTCGTAAACGATTCGCCGATGGTGAATTATACATCCAAATTCAAGAATCAATTCGAGGATGTGATGTTTATTTAATACAGCCTTGTTGTAACCCTGTTAATGATCATTTTATGGAGTTGCTGATTATGATTGATGCTTGTCGAAGAGCATCTGCACGTCAAATTACTGCTGTAATTCCTTATTATGGTTATGCCAGAGCCGATAGAAAAACGGCAGGACGTGAATCTATTACAGCAAAACTGGTAGCTAATTTAATAACAGAAGCTGGTGCCCATAGAGTTTTGTCTATGGATCTTCACTCTGCTCAGATACAGGGTTATTTTGATATACCTTTTGATCATATATATAGTACTCCTGTATTATTAGACTATTTTTCTACAAAAGATTTGTCTGATTTGGTAATTGTTTCTCCAGATGTTGGAGGAGTTGCTAGAGCTAGAGCGTTTGCTAAAAAACTTGATGATGCTCCATTGGCAATTATAGATAAGCGTCGTCAATCTCATAATGTAGCTGAGGTTATGAATATTATTGGTGACGTCAAAGATAAGACAGCTGTCTTAGTCGATGACATGATTGATACAGCTGGGACAATCACAAAGGGAGCAAATCTTCTTAAAGAAGAAGGGGCGAGAAGAGTTTATGCCTGTGCTACTCATGCTGTGTTTTCTGGTCCTGCAATTTCTCGACTTTCAAGTGGTGTTCTAGAAGAAGTAATCGTTACAAATACGATTCCAATTCCTGAAAAAAACTGTTTTAAACAACTTACTGTATTATCTGTAGCTAATCTGTTAGGAGAAGCTATTTGGCGTGTTCACGAAGATACATCTGTAAGTAGCATGTTTCGTTAGATAATATTTAACCTTGCAGGCATGATCATGAGCTATTTAGTTTTTATCAAGAAAGAAAAAACTGGACTATTTGATTGGTATTTTCAAAATTAGATATATTTAATATTTAATTTTACACAGGAAGTAATCATAGCTCTAAAGTATTATGTTTTAATAATTAAAGTTACATTCTGTAGCTAAGTTATATAATTTAACTACAGAATGTAACTTTAATCATTGCATTTTTATATCTTTAAGTAAAAATGGCATCATTATTCCTGTAAAAGCACTAGAGGCAATGAGAGCCATCGTAAAATTCAACCCTACTTCTTTTGAGCCAACTAATATTAATAAGCCTTCTAATCCAATTAGCATAAAGGATCCTAATAAAATACCAAAAACTACTTGTCTATAAACATGAAGAGGATCACGTAGTAACTTACCCTTGAAAAATAATTTTGCTGAATACCAAACTAAATTAAACATATTTTAAACTCCTAAATAAACTTAAGAATAATCAAGCCAATAATAGCAACGGGAACTCCTCCTGCTGGGCCTAATAAGCCTCCAAGAATACCTGCTAATTCATAGCCTAAATCTTTGCCGGCTAAAACGATGCCACCAATGGCACCTGAAACAGTTGAAAATAGAGCAGCGACAAATAACCAAAAAAGACCACTAATCAGAGTTATATCCCCATTTATCAAATCAAATAGGAAAGTTTTTATCACAAGGTTCACATTTAACTGCTCAACAAATAAGTTCATATAGAAAGTCCTCCCGAATATAGATTAGATTCTAGGTTTATTGCTTTTAGTAATTTAATAATTTTTTTTGGATATCTTGTAACATACTGTCCACAACACATGACTGCTTTACTTGTTTATGATGGGTAAAAATTGCATATGCTTCTTCACAATATTTTCGGCATCTTTCTAGGTTGTTGGTATTTCCCATTTCAGGATGCTCAATATTGTCTGGTAAGTTGAACAAAACATTAGCCTTATTGGCAATAGTATTAGCATACTCCAAAGGTGTATCACTAGCTGTTCTAACCTTTAAAGCTTCGTCATATGCTTTTAAAGCTTTTAAATTATTTTCTATGGGATGAGAAGTAGGTAAATACTGTAGTGTATTTGCTAGATTATTTTGCAACATAGCATATTCACTAGGATGATTAGTAATTGTGACCCATTTCAATGCTGACTGAAAAGACTGCACTACGACTCCATACCTTATTTTTTTTTTATTTGGCCCCAAAGGTAAAGATAAATAAGCAACTGCAATATTGTTTTGCAAAATAGCAAATTCTTGGGGATAATTTTCACCAGTAAATATTTTTGTCGCTTTATAATATATCTGTATAGCTTCTTGTATGGTAGCCTTATTGAATTCTACCAGGCCTTGTAAAACAATTCCCAAGTTCATTTGTGTTTCAGCAATCTCTAAAGAAGAAGCATACTTTTCTAAAATAGGTAAAGCTTCTTCATAAGAGTTTTTTGCTTCTAACAATAGATTTTCTTCTTGATCTGGAATAGAACGTAAAGCTGTCCCTATCCCAGAAAGGCATCTAGCCTTAAGTAAAGACTCATTATGAGTATTCAATTCCATACCTTTGCGATAAAGAAAAATAGAATCTTTTATTTGTTCAATTGTTTTTGCTTGTCCTTGTAATCTAGTTGCTATTTCTATCAGCATTTCGATTTTTTCTGATGTTGTAGCTACTTCAGATTCAATAGCCTTTAGGGCAGCTTTAACGTTAGCATCACTAAAAGTAAGTATCACAATATTAATAGTTAGTTACTTGAAAATTAACAAAAAGATGTACAGAAAGGTTGATTTCTATAAATAAACTTAAGCACGTTTTTCATACTTATTACTTCAAATATATTTGAAGATATATTATTATTGAATCAAAAATATTTTATTTGGTTAGAATTCCTTGATATTTTTTAATAAATTTATCTTTATTCATAGTAAAGATTTAGAATGCTTATTACTAGAAGCCATGCAGTTAGACATTAAAACTTAGATGCCTTAATACAATACACTTAAGTATTCATTCTCACCCGATAGAAGTACTATCGTTAAAGAATTGAATTTTCATCATCCTATCGAGGAATAGGGCTATTAGATATGGCTATAAGAATAAAAAGTTTTCTTAAAAGCTATAAAAATTCACACTTCATGAGAATAGAATATTAGTGCTTATGAAGAAAACTGACATGTGGCTATCTGGCTTACTCATAATGAGATTTATTTACTAATAAATATAAGATTCAAAAAATGTTTAATTAAAGAATTTTATATCATCTAAAAAAGTAAATATTAATCGAAGTTTTTTCTAATATATATAAATTAGAAAATAGCATATATTGCTACTAAGATTAAATTAACAAAGAATTACAAATATTGATATTACCTTGTTTTCAACTATCTTATAGAATTTCTAATTGATCCACACGCAACCAAACACTAGGGGTTGGAGCTGAGAACTGAATTAAGGCATATTCGTCATTAAGGTCTAATATCTCGCCCTTAGTTTGAAATATATAGCTTGGAAAACGTTTATCACTAGCTTTTCCTTCCAAGCTGTTTTCTAAATTTTCTTTAATTACACGAACCAACATACCTTTCTTAATTTGAGATGCCATAATTAACTATAATTTTTAGAACTCATCCTTCGAATACAATTCTAACAAATAATGTGTTGTTAATAAATTGCAAAGTTTTTTTATTTAACAAATAAAAAAACTTTTCTTAATCAAGATTATTCAAGCTTGCCTTATTAAAAATAATAAAATGATGTGTGTATAATGAGGCCATATCTTTGAAACTAATTAATAGTCTTGTATTAAAGGGGTTTTCTCTGAGAATCTTTTGCCTTTGTGATAATCCTATCTTAATGAAGCTTTTTTCTCTAAGTAAAGGGTAATTGTTTTTAGGTAAACAAGAAAAAATTAATCATCAACTGTTACTATAATCATTAATCCTAATATTAATAATTTTAAAGGAAAATCTTTAAAGAACTGGCTAAGGACTATGAAAAATAAACAGCTTCTACTTAATATAAGAAATTATTGCATAGTATTTCTATTTACTATGATTTTTTGTGTTTTTGGCTTCTACAATTCAGTTTCTCAAGCTGAATCTATCAATCATGTATTAGAAAAGCCACCGAGTTCCTACGATAATACTGGAGCTAATAATTTTGTATCTGCTGCAGTTATTCGTACCGGTCCAGCAGTAGTGCGTATTGATACTGAAACTGTTGTCACAAGACAGCTTAACCCGTTCTTTGATGATCCATTATTTCGTGATTTTTTTGGGCAACAGCTCAGACCTCGCATTCCTCAAGAACGTAGGATTACCGGACAAGGTTCAGGATTTATTATTGATAAAAGCGGTATTATTCTAACGAATGCTCATGTAGTAAGCAACGCTGACAAAGTAACTGTTACTCTTAAAGATGGACGTACTTTCAATGGAAAAGTTAAAGGTACTGATGAAGTGACTGACTTGGCTGTAGTAGGTATAGACACCAAAGGAAACATGATACCCGTCGCGAAATTGGGAGATTCTGATAATCTTAAAGTTGGTAACTGGGCAATCGCTGTAGGTAATCCTGTAGGTTTAGATAATACAGTTACTTTAGGTATTATTAGTACTATTGGTCGTTCTGCAGCTCAAGCTGGCATTCCTGACAAGCGTCTTGACTTTATTCAAACAGATGCTGCAATAAATCCTGGTAACTCTGGGGGACCATTATTAAATGGGCTAGGAGAAGTAATTGGTATAAATACTGCTATTCGTGCTGACGCAATGGGTATTGGATTTGCTATTCCTATTAATAAAGCAAAAGCTTTACAAAAAGCTTTAGTATCTGGCCAACAGGTACCTCATCCATATATCGGAGTACAAATGGTTAACATTACTCCTGAGATAGCTAGAGAAAATAACAGAAACCCCAACTCTCCAATTATTATTGCTGAAGTTGAGGGTATTTTAGTTATTCAAGTAGTTCCTGACAGTCCAGCCGCAAAAGCAAAACTACGTCGCGGTGATGTAATTATAGCTGTTAACAATCAACCAGTTAAGGATGGAGGGGATTTGCAAAAAATTGTTGAGGAAACTGGAATTAATACTAATTTAAAGCTGAAGTTGTATCGTGGTGATCGTCTAATGGAATTGACTGTTAAAACTAAACAACTAAAAGGAACATCATAGTTTAGGTATAGTAAATAGTTCTACACAAGGACTATTTACTATACCTACATTGTTCACAGTTTTTGTAATAAATTAAGGTAATAAGATTCTTATTTAAAATAAATTAGTTTCTAAAAAATATAAAAAGAAAGCTATTAAAGCACCGATCAAGGTGTTGATGATGTTAACTACGTCATTATTCATCCAACTCACTCGATTTTGCAATGTTGCCCCGATCACACTTTCTACATTTGTAGCAAAAAAAGCAGAAATTACACAATAAGAAACTTCGTTTAAATTAATAAAATTAATAAAAAAACCAACTAATGCGATAAGTACTGATGCGATAAATCCTGCAAGAGTTCCTTCCAGGCTAATTGCTCCTTCTGTACCTGGAGAAGCTGGCCTTAAAGTAGTAATTAAAAAAGTATTTTTTCCATAAACTTTACCTAATTCAGAAGCTACTGTATCTGATAGTTTAGTACTGATACTTGCTACATATCCTAATATAAATAATTTTGTATAAAAAGGATTGCTAAATAAAGTTCCTAAAGCACAGAATAGAGCAGTAAGTCCTGAACCCCAAACATTTTCAGGCCCTCTAGTTCCTGATCTTTTCTCAGCGATTCCTGCCTTTTCTTTTTTTGATATGCCAACATATGTAATAGCCGAGCCAATTATGAAATAAGACATTATTAAGATATATCCTTGCCATCCCAATAGCCACCAAATCAAAACTCCTAAAAGCCAAGCATGTAGATACCCTGAAAAGGTTAAAAGTTTTTTAGGTATAATCATAGCAAAGCCAAGTAATAAACTATTTAGTATGATACTAATCAACCAAGATCTATCTAAATATGACGTGATCATCGTTTGCAATTCCTTATATAAGTAGAAGCATTCGTCTAATTCTTTGATTTCTATTTTAATCGTTAAAGGCTGTAAGTATACGATATGTCCAAAATATATATATATTTCGAAAGAATATAAAATAATTTACAATTTATCAAATAGCAATAAAAATATTAAATAAGATAAAATATTAATACTACAAAAACTCCCACAACCACTATAATTTTTTAAAGGCTACTATAAATCATGACAGAAACAAATCAAAATCAATCCACAGGAATAAACTTAACAGAAGCTGCTCTTGAGCATGTCTTAAAATTAAGAGAAAAACAAAATAAGGATCTGTGTTTACGTGTTGGAGTTAGGCAAGGAGGATGTTCTGGTATGTCCTACATAATGGAATTTGAAAGTTCTGAAAATATAGAAAAACAAGATAAAGTATTTGAGTATGATGGTTTCCAACTTGTGTGTGATCCTAAAAGTTTTCTCTACCTTTATGGATTAGTCCTTGATTATAGCGATGCCATGATAGGTGGCGGATTTGAATTTACAAATCCTAATGCTAACCAAACTTGTGGGTGTGGAAAATCTTTTGGCGTTTAAACATATCTTAATTGAGGATATGTTTAAAACTAATTTCTTCCTACTAATTAATAAGATCTAATGAAACTTAAGGTATGACAAATTTATTCGAGACTGATTTTGAAGAAGGATTGGAAAGATATAAGCAAGGTGAAAAACCTGAAGACCTGATTGTCTATTTTAAAAAAATTTGTGATCATTCTCCTAAACATGCGATCGCTTGGACTTGTCTCGCTTGGTTATATTTACTTGCCGATAAACCATATAAAGCCCTAGAAGCTGCTAAAAAAAGTGTTAAAATCGATAGTAAGTCACCTCAAAGTCGAATCAATTTAGCCTTAGCAATGTTAGAATGCAATGTAACAGGTGTTCGCTCTCACATTCAAGTAGCAGAGCAGGTGATGTCTTTAGATAAAGAAACTTATCAAGAGGTTTTAGATAACATAGAAGACGGTTTAACTAGAAAACCTAACTGGGAAAATCTAAAGAACATCCAAAAATGGTTATCATTACCCAGTTAACTATAGTTACTTACATGTAGCTACTTATACTATTTTATTTTTATATAAAATGATGTTGCCATATTGTGTTTTATATTATTACAATATAATCTTTAACTTGTTAAAAAATATAAAACGCAGTATGGTATTGAGCGGACTTTATGGGCGGATGGCGAAATTGGTAGACGCACCACACTCAAAATGTGGCGACTTCGGTTGTGGGGGTTCGAGTCCCCCTCTGCCCACTAAACACAAAAATGCGTAATACTTTAAAGACATCGCATGACTTATGTTTCTCATTAAGTTAGTATTCAAATGAATATATATATAATAATAAATCGAATGGTATTTGATCTATTACACTTTATGAGTAAAATATCAATAACTCATCAATTATAAATACGTAGTTATTTGATAGGTTAACTTTTAAAATTCATTCTAATTTTTTTAGTAGTTCGTAAATAAGATATAATTTCGAGTTGAAACTAAATTTTAGATTGCTCAATTGCAGCCGACCATTAGGTAGATTCAGTGGACTTGATTCAAATTTTTAACACAACAAAGCCAATCATTGGTGTTGTTCATCTGTTACCTCTACCCACATCAGCACGGTGGGGAGGTAGTTTAACTACAGTTATTGAACGGGCCGAACAAGAAGCTACTGCTCTTGCAGCAGGAGGAGTACATGGTATTATTCTTGAGAATTTTTTTGATACTCCGTTCACAAAAGATAAAGTTGATCCGGCAGTCATAAGTGCTATGACTTTAATTGTTGATCGAATTAAAAATTTGGTCGTCATTCCTGTCGGTATTAATTTATTGCGTAATGATTCCATTGGAGCCATGGCTATCGCTTCAACAATAGATGCTCAGTTTATACGCGTTAATGCTTTAACAGGCATTATGACTACGGATCAAGGCTTTATTGAAGGTAATGCTCACCAACTATTAAGATATAGAAAAGAATTAGGAGCAAACGTAATTATATTAGCAGACGTTTTAGTTAAGCATGCTCGCCCACTAGATACTATTAATTTAACGGATGCTGTAAAAGATACTGTAGAAAAGGGACTTGCAGACGGTATTGTTTTATCGGGTTGGTCTGAGAGTAGTCCTCCTAGTATTGAAGATTTGAAATTAGCTGCTACGGTTGCTGAAGGAATTCCAATTTTTGTAGGTAGTGGAGCTAATTCAAATAATATTAGCAACTTAATGAATGTAGCAGATGGAGTTATTGTAGCAAGGTCATTAAAACGTCATGGAAAAATAAGTGATCCTATTGATCCAATCCGTGTGGCTCAATTTATTGAGGTAACCAAGCAAAATATTTATTTACAGGAGAAATTGGATTATAGTAGTTCCTAGAGTTAAAATAATAAAAACATTTTTAAGATCCAGAATAATTATATTTTAGTAAAAAATCACTATGATAAATAAACGTTCCACTCCTATGATTTATCGCTGGTCACGATATATTATTGGTATGATTGCAATATCTGGTACGATCTTAACGGCCTATTTAACCATAACCAAACTGACTGGAACAAATGTATATTGTGGTGTTAATGATGCTCAAATTCTAGAGGCAGGTTGTAAAAGTGTTCTTAATAGTCGCTATGCAACAGTTTTTAATCTACCCTTGAGCTTGTTTGGTACCCTGGCCTACGCTAGTATGTCTATCGCCTCTCTAGGCCCATTATTATTAAAAGCTGAGAAAAATAAAAATTTCATAAAAAAAATTAACGAATGGACTTGGCAGTTTCTTCTGATAGGAGGAATCGCTATGGCAATGTTTAGTAGCTATTTAATTTATATTTTAAATACAGAATTACATTTAGTTTGCTACTATTGCATAAGTTCTTTTATCTTTTCTTTTGGTTTAATGATTTTTAGTATCCTAGGAAAAGAGTGGGAAGATGTAGGTCAAACTTTATCTATTTCGATTATTGTTGTGATAATAACTTTAGTCGGAACTTTAGGGATATATGCTGATACTGAAAAACCCTTAGTAGAAGGTCGTATCGTAGTCAAGCAGGCGAGAACGGCACCAACTGCTCCTAATGGATGGCCTATAACTTCTAAATCTGGAGAGTCAGAGGCAAAATTAGCAGAACATTTGACATCTATTGGAGCTAAGATGTACGGCGCTTTTTGGTGTCCTCATTGCCACGATCAAAAACAACTTTTTGGTTCAGAAGCATTTCAGAAAGTTGATTATATTGAATGTGATCCTAGAGGGAAGGCACCTCAGCCTGATATATGTATTTCTTCCAATATAAAATCTTATCCTTCATGGAAAATTAACGAAGAGCAACTATCAGGAGCTCAGTCTCTTGATAAATTAGCAGAAAGATCTAACTATACAGGTCCTACTAATTTCAAATATATAATTCCTGAGCATAAATAAATACAATCAATTACGAATATATTTCAAATTCATACCATTTTAATTTATAGATAACTGAGCCTTATTCTAAGAACTAGGAAAATAATATACATAATTCCAAGATTTTATTTTTTAGGATTTTTTCTGAATCATATCCTTTTTTTAAATTATTTTCCAAGTCTAATAGAATAGGAAAAGCCTCTAATAAATCTTCACTTTTAATATTCTTTATTTCTTTTCTCAAAAAAAACAAACGATTAGGATTTGATACTTCAGCGGCTTTGGCTATCACTGTATTATCATTCTCTCCTGTTTCGATTTTTAATTTAATAATAGTCCAAATACGAAACTGTCCTACTAAAGTTGTTAGTATTTTTAAAGGATGCTCGTTATAAGATAATAATTTTATAGTTATTTCTAATGCTTTTTCTTTATTACCCTGAGATATAGCTTTAGCTAACTGCAAACTACTATAATTACTAATATTTACGATAGAAGATACTGTATCCTTGCTTACAGGCTTTTCTTTTTCATAATTATAAAGACTTAATTTCTCTAACTCATTCCATAACAGTCGAGTATCATTTCCTACAGACTCTACTAATAAGTTTAGAGCTGATGAAGATAAATTGACTCCAATTTCTTCAGAGAATTGTTGAGCCTTAGTAATTAATTCATCTATTTTCCAGGGAAGAATTAAGCTAAACTCACGCATATCTGCATATTTTTCAAAAAGTTTTGTTGATTTTAATTTTTTATTAGGTCTTTTACTCGATGTTAAAACAAAATTCGAATCATTAGGAATAGCTGCTATGAAAGGTTCTATTTTAGTAAAAATATCATCTGAACATTGCTGAAGAATAGAAGATCCTTCAAGCCATATAAGCTTTTCTCCTGTTCCAAGCACAGGAGTCATAACTTGATTTAGAGCTTCTAATATACTGTAAGTATTTTCTTCATGTATTTTATGGTAATTAAATTGTATCCACTCAGGATTAATAACTTTCTTTCTTAGTTTTTGGATAGTCTGAATAATTCTAAAATTATCTTCACCCCAAAAAAAATAAATTCCCATACTAAAACATTAAGGTAGTTTTATAGATTTTTTGTATCATAGCTTTAATACATAGCATATATAGAGCAACTATGTACTATCTTATTTTACTTTTATAAGAATATAAATTTTAGATGCTTTTAATTTTTTTAAAAGAAATTGATATGTTTTTGAAGGTAAAAAATCTAATAAAAAACTACAGCACCATTCTTGAGATTAAAGTGTAAATGAATATGATATGAAGTACTTAAAAAGTCATGCTATGAATTTTATCAAATATGTTTTTTAGTGAAGTAAAATAAATTAATATTTTTAATTTAATTATATGATTGTAGAAAAATACTCGTTGTTACCAGAGTATAACTTAGCAACAATTTTTGCTATGGATAACATTCTTTCTACCCAAGGCATTATGGTTATGCTATTAGTAGCTTATGGATTAGCCATGTGGACTTTTCTTACTAATGCACCCAAAGTCTATACAGTTATGGTGTCTGATATTAAAATTGCACAAAAGTTTTATGAAGGTTTATTAAAACTAAATGCAGCAGACATTCCCTTGCATTATTACTATACACCCACAAAAAATATAAGTACACCGGCGACAGTCGATCCACTACATATGTCAGTGGATTATACAAGCATGGGTGGTATGGATATGGATACAAAATATGGATTATGGTATCAACTTAAAAAGAATACTCAGCTACATATTATTAGTGGAGCAAGTTATGGCTATAATAATCGTCAGCGCCATGTATGTTTTGATAATCATTGTTTGAAAACTATTCTACTTAAGATTCAAGCAAAAAGGTTAAGGTATAAAGTCCGCTGCAAGCAACCTCTTAATTTTTTAGTCAAAGATATTGATGAAAGAACTATTGAAATAGTGGAAGTGAAGAATTAGTTACAATAAAACAGCTCTTATTGAATAAGATTTAATTATTTTATGGAATAACTTTTACGCGTTGAGTAATCATAGTAATGCCATCGTTTCTAACCAGGATAGAGGATAGCCAATGATCTTGAAGATTATCCTTTATAGATATTCTTTTAAATAGACCCCCAGATTTCAACAATTTTAATGGCATTTTAGGAGGGTTTAAATAATTATTAGTATCAACTTCTCCTGAGATCGCCATTCCAGCCAGAAGATTATCACCTAAAGGCTCGCTAAGAATAACATCAAAGTCAAATGTTTCTCCAATTTTTACAGTTGTTGGTAAATTAACAATCACGGTTGGTGGTTGTTTCCCAGTAGTTAATTTTGTTATTTCACTTAAAATTTCTTGTTCGACTATCTTATTTTTTTGAAGAGATTGGTAAGATTTTATTGTTGACTCTAATCTAATTTCTCTTCCATTACTTATACTGTTCCCTGAAATTTTCGTTAAAGTTTTTACCAACCAACTTTTATCTTTTTTTTCCCAAGATAATATTTTTGTTTGATATCTTAAATTAGGATACTCTATCCATAATTTACTAATTCCTTCAGCAAGTTTATTTAATGTTAATCCATCAGTTGTTATATACTGATCACCATAAAAAGATTTTACAGATTTTAAATTTTTTGAATTAGCTGCATCATCAACTTTTGCAATAAATTCTTGAAGTTCCATTGGAATATCATTGGTCTTTACTGCATAAACTGGCAT
The DNA here is from genome assembly GCF_000025125.1 of Candidatus Atelocyanobacterium thalassa isolate ALOHA. Lineage (NCBI taxonomy): Bacteria > Bacillati > Cyanobacteriota > Cyanophyceae > Chroococcales > Aphanothecaceae > Candidatus Atelocyanobacterium > Candidatus Atelocyanobacterium thalassae. Next base: position 487,467 of record NC_013771.1, read on the forward strand.
ATATCTTCCTAAGCTTAATCCGCAACCAAGTATGATAGAGAGGAACCAACGTTGATAAATCATACGTTTATTCATATTAGGGCATTCCGATTAATAGTACAGAATCCAATCTAAATTATAGCGAATTTTTATTTTTATGATACGTTTACTTATAGCTGCAAGTGGTACCGGAGGTCATGTTTTTCCTGCTTTAGCAGTAGCAAAAAAATTACCTAATTATGATGTTCACTGGCTAGGCACATCTAATCGCTTAGAACAAAGTCTAGTAAATGATTTATATCCTTTACATACAATACCTGTTGAGGGATTTCAAACCAGATCTATTCTGAAAAATATAAAAATTTTATTTAGATTACTCCAATCAGTCTTCTGGATCAGAAAATTACTCAAAGAAAAAAAGATTGATGTTATTTTTACTACCGGAGGATATATTTCTGGTGCTGTTACTTTAGCTGCTTACATATTAGGAATTCCTGTGATATTACACGAGTCTAATTACATTCCAGGAAAAACAACAAAATTACTAAGTTATTTTTGTCATGTTACGGCTTTAGGATTTAAAGAAACAGAAAAATATTTACCATGGGCTACTACCACCTATTTAGGAACACCTATTAGAGAACAATTTAGTATTTCTCAATATTTAGATTTGAATATTCCAGAAAAAGCATTTCTAATAATTGTGATTGGTGGATCCCAGGGAGCAGTCTCAATTAACAACTTAGTACGTCAATGTGCTTTAGATTGGATCAACTCAGGTGCATATGTTGTTCATTTAACGGGAAACAATGATACGAAAGTTAAAACTATTAATCATACTCAATATATTACACTACCTTTCCATAGCAATATGGCTGCGCTTTTGCAAAGAGCAAATTTAGCGATTAGTCGTGCTGGTTCGGGAACATTAGCAGAATTAGCTGCTACTCATACACCTGCAATTTTAATTCCTTATCCTTTTGCTGCAGAAAACCATCAATTTTATAATGCAGATTTTTTTGTCAAAGCTAAAGCTGCTTATTGTTATGAACAAAAAAAATTAACAAGAGAGCAATTAAAAATTGCTGTGTTAGACCTAATAAAAGATCCAACAAAGCTAAAAAGAAATGGCATATGAAATGTCAAAACTAACAACTAAAGACAGTGCAGAAAAGTTAGCAGAACTAATAAATAATAGTTTAAAAAATTAATCACTAGATGCTTTCTTTTAAAGATTTACTATAAAAAAATATCATTTGTTATGTTATTTTTAGTATTTTTATATTCAATTAGGTAAGAAAAAATATACTCTCAACTTTAATCATAATAAAATTGTATATATCTATGATTAAGAAATATTGCGAAAAGAAAATAAATAAGTCATAATTATTGGTGTAATACCTACATGTATAAGACTTTAGAATTATTTTCAACCAAGATTATTCTTGTTATTTGTGTTTTAGAGGCATTAGTAAAAATTTGTGACTTGGCAAACAGCAAAATTACATAACTTAAATTTAGAGATTAGAAGACAAAAAAAATATGATGCTCATGAGATTGCACTGTATTATCGCAGCCGTCCTTGGCGGGTAATTAAAAGAACAATCTCTATAGTATGGTCTTTTGGTTGGTTCTTTATTAATATTCAATGGGATAAATTTACTCATAAAAAAAATAGTAAAAAGAAACGTTCTATTCAATTACGGCAAATTCTTACTAATTTAGGGCCAACATTCATTAAAGTAGGACAAGCTTTATCTACTCGGCCAGATTTAATTCATCCAGATTTTTTAGATGAATTAGTAAAACTTCAAGATCAATTACCTTCTTTTGATAATAAAATAGCTTTTTCAATCATAGAAAAATCATTGAAAGTCAAGATTGATAAGGCTTATAAAGAAATTTCACCTAACCCTGTTGCAGCAGCAAGCTTAGGCCAAGTATATAGGGCTATTTTATATACAGGAGAAGAGGTAGCAGTAAAAGTTCAAAGAGCTAATCTAGAATCTATATTAACTTGTGATCTTTTCCTAATGCGCTTGGTAGCTTCTAAATTATCTAGATTTTTACCTCTTAATCTAAAACATGACTTAACATTGATCGTTGATGAATTTGGAAGCAAGCTTCTTGAAGAAATAGATTATGTTAATGAAGGAAAAAATGCTGAAAAGTTTGCATCTAATTTTCAAGATGATGCTGATGTAAAAGTTCCTAAAATTTATTGGGCTCTTAGTAGTGATCGAATATTAACTCTCGAATGGATTCAAGGGTATAAGTTAACGAATACTGAGCAAATTAAAAATGCAGGATTAGATCCATACTCTATTGTAAAAATTGGAGTCATATCAGGTCTAAAACAATTATTAGAACATGGTTTCTTTCATGCAGACCCCCATCCTGGAAATTTATTTGCTACTCATGATGGTCGTATGGCGTTTATCGATTTTGGCATGATGGATCAGTTAGACAACTCTACAAAAGAGATTATAGCTGATTCAGTAGTTCAACTTATAAACGAAGACTATGATGCTTTAGCTAAGGATTTCGTAAAGCTTGGATTTCTGACTCCAGATACAGATATTAAGCCAATAATACCTGCCCTTGAGAAGATTTTAGGTAATGCTATTACCAAAAACGTCAATGATTTTAACTTTAAAACAATTACTGATGATTTTTCAAAATTAGTTCATAAATATCCTTTTCGTCTCCCAGCTAAATTTGCTCTCATTATTAGATCATTAATCACGCAGGAAGGATTAGCTTTAAGCTTAGATCCGAATTTTAAACTTGTTGAAATTGCCTACCCATATGTAGCCATGCAACTTTTAGCAGGAGGAACTTCTCAGTTAAGAAATAGACTGTCAGAAATCTTAATAAAAGATAATAAGTTCCAATGGAGTAGATTAGAAAATATGCTTGCTATAGCTTCTTCCGAAGAAAAGTTTAATTTGTTACCGACTGCACAATTAGGTTTACAGTATTTGTTCTCGGATGAAGGACAATATCTAAGGCATAAATTATTATTAGCCCTAACAGAAGATGATAAATTGCACATTGAAGAAGTTCAAAGAGTTTGGTCTATTATAAGCAATGATTTATATCCACAACAATTGATGATAATTATGATTAATGTATTGCAAAAACTGATTGCAACAAAAGCATAATTAGCCATGGAGAATTATTTTAAGAGGATAAATAATTATTTTGCTTTTATAGATATTTTATATATGTCGATATACTAATTACTGATAAAAAATTGGATAACCTATATTTAAAGTAGTATTACTAAAAATTCTATGAACAAAAATCTTGCTAAGGTACTATATTAAGATTAACTATAGAATATTCGACCTGACTTTTGAGTTAGAGAAAGCCAATAATGAATAAAAGTAAAGTATTAGCTATCGTTACTGGATTAATTTCCATATTGCTAGCAGTAGCTTACCTCGTTATCGTTCAGCTATTAGACTTTCGAGGAGAAATGCTTCCTGCTCCGATTATTGAAAATATTGTAATCTTTCTAAATTTGTTAAATTATTTTTAATTATTAAACAAGCATAATGATTCCTTTGAAATTAACACTTAAAAATTTTTTAAGTTATCAAGATGTAACTCTTGACTTTCAAGGGTTGCACACTGTCTGTATCTGCGGCGCTAATGGTGCAGGTAAATCTTCTTTATTAGAAGCAATAGCTTGGACAGTTTGGGGTCAGGGTAGGACAAGTAGCGATGAAGATGTTATTCACGCAAGCGCAGACTATGTAAGAACTGATTTTGTATTTATTTGTTATCAAGAAGTTTATCGTATTATTCGTAGTCGTCAACGAAACAGAACAAATTCTCTAGATTTTCAAATAAAGAGTTCTGAAGGATTTACTCCTTTAAGTAGAAAAGGAGTTAAGGCAACTCAAGAATCTATTATTTCTACTTTAAAGTTAGATTACGAGACCTTCATTAACTCAGCTTATCTAAGACAAGGTAGGGCAGACGAGTTTATGCTACGTCGTCCTACAGAGAGAAAAAAAGTTCTTGCAGATCTTTTAAAACTTGATCATTATGAAAATTTATCTATTAAAGCTAAAGAATTAGCACGTCAATATAAAGGGAAATCTGAACAAATAAAATTAAATATTGAAGCAAACAAGAAAAGATTAATTAAAGAAAAAAGTATTAGAATTCAGCAAAAAATGATTCAAGAAAATATTGAAGTATTAAACATTTTGCAGAATAAAAATGAGAAAGTATTTCAATTTATTAAACAAGAAGATAGTGATCGTAAAAGTTGGCTAGATAAATTACTCTGGAATCAAGAGCGGCTTAAAAACCTGCAACAAGAAATATTTAAATTTAGGCAAGAAAAAGAAGAATTAAGTAGAAAAATTTATAGTTACGGAAATTTAATTAATCAAGGGATAAAAGTTTCTAGAAAGTACAAGAAACTTCTTTTTTTTCGTAACCAAGAAGAAAATTTAGCTAACCAATTCAATATCTTCCAAGAATTTCATAAAAAAAAGCAAGATTTGGAGAAGCAACTATTAGATGAAGACAATAAATTACAATTAAAAATTCATCAGCAGAAAATTGGTTTAGAACAATTAGAAAAAGAAGAAAAAGAATTGAAAAATTTCTTAAATAATGCTGAGGATTTAAAGTCAGCTTTGAAGACATTTGATTTTTATAATCAAGAGTTAAAAAGATTAGATAAATTACGTTGCAAGGTTTCCCCACTATTTAAGGAAAAACAGGAATTAACAAATCAAACTTTAAAGATTCAAATAGATTTTGAAGCAAGGTTAGGGCAACTATACATATCAGAAGTCAATTATTTAAAAGAATTAGGTACGATTCTTCAAAAACGGAAAATATTATGTAGTTTGAATGATGATATTCATGATTTAGAGGATGAAAAAGGACACCATAAACAAATAAAAGATAAAATTCAAGAAAAGAAAATTGTTCAAGGTAAATTGTTTATTGATAAGCAAAATAATATAAAGGAGATAGATAAGTTACAGCAAAAAATACATGAATTAAATATCTATCATTCTAACTGTCCTTTATGTGAACAAAAACTAGATAGGAATCGACGTCATGATGTTATTAAAAAGATAGCGAGACAATATAAAAACATTCAAAAGCAAATATATAAAGTACAAGAGAAAGTTGATATTCTTGAAGAAAATATTAATCTATTTATTTTTAAGGAAAATTTTTTAGCTGAGAAACTACAGTATTTGAACAAAATACAACAGAGATTTTGTCAAATCGAAACGCAACTAAATAGGTCAGGAGAGATAAAAGATAAGTTAAATTCTGTAATAAAAGAAAAAATAAGAGTTGAAAAAACAATTAAATCTGAATCTTTTGATTTAACTTTACAAAATAGGTTGAAGAATATTGAAAAAAAATTAGCAGAACTTAACTATACAGAAGAAAATCATATATTAGTAAGAAATAAAGTTGACGAATGGCGTTGGGCTGATATTAAAAACTCTAAAGTTAATGATTTAATTTATAGACAAGATCAAATCTCTCAGCAAAAATCTGATTTAGTTCAACAAATTAATCAATTAGGAAAACAAGAAGAAAAACTAAACAACATTTCAAGATTAAAAAAAAGAATTAATCTAGTAGAAAAAAGAATTAAAACCTTGAATTACGATAAATCTGCTCACGAGCAGATTTCTAATTCCATTCGTAGTTCTCAACAATGTGTTATTACTTATGAAAAACTACAAAATGCGAAAAAGTCTTATCCCTTATTACAAAAATATTTAAAATTTACAGAGGATAAATTAAGGAATAACTATGAAGAACAAAATAATATTGTTAAAATTATAAATCGCTTATCCGACAAGCTTAGCATTACAATAAACTATGATAAAGAAATAGTTAAACTAACAACAACTCTTAAAATACAACGACAGAATTTAGATAAGTTGTTTGGGAAACAAGGTAGATCTGAGCAAGCAATATCTGAATTTAAAATATTACAAAACGAAAAAAGAGAATTACAAGCATCATATAACAATACTTGTAGACAGTACCGTATACATCTAGAACTAACCAAAGCTTTTAGTAAAAATGGTATTCAGCTACTAATGATTGAGAATGTATTGCCTCAATTAGAAGCAGAAACAAATAAAATTCTGACGCGTTTGACAGGAAATGAGCTGCACATCCAATTTATTACTCAAAAATTAGGAAAAGGCATCACTATTCGCAAAAAATCGACGAAATTGATTGATACTTTAGATATTTTAATTGCTGATACAGAGGGTACTCGTGTATATGAAACATATTCAGGAGGAGAAGCTTTTAGAATAAATTTTTCTGTACGTCTGGCTCTAGCTAAGTTACTAGCGCAAAGAGCAGGCGCATCATTGCAAATGTTGATAATTGACGAAGGCTTTGGTACTCAAGATACTGAAGGTTGCGAGCGTCTAATTGGAGCAATCAACAGCATCGCTTCCGATTTTTCTTGTATATTAATAGTTACACATATGCCCCAGTTTCAAGAAGCTTTTCAACATCGTATAGAAATTAGCAAGACCCATCAAGGCTCACAAATAAATATAATAAACTGATATATATAAATCATAAATTCCCTTCATTTTCTTTTAAATTTAATTTGTACAAGATTAATAATACATTTAGGATTAAAAAATAAGCTCTAATAGTTAATGTTTCTCAGAATAACAATATTGAGTATTAAAAGTAATTAGAATTTGCTTGCATATTTAAAAATTTAGTTAATTCTGCCTGGAAAAGTAATTTAACAGTTCCAGTAGGGCCGTTACGATGTTTCGTTAAGATAAGTTCAGTAACTCCTTTATCTATTGTTTCAGGATTATAATACTCATCTCGGTATAACATCATAATTAAATCAGCATCTTGTTCAATAGAGCCACTTTCCCGTAAATCTGACATCATGGGACGCTTATTGTTTCTGGCTTCAACGCCCCTGCTTAACTGTGATAGCGCGATAACAGGAGCTTTTATCTCACGTGCTAATCCTTTTAAAGAGCGAGTCATTTTTGATAATTCTTGAACTCGATTATCTTTCTCTGCTCCTTCCATTAATTGTAAATAGTCAATTAGAACTAATCCAAAGTCTCCTTTTTTTTCTGCCAATAATCGACGTACTTGAGAACGTACCTGCATAACTGTAACATTTGCAGAATCGTCAATATAAATTGGTAGGTTAGATAAAGTACCTATTGCAGTACTAATTGTACTGTAGTCATCTTGTACAAATCTTCCTGATCGCAAGCGATTACTTTCAATTTCTGCTTCCGATGCTAATAACCTCATAGAAAGTTGTTCTTTTGACATTTCTAGGCTAAATATTGCTACTGGTAAATTAAAATTTTTAGCAATATGTGCTACTAGTCCTAATCCAAAAGCAGTTTTCCCCATTGATGGTCTTCCGGCAATGATAATAAGATCTGAACGTTGCAACCCCCCTGTCATAGCATCTAAGTCATAAAATCCTGTCTCTATTCCAGGAAGAGCCGTCTGATTATGTAATTTTTCTAATTCATTAAAAGTTTGGATAATTGTATCCGAAATTGGAACTAGTCCTCCTTGTGGCCTTTTTTGAGTTAAACCAAATATTTTTTTTTCTGATTCATCTAAAACTATTTCTAAATCTCTAGTCGTTTCAAATCCTAAAGAGACAATCTCATGGCCAGAACTAATTAGTTGACGACGTAAGTACTTATCCATAATTAATGCCGCATAACGATCAATGTTAACGGCAGAGACTGTTCTATCAAGCAATTGAGTTAATTTATCAATTCCACCTATTTTCTCTAATAATAAATGATCTTCTAAAACACTTTTAACTGTTAAAAAGTCAGTAGGCTTTCCTTGACTATGTAACTTTAAGGCAGCTTCATAAATTTCTTGATGTGCTCTTACATAAAACGATTCTGGAGTTATTAGGTCTACAATTCTTCCCATAGCTTCAGGATCGAGTAAGATTCCGCCTAGAATAGACTCTTCAGCTTCGATATTTTGAGGAGGAATATTGTTATTAGTCATAATTAATAAGAGTATAAGCGAATTAATTTTATTGGACTTCAGTTATTTATATATAAATCTCAAATAATTATCATCGAAACTAAATTGATTAAACCACTTGAATGAAAAATATAGATTAATATTATTCAGATATAAACTTAATTAAGTGTTAATCAATTCATTCTTAAAATTGGACTTCATAATCTAAGCTTAAGAAACTAGAAATTTGACAATAGAAATTTTTAAAATGTCATAACTGGTTAAATAGTAACAGAGTTATAAATAGTATACTAAAGGTTCTTGAAGTATGAAAAAACTATTTTGGCAACTTTTTAGAGCAAAAATTGTAAAATAGTTTAGTAGTAGATTATCATGATTTTAATAAGATTAGTTTCTCTAACAAAGATAATTCTCAACAAGCTTGTCATATAAAGAATTAGTAAAAAAATTATTAATTTTTTAGTTACTACTATCTAACTCCAGAGCAATAATTCTATAAAGGTTATTTCAAATAATAAGAAATATCATCATAAAATGCTTATACATAAGCTATTAATTCGTACGGTAAATTTGAATGATTAAGTAATTGTTCTAAAAGTCTTTAACTATTTAGATTGATTTATTCCTGATAAAAAATTACGAACTAAGCGAGCCATAGTTTTCTGTGCAAATCCATCAATAATTTCTGCTCCTATTCGTTTAGTCTCTTGTTTTTTTAGTAGTTTAATTAATAAAGAAGACACATGTATAGCTTTAAAATCAGGTAAATCATTTAAGATTATCAGAATATTTTTTAAATGCTTTAAACTATCGTCATTTTTTAATTGCTGAACACTATTTTGCCTTGTTAGACCTATCTGTTTACGGATTATCATAGATAAATCAAACCAGATTCGATGACTGAGAATATCTACAGAATCAATTATTTCATGAATTAATCGTTCTCGAATAAATTCTCCTTGTGGAGAAAAAATAAAATCTGCAATTTGGTCAAATACTAGTTCAATATCATCGCTTTGAAAATTTTGTGCATTTATCATTAGACTCTCTAACCTATTCCAACGTAGATTTCCGTCTTTAAATAATAAATCTTTCAAAGATATTCTTAATTCAGGTGAAGAATCAGTTAATAGACGTTTAGCAACATATGAATATGCTTTACTCAATACTTTGAAGTTAGGATCAATTCCAATCGCTATACCTTCAAGGGTTACCATTGATCTTAAAATTAATGCATAATAAGCAGGAACTTTAAAAGGAAAGTCATACATTATATTTGACATCTGATCAGTAATGTTCTTGAAGTTCAATTCAGCTACACTTGAACCTAAAGCATTACTAAATATTTCTTTTAAAGCAATTGTGATGGGAGTTAAATCTACTTCAGGCTCCAAAAAACCTAATTTTACATAATCATGAGCTAAAGCATCAAAATCTCTATTGACTAAGTGAACAACTGCTTCTATAAAACCATATCTTTGATAACTCTCAATACGACTCATCATTCCAAAATCAAGATAAGCTAATTTACCGTCTTTCATTGCTAGTAAATTACCAGGATGAGGATCTGCATGAAAAAGACCATATTCGAGCAACTGACACAAAGAACAATGAACGCCTATCTCTACTAAATGTGTTGCTTCAATTCCTTGAGCCTGAATTTCTTCTATATGAGTTAATTTTGTTCCTTCAATCCATTCCATTGTCAACACCCTTCTGGCCGTATACTTCCAATGAATTTTAGGAACATAGATCTCTGGTAAATGACTATAATGCCTAGCAAATTCTTCAGCATTATTTCCTTCTTTAACATAATCAATCTCTTCAAAAATACGTTCAGCCAATTCATCCGTAATAGCTACTAAATCAGAATGAATAAAAGAGAAATGATTCTGTAACCAATGAGAAATATGTCGAAGAATATAAATATCTAGTGTAATGCAGTGAAGTAGTCCGGGTCTTTGTACTTTAATCGCAACTAGCTCTCCTGTTGCTAATTTTCCTTTATATACTTGGCCTAATGAAGCAGCAGCTATAGGTGTATCTGATAGCTCTTGATAAATTGATTGAGCACTATGGCCTAATTCTTCCTTGATGAAACGATAAGCTATTTCATCAGGAAAAGATGGCAGTTTATCCTGTAAACAAGTTAACTCATTTAAATAAACTGGAGGAACTAAGTCAGGTCGAGTGGACAAAGCCTGGCCAATCTTAATATAAGTTGGACCTAATTTAGTTAAAATTTCTCTTAAATGAATCGCCTGATTAATATCTTCTTTAATATTTTTGCCTATTAATCTGCCCCACCATAATTTAAAGGTAAAAGATGAAAAGGAAGAAAGAAGAAGAATCAATCGTTTAGCAACCTTAAAGATGTGTTTGCGATAATATTTATTGATTGCTTCTGGATTATACCGGTAGTTTTTCTCGATATAATTATCTAAATCTTCTTTACTTTCTTTAAAGGGATGATTAGAGTATATGTTTATTTTAGCTATTTTAAAATTCAAGTTCTCTAGAAAAAGAATTGAATGGAGCATAAGATCTATCCCACGAAATTATAGGAATTATTCCGTAAACTATTGTAACAATTTTTGTTTATTAATTAAAACTATTAAGAAAGTTTAATCTTTCTTCAATATTTATGATTACATAAATATTGGTTTAAGTCTTTTTATAGCTTTGATGCTAGAGTTGGAATAATGTTAGGAAATATAAATTTTCCGTCGATTTTAAGTAACTGTCTTTGGTTAAACAATTCTTGCACTAATATTGTTAGTAATGTAAGAATTGTTTTTTATGTTATTGAAACCGTAAATAATTTATAGTTTCTTTACATACATTAAAAATTATTTATTTACATCTCTCAAAGTATTATTAAATAAAACAAAAAGATTATTATGGATATTCCAAAAAAATAATAACCTTATCATTTTTTTTGAAAACCATTTTAATAATAAAAAAATACATCATAAAGAAATAAAACATGGTTAAACGAACATTATTACAAAGAAAAGGTGTCTTAATTATCTGCATGATTTTTTTGCAACTATTTACTTTAAAGTATTCGCCGAAAATAATTGCTCAATCTTCTTCTACAGAGATTGATGACAGTGTTGTTATTAAGGATGAACAGCTAAAAAAATTCACTGTAGCTATTAAAAGCTTACAAATAATTGATAAAACAACTCAACTAGAAATACTGAAAGTTATGGAAAAGATGGAAATGTCTCCAGAAGAATTTATGAAAATTGGGCAACAAGAAAAAAACAAACTCAGCCCTAATATAGAAAAACAAACTAAGTTTGAAGAAACCCTCAATATCATTAAAAAAATTAATGAAGAAGATCGTTTAAAGAAACGAGAAGCTATAAAAAATGCAGGGTTAGAAGTTTCCCAATTTAATAAAATCGGGAAACTGGTTGAAAGTGATCCGAAATTACAGAAGGTAGTTGTAAGACTTTTAGGAACTTAAGGCTGATTTAACAATAATTAGGAAATATAATGGGTCGCCTGGGATTCGAACCCAAGACCATTCGGTTAAAAGCCGAGTGCTCTACCGCTGAGCTAGCGACCCTATTACTTTTGTAACATTCACAAACATAACACAATCTTTTGTAAATAACAATAGCTATCTAAGAAAATTTTATCGTTTTTAGCTTACTAAACAATAACCAAATCTATAAATTAGTTAAATAAAAAGATATATATGCACTACCTAGGGGAACCGTTAAGTTATCAATCCCAAAGCTGGAAAATATTTCGAGTACTGTGGCAACTATGGAAGTGATTAGAGATATTGTGAAAATTTTTGAAGACGGCTCCCCTACAAAAAAGAGGACTATACTACAAACAACAAAGCTTACCCCCATCATTGCAAGAGATCCTTCCCAACTTTTGTTAACATTTAATATCTGGTAAGTATGTTTCCCAAATTTTTGTCCAATAACGGCTGCCATACCATCACCCCAGGTCATTGTTAGAATACCGATAACTACATACTGGATTTCTTTTTGATGCCAGAAGAAATAACTTAAAATACCAATGCTACATGCATAGAACAATGTTCCAAAACTTATTCTTTTTATGTCATTTATACTAGGAAAAAGAGAAGAAACATAAGAGGTTAGAACTAATATCATAGATATTACAGAACCTATTATTAATATCCATGCAGGTAGTTGTGATTTCCATGCAATTAAAATTACATTACCAGAAGCAATATGGACAATTTTTCTAGTAATTTCCGTTCTTATATTCCAAGAATGTTTTAAAAATTCAGCTATTGCAAGTACAGTGATTAAATAAGAAATAATTAGAAAGATAGGAAAGCAAAAGGGATATAAAGCATCAATAAAAGAAGAAAAATACAAAATAATCTGAATTTAATTTTTAATCTCTTACGTATTATAACTAAGTAAAGTAGTATATTTATAAACATATATAAATACGACTATTTGCACATGTTTATAAAACATCTATAAAAGTATTGATGAATTTGCTATTCAATATAAAACTAACTTTTAATAAGTCAGTTAAAAATATTAATCTTTTTAAAAGAATTAGGAAATGATATCAATTATTGTAATAGTAGTCCTGTTTATCTAAAAAATAAAAAATATACAAGATATTCAATCTTGACACTTGCCGTTAACTTAATTAATAAAAAAGCAAGTATTATTCAATGCTTCGCATAAAAGCCTTTTATATTCATTATTATTTATCACATACGAGCCAAATCTTTCTAAGTGATTATTCTGTAATTGAACATCAAATAATGTGAATTTTACAGATCTTAAATGCTCTACTAATTTAACCATCGCCACTTTGGAACCATTTGGTATACGGTAGAACATTGATTCTCCTATAAAAGCGCTTCCAATCGCAATTCCTAAAATTCCTCCAGCTAATTGATCCCCCTGCCAAGTCTCAAAACTATGAGCAAAACCATTTAAGTGCAATTGGTAATAGATTTGAATTAATTCAGGAGTTATCCAAGTAGTTTCTCTTTCCGCACAACCTTGACAAACTTCTAAAAATTTTTTATTAATTGAAATTGAAAATTGCTCTTGATTCAAGATACGTTGTAAAGACTTAGGATATCGAAAACGCTCATCTAAAGGGATTAAAGTTCTTTGATAGCTTGAATACCAATTCAATACTTTAAACTCATCACCCATTAAAAAATACCCTTGAGTGTATCCCTTTATAATTAGCTCTAAGTTGTTAATAAGCTTCATCGTATACTTTCATATTTGATTTCTAGCATATGATGAATAAGAGTTTTCTATTTGTAAGGAAAACTCTATGAGACGATATACTGTATTAAAACGATTAATAATATTATTCAATAATAAATACTATTTGAAGAATGATTTAATCATTAATTGAATATAAGTTTCTTTAAACTTTTACTTTGCTAGATTAACGACAGATTTAAGTATGATGTAATATCTACTAAAGATTTAGAGGGTATATTTTCTTATACCCTTATTTTTATCTAAGGATTACCAACTAGATTTAACAACTCCAGGTAATAGTCCTTCATGAGCCCATTCTCTTAAAACGTTACGCGATAAGCCAAAGTCTCTATAGTATCCTCTTGGACGGCCAGTAAGCCAACAGCGGTTCCGATGACGTGTAGGAGCACTATTTCGAGGAAGACGTTGAATTTGGCGGTGAATTTCAATTTTCTCCTCATAATTTTCTGCATTATGAAAAGCTTCTTTCAAAGAGGCTCTTTTCTCAGCATATTTCTGAATCAGACGTTCTTCTTTTTTTTTCTCGTTCGATCATGCTTTTTTTAGCCATAAAACTTCTGATGTAATTTTTCCATTTTAAAATGTACCGTCTCTAATATATCAAAAAATTACCAATAGAAAAGCTTATTCTTATTCTTTTATTAAAAACTTTCTACATTTTAAGTTGTCTTAATGGATTTTTTACTAAATACTTGAAGTATTTAGTAAAATAAAATCTTTTGATATGGGGATAATATGTTCTCGCAAGACAGAAAGAGCTTTAATATACTGAGGATCTGCTTTAGTTCCTACTAAAGTTGGATCATTTTTTAGACGAACTTGTTCTTGCACAGTTAAATCCAAATAAATATTTGGAGTAATTCCTTTATAGTTAATGTCTTTACCACTAGGTGGATAGTAACGAGCAATAGTAACTGCCAAGCCTGAACCATCAGATAATGAATGAACTGATTGTACAGTCCCTTTCCCATAGGTTGTGGTGCCAATTACAGTAGCACGATTATTTTCTTTTAAAGCACCAGCTAATATTTCACTAGCACTTGCAGACCATTTATTAACTAAAACAACTAAAGGTAAACTTGTTAAAGATGTACCGTTGGCTGAAAAATTTTGATTGCCTCCTTTACGATCAATTGTACTGACAATTTTTCCTTTTTCAAGCCAGAGACGAGCAATGTTGACACTCGAAAACAGTAAACCACCAGGATTTCCTCTCAAATCTAAAATAAATCCAGAAACTTCTTGTTTTCTAAGCTCATCAATTGCTTGTTTCATTTGCTCAGTTGCATGCGAACTAAATTCATCAAGCTTAATATATCCTATGCTATGAAGCCTTTCTTCTTGGAGATGATAACTTACAGAAGCAATTTGTATTTGAGTACGTTTAAGAGTAACTTGGAAAATTCCTTTGTCACGACGTGATAATTGTAAGTTAACTTCAGTTCCTAGCTTTCCAAAGATAGCTTCTTGGGCTTGTTCTAGAGTCATTAATGCAGTTGGTTGACCATTAATACGAATTAGACGATCACCACGTTTAAGTCCTGCTTCCATGGCAGGAGAGCTTCTAATTGTTTCTACTACGTATAACTCACTAGTTCTTCTGTCAATTGCCAATCTAATACCAATTCCTGAAAGCTCTCCTGATGTCTGGCTGGTAAGCATAGAGAACTCTTGAGGAGGTAAAAATCGAGTATATGGATCTCCTAACTTTTTTAAAGCTTCACTAATAATTTTGTATGCTTGTTTAGAGTTTTTATATTTTTGAGACAACAATTCTTGTCTTTTCTCTTTCCAGTTAATTCGGTTAAATTCTAAATCTACAAACTCATTGTTCACAATTTGCCAAATTTCGTCTATTACAGCTTTGGGATTGTCCTCAGGGATATCGAAGCCTAAACTAGGAGAAATAACTATCAATGTGGATAATATTCCTACGGTACTACTCCATAACAATGACTTATAAGCATGTAATGATTTTATTGAATATTTCATTTTATAGAATTATTTACATGGTATGAATTTAGTATTGAATAAAAATTAGATAAATTAGTTATGTTGATTATTAAGTATGAGCAGACAATATCTAACTACTAATAATTGTGCAGTACGCTTTTTATTATGTTACATACATGTTATTTCTGGAAATTAAATATTACTTTTTTGTATCGGGATGACAGGATTCGAACCTGTGACATCCTGCTCCCAAAGCAGGCGCGCTACCAAGCTGCGCTACATCCCGTAGTATCACCTTTTGTATTATAACTAATTTTTCTTAATTAGGGTACCAAAACATTCCTTTTATTCCTTCTGGTTCAATTACGAATCCTAAACGACAGTAAAAATCAACTACTTGAGGATCCGCAAAAAGTGTAATATTACTAATATCTTCATTTTTTAAATGTCTGATCATATAGCTTATCATTCCTTTGCCTAATCCTTGACTTTGAAATCTAGGATGAATAACTACATCCCAAATAGTTGCATTAAATGCATGATCTGAAGTTGCGCGAGCAAATCCAATTAGACGTCGCTGGTTTTTTCTAATTTCCCATGCAGAAACTATTATGAAACTGTTTTTTAGCGCTCTTTGGATCTTTCGAAGAGGACGACGGCTCCATCCTACAGAATCGCAAAGTTCTTCTAAATCATGTAAATCAATTTTTCTTTCTTTTGTAAAGAAAATACGAGATTGGACTGTGTTCTTTTTTCTCAAATTTATTTTTTTCGATAACGAGGTGGATTTAGTCTCAATATTTGAATTGATATTATTAAACAATCGTTTCTAAAAGAACATTAAACGGGAAATAAAGCTTTATTTTAAGTAAGTATCTAACGCAAAATTAATAATCTATAGTAACAACTTTTAGTTTATTAATTTAAGAATATTTCAATAGTATTCTGTAATATCTTTATACCATAAAATTGATTTTATGGTACAAAACATCTATCTTTTATAAATAATAGTAGTGAACACCTACATAAGTAATATTGATATTACAGTGTGAATATAAGCAAAATCTTTTTTAACAGTAATCAAATATCGATTAAGCTAAGATAAAAACGCTTTTTCTGGCGAATACTAAATATATAGTTCTTAATGTAAAATAATTTATATTATCTTTATTTAAGGATATGAAATTACGCTAATTTGTAAAAATATTTTGAGTAATTATTTAATAGCGTCTTAAATAAAATTCTAAGAATGTAAAGTCAGCAATATGTTAATAATCAATCCTTGTAAAAAGACGTTTTTTATAATCTATTTTTTATAAAAATATGATATCGTAATGGACAATAAATATAATTACTATATTTTTAAGAATTAATATGAAACATTTTAAAGAAGAATGGATCGAAGACTGGTGTGAGCAAAATGGTTGGACTGATTTAACAAGAGAAAGTCAAACTAGCTATTGGGCTTTTCCCCCTAGTGCAGTGATGCCAGAACCCATACCTTTTAATGTGTTACAGTCGATCAAAAACAATAATGGATTTTGTTCTGAAGAAAAACTTTGGTTATTTTCAGCTATTACAATTTCACTAGTATCTGTTTTTCTAAGTTATTGGATTAAAAGCCCTGTACCAGCACTTTTAGCTTTCGCCTTTGATGCTTTCATTTTTGCTAACTTAGAATTTGAAGAATTTTGATGAATCCAGATTTAATTAAATCCTAGAAAAATTATTCAGCTCTGTTAATTTTTGTCTCCGACAGTTTCAATATTAAAATTTTTCTGCAAATTTTAATCGAATACTTATTTGTTTATTCTTACTATTTTCAATAAAAACAGACAGATCTTAATCTGTCTGTTTTTAAAAACTAATTAACTTGTTTTTAAACAATTTTAAAAGTTCATATCAGCTGCTTGAACTCGTTCTACTTGCTTCTTCTTAATAACTAAGAGAATTTGTACTAACATTATTCCAGCTAGGAAAAGCATTAGACCTTTTATACGATCTGGATTTTGTAAAACAACTTCCGTATCTTTTTGTCCAAAGCCACCTACATTTGGATTGTTAGTTAGAGGTTGTCCAGCTTCAACTTCATTTCCTTCGGAAACAATTAGTTCAGGCCCTGCAGGTATTTTTTCCTCAATGTTGCCGTCAGAAGTAGCAATAGTTACGTTATGTCCACCATCTTCTTGATCGATAATTTGAGTAATATTTCCTGCTTGTGAAGCTTTGAAAACATTATTGTTACTTAATTGTCCAGTTGGATATACTTGTCCACGACCACGATTAGCACCTAGATGAACTTGATACTTGCCGAAATGGATATTTTTATCAACAGCAGGACTAGGAGATAATACTGGAAAAATAATTTCCTGATATTCTTCTCCAGGCAGAGGACCTACAAGAACAACATTTTCTTGATCTTCACGATAGCTTTGAAAGAAGACACTACCCATTTCTTCTTTAAGTTCTTCAGAGATTCGTTCAGGAGGAGCAATTTTAAAACCTTCTGGTAACATTAAAACAGCTCCTACATTAAGTCCTCCTTTAGAACCATCCCCAAGTATCTGTTGTGAATTTAGATCATAAGGAATTTTAACAACAGCTTTAAAAACTGTGTCAGGTAAAACGGAATGTGGGATTTCTACTTCAGCAGGTTTTTGTCCTAGATGGCAGTTAGCACAGACAATTTTTCCTGTAGCTTCTCTAGGAGTCTCTGGAGCAGTTTCTTGGGCCCAAAAGGGATAAGCAGTTGCAGTTTGAGTAAAAACAAAACAATTACAAATCAGCAAAACAATTGTCGTCACTCCTAATAAAAATGACTTTAGTAAAGTTTGCTTACCTGTAGACCAAATTGCCGAAAAATCGGATATTCTCATTGCTCAGTCAAATTATATAATTCTTAAACAGTAAAATGGAAACTTAAATTTAAGTCCACCATGGAGATTTGTCAGTACGAAAATCAGTTTCTGCCCAGTTAGAGAACATGACTTTATCATCTTCGTCCACATTAACGTGAGCTAATGCTAGTGAAAGAGGAGCAGGACCACGAACTACTTTACCTCTGGCATCGTACTGAGAGCCGTGACAAGGACAAATAAATTTATCTTCGCCAGCATTCCAAGGAACAACACAACCTAAATGGGTACAAACAGCATTAATACCATAACTTGAAATCGTGTTATCTCCTTCAATAACAAGATACGTAGGATCACCTTTTAAACCCTGGCTTAAAACACGGTCACCTACTTTATGGCTGGAAATAAATTCAGTAGCAACGATATCATTTCCTAAAGCATCTTTAGCAACAATACCACCACCACTCCCTCCACTAGAAGGAGGAACAAAGTATTTAACTACAGGATATAGTGCGCCAGCAGCTACTCCTGTAATTGTTCCAAAAGTGAGTAAGTTCATAAATTGGCGACGTCCCATATCGGGGACATCTGATGAACCAGATACTTGTGTCATAACATTTTTTAGATGATCTAGGTTAATTTGTAGATTGAGAGATTAATCTCAATAACGCTTTAGGTAGTACGCTATAAGAAAATATAGTGATGAACATACCTTTTAGAAAGATAAAGTTACCAAAATCTTCATATAAATAAATTAAAGACTTTTAGTAATTTACTAGCCCATATTAAATTATGGCAGAAATTGTTGACAATGTATAAGGTACTTTTAAGGAAACCAAATATTTATATAAAGATTTTTGATCTTAATTTATCCTCTTAAAACATTTTATTGAAGATTATACTCTTACCTTTAAATACTTTATATGTTGAATTTATAAGAAAGAGTATAATTAATTTGGTTATGAAAGATTAGATAAAAGATTAGCAGTTTTAATTTGTAAATTAATTTTTTTGGGTAACAACTTCTGCTTAGTGTCTAGTAGAAGTTCATTAAGTGTCATGTACTATATTTATAAAAAAAATTTAAAGGACCAAAATAATTTTTTTATAGATAACGAAATATTGTTAAGATTGGTTTTAGAAAATAACTTCAAGATTCTCATGTAAGTGATATTTCAAAATAACAACTAGATTCTTTAACAGATCACTAATTACAATTTTTCTTCTAAAGAAGAAACAAAAAAAATAAACTAAATATTAAACTAATAAAGCCTAGGTTTATGAAATCTTCACTTATCATTTTATATCATCGTGAACCTCATGATGAAGTGATTGAAAACGGTACTATAAGGTATATTCCTCATAAGAGTCCTAATGGCATTATTCCAACCTTAAAAAGTTTTTTTGCTAATAATTTTCAAGGAACTTGGATAGCCTGGAAGCAAGTCTCAGAAAAGCAGAGAAGTGATTTTAGTGAAAAAGTAAGTGTGGAAAATGATGAAAATTATCATGTCTTTCGTATACCTTTGAGTCCTGAACAAGTAAAAAGCTTTTATTATATAACCTCGAAAGAGGCTTTTTGGCCTATACTTCACTCTTTCCCCTATCACTTTACTAGCAAATCTTCAAATTGGAGTAATTTTGTAGAGATCAATTGCCTTTTTGCTGAAGCTGCTTGTAAATATGCAAGAGATGACACCTTAATTTGGATACATGACTATAATCTATGGCTAGTCCCCTATTTCATAAGACAAAAAAAGCCAAATATTCGTATTGCTTTTTTTCATCATACACCTTTTCCTCCTGCAGATATTTTTAATATTCTTCCTTGGAGAGAGTCAATTATAGACAGTTTACTTAGCTGTGATTTAGTAGGCTTTCATATTCCCCGCTATTCTGAAAACTTTATTAATACCATTCAAAGTTTACGTTCTATTGATATTGTAGAAAAGAAACAAGTTCCAAAACACCTAACTTCCATGGGGACTGCTTTAGCACAACGAGAATTTACAACTAAAATAAAGTGTAATAACCAAATTATTAAAATTGATGCATTTCCAGTAGGAACTAATCCAAAAGATATTTTACAGGTTTTGTACTCTGAATATGCAGTAAAAAGATTCAGAAAAATTAAAGAAAGTTTTCATGGCTGCAAAACAATCATCGCAGCTGGACGAGTTGATTATGTTAAAGGAAATACTCAAAAGCTAGAAGCTTTTGATCGTTTATTAAAACGTCGTCCTGAATTACATGGAAAAATTAAATTTGTACTTACCTGTGTACGAGCAGCTACTGAAATTAGGATATATAAAGAAGCACAAAATCAAATCGAGCAATTGGTAGGTGCAATTAATGGTAATTACTCTAGCTCAAGTTGGACACCAGTTACATTATTTACTGAACCTGTTTCTCTATTAGATTTATTTTGTTATTACAAAGCTGCTGATATCTGCTGGACAACACCTCTAAGAGATGGACTAAATCTTGTTGCGAAAGAATATATTATCGCCCATGAAGGGGTTAACGGTGTACTGATATTATCAGAATTTGTCGGAGCAGCTATTGAATTACCTCAAGCGATTTTAGTAAATCCTTATTCATCTGAATTAATGGATCAAGCTATTGACGAGGCTTTAGGCATGCCTGAAGAAGAACAAAGAGAAAAAATGGCTAAAATGTATGAAATTGTTAGTACCTATGATGTTCAATATTGGGCAAATCGTTTTTTACATCACTTTAGCAATAATCTTAAAGCGTGAATACATATTGGCGTATTGACTATACTGCTTGACGTATTTAATTGAATATTTATATTATCTCTGCCATGTAATAGAAACTAAGCGTCTATAGGATATGAATATAATTTGAATTTTACATGATAGAGGAATATATACTAGATTTAGTGTTTGTCTAGTTTATTATGTCTATTTCAAAATCTATTATTCGTAAGTCTCTTAGTACAAATCTTCGAGAACAACCAATTAAAGAAAAATCAAATAAAGATATTGTGTGTTTACACTGCAAAAGAACTACTAGTAATAATGTTAAATGTAAAGGTATTTGTGTTTCAGATAGTGATTATTAAGTAAAGTTTATCTTTTAAGTAAATTTTATTTTAAAATAGGCTAGCTACAGGTGATTACATGAATTTACTAAAAATATAAATTAATATAAAAAATATTTTTGTACAAAATTACAACCCAGGTATGTACTTTTTTTCATATTATATAATAATTAAGAAAATGATTAGTTTTATAGTAGTGCTTAAAACATATAAATTAATAATAAAAGTGTCTTTACAAAACTTTTATCGTATCTATTCGTTTTAAAAAAAACTTTGATTATCTTAATTTTTATTCTTAAATTCTGCCTTCTATTTAGTATTTTTATTGAAACAAATCTTTTAAAGTAATTGCTTTGTCTTTTAAAATTTCACGATATCTATAGAACATTCTAGTATTTTGAAAAGTCTTAAATATATAAATTAATATTTATGAGTATAAACTTTATATGTTTTATTTGCTTTTTGTCCTAATTATCTAATTTAATGTAAATTTGTTACAAAAATAATTAATTTTTACAAACTTTTTGCCATATTTTTATTATTTATAAACTATATAAACTCTTATGAAATTTGATCCTTTTTCTTCTAATGATATTCGTAATGCTATTAGCAATTCTGATGTTTTCAATTTTAAGTTACCTAATCCAGAAGATATTGGAATTGAAGAAATAGATTTTCAAAAACAATTGAACATGGTGTGGGAAGTTTGTGATCATTTTGATTTACAAACAGATATTTGGCGAGGCAGAATTTTAAGAGCAGCTCGTGATCGCGAAAAAAAACAAGGTGACAATGTAAAAATAGGATTTATACATTGGTTGAAAGAACGCGAGATTTCAAAAAATCAAGCTTATAGATTAATTCAGTTGGCAGAAAGTGCTGATAAACTTCTTGAGGAAGGAGATCTATCTATTGATTCCATTAATAATTTTAGTAAGCGTGCTTTTATAGAAACAGCGAAGTCAAAAACAGAAGTACAAAAAATAATTAGTGAAGCGGCAAACAATGGTGACCATATTACTTGCAGAGAAGTTAAACAACTATCAGATGAATGGAATGCTATGAGTTCTGATTTGTTGCCCAATACAATTAAAGAAAAAATTGAGCAGGGAGTATTAATGTCTCATCATGTAGCGCCGCTAGTTCAAGCGATGGAAAATTTACCTGATTTTCACTTAAAGACTATTCAAAAAGAAATTTTTAAAAACTCTGAAATAGATAATATTAAACTATTAACTGCAGATTCAAAGACCTTGATTCAGTATTTAAATGTTACTGAACAACTGCAAACTTTAAAAAATGCAGAAGTTGTTCTCAATATGGAGATGGTATTAGAAGAATCAATAAGATTAGAATGTCTGAATACTACATTGGATTTGGTTAAGCAAGCTTCTCATCTGGAGCAAATAGCAGTAAAGTTTTACATGGCTTGGAAACGTTTAGGCAATATTTCAGAAAAATTATACATAAATTCCGGAGAAAGTAGCCCTAATCTAAGAGCTATGCTGACATCTCTAGAATCATTAAGTGGAGAAATTGTAGAAGTACCACTCAACGAATTAAAAGATAAGGTTATTAAATTAGGTGTTCTTAATGAATAAGTAATATTAAAATTATCTGACAATTCTAATATTAAGAACTACTAAATGTACTTAACCATAGAATATATTTGTAATTACAAATATATTCTATGGTTAAAACTAAATAAGTTAAAGCATCTTTGACTTAAGAAAAAGACACTTTAACTTATTTTTTTATGCCAGGAGGCGGGCTTGAACCGCCGACACGAGGATTTTCAGTCCACTGCTCTACCAACTGAGCTATCCCGGCATAAGATTTATTTGTGTGGCATTGATAATAATAGCAAATTTTTTTCCCTGTTGCAATAATATTTATAATTTTTTATGTATAAAAATATTTTCTAGAGTTTTAAAGATCAAACATAAGCTAGAGATATAAGAAAATAGACCTTACAATATTAAAAAAAGGGAATATGTAGTTATTACTAATAGTTAAGCTTCCATAAATATATTATGATTAAAATCAAGTAAATTTTTATCATGAATATCCAAGAATATTAAATTTGGGCATAAAGCGATGATAATATCACGTAAATAAGACGTAATATTAATATCTCAATAAGGTTTTAAAAGTTTATTTTTTTAATGAATTAGTAATTATGCTTATTGTGATTAATGAATTTATAACTTTTTATGATGGGTTCCTCTAATTAGAAACGTTTCTTATTGTAAATTTAGAAGTAAGACTAAAGTCATTTTATTGGATTAATATTATGAATGGAGACAAAATTGGCACAGAGAATAATGATTGGATAAGACAACTGGTGCTTATGGGTATTGGTACGACTTCAATGGCTGCTGAAAAATTAAAAGAAGCCAGCGAAGAATGGGTGAAAGAAGGTAAAATCAACCCTGATCAGGCTCAAAGTTTTGTTGATGAACTTTTAGGTCAAATAAAAGTTGGACAAAATAATTTTGAAATAAATATGGAAAGAGAGATTAGGAATATCCTAAGAGATTTAGGTGTTCCAAGGCAGGCAGAGATAGATGAATTAAGAGGAAGGATTGATAGATTAGAACATCAAATTAGAGATTTAGAAAATAAATCATGGCGTTAAAAAGAATTAAACTATTAATAATAGCTACATACAACAAAACTATTATTAATAGTTTTGTTGTATGTAAGTCATATATCTATAATTAATTTTTATTTTCAATAAAATTAACCTTAATAATTCAAGGATTTATTAGTTTAATAACTTTTCAAAACAACATATATATTTATAATGTATTTAATATTGTTAATAGGTGGCTGAAAAATATGAACTTAGAAAAAACTATTACCACTACTTCAGGATTGCAATATATTGATATTAGAGAGGGGGAAGGAGTTGAACCTAAGGCTGGACAATTTGTCTCTGTTCACTATGTGGGTACTCTTGAAAATGGTAAAAAATTTGATAGCTCTTACGATCGTAAACAACCTTTCTCTTTTAAAATAGGTGTTGGACAGGTAATTAAAGGTTGGGATGAAGGAGTCTCTTCTATGAAGGTTGGAAGTCAAAGAAAATTAATTATCCCATCTAATTTAGGATATGGATCAAGAGGAGCAGGAAATGTTATTCCTCCTAATTCTGTATTGATTTTTAATATTGAATTATTAAGCATAGAATAATTGTGAAAGTATTTATCAAGATTAGAACAAGAGTAATTTCTACTAGTTATTCGAATCTTGATTTAATATTTTCAACCTACAAAGGTATTGAGCTATTAATTAAGCGATCTTAAAATATAAAAGTCATGTAAAATTATTTGCAAAGTATTAAATCAATTATTCTGTAATAGAAAATAATAGTAATGATTGTTTACCAAAAATCATAAATTAAGCTAGAATGATTTAACTTATAATCATATAAATGATATTGATTACCTTGATAGATTTAATTGTTAAGATAACTTGTTCTAGTTTTAGCTTTAACTGACACTGATAAAGCATAACTAAATTCTTATCATATACTTCTATCCAAGATACGAGTAAAATTATGCAATTTTCCAAAATATTAATTGCCAACCGCGGGGAAATAGCTTTACGAATTTTACATAGCTGTGAAGAACTTGGTATTAAAACAGTAGCTGTTCATTCTACAATAGACAATCAATCACTTCATGTTCAATTAGCTGATGAAAGTATTTGTATTGGTCCACCTTCAAGTAGTAAAAGTTATTTAAATATTCCTAATATTATTTCAGCTGCCTTAATTCACAATGCCACAGCTATTCATCCTGGTTATGGATTTTTATCTGAAAATGCGAGATTTGCAGAAATCTGTGCTGATCATAAAATAGTATTTATTGGTCCTTCTCCTGAAGTTATTGACGCTATGGGAGATAAATCAACTGCAAAAAAAACAATGCAGAAAGCTGGGGTTCCAACTATACCTGGAAGCTGGGGATTGTTAGAGAGTAAAGAAAATGCGCTAAGTATTGCTCGCGATATCGGTTATCCTGTAATTATCAAAGCTACAGCAGGCGGTGGTGGAAAAGGAATGCGTTTGGTAAGAGAAGAAAGTGAATTTCCTAGACTATTTCAAATAGCACAAAGAGAGGCAGAAGCATTTTTTGGCAATCCCAGCGTTTATCTAGAAAAATTTATTGAAAATCCACGCCATATTGAGTTTCAAATTCTAGCAGATAGCTATGGAAACGTTATTCATTTAGGAGAAAGAGATTGTTCCATTCAACGTCGACATCAAAAACTGTTGGAAGAAGCTCCTAGTCCTTTTTTAACTCTCCAACTTAGGAAGAAGATGGGAGATGCAGCTATTAAAGCTGCAAAATCTATAAATTATGTTGGAGCTGGTACTATTGAGTTTTTAGTAGATAGTCAAAGCAATTTTTATTTTATGGAAATGAATACCCGTATTCAAGTAGAACATCCGATAACAGAAATGATTACAGGATTAGACTTGATTACGGAGCAAATTTCTATTGCTCAGGGAGAAAAGTTAAAACTGAAGCAGAGCGATATTGTATTAAAAGGTCATTCGATAGAATGCCGTATTAATGCTGAAGATCCGAACTTAAATTTTCGTCCTCATCCTGGTAAGATAAGCGGATATCTTCCTCCTGGAGGGCCAGGGGTTAGAATGGACTCTCATATCTATACTGATTATGAAGTTCCTCCATATTATGATTCTTTAATCGGAAAATTGATCGTTTGGGGACCAGATCGTCTAACTGCTATTAGAAGAATGAAAAGAGCATTAAAAGAATGTGCTATTACTGGAGTACCAACCACAATTGACTTTCATAAAAAAGTAATAGAAGTGCCAGCGTTTCTAGCAGGAGAAACATATACTAACTTTATTGAAGAAAATATAATCAATAATTAAATAAATTGTTAAAACATTAAAAATATATAAAAAAGATTACACCTATTTCTTAATGATTTTTGTTGTTATAAATCTATTATTTATATATTGAAAAACTAACTTTTTACTTGTATATTTAATTAATAGTATAAAAAACTATCATTTTTTAGCTTTTATGTTAGCGGGAAAAAAATAGTAAAGGTCTCTTCTCTTCTTGAACGTTGACGGATAATTAATTTACCACCTAAACGATGAAAAAGATTTTTTGTCACATCCAAATTTAAGCTAACGCTACCTGTCTCAGGCTGTAACATTAGTACTTGTCCTAGAGATTCGAGAGGGTTGTGTCGTCCATAAGATTCTGTTTGAAATTGTAACTTCAATTGATGTCCAGCAGTACTAACCTGAATCCTTATCAAGCCTTGACCAGAAAGGCTTCGAGTACATTTTTCAATTAAAGATGTTAAAACTTTATCTAGCATTTGAGGATCACTAACTACTTGAGGCAATGTTTTAGGCAATCCTATATCAAGATCTATATTTCGACGTTGTGCCTGTTTTTTCCATCGAGGAATACATCTATTCAACAAACTCTCCAAAGAAGTTTTAACTAATTCAACAGAAGAATTCTGGTATTTTTTACTTTTTAATTCAGTAGCTCGGAAAATTAATTCCATTCTATTAATTTGTTCGCTACATTCTTGATCTATATTTTCTAATAATTGAGTTATTTTTGGTTCTAAATCTTGGTATTTAAGCAATAATCTTGTCATTGTTCGAATACTTGTTAGAGGTGTAAGAACTTCATGACTTAGTGCTCGAAGTAAATCTAGATCATTTGCTTTTTCAACATTTGCAACATTAAGAGAAATGTCTTTAGGTAAATGATTATTTTCGCTTACTACATCTGAGTCCTTATTGTACGAATTTTTTTTATAAATTATTGTTGATACGGAAGTAAAATTATGGAGTAGTAAACGACTAAATTCTTCAATAATTTGGTAACGAGGAAAGATAGGCATAAATCTTTGAACTAATTGATCTAGTTCAAATAATTGAGAATAGCTTAATGTATTGAGACCAAAACGTAATCTTAGCCATCCTCTATAATTGATTTCTGGATTAAATGTGAATTGAAATGTAGGAAAGCCTAGAGAATTCTCTCCTAAGACTATCATTAAAGAAAAATGAGAAGTTAATATTAAACAAAATTGCTCAGATGCAAGAGGATCTTGTGGAAGTATTGGTAACTCCATTACTCTTGAAATATTATGATGAATCTGGTTAGAGCAATTTATATCTGCAGGAAGTTTAAATTGCTTCCATAAATTAAGTGTATTAGTTTGTAAAGTAAAAATACCAGTATGTAAAATTTTTATAAGGGCAGGATGACACAGAATTGGGGTTGGAGCTGATAAGATTAATCCTTGATAATTTTCTTTGCTAACTACAGTTGTTTCTAAATAAGATAAAAGTAATGTCTCTAAAGCAGAAATTGAACTAACCCATTTTCCTTGTGCTTCTATACGTGCCTGCTTAATATCAATAGTATGTGATTGAAATAAATGAGGTGCAGTTTTTATCCTACTACAGTCATTCATAATCTTACTAAGATTATCTAATGAAGTCTTAGGAGCATCTAAAAGTCTCTCTTGATTTAATTCTTTGACTCTCATACTTTTACTATTATAAAGAAAGTTATAAGGTAGACATATTACAGAAACTTATAATAAAAAGGAAATTTACTTTTGTTAAAGTTCTATACTAGCTATAAATTTGAGGTTTTTATCAAAAAAATAAGATTTTAGCTAGACAAAAAATTAAGTAATTACCTGATTAAGAATATAATGCAAACGATCATAATCATCCTTTAATAAGATGCCTAGGGCTCTACCAATATGAACTAACCAATTTTTGTCAGACTTTTTTAGTAGATATATATTTCTTATGGAGGCTATAATTAAAGCATCTACTGGAGCTTCTTTAACTTGTAATAGAATTCTTAAAAAATCAAATTTTTTACTAAAATTAATAATCTCCTTCTCTTGACATCTATAAACTGCTTGATGAATTTGAGGAGGACGAGGTGGTAAATATTGATGATACACTTCTGAATCATCTTGGGTCATGAAAGAATTTTTAAAACCAACAATTGTTGCTTTAAATTCTGTTTTAAGCATAGCAAAAATTTGTGGCTGCTGTTCTCGCAATTCTGCTAAAGATAATCCTAATGCTCTAGTATGATGTACAGAATCTATAGAAGTAGTAGTTGCATAAGTAACAACGGCTAAAATTGTATTTCCTGACTCTTCATCTAAAGACTTTACCAAACTTCCAAACGGAGGCATTATAGGAAAACTTAAATCTTTAGTTTCTAAACATTGAGCAAAGAATTGTGTCGTTGATGTTTCTATTACTTCTGCAATATAATCTGATTCAATCATTTTGATGTTAAATTGCTAGGTTAGGTTCGAGAAAAAGCCATAACCTAAACAACAATAGTTATGATGTACTTAATAAGCTTTTTTATTTTATGATCTTATTAAAAAGTTTTTTATATTAGATTTAAGATTATAGTAATCTAAAAAACATATATCTGAAGTTTGTCAAACTATAATTTCAGAAATTCTGTTTTTATGCAAAATCTTTACTCAGTTCTAAAAAATATAATGAGTGTTGGTAAGATTTCTTATAAACTTAAATTCTGATATATCTAAACTATATGACTACTTTTTCTCTTTCACTTTAGTTTTAGGAATAATTGCCTCAATTTCAGATAAAGGAAAAGTAACTAATTTACTCCAATTTCCTCCTTCAAATAAAACAGCAGCTTTTCCATCACTAACTCTTTGTACTAAGCCTTCAAAACAATAGTAGATATCGTCAGAATTAATAATTTTTACAGTTGTTCCTGGTAAGATTAGCATTGCTTTTTCGTAATATACTAGTTCATATATATATATTAGCAGATTAGATTTCAACTCAGCTTTAAGTTGAAATTTTTTAATTTATATTATTGCCAACTTGATTCGAATATTAATTAATATTATTGATTTAATATGTTAACTATTACAAATTATTCTTCATACAATATTCTATAAAGATATATAGCTAAGAATAAATATATTTTAAGTAATATCTTAATTTATACAAAAGATTAGTTTTTTTAAACAATAATCCGAATGCTTACATTAGTGTCATAAAATATTATTTATCTTAATTAGCTATTTTTTCTCTATCAACTCATCTTTTCATTAGCATATTACTTTAAGAGTCTTTTATTAGGTATGGTAGTTTTATTATGTCTATTCCACCGATTGTTTTAACATTAATAATTCTATTTTCAGCTCTAATTAGTTTTATTTTTGAGTTTTTTCCTGCGGATACTACAGCAATTGGTATCACAGTTGTATTGATTGTATGTGGATTAGTAACTCCTGAAGAAGGTACATCTGGTTTTAGTAACTCTGCAACTATTACTGTTATGGCTATGTTTATTTTAAGTGGTGGAATTACCAGAACTGGAGGACTACAAGTTGTTAGAGATCTTTTATTTCAGATTGGAGGGAAAAACTTAAATAAACAGATTGCTCTTATAGGTATTATGGTAGGCTCTATTAGCGCTTTTATTAATAATACTGCAGTTGTTGCTGTTTTTTTGCCGATCATAGAAGCTTTTGGGAAAAAACAAAAAATTTTTCTATCAAAGCTACTAATTCCGCTTTCTTATACGGCTATTTTAGGTGGAGCTATTACTACAATTGGAACTTCTACTAATATATTGGCAAGTGGCTTGTCTAAGCAGCTAGGTTATGGAGAGTTTGGGATATTTTTAATTACCCCTATCGGAATTCCAATATTTATTATTGGATTAACCTATTTAACTTTTTTCAGCCCTCAAATACTACCAAATGATAAATCAAGTAGTAATGATGGATTTAATGTTGATTATGGAATGAAAGACTACGTTAGTGAAATTATTATTACTCCACGTTCTAATTTAGTTGGACAGAGTTTACGCCAAAGTAAAATTCAAAGAAAGTTTGACATTGATGTATTAGAAATAATTCATAATAATATTCACTTTCCACAACCTTTAGCTGATAGGATTTTGTCATTAGGAGACATATTACTAGTTCGTGGAAGCAAAGAAGATTTATTACAGATTAGAGATGAAAAAGGAGTTGATATTTTAGCTAATATTAAATTTCATAAAAGGCAATTCAAAGATGAAGTTAATTACAGAGAAGATAAAATAGCTGAAGTTCTTATACTATCTAATTCACGTTTAATAGGATCTACATTGAAAGATTTACGTTTTCGCCAGAGATATAATGCTACTGTAATCGCTATTCGTAGGGGAGAAGAATTATTAAGAACAAGATTAGGTAAAGTACGTTTGAAGTTTGGAGATTTATTATTAGTTCAGGGACCAAAAGAAAGTTTTATTGGATTACAGACAACAAGAGAATTACTAGTTCTTGAGGAAAGGGATATCGAAACTTTAAGACAAAATAAAGCTTACATAGCTATTTTAATTATTTTTGGAGTTGTTACTATTGCTGCGTTAGAAATATTACCAATTTTAGTCAGTAGTTTAGTAGGTGTTATGTTAATGATTTTTACTGGATGCCTTAAGCCTGGAGAAATTTATGGGACAGTACGTTGGGATATCATCTTTTTATTAGCAGGATTAATTCCTTTAGGTATTGCTATGGAAAAATCAGGGACTAATTATTGGATAGCGCAGCATATCATTAATATGGGACACTATATCCCTGGATATTTAGTGTTGGTTATTTTTTATTTTGTTACTGCTCTATTTACTGAAATACTTTCAAACAATACATCTGTTTTGTTAATGTTACCAGTTGCTGTTGAGGTGGCGGAAGGCTTTGGATTTAATCCTATTTCGTTTATGCTAGTAGTTATGTTCGCAGCTTCTAATAGCTTTATTACACCTATAGGATACCAAACAAATACTATGGTTTATGTACCTGGAGGATATCGTTTTTTAGACTTTACTCGTGTAGGATTACCTCTAACCTTGATGTTTACTTTTCTAGTACCATTTCTTGTTAAATCTATATACGGAATATAATGCTACAAGTTAATAATATTATAGAAAATAACTTTCTATCCTAAAGAATTATCTTAAAATTCTCTTGTACCAAAAAACTATTTATAACACTTAAACTGTTGCCGGAATATGCTTAAGTCAATATTTCTAGAGTAGACAAATAATTATCATATTCCAAAGTTTTTACTAGAAATTTAATGATAAGATATCCAAAATAAAAATAATTATTCTAAAAGTTTTAAATTCAGATTTCTTTAGCAATATGTGGAAAAAAAAACTTCTCAATCCCGTTGGCAGAATCTAATAAAAGAAAAAAAGCATAGTTTACAAATTTTCGAAAAAAGGACAAATAATTTAACTATTGGTCAGAGAAATCAACCTTTTTTAATAATGCTGTTTATCAGTTTTATTTTATTAGGTACTATAGGAAGTCGTTTGTTCTTTTTACAGTTAATAGAAGGAGAAAGCTATAGAAATAAAGCTGAGAAAAATAGCGTCCGCATAATGCCAAAACCACCTATCAGAGGTAATATATATGATACAAAAGGACGTATTCTAGCTTCAACTCGTTTCACTCATTCAGCCTATTTATGGCCTATTGTTATTAGTAAATCTAGTTGGCCTGAAAACAGAAAATACTTAGCAAAATTACTTGCTCTTCCTGAAAAAAGTATTGAAGCAAAAATTAGTGAAAGTAAAAATAAAAAAATAGGATATTCTTCTCCAACTTTAATTAGAATTGCTAGTCGTTTAAATCCTGCTCAAATAACCGAATTAGAAGAGTTCAAAACGAAACTCAATGGACTAGAAATAGATGTTGAAAGTATTCGCAATTATCCTAATAAAGAAATAGCTGCTCATATATTAGGATACACTGGAGAGTTAAGCAGTGAAGAATTACAAAAGAGGAATACTGACGGTTATCGTTTAGGTGATTCTGTTGGAAGAATGGGAATTGAGGCTGCTTATGAAAAAAAATTAAGGGGTGAGTGGGGTGGTATTGAACTAGAAATAAATGGTACAGGAAGAATAACAAAAATATTAGGACGTAAAGTAGCAAAATCAGGACAAGATATTACTCTTACTCTTGATCTTGATATACAAAAGGCTGCTGAAGTAGCTTTGAAAAAACACACAGGAGCTATTGTTGTTATTAAGCCACATACCGGAGAAGTTTTAGCAATGGCTAGTAGCCCAACTTTCGATCCTAATTTTTTTTCAACTCCAATTGCTCCCAAAGTTTGGGGACAATTACAATCGAAAAATAAATCTTTCGTTAATCGAGCTTTGCAAAGTTTTCCTCCTGCCTCTACTTTTAAAATAGTCACAGCTACTGCAGGTATGGAGTTAGAGAAATATCCTTCAAATACTATTCTCCAAACTTTTCCTTATTTAAATGTAAAAGGGGAAAGTTTTAAAGAGTGGGATAAACTAGGATTTGGAAAAACAGGTTATATAAAAGCTTTAGCATTAGGGAGCAACGCTTTTTATAGACAAATTGGCCTCAAAGTAGGAGAAAATACTTTAGCTAAATATGCCAACCTTTATGGTTTTGGCTCAAAAACAGGGATTGAGCTAGAAGAAGATTCGGGTTTAGTAGCAAACAAAATATGGAAACAAAAAAAATATCAAAAGAATTGGACTGAAAGAGATACAGTAAATATGTCTATTGGACAAGGCTTTACGAAAGCTACTCCTTTACAAATAGCTGTGATGTTTTCGATTTTAGCCAATGGTGGATATGCTATAAATCCTCATCTATTAAAAAAAGTTGATAATAAAGAATATATACAAAATCATGTAAATCTTAAAAATAGTACTATTCAAACTCTCAGAGAAGGTTTAAGAGCAGCGGTATTGTCGGGAACTGAAAAAACCTTAAAAACTTCAAATTTACCTCCTGTAGCTGGAAAAAGTGGTATTGTTGAAAAATTTTCCGACAAATCTTATGCTTGGTTTGGCGGATTTGCTCCTTATAGTAATCCAGAAGTTGTCGTCGTAGCTTTTATTAAATATTCTGATCAAGAAAAAGAATCTATCGCGGCACTAATAGTGCGTGAGGTTATGGAAACGTATTTTAAACATAATAGTTGATTTTTATCAAAAAGGAATAAAAATACAAGTACTAATTTAAACTAAAAATACTTAAAACATATTCTCCTTGATTGACTGAAAAATTAGTAGATAAATCAAAAATAAAACCATCTTTTTCTGCAGTGATATTGATAACTTCAGGTAAGTTACCATGTTTGTTAAAACTTATAATTTGATAAAGTCTGTCTCCTTCTTTTACTTGAGTTTTTAAGGATAATCTGTTTTGAATCATTCCCCCTGTTGGAGCATAGTAATTTTTTATTTTTTCGCGAGGTACTAATTCTATTTTAGTTTTGTTTAGAGAATAATCGTATAGTTTCAATATTTCTTTTTGTACTAAATAATTTTTAATCCCTGAAAATCCGACACTTACTGACTTTGGCTCCATTTCCATCCCTGAGCCTAATTCTAATGTCCATGATTCACGATCAATTTCAATTTCTTTTCCTAATCTCTTAAACTCTTTTTGCAGTGCTAGCCAAGGCTTTAGAAAAGCTTCATCAAAACTATTTCCATTAAAGGTATCCATTAAAACCCCATAATTAAGTTTGAAGTATGCTGCATTCTCTTGTTGTGTCCCTGGAAAACTAAAGAGGTAATCTATGCATTTATTACTTGAGCTATGGATATCAATTAAATAATTAGCATCCATAGCGAGAGACTGTAGTTTATAACGATATTGTTCAAATAAAGGAGCACTACTAGAACTTTGAATTTTTTTAACGTGCTCAGAGAATACAATCTTTTGTTGTTTTAAAAAGTTTTTTTGTATTGTTAAATAATCAAAATTTAAATTATTTTTTACAAAATCTTCTAAGTCTGAAAGAACTTTTTCATAATCCCAAAATATTCTATTCCAGTCTTTACCATCATAACTATTAAAACGTCCTGATGAAAAAAAGTGATTCCTTTGGTTTGTTCCTAATGGATTACATACTGGGACTAACCATATTTCTCCATTAACTTGACTTTTGTTTAGGGTAGATAAGAAATTGATTAATTGGTGAATTACTGCATTACCTACAATTTCTGAACCATGTAAATTAGACTGAATATAAACTTTTTTATCGCTTTTTTGACCGATAAATTTATATATTTGGATAGATATTTCGTCCCCAGAAGCAAGCTTAAATAAATTTAATATTTCAATATTTGGTTTCATTAAATTACTTATCAAAAACTAATTAGATAAATGCAAATAATTTTTAGTTCTCTATCTTATTGAGGATAACTCCTGCTAGACCGATAACATAATATATTCCTTAGTCTTATTTGTATGTTTCTATCCCATCACATGAACATACAAAATTTCTATCTCCGAAAGCATTATCAATGCGTCCAACCGATGGCCAAAATTTGTTCTTTTTTGTCCAAGGGGAAGGGTAGACAGCTTTTTCTCTTGAATAAGGTCGATTCCATTCATCACAAGCTATTTCTATTGCAGTATGAGGACAGTTCTTTAAAGGATTATTTATACGATCAATTTCACCATTTATAATCATTTTCACTTCATCATAGATAGTTATCATAGCATCACAGAAACGATCTAACTCTGATAAGTTTTCACTTTCAGTTGGTTCTATCATCATTGTTCCTACTACAGGCCAGGAGATTGTAGGCGCATGAAAACCAAAATCCATTAATCTTTTTGCAATATCTTCGACTTCTATTCCTGCTTTTTTCTTAAGAGGGCGAAGATCAATAATACATTCATGAGCTACATATCCAGAATCACCTTTGAATAAAATAGGATAGTAATTAGTTAAACGGTAAGCGATATAGTTAGCATTAAGAATAGCTATCTTTGTAGCTTGAGTTAAACCTTTACTTCCCATCATTACAATATACATCCAAGAAATTACTAAAATATTAGCACTGCCCCATGGAGTAGAAGATATTGATCCTATAGAATCAAGATTTTTTTCTCTAGAACCAGAAGGATTCATATATTTCTCTATATTGGTATCAGGAAGAAAGCGCATAAGATGAGACTTGACCCCAATAGGCCCTGCCCCTGGACCTCCTCCTCCGTGAGGAATACAAAAAGTTTTATGTAAATTTAAATGACAAACATCAGCTCCAATATCAGCAGGACGCATCAATCCAACTTGAGCATTCATATTAGCCCCATCCATATAAACTTGTCCACCATAATAGTGAATAATATTGCAAATATCTATAATGTGCCTTTCAAATACGCCATGAGTAGAAGGATAAGTAACCATTAGTGCAGCTAAGTTATGTTCATACATTTTAGCTTTTTGCTCCAAATCTAAAATGTCTATATTCCCATTTTTATCACATTTTATTACCACAACTTTCATGCCACACATTATTGCACTAGCAGGATTTGTCCCATGAGCAGATTCAGGAATTAAACATATATTTTTCTGAGTATCTCCACATGCTTGATGGTAACGACGAATTACATGTAATCCTGCATATTCACCTTGAGAACCTGCATTAGGCTGTAAAGAAATTGCGGCAAAACCTGTTATTTCTCCTAACCATTGTTCTAATTGTTGAAATAAAGTACTGTACCCTAGGGCTTGATCTAGAGGAACAAAAGGATGAATTTTATTAAACTCAGACCAGGTTACAGGGACCATCTCCGTAGTGGCATTCAGCTTCATAGTACATGATCCTAAAGGAATCATAGAAGTATTTAAAGCTAAATCTTTCTTTTCCAACTGATGTAAATATCTAATCAATTCATTTTCAGAATGATAACTACTAAAAATTGGATCTATGAGATATTTAGTAGTACGTCTTAGATCAGAAGGCAAATGAAAATTTGCTTTATTTATTATTTCTTCAATAGAAAACGGTAGGTTATCTTGTTGAGCAAAAATTTGCCAAAGTTCAATTATGTCATCAATAGTTGTGGTTTCATTTAAGCTGATGCTAATTACCCCTTTTTGAAGTAATCGCAAATTTATCTTTTTTTCTAATGTTGTTTGGATGATTTTATCCTGTTTGTCTTTATCTAAACTCACAGTAACCGTATCAAAAAATGGATTATTATTTACAACATAATTTAACTTTTCTAGTCCGTCTCTTAATATTACAGCTAGTTCATGTATTCTTAAAGAGATATTTTTTATGCCTTCGGATCCATGGTAAATAGCATACATTCCTGCAATTATTGCTAATAAAACTTGCGCAGTACAAATATTACTTGTTGCCTTCTCTCGTTTTATGTGCTGCTCTCTAGTTTGCAATGCTAATCTAAGAGCAGGGTTTCCTCGTATATCTTTAGAAACTCCAACGATACGACCTGGAATTTGCCTTTTGTATATTTCTTTTGTTGCAAAATATGCAGCATGAGGTCCACCATATCCTAAAGGTATTCCAAAACGTTGTGTAGTACCTATCGCAATATCAGCTCCAAATTCTCCAGGAGGAGTAATTAAGGATAAACTTAACAAATCAGCGGCAACGGTAACTAAAGCATTCTTGGCATGAATACTTTCAACAAAAGAACGATAGTCATATATTGAACCATCTGTGGCAGGGTACTGTAGTAGCGCGCCAAATACGTTATCGTCAGAATTAAAAGACCTATGATCATCCACAACAATTTTAATATTTAAGGGATTAGCACGAGTTTTAAGAACTTGTATAGTTTGTGGATGACATAAAGAAGAAACAAAAAAAATGTGAGCATTTTTATTTTTGCACAAACCATAACTCATACTCATTGCTTCAGCTGCAGCTGTCCCTTCGTCCAGGAGAGAAGCATTCGCAATTTCAAGTCCAGTTAGCTCAATTATCATTGTTTGATAGTTGATAAGAGCTTCTAATCTACCCTGTGAAATTTCTGCTTGATAAGGGGTATAAGACGTATACCAACTAGGGTTTTCTAAAATATTGCGCTGAATTACTTGAGGAATAATACAATCATGATATCCCATCCCAATATAAGAACGAAATATCTTATTTTTTGAAGCAATAGACTTTAATTGATTTAATGCCTCATATTCACTTCTAGGTTCTGGCAAGTTCAGATTACTTTTAAACCTTATATCGTGAGGTATTATTGCATCAATTAATTGATCTATATTAGAAAATCCTAGTATATTTGTTATGGTATCTATTTCCTGATCGTCCAATCCTATGTGTCGGCTAAGAAAATTATCAGCTGATGAAAAAATATGATTAAATTCTAATTTTTTTTTATTACTATTCTGAATATGGTCAGTAGCTAAGTTTTGATTAAGCATATTTATAAATATACATTATGTTTTTATGTAGTCTTTTAAGACTATTGTTTGAATAATTTAAAAATTTATATTACATAGATGAAATAAAAGGTTGAATTACGTTATTTTTGTATTTTGCTATGATGATAGCCTCTTGGCGTGATTATTAAATCCTTGTAAAAAAAAGTGCTATCACTACCAATTAGCACAGTAGTTAACATATCTATATAGTATTCTAACATTTCATCCAATGTTGTAAGTATTATGGTTTCATTTTTACGGTATGCACAACGAACCAAAGCTACTGGTGTATGTGGATTACGGTATTTTAAAAAGATGGTTTGAGCTGCAATAATTTGATGAATTCTGGTTTTTGATTTTGGATTGTAAATAGCCGTAACAAAATCTCCTTGAGCTGCGGCTTCTAAACGTTTTTTAATCACATTCCATGGTGTTAATAGATCACTCAAACTAATTGCACAAAAATCATGCATTAGAGGTGTGCCAACTCTTGCAGCTGCAGCCTGTAGAGCCGTAATTCCTGGAAAAATTTTGATATCAATAATATTATCTTTCTTGTGAGTATTTTCAAGCTTTTCCAAGACCAGACCTCCCATAGCATATATACCGCAGTCTCCTGATGATATTACTACAACATTTAGTCCCCATTGAGCTAATTTTATTGCTTTTTCAGCACGTTGTTCCTCTTCAGTAATAGGTAAATCTTCAATAATTTGTCCAGGGTGCAATAAAGTTTTTATAAGTTCTAAATATAAAGAATAGCCAACAATAGCATCAGCTTCAGTAATCGCTTTTTTTGCCGCAGGAGTTATTTGTTCTAAACTTCCGGGTCCTATCCCTACTAAATATAATTTTCCTTGTCTTCCTGTATACTCGATATCACTTTGAGCTATGGCAATAGTAACTGCATGATTATTAAACTTTATAATTTCTTTAGAGACTAAAAGAACAGTCTTGTTGTCAAAAAAATAATTGGAACTATAAATGGCAGAGGCTTCTGCTACGCTAGCAGTTCCTAATTCTTGCTTTACAATTGCTGAGGGATTAGGAACATTAACTTTATTTAAAGTTTTGACGGGGTAGGTGAATAAAGGTAACTGTTTTAATTGACAGTATTTAACAATACCAACTTCATCCTTTTTTAAATCAACAGACGCTATTCCAGCTATTGATTCTAATGCTAAATTATATCGGTTGAAAACTTTGGATATAGCATCAGAAATAAGTTTATAAGATGCTCCTCTCGTACATCCCACCCCTACCCATAATACTCGGGGATGCCATTGTATAGTAGAAATATTAGATTTTTGGTCTAAATGATACTTTTTAGGACTAATAATAATAGATGCCGCTGATGCTGATGTATGGGCTTTAATAGTATTTGATGAGTAAAAATTGAAATTATCACTATTTAAAAAGTTTTTCTTCCAAAAAGATGAACCTCCTTCTTGTATTATTTGAACAGTCTTTTGGCAAGCGATCGCATAACTTATATCTTTCCATTTCCCTGGTCCTTTGCGCCATCCAAAAGGAAGCCCTAATATATCAATGCCTGGTAAATCTAAAGTATTTGACACACCAGTGATAACCGGTTCTGCATTTAAATAACTCGCTATTAATTGAGTTAATTTATTCGCTCTACCTTGATGCCCACCACATAAACTAATAACAAATCTACCTTTTGGATCTACAACAATAATAGAGGGATCATAAGCCTTATTTCTTAACAATGGAGTAATAAGACGGATTACGGCTCCAGCTGACAGACAAAATATCAAAGCACGATTTTTAGGAAAGATATCAGTTAAATGATCTTTAAGAGGATCTTTATAATGACAAGTTCTTTCGTCAATTAAGGATAATTGTTCTGGCATGTAAAGTATTCCTTTTAAATCTTCACATAGAGGATACAAAAGATTACAAGCCTGAGTTGTAGTTCCAATTAATGCAACAGGATAGATAATATTAGAAGAATACATATAACATATTAGTTTTTTATAATTTGAACTTAAAGCTTTTAATATAAATCAAATATGGGTTAAGTTTTAAAGTAAATAATAAAATCATACATTTACTTTAAAAAATTATTCCAAGTTAATATTTTAGCTTGAGCAGAACTATAAGCTGGACTTTCTTCAGGAATTTTGTTGGCTACTTCAATTGCCTCATTCCATAAAGAACGATTGGCAAGGTTTTCAGCTATGGACAATATTTGAAAACTCCAACGTTTTAAAGACTGTTTCGCTTGAGAGCTTACATCTGTTGAAAGTGGAATATTTTGTATAATGGAAATAGCAGATATTAAAGATTGAGAAGTTTGTGATTGGGCCATAAGGTAAGCCTTTTTTAAGTCTTCTTTAGCTTTGATTTCTGTTTGCCATTTTTTAATATTATTTTGTGCTTTTTTATAGAGCGGCCTTTCCGAAGTAATTTTTTTAGCAATAATAATAGCTGAACCATAATTTTTATTATTACCTAAGATAACTGCTTGATTCAAAATCAATTGATCTTTTTGCCGTTTAATATCGAGATACCATTTTTGAGCTTCTTCTTTTGCTTGAATTGACAGAGTACGGTTCATTCCTATTGACTGTATTTCAACAATTGCTCTTTTTAAGTCTAAAATATCACCTCCTGCAGCTAAATGTTTGGCTTTATCTAATATCGGCTTGTCTTCTTTAGTTTGTACTAGACTATTCCATTTATCAATTTCTTCTCTAGCTTCTTGATAATAAAAGTTATCAGAAGGAATAATTTTTGCCAGTTGGATTGCTTCTTTTAAGTCCTCAATATTTCCCCGAATAGCTAATTTTCTAGACTTTTCAAGATAAGCTATGTATTTTATATTTGATTTCCAGATATCAGATAAATTTTTTGATTTTTGATAAAAAGAGCTATTTAAATTAATTTTTTCAAGTTTCAGTATTGCATTTTTTACACTCTCTATCGTTCCTTTTTTTGTTTCCAATCCTGCATTAGTAATAATAAGCAAGTCTCTAGTCTTATTAATAAATATTTTATTATTTGAAGTTTTATCAATTACTTTTGATAATGTTGACCAATTGTCATTATCAATCAATTCATTTATATGATCATTTATTTTATATTCAGCATCTTGTATTAAATCTTGGGCTTTCTGATATGCATAACTATCAAAATTTATTTGCTGAGATTCATTTATCGTAGAAAGCCAATTGTCAACTCCTCCACGATTTAACAAAATAAACGCATTATCCAATTGACTACTTTCTTCTTTTGCGAATCTTATTTTTTTAACTGCATCATTATAACCAGTAGTGGCCCAATACTTATTAGGAAGATCATGAAGTTTCAATACTTCCTTGAAAGCTAAGTTCCAGCTAAAGTTGCGTAACTGACTTTCTATTCTTACCAATATTTCTTCACCTTCACTCCAAGAATTATTCCATTTTTCAATTCTTTGACTTACTATATTGTTCGTCTGAACATTATTAGGGATTCTTTCAGCTATGTTAATAGCTTCTTGTAATTGTCCTTGTTGAAATTTTTCTTCAGCGATATCTAAAATGGCTATTGTCCATTTTTTGACATTATGCTCAACTTCACTACGAAAAGAGTGTTTTTTTGGAAACGATTTACTTAATTTAATTGCTTTTAAAAAGCCTTTCAAAGTATTTTTTTTAGCTTCTGTTTGAGCACAATGAATTTTCGTCGATACTGAAGTAATGGGTAAAAAAACGTGAGTACATTTTGGTGTACGGAGAAAGTTTAATAAGATTAATGTACTTGTAAAACCTATAGTTCCAGGAACAACAATTAACAAGACTGCCCAAATTTTCCAAGAGATTTTACTGCTAATTTTAATAATTCGGTGAAGTACAGTCATATAACTGTTAATTTTTCTTTAACTAGTCGAATATTATCAAAAACTTTGAAATGAATTATTCAATCATAACTTACTTCAGTGATTATATAAGTTTATTTATTAGAAAATAACAATAATTTATATAGACAAAATATATGTATAAGAAAAATGAACAAAACCTTTAAAACAACTTATTATATATTTTTTACAAACATTTATGTATCAAATAAGAAGCATGGAAATTGCTTACTAAATTGATGAATAATTCAAATATTATTGAGTAGAAATCATCAATACAGTAGTTTAATTATTACCTAAAAATTTAAATTTATTATTATCATTTTATTTTTGATAGAAACAAATTATAAATAGATTAGTCAAAATAGAATATGACTTATTATTTAGAAGTTCAGCTTTAAATTATATTTAATCGTTTTTAAAATTACCTCTAAAATATAGAAAGAAAATTAAAACAGTAAATAGATTATTCGTTAAATTGTAGGTTTTTTAAACTTTAACTTCTATATTGATTATTAAAAATGATTTTTACCTCCACATTAAAGACGATACCTAAAACAAAGAGTCTTAATTGTATTAATATCTAAATGTTAAGATATAAGAATAAATTATCTTATTACAAAAATAATACTTTAAATAATTTTATATGTATCCTAAATATTTTTGTAATTGTATCTTTAACTAATTCTGGGTAATGTTTTAGCAACACACCCTTTAAAAGTTGTCTGCCATTAATAAGTCTATGGAACTCTCCTTTGAACTCACTTTGCAAATTGTGATAGCTGTTTTAGCAGGCATTAGTGCTCAAGTTATTGCTGAATTTTTCAGAGTTCCGAGCATCGTATTTTTGCTCTTGTTTGGCATGTTATTGGGTGCAGATGGCTTTAATTTCCTTCATCCTCATGGATTAGGCGTTGGATTAGAAGTTTTAGTTGCTTTATCAGTAGCAATTATTCTTTTCGAAGGAGGGCTAAATTTAGAATTACGTGATCTAGGAAGAGTCTCAGGTAGCCTTCGTAATCTAGTTACCTTTGGTACTTTAATCACTCTAGTTGGTGGTGGCATTTCTGCTCATTGGTTCGCAGAGTTCCCCTGGTCTATTGCATTTCTTTATGCTTCTTTAGTTGTGGTTACTGGTCCAACAGTCATAAGTCCTTTACTTAAGCAAGTAGAAGTAGAGCGTAAAGTAGCTACATTATTAGAAAGTGAAGGGGTTCTTATCGATCCTGTAGGAGCAATTTTAGCAGTAGTAGTTTTTGATACTATCCTTAATAGCAATGCTAGTCCTTTAGAAATTATAAGTGGTTTATTATTAAGATTTGGAATTGGCGCAATTATTGGTGGCATTAGCGGAGCTACTCTAGGCTTTATTCTTAAAAATACTAGTTTTTTATCAGAAGATCTTCGAAACTTAGTTGTACTTGCAGGTGTATGGGGATTATTCGGTCTAGCCCAACTGAGCCGAAGTGAGTCAGGTCTTATGGCAACAGTAGTGGCAGGAGTTGTTCTTAGAGCTTCTTCTATTCCCGATGAAAGACTTTTAAGAAGATTTAAAGGACAATTAACAGTTTTATGTGTTTCTGTATTATTTATTCTTCTAGCTGCAGATTTATCTATTGACAGTATTTTTGCTTTAGGTTGGGGAAGTGTTTTCACAGTCCTTAGCTTGATGTGGATAGTAAGGCCTATTAGCGTAATTCTTTGCACCATTAATAGCGATCTAAGCTGGAGACAAAAATTTTTTCTTGGATGGATAGCTCCAAGAGGAATTGTTTCAGCTTCAATTGCATCTTTATTCGCAATTTTATTAACCCAACAAGGTATTAATGGTGGA
Organism: Candidatus Atelocyanobacterium thalassa isolate ALOHA; assembly: GCF_000025125.1. Lineage (NCBI taxonomy): Bacteria > Bacillati > Cyanobacteriota > Cyanophyceae > Chroococcales > Aphanothecaceae > Candidatus Atelocyanobacterium > Candidatus Atelocyanobacterium thalassae. The sequence continues at coordinate 530,588 of NC_013771.1, forward strand.
GATTCAATTAAAGCTCTGGTATTTTTAACTATTATGATGACAGTCTTTATCCAGGGCTTATCTGCTCGCTGGGTAGCAAAAGGGTTAAAAATTACTGCGGTTGAAGCTAAAGGAGCTGTTATTGTTGGTTGTAATTCTTTAGGAAGACTAATGGGAAGACTCTTTACACAAAGAGGAGAATCAGTTGTTTTAATTGATACTGATCCAGAAGCATGTAATCAGGCTCAATCTGAAGGTTTATCAGTATTTCAAAGTAGCGCTTTAGATCCTAATGTTTTAGAAGAGGCTGGAATTGGTTCAATGGGGACTTTTATGGCTTTAACCAGTAATGGTCAAGTAAATTTAGTCTTAGCTCAACGTGCTGTTGAAGAATTCAAACCCCCTAGAGTATTTGCTATCTTTCCTAGTAACTCTGATAGAGATCAAGCTTCACATAAAACAAAAATAATCCGAGCTTTTATAGATCAACAATTAATTAAAATTTGGAATCAATATCTTATTGAAGGACAATTTAAGTTAGGAATTACTCATTTTCAAGAGTCAGGGTTGCTCCCAAAGCAAGCTCATTTTCTCACTTTAATTAAAGAAGGTGAGATTTTACCCCTCTTAATTAAGAGAAAAGGTAACTTGCAAATAGTTCAGGCTTCTCAAAACTGGCAAATTGGAGATGAAATTATTTATCTTTTGCATGATCCTCGTCCAAAATTATTAAAACATCTTTCAGAGAAAGTGAAAGTATCTAAAGAATTAATAATGGAATTTCTACCAGAAGTTGAAGAAGTCCCTTCCCCTGATTTGACAAGCCAAGTATTGCCAGATTCATCTACAGAAGTAATTGAGAATTAGTATTAATAATAATATTGAGCTATCTATATTAACTTGGACAAGATGCTGTAAGATTACTATTAAAATACTAAAGTTAATAATATAATTATGGATATTAAATTAATTCTAATTATTCTTACCACTCTTTTTACTGTATCGTGTCTGTTTTTTGGAACTAAAAATGGTTTTTATGATTCTGATGACTACAAAGGTAATGGAACAGCTCATTGATTAATTTTACTTAAGTAAAATTAATAGTGCTATTGGTCAGTACGCTCTATGTACTGACCAATTTTTATGTCTTTTCTAGTTTAATTCGAGGATCAACCATAACAAGTAGTAAATCTGCTAATAGATTACCAATAATTAACATTACTGCACTCATAGTAAGGCTACCCATGACTAGGTATAAATCTTGCGCAGTAACTGCCTGCAAAATCAAACGTCCCAGTCCCGGCCAGTTAAAGAAAAATTCGGCTATGAACGCTCCTCCCAATAAATTTGCAAATTCGAATCCTAACAAAGTAACCAAAGGATTAATTGCATTACGTAGTGCATGATTGTATATTACTTTTTCTTCAGAAAGACCTTTTGCCCTAGCAGTAACTATATAACTTTTTTGCATAACATCTAGCATCTGCCCTCTCGTCAATCTCATCAATCCAGCAAAACCAATAATACTTAAAGTAATTGTAGGTAGTATCATATGCCACCCTACATCTAATGTTTTACCAATAAATGATAAGTCATCATGATTTAAACTAGTCATGTTCCCAACTGGTAAAAGAGGAGATGTATATTGAGCAATGATTAAAATAATTAAGGCTGCAATAAATCTGGGAAAGCCTTGTCCAAAATAGCTAATTATCCTTAATAACTTATCTATCCAGGTGTTTTGTTTTACTGCACTTAAAATTCCCAGAGGTATAGCAATTAACCATGTTAAAGTTATGGAAAAAATAGAGAGGAGTAATGTTGCCGGTATCCTTTCTGCCAACAAAGATGATACGGAACGGTTATAAACAAAGCTTTCTCCAAAATCTAGATGAGTTGTAACCTGTGTTAGCCATTTCCAATACTGTATATAAAATGGTTTATCAAGACCGAAACGAATATTTAATTCTTGAATTATTTCTCGTGATATTTTAGGGTTTTGTCTTAAGGTATCTAGATAATCTCCTGGAGCAATTTGAATGATAATAAAGCTTAGTATTGAAGTTAATAATATAGTTAAAAGACCCTGGAAAAGCCTCTTTGAGATATAAAACACCATTTTAATATAAATTAGAGGATTACATTAAGTGAGATTAAAATAACTAGATATTAGTATTTAACTAAACTAATAATAGGAACATTAGGTAACTTTTCCCTTCCTTTTAGAGCTTCTAGCTCAATAATAAAAGCAAAACCTAAAACATTACAACCAATTTTTTTTAGCAACTCTACTGTTGCTTCTGCTGTACCACCTGTGGCTAATAAGTCATCTACGATCACAACATTATGAAAACTTTGCAAAGCATCCTGATGAATTTCTAGAGTATCTACACCATACTCTAAATCGTATTGAACTTTATAAACTGGCCTAGGAAGCTTCCCAGGTTTTCTAACAGGTATGAAGCCTGAATTTAGTTGATAAGCTAGCGGAGCTCCAAAAATAAATCCTCGTGATTCCATTCCAATTACATAATCAGGCGATAAACTAGATTTTCGACACTCATCAGTTAGCAAATTTATCGTATATTGAAATCCTTTTGAATCATTTAATAAAGTTGTAATATCACGAAATACTATACCAGGCTTGGGAAAATCAGGAATGTCACGAATTAACTCTTTGAGGTCCATCAATTCTCTCTTAATAATTATTTTGGTTAATAATTATATACTAATCTTTATCTGCTATTTATGATTATAGTTACTTATTTATAATTGTTAAACTTTTATCTTGCGTAAAAAATATTTACAAATTTGATTTACAACTTGATAAATAGAAACTAGCCAAGAAGTACCAATCTAATACAACCAGTAAGATATTAGAAGTTAAATATTTTTGTATATTTATATACCTAGTTATTTTTATCAGCATGATAGGTACCTAGAATATTTAAATTTATATCAAAGTGCTGTCAAAAGTCAGATAATTTTTAAAAATTATTTGATACTTAAAGATAGAAAAAAAAATTTAAATTTCAGCTAAAAATGACTTTTTTAAATATATTTTCTAATTTATAACTTTTTTTAATGCTTTAAAAGTATTTTGCATCATTTTACTCTTTAAAGATAGCAATATCTTCAAATTTCAATCTATAAAATGTTATATTTTTAAAATTATATAAATTTTTTTACTAAATTAAGCTATTTTGACTATTGACTTTTTCTTCGATTAAGAATTACTTTAGTTTGTAGCAGCAAAGGCTGATTCAAATTTGATTGTCGAGAGGTAAAGTATGGGCGTTATTGAAACTGTACCCAGTGTTGTATTTAAAACCCGTGTTCGTGATGAATCTGTTCCTGGACCAAATCCTTATCGTTGGCAAGATCTAACTACTGAAGAGATTTTTAAAGGTAAGAAAGTTGTTGTTTTCTCTTTGCCTGGTGCATTTACTCCAACTTGTTCGTCTAATCATCTACCTCGCTACGAAGAATTATACAATGAGTTTAAAGCATCAGGAGTAGACACTATTATTTGTTTATCAGTTAATGATGCTTTTGTTATGTTTCAGTGGGGTAAGCAGCAAGAAGCGAAAAACGTTTTTCTACTGCCTGATGGAAGTGGTGAATTTACTCGCAAGATGGGCATGTTAGTTGATAAATCTAACCTTGGCTTTGGGATGCGCTCTTGGCGTTATTCTATGCTAGTTGACAACTGTAAAGTCGAAAAGATTTTTGTTGAATCTGGTTTTAGTGATAATTGTCCTAGTGATCCTTTTGAGGTATCTGATGCTGATACTATGCTAGCTTATCTCAAAGGAGATAAACCTTCAGGTGTCTCTAAACCAGTAAAAGCCTTTATTGGCTAGTCTCAAAAAAATATTCTACTTATTAAGGAATCAATTTTTATATTGATTCCTTAATAGTTTCTGTCTACGCCCTCAAAATATGTTATATTAAACAAGTGCGTGGCGAGCGTAGCCAAGTGGTTAAGGCAGTGGGTTGTGGTCCCGCCATTCGTGGGTTCGAGTCCCATCGTTCGCCCTTATAGCTTTTAACTTGTACTTATATACAAAAAACCTTTCTTATTTTAGTAATAGTTTGAATCTTATTTAACAGTTCAATACGTTTTGCCAAATAATTTTTTACTATATTAAATAATGTGGAAATATCCTACTGATAAGCTTGTTATCAATTCTAAAAAAATTCATGTATGGAAGATTGATTTATCAGCATCTTACTTACTTGTTAGATTTTACTTAACCATACTTAATAAAGAAGAAAAAAAAATTTCTCAAATCCGATTTATAAAAGATAAAAGACGTTTTATTATATCTCGAGGAATATTAAAACTTATTTTAAGTAAATATTTATTGATCGACCCAAAGCAAATAAATTTTGAATATACTGCTCACGGCAAACCTAAGCTTGCTGATTCAATTAATTCTATGGAGATAGAATTTAATATTTCTCATTCCGAGGAATTAATTGTCTACGCGATTACATGCCAAGATCCTATCGGAGTTGATATTGAGTATATTCAACCTTTATTAAATGTAGAAAAAATTGCTAAGCGTTTTTTCTCCACTCAGGAATTTAAGAAACTAAAATACTTAAATAATTCTGAAAAAAATCTTGAATTTTTAAAACTTTGGACAGGGAAAGAAGCATATTTAAAAGCTACAGGAGAAGGAATTAGTCAAGGACTGGACAAAGTACAAATAACAACCAATCACACTACAAAAATTATTGGTGCTCCTTATTTCAATTATCTTCCATGGAAGATAATTTCGTTTGTTACCCAGTCAAATTATTTAATAAGTATAGCTACATTAGATAAAGAACGGAAAATATATTATTGGAAAGTTTAAAAAAGTTAAATAAGATAAATCTTTCATTTTATTTATGGGAAACTATTACCATGATGATGGAAATTTAATGTTCCTGCTCCTATATATAATCCTTGGGAATGTTTTCCTTCTGGATAAACTGTTATGCCAAATTGGTAATTTCCACCTACTGTAGGATTATTTGTAGGCTTCATTATAATAGTAAAAGTTTGTCCAGGACGGATCGAAGGTTCAAAGACTATAGAAATTTTATTATTATCTAAGTTTTTTTTCACTTTGCTAATAAACAAATTACTTTCAGGACTAATTGTTTTTCCTATAAAAGCAACAGTTTGATTCAAATCAAACTGTATTTTATCTACTCCTTTAATTTGTTGTAACACTAACTTCTGAAGAGGTGCTCCAGCATCCAAAGGTGTTGCTACAGTGAAATAATATGCTGCATTATCTGCTTTAACTTGGCTTAAGCTAGTTATTGATTCAATTAATCTAGGAGATTTATTGAATAAGGTAATATGATCACCAACATTGAGTGAAATTAAGGAAGAACCAATCAAGAAGATGCTTCCTGTCATTTGAAATATATTTTTTAAAATAAAAGTATTCACAATTAATTGATAAATATTAATAAAATAAAAACCTAGGTTATCCTAGGTTTTTATTGTAATAGTTAAACTATTTTTCTAACAGCAGAAGCTTCGTCTGGATGAATACCTAAACGTGTCAGATTTAATCGTCCTTTGTTATCGATTTCACGTACTTTAACTACAACTTCATCTCCAACAGCAACTTCATCTTCTACTTTACCTACTCTTCTTTCGGCTAATTGAGAAATATGAATCATACCTTCCTTGCCTGGCAAGACTTCTACAAAAGCTCCTATAGGGATAAGGCGAGTAACGCGACCCAAGTAAACTTCTCCTTCGTTTAGTTTGCGTGTCATATTAAAGATAATACTTTTTGCTTTCTCTGCCTTTTTCGCTTGAATAGCAGCAATAGTAACCATACCATCATCAGAAATATCGATTTTTGAACCGGTTTGTTCTGTAATACCTTTAATAGTTTTACCACCTGGACCAATAATTAACCCTATCATTTCAGGATCAATTTTCATGGTTAATAGTCGAGGAGCAAATGTTGATAATTCTGAACGTGGCTTATCAATAGTTGACAACATTTTTTCAAGAATATGTAGACGGGCAGGTAAAGCCTGTTCAATAGCTTTTGCTATAACATCCATTGATAACCCAGTAATTTTCATATCCATTTGTAAAGCTGTAATACCACTATCAGTTCCAGCTACTTTGAAGTCCATATCTCCTAAGAAATCTTCGATTCCTTGTATATCCGTAAGAATACGTACTTCTTCTCCCTCTTTGATAAGTCCCATAGCTGCTCCACTAACTGGTTTGGCAATAGGTACTCCAGCATCCATTAAAGCTAAAGTTGATCCACAAACAGATCCCATTGATGTAGAGCCATTAGAGGATAAAACCTCTGATACAACTCTAACTACATAAGGGAATTCTTCTTGTTGGGGCAATACAGGCAGAAGAGCACGTTCTGCCAAAGCTCCATGTCCAATTTCTCTTCTTCCTGGAGATCTCATTGGTTTAGTCTCTGCAACAGAATAAGGAGGAAAATTATAGTGATGTAAATAGCGCTTTTCATCTTCAGGATGTAAATCATCACCTAAATCTTGTGCATCGCCTGGAGTACCAAGGGTTGCCAAAGATAATACTTGAGTTAAACCTCTATTAAATAATCCACAACCATGTACCCTTGGAGGTAGAATACCTACATCACAAGTAATAGGACGAACTTCATCAAGTTTTCTACCATCCACGCGAATCTCGTTATCAACAATTTGCGATCGCATTAACTTTTTGGTTAAACCTTTATAAAGATTATTTACAGCTTTAGGATCTTCCTTAGCAGCAATTTTTATTGAATCCTCTTCTGAAAGATTAGTTATTATTTCATTAATAGTTGTTTCTTTGATTTCATCAAGAGCTATATCTCTTTCAGCCTTACCAAGATTATATTGAACTAAAACTTTTTTGATAGATTCAGACGACTGATCGCTAATGAATTTTTCTAGAACTTCATTTTTTACTGGGGGATCAGCTTTTACTAATGATATTCCCAGTTCTTCCATAATTTCTTGTTGTGCCCCAATTAGATCTCTTACCGCCTCATAGCCAAAATCAATAGCTTCAATAACATCTTGTTCTGGAAGCTGATTAGCTCCAGCTTCGATCATGACAACACCGTCAGGACTTCCTGCAACTACTAGATCAAGATCTCCATCTTCTACTTCTCGGTAAGTAGGATTAATAATAAAATCATCTCCTACTAAACCTACCCTGACAGCTGCCATGGGCCCAAAGAAAGGAATCTGAGCCTGAATTACAGCTATCGAAGCACCTGTCACAGCCAGAACATCAGGGGGCACTTCCTCATCCATAGATAAAGTAGTAGCAATAATCTGAATATCATTTCGAAACCAATTAGGAAATAAAGGACGTAAAGGTCGATCAATTAGTCTACTAATAAGAGTTACCCTTTCTGGAGGACGTCCTTCTCTTCGTAAAAATCCTCCTGGAATTCGTCCTGCAGCATAAAGTCTTTCTTCATAATCTACAGTTAAAGGCAAAAAATCAATACCTTCTCTTCCTTTTGATGTTGTTGCTGTTACTAGAACTGCCGTATCTCCGGACTGAATTAGAATTGCTCCACCTGCTTGAGGAGCCAATAATCCTAGCTTTAGTCGAATATCTCGTCCGTCAAAAGATATTGATTTATCAAATTCTTGCATTCAACGTCTCTTCCCTTTTTTTATTATGTTTCTCTTTCTGTCGCAATCCTAACATTTTAAAGGAACTTGACGCGATGGACTACCCCATGTAAATGTAGTTATTTAAATTTGTTTATATTTTTCTCTATATATTTCATCTTTCAATATATTCAGTAAAGCAAATTTCAAGCTTTAGATTGTTTTTTAGGAGTTTAAAATAACTATGAATTGTAATGTTGACAAAAAAGAAGCAAAAGTTGTTATTGTTGGTGGTGGATTTGGAGGATTATATACAGCAAAAGCCCTGAAACAATCTTCTGTACAAGTTACTTTAATTGATAAGCGTAATTTTCATCTTTTTCAGCCATTACTGTATCAAGTCGCCACAGGTGGTCTTTCTCCATCTGACATAGCATCACCTTTAAGATTAATTTTACGTCAACATAAAAATGTACAAGTACTACTAAATTCTGTTGTTGATCTAAAACCCAAAGATAAACAAATTATTCTTGATGATGATAAATCTATTTCTTATGACATTCTTATCTTAGCAACTGGATCAACTCATCACTATTTTGGCAACGATCAGTGGGAAAATCATGCCCCAGGTCTTAGTACTGTCGAAGATGCTCTAGAAATACGTAATCGTGTTTTTGGGGCTTTTGAAGCAGCTGAGAAGGAAAACGACCCAATAAAAAGACAAGCTTGGTTAACATTTGTAATAGTAGGTGGCGGACCTACTGGAGTAGAGCTAGCTGGGGCAGTAGCCGAAATTGTTAATAGTTCTATGAAAGGTAATTTTAATAATTTCACGCCTAAAGATGCCAAGATTATATTGATTGAAGGGTTAGAAAGAGTACTTCCCCCCTATCCTACAGAGCTTTCATCTAAAGCAGAGCAAGAGTTGTGCAATCTCGGCGTAACAATACATACTCAATCAATGGTAACAAGTATAAGTGAAAATAATATTGTGTTACGCAAAGGAGAGAAATACGAACAAATTACTTCTCATACGATTTTATGGGCTGCAGGAGTCAAAGCATCGTCAATTGGCAAAAAATTAGCTGAAAAAACTGGCGCACAAATAGATAGGGCTGGTCGAGTTATTGTTGAACCAGATCTCAGTATTATAGGCTTCCCAGATATTTTTGTGATAGGAGATTTATCAAGCTTTTCTCATCAAAATAATAAACCTTTACCTGGAATAGCTCCTGTGGCGATGCAACAAGCTAAGTATGTCGCTAAATTAATACAAAAACAATTAAAAGGTGAATCACTACCATCTTTTGTTTATAAAGATTATGGTAGTATGGCAGTTATAGGAAAAAACAAAGCTGTGGCAGACTTCAAATTTATCAAACTTTCTGGATTTTTAGCTTGGTTTATTTGGATTTGGGTCCATATCTATTATCTTATCGAATTTGATAATAAACTAGTTGTCTTAATTCAATGGATATGGAATTATTTTACACAAGGTCGTGGATCTTCTGTAATTATAGAAAATAATAAAAAAGATAAATAATAAAAAATTTACTAAAGTATTTTTTAGAAATGTATTGAAAGATTATTAATAAATTTATTAAAATTATGGAAAATCTTTGGTTTCAGCCTCTTATATGGATAGATTATCGATTAGCAATAATCTATGCCATTACCATACCCGCAATATTAACAATTTTAGCTTTTCTCCAAAGGATTGATTCAATCGGGCGTTTACTAGTTATTTATTGGCGAGTTTCTAGTTTATTGTTAATTACCATTTATTTATTAATACCTGGTTGGAATGGAGGAAATGGTTCTTTTGAAATATTATGTACACATTTGGGTTTTATTACTGCTATTTTAGCTCGTATTTTAATTCCAATTTCTCTATGGTTTTGGATAGATTTAAACGATGAAATTAAAGATTTATCATGGAGTTTTCTCAAGTTAGTACTTGTTTCATGGAGGTGGTCTGTAACTGCCTATAGTGCTATAGGCATTATATTGCGTATTCCTTTTTTCTCTTGCTTAATTTATGCAAAAGCTTTAGGGACTTCTTCGTGTCAAGCTTGGATTGCTGCTCCCGTTAAGTATTGGTTGATTTTTCATAACAACGCAACGCCTGTTTTCTTAGGCTTTATAGGACTTGTAGGATTATCAATATATGCTGCATATTTTATATATTTTGTATTAGTTAGATTAAGCAAACAAGGTAGATTAGCTTTAGAATAATTAGTTAATTTTAAGGTGTAAAATATTTTTAATAAATTTATTATAGTTTTTTCTATTTATCGCTTCGGATTAGAAGCTTCAACAAGAAAATGACTACCGTTTTTTTGATAAACTAAAACTTGCTCATTTTTGATTAAAGAATTACCTGAATAATAAAATCTTAATTCACTTTTATCAGGTAATTCAATAAATAAGATACTCCCTTTTTCATTAGAGACAACTTTAGTTATTCTACCTACTTGATAAGAAGATTTATTGAGATTGACTTTATCTGCTATTGGGTTTTTCTTATGCTGTGTGTAAAGCTCTTCTGTCTTTTGAGCAACAACTATTACAGTAATAAAAAATTGGGAAGTAATTGATATTATCCAAACCAGTAACCAATTCATTAAAGTATCCTCAGTATTGTATTAATTATCATTAGACTCATTGATGAGATATGGTTGTTATTGACTGAATTTAACTATGGCAGTATGCATGGCTATCTAAATTTTTCTTGTTACTTTCAGAAAGTTAACTTATTATTGAATCATCCATAGCAGGGATCTACCTCCATCTCTAATAAGTTTTTCAAAAGGCTCTGAAGGTGCGTTAGAGGGAACAGGAAATGGTTTTAATATTATTCCTTGGGTTCCAAATATAATTTCTCCTATAATTTTGGCACGGCTGATATGATTATTTGATGTTACAAGATAAATACTCTTTATTTTTTGGATTTTTAATTTTTTAATTAAACTCACAAAATTAGTAACTGTATCTTTTGCTCTATAGTCTAAATAAATTCTATTATTGTTAACTCCTGCGTTTGTAAAAATTTTAGTTAAATATTTTTGTGGACCACCTGAAGATATTAAGAGAGGTGAATTAGTATATTTGAGGGCTAGCTTTGCCGCAAAACGCTGTCTTTCCTCATGTCCACCTAATATAAATATAACCTTCGGTTGAATGAAATAATTTTGTAATTGCCTATCAGCAAACAATAAACTTACAGTTAGTAAAATTGTAAAAATAAAAATTTTTATGTTGAATTTAAGAAAAAGATTATTAGAAGACATAGATTATTTATTTTTATTCAACTTTATTAAAGTATTACTATTATTTTATTTAAGATGTTAATTTAGAATAAATAATTAATTTCTTATTTATAAAAAATATTTAATGATGAGTAAAATTGTTGTAGGTTTATCGGGCGGAGTGGATAGTTCAGTAGCTGCTGCGAGTCTGTGTGATCAAGGTTATGAAGTTTCTGGTTTAACTTTATGGTTAATGAAAGGAAAAGGTCAATGTTGTTCAGAAGGAATGGTCGATGCAGCACATATTTGTGAACAATTAAATATCCCTCATTATATCGTAGATGCTAAGGAACTATTTAAAAAAAATATTATAGATTATTTAGTGTCAGGATATAAATCTGGAATAACTCCTTTGCCTTGTTCCCAATGTAACCGCTCTGTAAAATTTAAACCAATGTTAGATTATGCTCAGCAAGAGTTGGACTGCGATCTAATAGCTACCGGGCATTATGCTCGTATACGTTATGATAAGGAAACTGACAAATATAAATTACTGAGAGCAATTGATCCTAATAAAGATCAATCCTATTTTCTGTATGATCTTCCTCAAGATATTTTAGCTAAAACAATATTTCCATTAGGAGAACAAACTAAAGAAGATACCCGTCGTATGGCTACCGAATTTAAACTTAGAACTGCAAACAAGCCAGAAAGTCAGGATCTCTGTCTTATCGAGTCTTATGGTTCCATGGCATCCTTTTTAGAAAAATATATTAAACCTCAAACAGGAGACATAGTTAACTCAAAAGGTGAAGTTCTAGGTACACATAAAGGCATCCATAACTATACTATTGGACAAAGAAAAGGGTTAGGGATATCATCCTCAGAACCTTTATATGTCTTAAAACTAAATTTATATAATAATCAAGTAGTTGTGGGTAATCGTACTGAAGGATTTCATTCTAGTTGTATTATTAAAGACGTAAATTGGATATCTATATCTAAGCCAGATATCTCTATGAATGTGAAAGTTCAAGTTAGATATCGTTCTCTTGCAGTTTCTGCGACCATAATACCTGTAGAGAATAATCGTTATAAACTAATTTTTGAACAATCACAATTCGGAATCACAGCTGGACAAGCGGCTGTTTTGTATGACGATGATATTGTTCTAGCTGGAGGTATTATTGAGGAAATTGGAGATTAAAATAATTCTGATTCTGTAATGCTAAAATATTTCTAAAAATATAAGCGATTATATTATGAATGCTTTAACAATTATTGTTTCAAACTACTATTCTTATAGTATGTATAACGATTTTAGGTAAAAAATATTAGTCCATTTCAGTTACCTGGGCCAAAATAAAGTATTGAGATTACGTCATCGGTTATGTGATTAATCAGGTAGGTATAATACCTACCTGATTATTACTAATCTTATCAAAACCAAAGTTTTAATCTATTGACAAAACCAATGCTTCTGTTTGAGAAACATGAATATTGTTAGCACTTGCTTGTAAGATTGGGGTACTGATCACTGAATCATGAGCTAAGTTAATTAAAGGATTAGATAAGATTCCTATTAAAGAAGTTGCTACTACAGATAGAACTAGGCCAACTTGCAAAGGCCTCATACCTACCAAGTTCCACCTGACTTTAGGATAATTTTTAACAGCATCAGACATTTCGGCTTCTTCTTTGACAACCATCATTTTTACTACACGAATGTAATAGTAAATAGATATAACACTAGTAATTAATCCTAATAAAACTAGACCATAAAGTTCAGACTGCCATCCAGCCCAGAAAATATAAATTTTGCCAAAAAATCCTGCTAGAGGAGGTATACCACCGAGAGACAGTAAAGATATACTAAGACACAAAGTCAATAGGGGATCTTTTTGGTATAGTCCTGCATAATCACTAATTTTATCTGTTCCAGTTTGGAGAGAGAAAAGAATTACTCCACTAAAAGCTCCTAAATTCATAAATAAGTACACTAGTAGGTAAAATAGCATACTAGAATATCCAGTATCTGTACCTGCAATTAGACCTATCATTATAAATCCCGCTTGAGCAATTGAGGAATAGGCTAGCATTCTTTTCATACTAGTTTGAGCCAAAGCTACTATATTCCCCAAAATCATACTCATGATAGCTAAGGCAGTAAAAATTAAATGCCACTCATCCGTTATGGAGGAAAAAGCAGTTACTAACAAGCGAATAGCTAAAGCGAAACCAGCTGTTTTAGATCCAACAGAAAGAAAAGCAACTACTGGCGTAGGTGATCCTTCATATACATCTGGAGTCCACTGATGAAAAGGAACTGCAGATATTTTAAATCCAATACCAGCAATCATGAATACTAAAGCAACTGCTAGTTCCAGAGAAGAACTATGACTACTACCTATAAAACTACTAGATATAGAGCTGAGAATTGTTTCTCCTCCTGATATCCCATAAAGGAGAGAGGCTCCATAAAGAAAAATAGCCGTGCTAGAAGCTCCTATTAAAAGATACTTTAAAGCTGCTTCATTAGAACGGGGATCTCGTTTCATATATCCTGTCATTAGATATGAGGAAATACTTAACATCTCCATAGAAATAAAAATCATTACCAGTTCATTAGCACCAGAAAGAAACATGCCTCCAAGCGTAGCTGTTAGCATGATGACAATAAATTCTGCTAAAGGTGTTCCTGTCTGTTCTACATATCGAATAGACATAGAAATAGTAATAATTGTAGATAAAGCAATAATTGCTCTAAAAATAATACTTAAATGATCCCCATTAAAGCTTCCTAGGAAGCTTATAGTAGAAGGGTTGTTCCAATTAATGCAAAGAGAAATTAATGAAGCAAACAAGCCAATTATTGCTCCATAAGGAAGCCATATCCTGGCGTTACGTCCTCCAATTAAATCTCCAACGAGAATCGAGATTAAAGTGATAATGACAATTCCTTCAGGAAGAATTGTTCCAGCATTCAGTTGGCTGGCAATATTGCTAGAAAAGTCCATAAGTTAGTCAGTAACAAAGGTTCGCAAAAGATACCTAAGCCATTAAACTTGAGATATCTGTGTTTGATGAGATAAACGTCCTTCTGCAATCATAAGATATAGGAGTAAAATCATGCTAGTTTTTATATTAGTAATCATGTCCTAGAAAAATTATTTTGATGTCATTGTTATTATTTTTTATGAATAATTATTGATTTTATATATTTTTAGAGTTTTTATCTTATACAAAGATAGCATTTTGACCATCTTTCTAATTCATGTAGAGAAGCTGGACGTTTACATTGTGGACAAACTGAAAAAGACTTTAATCTTTTTTTGATGACTTTAGTCCATCCTGTAAAAGCTTCTTGAGGTGTTTGATTTTTTTCTGTAATAATTTTTTTATCAAATTCATATGAATCATTATGAGAGAAAAAACATTTTTTTTTCTGTTCACTTAGATTAGAACAAGAAATTTTTTTACCAGACCATTTAGCTGAGGAAAAATGAAGCTTATCTATCGGATTGTCTGATAGTTGCTGATTAATTTTTTTCAGTAAGGAATATTTCTGAAATGACAGTTCTTGAGACCATCCTGAACTTGAAGTTGTAATATAGACAATATTTTGATTAATAGATAATATACTTGTATTAGTTAATGTGTTATTCGTAACTACATTTTTCCATATGTTACATACTTCTAAGTATCTATGATAATGAGTCCAATGTTCTTTTTTTATTAGAGATTCTAATGGTTTATTCAGTAAAGTAAATGCCATCTTAAAAAAATTAGTAAATATAGAAATATTTTTGTTTTAATCTATTAGAAAAAAGATTAATTAATAATTTTATACAATATATGTTCATTAAAATATATCTAAATAATAGAATACATATTGATATTACTATTAATAATTTTTTAAAGACAACAAAAAATCTATCAGTTAAATTACAGCAATATTAATTAAATCATCATCTTTACAATGCAAATTTATCTTGACTATAGTTCTACAACACCTCCTCGCCCAGAAGTAGTTACTTATATCAATCAGGTTTGTACTCAAGGCTGGGGTAACCCTTCCAGCACACATCAATGGGGTAAAAAAGCTTCCATGATTCTAGAAAGAGCAAGAATACAAATAGCTAATTCAATCAAAGCTAATGACATAGAATCAATCATTTTTACTTCAGGAGGGACTGAAGCCAATAATTTAGCCATTTTAGGTACAGCTAAGCAACATAAAAGAAGACAACATATTATTATTTCGAGTGTTGAACATTCATCAATTAATAAGCCTATAAAATTTTTAGAGACTCATGGGTGGGAAATCACTCGTTTACCTGTAGATTATCAAGGTAAAGTTAATCCTTTTGATCTAAAAGCTGCTATCAGAAAAAATACTGTTCTTATTTCTATAATTTATGGACAAAGTGAAGTAGGAACTCTACAGCCCATTAAAGAATTATCTGAAATTGCAAAAAGTTATGGCATTCTCTTTCATACAGATGCAGCACAAGCAATTGGTAAATTAGCTATCAATGTTCAAGATTTAAATATTGATTTACTATCTTTCTCAGCTCATAAAATTTATGGAACCCAGGGTATAGGAGCTTTGTACATACGTCCAGGAAGTATAGTTTCTCCCTTATTCCATGGAGGAGGGCAAGAAAAAGGAATACGTTCCGGAACTCAATCTTTAGCTACCATTGCTGGTTTTGGATTGGCTACAGAATTAATTTGTAGAGAGATGATTGAAGAAAGCAATAGACTAATGCAGTTACGAAACCAATTATTCAAATATATGTCTGATTATCCATATTTGATTGTTAGTGGGGATAAAAAATATCGCCTTCCCCATCATGCAAGTTTTATCTTTTCAAATTTATCAAAAAACCAAAAATTGAAAAAGATCACTGGTCAGACTATAGTTCGTCATATGAATTTAGCAGGTATCGGTATTAGCGCTGGATCAGCTTGTCATAGCGGTAAATTAATTCCTAGCCCAGTGCTATTAGCTATGGGTTATTCTGCGAGTGATGCAGTAAGTGGAATTCGTTTAACTTTAGGTAAAAATACTAGTAAAGATGATATTACTTGGACAGCTATTGTGTTAAAACAAATTCTTAGTCGTCTTCTTTCTTAAATTATATTATTATATTTTCCCTCCAATCATTACATTGTTGATACGTAAGCTTGGTCCTCCGCAACCGACAGCCAGGCCATTTTGACCATTTTTACAACAACCTCCTGATTCATCCCAATAAAAATCATCACCAATTGCTTCAATATTTCCTAATGTTTTAAATGTATTTCCTGATAATGTAACATCTCTTATTGGTTCGGAAATTTGGCCATTCCTTATCATCCAAGCCTCACCTGCACTAAAAGTATATATTTCTCCATTTGTCATTCCGCCTAACCAATTTTTTGCATAAATCCCTTGCTTGATACCATCAAATAAATTTTTAACTGGAGTCTTGCCACGTTCAATCCAAGTATTAGTCATTCGAACTAAAGGAGGATAATAATAATTTAAACAACGTGCATTACCAGTAGGACGTTCATTTAGTTTTCCCGCAGTTTCACGAGAGTGAAGTCTACCAACTACCAAACCATCCTCAACTAACTGAGTAGTTGTGGCTGGAACTCCTTCATCATCATAAAAGTAACTTCCTCGATGTCCTTGAGGTGCTGCTCCATCAAAAATCTGTAATATTTTAGGTCCAAATTTTCTTCCTAAACCTACTACTTTTAAAAGATCAGGATTTTTACAAAACATATCAGCTTCTGAAAAATGTCCAAAAGCTTCATGTACAAATAATCCAGTTAATACTGGATCTATAACAACTGTGTAATGTCCACCTTTTACTGAAGGTATAGCTAAAGAATTTACAGCTCTTGTCGCTGCACTTCTGACTTTTTTATCTAATCCAGTTAATTTATCATAGCCTTCCCTTGATCCAATAGTTTCTCTCCCAATTTTTAAATTTTCACCATTTTGTGCAATTGCCGAAAATCTCATTTCAATATCAATCCAAGATTGATCAATCATTGTTCCTTCAGACGTTGCTATGATTACGTTATGAGAGCTGTCATTATAGCTAACTGAAGTATTTTTAATTAGATGGCTTACACTTTGCAAGATATCGTTATATCTATGACATAATTCTTTCTTTTCTAGTAAACTAACTTTAAACGGATTACGACTAGTTAAAGGAAGTTCACATGTAGTTTGAATAGGAATAACTGGTGCAAGAATAGTTCTGTTTATTCCTACTAGAATTGCTGCACTAACTGCTTTTTCTATACTTTGAGATAAGTGAGAGAAAGAGTTAAAAGAGGCAAAACCCCATCCTCCCTTGTAACAAGCACGTACCTGCCCCCCTTTTGAAATAGTTTCATTAAAATTTTCTGTTATGTTTTTTTCTAATCGAATATTTGTTCCTTTAGAAGTCTCAAGTCTAATAGAGAGATAATCAACACGGTTAAGATTTTTGGCTATCAGATCAGACAGTATGCTTTTATAATTATTAATATTAGTCATAGCTATAAATATATTATCTGTTAGAATAATCTGCTGAGTTATTATTTTTTATTCTAAAAATTATATAAATAACTATATAAAAGAATTAAGTCTTTGAATTAAGTGTGAACTATAAAGTTAAATAAAAGTTATTTTATACACTAAATTAATTTTTGGAATATATAAATATCCATAGTTTAAATAATCATGTAATATCAAAAAATAAAATTTTTATTATCTAATTTTGTTTGGTATCTCTAATACAGGCCTATTCAATGCGATTGTCAAAGCCTGATTTTGATTTTTTTGAACATAATGATGAAATACAAATCCATCTTGTAACCAAATAGTCCCAAATATCATAGCCATAGTACCCAGACCACTAAGAATCGTATTAATTTTTTTACGCTTTTGAGAATCAATTTTATAAAAAATATTTTGAGATAAAGTAGATTTAGAACTAATACTAATATTTATAGGTCTAGAAATAACAAAGGTTTCTCTTTTAATTCGCAATAATATCTTATACGACCTATTAAAATTTGGATCAGTATCTAACCAATATTCAATTGCCTTAATCTCTTGTGACGTTACTTCACCATCAACATAAGCACTAAGCAATTCGAAACGCTTAGACTCGTCTTTTAAATTATTACAATAATTTGTTATTAATTTTTTCTTATATTCAGAATTAGAAACCATTGCTAACCTCCCTATATATAAACCAAGAACTTTGGTTGCAGAGATGGAGATTAATATTAGTACTCTTGTAATATTCTTTATTAATTAAGAATAAAACAATAATAAGACCAAAATTAATCAATATATTTTTGTAAAACAGTTTGAAGCTTTGCTCTAGCTCTAGCGATCCTTGATTTAACTGTTCCTAGAGAAACTTCTGTCATTTCTGCAATTTCTTCATATGCTAAACCTTCTATTTCACGAAGGACTATAGCGACACGAAATGCTTCTGGTAGACCAGCAATCGCAGCTTGTAAACGGTCATAAAATTCACGAGTTGCAAGATTATCATCAGGACTTGGATAATCTGAAATAATATCCCATTCTATTTCTCCATCATCTACTCTTCTAGGCGCATCTAGAGACATGGGATGACGCACTCGTTTACGCTTCCTAAGCTCATCATAGAATAAGTTTGTTGCAATGCGACTCAGCCACCCTCTAAACTTTACTGGTTCATTAAGCCTTTTAACATTTCTATAGACACGAATCCAAACCTCTTGAGCTAGATCTGCACGATCTTGCCAATCAGGTGCTAAATGGTAAAGAACTCTATCAACATGAGATTGGTAGCGATTTAGTAATTCAGTAAATGCTCCTCTATCAGGCTGAGAACCTTTCTGACATAAGATAATAAGATCATAATTGGAGAGTTTTTCCGGAGGCACTTTAGATTGATATTTTTGCCATTGGCTAAATAGTCCAGGTGCCGAAATTGCTTGACTCATAACTTTACCCAAGATATATCTGTTTACCCCTGATATTCCTTACCAAAGGACGTCAATTAATTAAAATAGTTCCTTAAGTTTCAGTGTCTTAAAATATTATAAGCATAATTATTAATAATATAGAAAATTACTAATTATGCTTACAATATTAGTATTGTAAGCATAATTAGTAATTTTTATTAACTTTTACATTTTTTATTAACTTTTACATATTATTATTGTGTTTTTGAATAATTAAATTAGGTCCATATTATGTATTTCTTTAAGTATCAAGGTTTAGGTAATGATTTTATTTTAATTGATAATAGAAGTAGTTCTGAACTTTTGTTATCCTCTGGACAGATACTAAAAATGTGTAACCGTCATTTTGGAATTGGAGCTGATGGAGTTATTTTTCTTTTATCTGGAGATAAAGTTAGCGATTATGGCATGCATATTTTTAATTCTGATGGTTCAGAGCCAGAAATGTGCGGCAATGGAATTCGCTGCCTAATAAGTTTTATCAGCAATTTAGAAAATTTTGAACAAACTAATAAAATCTATAGGATAAAGACATTAGCAGGTATTATAAAAGCCGAACTACAAACTCAAACACAAGTAAGAGTGGAAATGGGGACTCCTCTATTTTTAAATAAACAGATTCCTACAACTTTAAGCGATAAAGATAATACAGTTATTAATTATCCATTAGAGATAGAGAAAAAAAATTGGTTAGTTACTTGTGTCAATATGGGTAATCCTCATTGTATTACATTTGTCGAAGATACTAACCTGATTAACTTGGAAAAATTAGGCCCACTATTTGAATATCATTCTGCTTTTCCAGAACGTATTAATACAGAATTTATTGAAATTGTACGTCCTAACCACTTAAAGATGCGAGTTTGGGAAAGGGGAGCAGGGGCTACTCTTGCTTGTGGAACAGGTGCTTGTGCATCAGTAGTTGCTGGAGTTATAACTAATAGAGCTGAACGAGTATGCACTGTTGAGTTGCCTGGAGGGAATCTTTTGATTGAGTGGGTAGAAGATAGTAATAAAGTATACATGACTGGTAGCGCAGAAAGAGTTTTTATAGGAGAATACAATCAATAAACTACATTCCATAAACCTAGTTAAATACTACTTAATAGAAAATTAAAATTATTATTATTTAATAAATTTTTATCAGAAAAGAAGTATCTTTGTCTGCTCTTCCATAAATGAATATATAGAAAATAAAACTAATAATTTTAAACATGTTATTTATCAATTATTTTAAATTAATAATTATTATCTTTAGTGTATTTATGTCAAAATCATCTACATTGAGTGCGCAAGAGAATGAATTTATAAATTCTTTGTCTTCACCTCAAATTCATCCTTTACCAATCACTTTAAAGGAGTTAAACGATGAGATTTCTTTAGATAGTTATTTGGAGAAAGTTAAAAGTAATTCGATAGGATATCTTGTATGGTCTAGACTTCCAGTCAAAATTTATATAGATGAAGAAAATCATACAAATAATTATAGAATATCTATTGAACAACTAAGAGTTAATCAATGGATCAGTACTGTTAAAAAAGCAATTTTTGAATGGAGTGCTTATTTGCCCATAGTAGAAATTTCCAATATCGAACTTGCAGAAATTGTTATTTCAAGAGCTGAACCACCGTTAAATACAGAGAATAATTCAAGCAATAAGAATATAACTACAATAAAGGCAAAAACAGCACAAACTAGCTATAAATTTCATATTTGCAACAATATACTACTTCATCAAATGATGATACATATTAGTTCAAATTTAGGAGAAATTTCTACTTTATCTGCGGCACGACATGAAATTGGACATGGAATAGGTATTTGGGGACATAGCACGGACGAAAAAGATGCTCTTTATTACTCCTCAAATAAATTTCTTGCTCCCATATCTTTAAAAGATATTAATACATTAAGACAAGTATACAAAAGACCTACTCGGATAGGATGGAAGGTATTTAATAGTGAATAATTAATTATAATGCAACTATAGGGTATGTATATTTTTTTATATAATAAAACTTCTAAAGCTTAAATATTAACGTAGATAATCTTTACTCATGGAGTAATTAAATAATAAATTTAAGTTAATATCGGTGTAGAGTTACTATAAAAACTATTGTAATGACATTATTAATTACACCAATTCGAGTTCCATTCTGATTCTGCTTTTGCCTGAATATATTCTTTCTTAATTTTTTGATATTTTTTCTGTACTTGATTTAGTTTTTCAGTTTGCTGACTAATTTTTTTTCTTCTAAAGCTTAATTCAGAATCATTGAATTCAATATCGGATAGTTTTAAATGAAGCGTAGATATTTTTATAACGGAAGGTTCTTTAGAATTTTTTCCCCCTAATTCTGATATCTTATTACTTGCATTTTCTTCTACTAGTAAATTAAGGATATTAGGATAACTTTCTGATAAAAATCTTTTGTCTTCAACTTTTGATCCTATTTCAAATAAATGAGATGTTGAATAGTTAGAAATAATTTTGTTCTGTTTTAATCTATTATTAATTTCTTGAGAAAAATTATTTAAAGTTATTTGAATTCCTTGTTCAATACCTCTACACCATTTAATTAAATCTTCAGGATTGATAATTTTATCTTCATCTTTATCATTTTTATCTAATTTATTTGTAAACGATAGTCTTTTTCTCTTATCTTGAAACTGTTTTATATTGTCTTTTTTATAAGGAAACAAATATTTTGATATTTCTCCCACCACTACCTCTGAAGATATAGGTTGCGGGACAGTCATATATGATAGAAATTGAAATTCAGAGCTTTTACATAGTTCTTTAATTTTTTCTTGTAGCTCTTTTCTCTGACTATTAGATAACTTTAAAAATAATTTAGGATAAATATGAGTACAAATTTGATAAACTGCTAATATTAATTGCTTATTTGATGTAGAACCTAATAATTTTAAGTAATCTTTATAAATGTTATTAAATTCAAAAAAAAGCTGTGTTGACTTTTTTTCCAGCTCTTTTTTTTCTTGATTAATTCTTTGAAAAGATCTCATAATATACTGAACATCATAAATTAATTTAAATATAAAAAAGACAAAAGCCAGGAATATTTACCTACTTTTGTCTTTAACTATATCTTAGATAACCTACTTTCTTTTTACTTTTTTTCAAATATCAAGTTTTTATTTTGATAAAAGTTACTCTAGAAAAGATTATCCTACGATTTGTCCTGTTTGCGCTGCAACTTCAGCGGCAAAATCAGTTTCATGTTTTTCAATCCCTTCTCCTAAAACAAAACGAGTAAAACGACGAACCTGAATATTTTCTCCAAGTTGTGAAATATTTTGCTTTAATAATTCCTCAACCGTAATACTAGAATCTTTAATAAAAGGTTGATCTAGAAGAGAAAGATCTTTTTTACGCTTCTCAATTCGTCCTTGGACTATTTTCTCTTTAATATTTTCGGGCTTATTTCCTAAATCATCTCTCCCCATCTCAATTTCTATTTCTTTATTGACAATTGTCTGGGGAATATTGGCTTGATTAACATACTCAACATTAGGACAGGCAGCTATTTGCATAGCAATATTCTGAACTAATTCTTTAAATTCATCTCTGCGTGCAACAAAATCTGTTTCACAATTAATTTCTACAAGAACTCCTATTCGACCTCCTGTATGTATGTAGCTATGGACTAAGCCTTCTGCTGTTTGTCTGCCTGATTTTTTTTCAGCAGATGTAATTCCTTTTTGTCGCAACCATTCTGTTGCTTTTTCTATTTCACCTTGATTTTCCTGTAACGCTTTCTTGCAGTCCATCATGCCTGCACCAGTCTTTACGCGGAGTTCTTTAACTAGTTTTGCTGAAATTTCAACCATTTTAATTCTTGTTTTTAATGTAAATAATCATGACATAAGAGAGGGTAACATTAAGGACAGCTTAAAAAGCTTTTTTGTATATGAAACAGATCAATTAGCTGATTTACTTTCATATAAAGGTATCCTAAAATGTTGTTAGCTCAATCTTGAGTAAAAGCTTTGTGAAGTTAAGAAAATTAACGACTTTTATCTTTCGAGACATTATTTAAAAAGAATTAAGCCTGATTTTCCTTTTCTTCTATATTTTCACCTTCCAGACTAGATGATACAGAAGTACTTTCTTCAATTTTTTCAATATTATTTTCTATGAAACTTTCATCAGAAGTTTCATAGTCGTCATTTGCATTTACGCGACGATGAGATCCTTCATCTATAGCATCTGCTAGTTTTCCTAAAATTAACTTAATTGAACGAATTGCATCATCATTAGCTGGAATAGGAATATCAGCATAATCAGGATCGCAATTTGTATCTAATAAAGATATCATTGGAATTCCTAATTTTTGGCACTCTTGGATAGCATTATACTCACGTCGCTGATCCACAATAACAACAACATCAGGAGGTCGACGCATCGTTTTAATGCCTCCTAAATATTTTTGCAATTTGCCTAACTCTCTTCTTAATACAGCTCCTTCTTTTTTAGGACGTTTTTCAATTTGACCACTTTCTTCCATCGCTTCTAATTCTTTCAAGCGCTCAACTCTAGTTTTAATGGTCTCCCAATTAGTGAGCATTCCGCCTAACCAACGTTGGTTAACATAATTAGCTCCACAACGAGATGCTTCTTGAGCAATAATTCCTGCTGCTTGTCTCTTGGTTCCTACAAATAAAAATCGTTTTCCTTTATCAGATCCATTACGGACATATTGATAAGCATCTTCCATTAACTGTGCAGTTTGCACTAAATCGATAATATGAACTCCATTACGAGCTGTGTAGATATACTGAGACATTTTAGGATTCCAACGGCGGGTTTGATGTCCAAAATGTACTCCAGATTCTAGCAGTTCAGAGAGAGATACTACTGGCATGATTTTTTCTCCTATTTCGGGTTATTCCTCCATTCAAGTGTATTTCTTTCCAGAAACACCCGAAGTCTCGAATGTGCGGTATTTTAACAACCTCTATAAATTAGCATAATTTTGTTCAATTTCAAACTTAAATAATTAATAGGAGATTTTTTTTATGGTAATTGGCTAAATATTCAATATAGTTTTAGTATTTTACTTGAAGAAATTTTTTTACAACTAGCTTAAGATTCAGCAAACCAATAAAGTAAATATAATCCTATACCTAAGCCAATAGCATTTGGTAACCAAGCAGCCATAAATGGTGAAACAACACCTATTAAACCTAAACTACCAATTAAAAAGCCAAGAAGATAGTATATGAAAACAATTACAACACTTAGTCCAAAACCCATTGCACGATTGATATACTGAGGGCTTGTACCCAGAGCAGAGCCAATTACCCCAAATACAATGCATATAAAAGGAAAAGCTATTTTTTGTTGAACTCTAACTTGAAAAGTACGAAGTTTTTGCTCATCTTCCATCACTCTCAGAATTTTCATATACTTTTGTGCTTGAAAAATATTCATTTCATAAGGGTCACGACCTTCTTGAATAAATTCAAAAGCAGATTTGGCTAGAGGTAACTGTCTATGCTTAAAGGAATAGGTTCCTTGATAAGAAGAATCTGGAGCTAGTTGATAAATAGTTCCATTAAAAAAATCCCAAGTTTCATCTTGTGCATTCCATGCTGCTGAATCTGAAACAACAATACGATTTAATTTTTTTTCAAGCCATTCTAGTACTGTTAAAGTCTCAAGTTTTTGACCGTCAAATTTTTCTGCAAAAAATAAATGTTTTAGTTGTTTCTCAGTGCTTCCGTCAGGAAGCACTACCTTTTCATAATCAGGATAAAAAATATCTTTATTTTGCCAATAAGGTCGTTCTTCTTGGAGATGCTCAACTAATATACTAGTAACACGGTAATTAGCTGCTGGAACTATTAATTCACTAAATATAAAAGTTATCCCTGTCATTATCAAACTTATTATAAAAGCAGGCATAACCAGGCGATAAAGACTAGCTCCACAAACTCGTAAAGCAATTAACTCACTATCACCGCTAAGACGTCCATAAGTTAATAAAGTACTTAACATCATGGAAATGGGTAAGGCATAAGCAGTAAATTCTGGAATTTTTAAGAATATAATTTCTAGTGCTTGTATTAAAGGTAAATCAGACTCTACTACTTTATTTGACAGGTCCGATAAATAACCAATAGCTACTCCAAGTATAGATACTAAGCCAACTGAAAAAGCCAGAGGTCCAATTAGTTGTGATAGGATATAGCGATCTATCAAATAAAAGGACCAACCATTCTTAACTGGTAATGTTTTCAGAAAGTAACCTAAAAATTTAATAGCTCTTATAAATATTGTTTGTGGAGACATAATAAATATTATTTGAGAAGAAATTTAAGAGACTTTCAAAAGTTGATTTTCTCAAATTTAGTCCTTAACCTATTTTATGTGCATTGTATGTATTGAGACTGTGAATAATATTAACTATCTCAAAATTTTAGGAATGTTAATGTATAAACTTATTTATAAGAAATATTTTATCGACTTTTAATAAAACTATAGTCAAATACAAATTTTATTTAAAAATCATATTACTATATTCTGTACGATACAAAAATATCATTCTAATTTTTAAAGAAATACTATTACCTAATGAATTAAAAACCGAATAATTACACTTTATAAAAATAGTTTTTTTTACTAATTAGTATAGGAATATATGGATTCATATTAACTTAATAACATTTTATTGAGCAAATAATTAATAAAATAATAGGAAGTAATATTGAGTTGATTCTTTGCTGAATTCACTCAATATTATTATCCCAATAATTTAAATCTAATCTTTTTTACTTTTCTTTGCTGCAGTTGATTTCTTTGCTGCAGTTGATTTCTTTGTTGCAGTTGATTTTTCTATTTCAGTTGATTTTCTTGGCAGTTGCTTTCTTGGCAGTTGCTTTCTTGGCAGGTGTTTTCTTGGCAGGTGTTTTCTTGGCAGGTGTTTTCTTCAATAATAATTTTAATGCTTTTTCTAAAGTTATATCATCAATTTTATCTTTCTTAGATAAGCTTACATTTATTTTTTTATGATTTATATAAACACCATAAGGTCCTTCGTAGATATTAATAGGTTCATTATCTTCAGGATGAAGTCCTAACTCTTTTAGTGGTTTTTTTGTTCTTCTTCCTCTAGTAAGTTTTGGTTGAGAGAGTAGTTCAAGTGCTCTCTCAAAAGAGATAGTTAATAAATCATCTTCTTTTTTGAGCGATCTATAATCTTTCCCTTCTTTCCCTTGATCATGTACTACATAAGATCCAAATCTTCCTATATTGACTTTAATACTAGCTTGAGTATCTGGATGAGTTCCTAATAAACGAGGTAATGCTAATAGGCCCAGTGCAATTTCTAAATTTACATCTTCGGGTTTAATACTTTTAGGAAGAGAAGTTCTCTTAGGCTTCTTATTTTCTTCTGTAATTTCTCCTAATTGGACATATGGTCCATAGCTACCAATTAATAAATAAATAGGTTCACCAATATCAGGATGTAATCCAATTTTTTCTGGACCTTCAGTTTTTTGCTTTAATATTTTTGTTACTTGATCGATATTTAAATCGGATGGAGTCAAGTCTGCGGGAATAGAAGCAGTTATTATTTTTTCATTTTGTTCTACTTCTATGTAAGGTCCAAACTTACCAATTTTAATTGTCGTATCTAAATTGTGAAGATTAATAGCTTTAGCTAAACTTGGATTTATTTCATCAGTACGAACTTTGACTTGAGTATCTAAACCTTTATCACCAAAGTAAAATTTTTCTAAGTAAGGAACTCTTAGTACTTCTCCTGTTGCAATTTCATCTAGAGCCTGTTCCATTTTTGAAGTAAACATAGGATCTACTAGTTCAGGAAAGTAGGTTTCTAACAAGCTAACAACAGCAAATGCTGTAAAAGTAGGAACTAAAGCCTTGCTCCTCATTTGGGAATAACCACGATCACATATGGTTCCAATAATACTAGCATAGGTACTAGGACGGCCGATTCCTTCTTTCTCTAATATTTTTACTAGAGACGCTTCAGTATAACGGGCAGGAGGCTGGGTTTTATGACTTATAGCATCTACTTGCTCGCATTTGAGGTGTTCACCTTCTTGAAGATATGGAAGTATGATTTCTTGATTTTCTAATGCTATTTCAGGGTTATCTGATCCTTCAACATAGGCACGAAAAAATCCTGGAAAATCTATACGTTTTCCATAAGCTCGAAATTCTGCATTTTCTACTGCTATAATTACTGAAACTTGTGTTAGTTGAGCATCAGCCATTTGACATGCTACAGTCCGCTTCCAAATAAGATCATAAAGAGAAAGTCTTTGATCCGTTAATCCTGTTTCCTTAGGTATAAGGAAAATATTGCCTGCTGGACGAATTGCTTCATGAGCTTCTTGCGCTCCTTTGCTTACAGTAGTATATTTGCGCGGATGTGGACTTAAAAATTCTTCCCCATACTTCTTCTTCACACATTTTCTAGCTGCATTGATAGCTTCACTAGATAAATTTACTGAATCTGTTCGCATATATGTAATATAACCTTCCTCATATAGCTTCTGAGCTATTCGCATAGTATCTCGTGCTGAAATACCCAGTTTCCGATTAGATTCTTGCTGTAAAGTTGAAGTTGTAAAAGGAGGAAAGGGCTTGTTACTTACCTTCTTTTCTTCAACCTTGACTACATTCCATGTCTTATTTGTATCTTTTAATTGTTCTTTTAGAATATTAGCTTCTTGCTCATCAAGGAGAATAATATTTCGATTGCCAGCTAAGCCACCAGTTTTAGGATCAAAGTCTGAACCTATAGCAATTTTTTTTCCAGAAATACTTATTAATTTAGCTTCAAAAAAGATTTCTTCTTTTTTTAGTAAGACTTTTAGATTCCAATATTCACCAGATTGAAAACTAAGACGCTCTCGTTCTTTTTGGACTAATAAACGTACTGCTACTGACTGTACCCTACCAGCAGATAATCCCCAAGCAATTTTTTTCCATAGTAAAGGGGAAAGTGTATAGCCATATAAACGATCTAGTACACGCCTTGTTTCTTGAGCATGAACTAAGTTTTCATTAATATCACGACAGTTTTCTAAAGATTCTTGAATTGCATCTTTAGTAATTTCATGAAAAACCATACGCTTAATAGGTACTTTAGGTTTTAAGATTTGTAGTAGATGCCAACTAATACTTTCTCCTTCTCTATCTTCATCTGTAGCTAATATCAACTCATCCACACTTTTTAGAGCTGTTTTTAACCCTTGAACTACTTTCTTTTTATCTTTCGGAATAACATAAATAGGATCGAAATTATTTTCTACATCAACGCCTAAGTTAGCCCAGCTTTTACCTTTATAAGAAGCAGGAATCTCACTTGCTGAGGCTGGAAGATCTCGTATGTGGCCCATGGAAGCTTCAACCTGATATTCACTAGGCAAAAAGTTTCTTATCGTACGAGCTTTAGTAGGTGATTCAACAATAACAAGAGTTGACATAATCGTTTTTTAATAATCAAACAGATTTAGTAAGCAAATAGGATTTCTTAAAATTAAGTTTAGTTATAACTTATTCCAAAGAATAAGTTTAACTAATAGAAATTACTAAGTTTATATGTAAACATGATTTTTAATCTTAAAAAAAAGTTACTCTTAAATTCCTTCATAATTACTTTATACATCTAATAAAAATTTATTAATTAGATACTTAGTTAGTCTAATGGAAATTCTATTAAAACATTATAGGCGTAGTCAAGTTATGACTTTTTATATCAATATTGACCTCGCCTTCTTACAATCTTGTTCAATTTGATTTCTCAGAGCCTGCAAAGATGGAAATTTTGTTTCATAACGTAAAAATTTTTCTAGATATACAGTTAGCTTTTTACCATATAGATTACCAGACCAATCCAATAGATGTACCTCTACTGTTAGACTACCGTCAATTGTTGGACGTTTCCCAACATTCATTACCCCTTTGATGATATCTTTATTTTCAAATTCTACATAAACGCAATAAACTCCATTACAAGGTAATAGTTTATTGGTAGGTAGTTTTAGATTAGCAGTAGGAAATCCAATTGTTCTTCCGATTTGTTGTCCAGAGATAACAATACCACGTAAAAAATACGAATATCCTAGCATTTGATTAACTTCTGCAATACTTCCATCTGCTAAATATTCACGAATCTTCGAACTGCTAATCCTTAAAGGATTTTTTTTGTCAGAAGTTAGAAAAGTTTCTAGTCTTATAGTATTTACTGATATTCCAAATCTTTCTGTAAAATCTCTTAATAACTCAACTGTCCCTGTTTTTTTATGTCCAAAATAAAAATTTTCTCCAACTGAGATATATCTTACGTTTAGTTTACCAACTAAAATATCTATAATAAATTCTAGAGGACTTAAAGAAGCTAAATCTTGATTAAATGGTAACCGAATTAACTGTTTAATATTAAGAGAGTTTAATATTTGAACTTTTTCATCTATGGGTGTCAGTAGTTGACGAGTTTCCCCAGTAAAAAATTCTTGAGGGTGAGGTTCAAAAGTAACTACAGTAGGTACATATTGCTTGGCAAATTTTAATATTGGTTTAAGGACTTGTCGATGCCCAAGATGAATTCCATCAAAGTTTCCTAAAGCAACTGCCGTTGGTGTCTTAGCATTATCAATTGAAGATGGTATCCATACACCAAATTTACTGTATATCATTTTGTATATATATGCTTCAGCAGTACTTTTAAACTAATATTTACAGCATCATACTCTAAATATACACTCAATTAATAATCTTTTTCCATAATCTAAATAATAAATATTAATTTATTAAAATTGGGGAAACTATGATTACTTAATTTAAATACTGTTTTACAAAGTATTTAAATTTCATGATTAGACAATAGTTAAGATATTACTTAAAATTGCAGGAAATAGTTATCCTATATAGTTATTAACTGTGATAACTATAATCCTAATTAGTCATTAACTATTAAAAATCAAGTGTGGTATGAAATATTTATATAACAAAGCATCTTGAATTATTTTTATTACTTATATCCTGAATTTTAGATAACTTTTTAATTTAAGACATATTAGAGATCTAAATTGCTTGTAATTTTTTTCACTTAAAATAAACAAATTTTAACTATATGAATAATTATTGTGATAAATAATAAAATTCTTTGCTTTTATAAATTTAGAGTATATATTCGAATACATTGAACAATATATTTTGTTCCAAATAAATATCTAACTTAAAGGAAGTTTGATAGTCTACTACATCTAATTATAATTCTCAAAAATTAACAATAGTATGCGAATTGCTTTATTCACAGAAACTTTTTTACCTAAGATTGACGGCATTGTTACACGTTTGTGTCACACAATCGAAAATTTACAGCGTTCTGGTGATCAAGTCATACTATTTTCTCCTAATGGAGGAATAGAAGAATATAAGGGAGCAGAAATTTATGGAGTTAACGGTATTCCATTACCTCTTTATCCTGAATTAAAATTAGCTATTCCTACTCCTATTGTTTTTAAAAAATTAGAAATATTTAAACCAGATTTAATACATGTAGTTAATCCTGCTTTTCTTGGGCTAGGAGGTATATACTTTGCTAAATCTAAAAACATTCCATTAATTGCTTCATACCATACTCACTTACCTCAATACCTAAAACATTATGGCTTAGGTTCATTAGAAGGACTA
Organism: Candidatus Atelocyanobacterium thalassa isolate ALOHA; assembly: GCF_000025125.1. NCBI lineage: Bacteria > Bacillati > Cyanobacteriota > Cyanophyceae > Chroococcales > Aphanothecaceae > Candidatus Atelocyanobacterium > Candidatus Atelocyanobacterium thalassae. The sequence continues at coordinate 561,144 of NC_013771.1, forward strand.
TTGTGGAAACTATTAAAATTAGCTCATAACCAAGCGCAGCTAAATTTATGTACCTCAACTGCTATGGTCAAAGAACTCGAAAATAATGGTATTGAGAGAGTTAATCTATGGCAAAGAGGTGTGGACACAGAAATGTTTCGACCTAGTTTAGCATCTCAGCAAATGCGTTCATATCTATCAGAAGGAAATCCTGATGATTCTTTATTGCTATATGTTGGAAGAGTTTCATCTGAAAAACAAATTGATAAAATAAAATCTGTTTTAGAAGCAATTCCGAATACTCGTTTGGCAATTGTTGGCAATGGTCCTCATAGAGAAGCATTAAAAGCACATTTTTCTGGTACTAAAACTAATTTTGTTGGCTACCTTCAAGGGTTAGAGCTTGCATCTGCTTTTGCTTCTGCAGATGCTTTTATTTTTCCTTCTCGAACTGAGACACTAGGATTAGTTCTATTGGAATCTATGGCTGCAGGATGTCCTGTGATAGCAGCTAATTCCGGAGGAATTCCCGATATTGTAACTGATAAAGTTAATGGTTATTTATTTGATCCTGACGATCCGAATGGAGCAATTATAGCGACTAAGCATCTTCTGGAGAATACAGCTGAAAAAGAACAATTACAAAAAAATGCTCGAAAAGAGGCAGAACGATGGGGATGGCCGATGGCTACCAACCAGTTAAGAAATTACTATAAAAGTGTCATTAATCAAAAATCATGAGATTTTTATTGTTACAGTTTTAAAAAACTTTATTTTTTGTATGTTAAAAAGTTCCGAACTTTGTACTATTGCTTATAACTAATATACATAATACTAATTAATAAATTCTGATTGTGTGTATTTTTAAGATTTAAGAATTCTTTTTGCTTTCACATAGAGTATATTTTAAATATAAACATTTTTTTACTAGCTCAGGAACCCAAACTTTATAGATAATGGTAGATATTAGAATTGGCAATGGGTATGATATTCATCGTCTTGTATTAGGGAGACCTTTGATTTTAGGAGGTATTCATATTCCTCATAGACTTGGTTTGCTAGGTCATAGTGATGCAGATGTATTAACTCACTCTATTATGGATGCAATGTTAGGAGCATTAAGTTTAGGAGATATCGGTCATTACTTTCCACCTTCTGATTCTCAGTGGGCAAACGCTAATAGCTTGACATTATTAAAACAAGTAAACCAGTTAATCAGATCAGAAGGATGGTATCTTGGAAATATAGATTCAACAATTATTGCTGAAGAGCCTAAAATAAAACCTCATATTCAGCTGATTAAAGAAAAACTTTCTCAAGTTCTCAATATTTGCCAAAATCAAGTTTCTATTAAAGCGACTACTAACGAAAGGCTAGGACCAGTAGGAAGAGAGAAAGGAATATCTTCTTATGCAGTTATTTTGCTGTTTAAAAGTCTATAAAATTAATTATTAAAAAATAATAACAAATGAAACTTGATATCTATTCTTTGGAATTGTTATCATATCAAGAGATTTATTGAGCTGTTAATGCAACCAACTAATTCTGCAAAATTCACCGAACAAGCTTGGGATGCTATCGTAAAATCGCAAGAAGTAGCCCGACGTTTCCAAAATCAAAATCTAGAAGTAGAGCATTTGATACTTTCACTTCTCGAGCAAGAGAAAGAGTTAACATCGCGAATACTAGAACAATTAAAAATAAATATAACCGAACTTACCCAATATGTAGAGACCTTCACAGATCAACAACCTAAGTTAATTATTCTTGATCAACTATATCTAGGAAGAAATTTAGATTTTTTATTAGATAAAGCTAATGTTTTATGTATAGAGTGGAATGATAAATATATCGCAGTTGAACATCTTTGGATTAGCTTCACTGAAGATAAAAGACTGGGACAACATTTTTTAAAAAACTTTCAGGTAGGCCGACAAGATATAGAGAAAGCAGTCAAAATAGTGAAAGAAAATCAAAAAACTACTCAAAATGATAAAGAAAAATCTTATGAAGCCTTGGAAAAGTTTGGGCGTAATCTTACTGATCAAGCTAAACAAGGCAAATTAGATCCGGTTATTGGAAGAGATGAAGAGATACGTCGTCTTATCCAAATTTTATCTCGCCGTTCTAAAAATAATCCTGTTTTAATTGGAGAGCCTGGCGTTGGCAAGACAGCTATAGCTGAAGGATTAGCACAGCGTATTATCAATGGCGATGTTCCCGACTCTCTTAAAAATCGTCAATTAATATCTTTAGACATGGGAAGCTTAGTTGCTGGTGCAAAGTACAGAGGAGAGTTTGAAGAACGTTTACGTAAAATCATGAAAGAAGTTACAAATTCTAATGGACAAGTTGTACTTTTTATTGATGAGGTTCACACTGTTGTAGGAGCTGGATCGAAAGAAGGAAGTTCTATGGATGCAGGTAATATCTTAAAGCCTATGTTAGCAAGAGGAGAACTTCGTTGTATTGGTGCAAGTACACTAGATGAATATCGTAGGCATATAGAGAAAGATCCAGCATTAGAAAGAAGATTTCAGCAAGTGTATGTGAATCAACCTAGTGTAGAAGATACTATTTCTATTCTGCGAGGTCTTAAAGAACGTTATGAAGTTCATCATGGAGTTAAAATTACAGATGCTGCTCTAGTGGCCGCATCCAAGCTTTCTGATAGATATATAACTGGTAGATTTTTACCTGACAAAGCAATCGATCTTGTCGATGAGGCTGCAGCAAAATTAAAAATGGAGATTACATCTAAACCAGTAGAGTTAGAAGATATTGATCGTCGTTTAATGCAATTGCAAATGGAAAAACTTTCTTTACAAAGTGAAGAAAAGAGAGTCACCTTAAAAGCTGATTCAGCTTCTCAAAAAAGCTTGGAAAGAATCGAAAAAGAGATTAAAGATTTAGAAAATATTCATAAGAAACTAGATGATCAGTGGAGATCGGAGAAACAAATGCTTGGAGAAATTAATACTTTGAAAGAAGAAGAAGAGCAATTAAGAGTTCAAGTAGAACAGGCTGAACGAGCATATGATTTAAATAAAGCAGCTCAATTAAAATATGGCAAGCTTGAAAGTTTACAAAACGATTTAAAAGAAAAAGAAACAAATTTAATTAACGTTCAATCTCAAAGTGAAACTCTTTTTCGAGAGCAAGTAACTGAGTCTGATATAGCAGAAATAGTAGCTGGCTGGTCTGGTATTCCAACTAATCGTTTGTTAGGGTCGGAAAGAAAAAAGCTGCTTGAGTTAGAAGGCTATTTACATAAACAGGTTATTGGTCAAGAAGAGGCAGTTACAGCTGTTGCTGCAGCGATTCGTAGAGCTAGAGCTGGAATCAAGGATCCTTCTCGCCCTATTGGTTCTTTTCTTTTTATGGGACCTACTGGAGTAGGAAAAACTGAATTAGCTCGTGCAATTGCTGCATTTCTTTTTGATTCCCAGGATGCGATGATTCGTATTGATATGTCAGAATATATGGAAAAACATACCGTTTCCAAGTTGATTGGTGCCCCTCCTGGTTATATAGGTTACGACCAAGGTGGTCAGCTTTCAGAGGCAGTGCGCCGTCGACCTTATTCAGTTATTTTATTAGATGAAATTGAAAAAGCTCATGTTGACGTTTTTAATATTCTTTTACAAATTCTTGATGATGGACGTGTTACTGACTCTCAAGGTCATATAATTGATTTTTGCAACACTATTATTATTATGACTAGTAATATTGGAAGTGAATTTATTCTTAACATAGTAGAAAATAACAATAATTATGAAGTAATGAAAAAAGAAGTTTTGATGTCATTAAGCAAACACTTTAGGCCAGAATTTTTAAATCGTATTGATGATTTGATAATATTTCATACTCTAAAAAAAGAGCATTTAAGACATATCGTTACACTGCAAATTAAACGTATAGAGCGATTACTAGAAGAACAAAATATTTGTTTACAATTAAGCGATTCAGCTCTTGACTATATTGTAGATATTGGATACGATCCAGTGTACGGAGTAAGACCTTTAAAAAGAGCAATTCAAAGAGAGTTAGAAAATCCAGTAGCCACAAAAATCTTAGATATGACTTTTACTTCCGGTGATATTGTATTAGTTGATCTAGAGATTGATAAACTATCTTTTCGCAAAACTATAAATTAATAGTTGCAAAATTTATTAACTATATTGACCGCTTCTACTTCTAAGTTTATAAATAAAAATATGTGAAAGAATTGCTTATTCACTATGACTAACGAGAAAAAAAAATATTCTAGTGAGCTTATGCGTACTCCTCCTTGGGGAACTGTAACTATTTTAGAAAAAAGTATTCATTATTGTATTAACCGTATTGAGGTTAAGCCTGGTCAACACATTAGTACTCAAATGCATTATCATAGGAGCGAGCACTGGATTGTAGTGTCTGGTACAGCTAAAGTCATTTTTAACGGGGAAGAACATCTTTTAAAACAAAAAGAATCAACTTACGTTCCTATGAATACTAGACATCGTATAGAAAATCCAGGGATTATTCCCCTAGTAATGATTGAGGTACAAAACGGGGAATATTTAGGTGATGATGATATTCTTCGTTTTGCAGAGTAACAAAAACTAAAATCTATATCTAAAGCAACCACCAATTTTTTATATTAATTTTATTTAAAATAAATAATACAATTATACAAACTATTTAGTTTTCTATTTTTTAAACTTAAGTATTTTAGTGATTCTCTGTTTTCTGCATGCTTTAGTATTAAGATATTCCATATTGAAACGATTTATAGGCAGCTATCTATTTATCTTATATTAATAAAATAGTTTTATTATGCAGGTTATTCGCTGTATATTACCTTCCTGATTATTTGGAAATAAGACTTAACATCATAATGAAAAAATTATCTCTACTTAATTTTCGGTTACTTATAGTTTGGACAATTATTACTTCAGCAATGCTTGGATTAGCTGGAAAAATTTTCTTGTTACAATTTCTCAAAACTGCTGAATTTAAAAAAAAAGCAAATGTTCAGCAAAATGAAGAAATACGTATTGATAATCCTAGACGATCGATTATAGACAATGAAGGTAATATATTAGCTATGGACACGGTGAAATATGATTTATTTATTTATCGTGATAGATTACCAAAAGATGAAGATAAAGAAAAAATAGCAAAACAACTTAGTGAAATATTGAATAAGAATTATGATGACTTAACCAAGTTATTATTAGACAAAAAAAACGTAAATAGGGTTGGCTTAGACAAGATAACCACACATGAATATCAGAGAATTCTCAATAATACTACAAAAAAATATAGACGAGCTTTTGAATTTATCAAAAATTTTGATCGTTCTTATCCCCAAAAAGAACTGATGTCTGATGTAGTAGGGTTTGTTAACGATAATCAACAAGGTAAAGCAGGTATCGAGATGAGCCAAAATAACTTACTACATAGACAGACTAAATATATAACAGTACGGAAAACTGGCTCAGGAGGTATTATCCCCACCTCTCTCCCTACAAACTTCTTTAGATCAAATGATTGGAAATTACAATTAACGGTTAATATGCGTCTGCAAAGAGCTGCACGTTTTGCTCTTAAAGAAAAGTTGAATATTTTTAAAGCAAAACGCGGTGCAATAATTATTATGAATGTAATGGATGGTTCAATATTAGCTTTGGTGTGTGAACCAACATTTGATCCTAATGTTTTTTATAATGCTAAAAGTGAATTACTAAAAAATTGGGCAGTTACAGATCTTTATGAGCCGGGTTCAACATTTAAACCAATTAATATCGCTTTAGCTTTGGAAGCTGGGGTAATAGAATCTAATACTCTCATTCAAGATGTAGGTTTTATAAAAGTTGATAATTGGAATATTCATAATGCTTCATTGGCCGGTAATGGATTGATTAACATTGCTGAAGTTTTGCAAACTTCAAGCAATGTAGCTATGGTTCAAATAATGCAACGTCTAAAAAAAGAAGATTATTATAGTAGATTACTAAAATTAGATATTACTCAGAAAACAAATATTGATATACCTGGAGAGGTAAGGGGACAGTTAAAAAATAAAGAAGTGTTCACAAAAGGTTCTATTGAAGCAGCTGCCACTTCTTTTGGCCAAGGTTTTTCTTTAACACCTATTAAATTAGCACAATTACATGCGGCTCTAGCTAATGGAGGAAAGTTGGTTACTCCTCATTTAACAAAAGGGTTAGTCAATCTTGAAGGATCTTTAGCTTGGACACCGGAGTACAAAATTAAGCAAATTTTTTCTCCTTCCGTAAGTAAGAAAGTTATGGAGCTTATGGAAACTGTTGTTAACAAGGGATCGGGAAAAGCATCAAAAATACAAGGGTATCGTATTGGGGGCAAGACAGGTACAGCTCAAAAAGCTGGTAAAGGAGGATATTTACCTGATTCAAAAATTACTAGCTTTGTATCGATTTTACCAATAACATCTCCAAAATATTTAGTTTTAGTTGTTTTAGATGAACCAAAAGGGAATAATACATCTGGCTCAACAGTCGCAGCACCTGCTGCAAAAGTAGTAACCGATGCTTTAATATACATAGAAGGATTACCACCAGCAAAATAAAAGCTTAAAAGCCACTATTTGCATTTTTCAAATATATGAAATAGAGTTACTAAAATTTAGTGATTAAACTTAAAAATCTAATATTTAATTTATGGCTTATATTCAAAATTTATATAGAAAATTTTGAATATAAGCCATAAATTAAATATTTACATATCTGGTGCTTTAAAGATTCCATTGTGAATAGCAGCAACATTAGTTTTTTCAACTAATGCTGGAGCAGAATTACGCAATAAAGTATTCAACTGATCAGTCGTAGCACTATACATCTGAGTAACAATTTTAGGATATAAACCAATACTGATTATGGGAATTAATAAACATCCGATAATAAATACTTCTCTTGGCTCTGCATCAATAAGCTTTGCATGAGATACTAAATCTTTATTTTCTGGTCCATATAGCATTTCTTTGAGCATAGAAAGTAAATATATAGGGGTTAAAATAACTCCTACAGCTGCAAAAATAATAACAACCATTTTAAAAATAGAATTATAAGCATCACTAGTTGCAAATCCGATAAATATCATCAATTCTGCCGCAAAACCGCTCATTCCAGGTAAAGCTAAAGAAGCCATTGAGCAAGTGGTCCACATTGCAAATATCTTCTTCATTTTGCCACCAATTCCGCCCATTTCATCAAGCATGAGAGTGTGAGTTCTATCATAGGTAGCGCCAACCATAAAAAATAAACCTGCGCCGATCAATCCATGAGAAATCATTTGTAACATTGCTCCGTTAAGACCTATAGATGTATATGAAGCAATACCTATTAAAACGAAACCCATATGAGAGATAGAAGAATAAGCAATTTTTCTTTTTAAATTTTGTTGAGCGAAAGCAGTTAATGCTGCATAAATAATATTAACAACTCCTAAAATAATTAATATAGGAGCAAAATAAACATGTGCATCAGGTAACATTCCTACATTCATTCTTAGAAGAGCGTATCCTCCCATTTTCAATAGAATGCCTGCCAGTAACATATGGGCGGGAGCAGTTGCTTCTCCATGAGCATCAGGAAGCCAAGTATGAAGAGGAAAAATTGGTAATTTAACGCCGTATGCGATTAGAAAACAACCATAAAGTAATAACTGTAACTTAAGAGGAATATCTTTAGATGCAATTATACTCATATCAAAAGTTATTGTGTCACCGAAGAAAGCTAAAGTAAAAGCAGCTAAAAGAATAAATAGCGATCCTCCTGCAGTGTATATAATAAATTTAGTCGCAGCATAAAGACGTTTTTTCCCTCCCCATATAGAAAGAATTAAGTAAACAGGTACTAGTTCTAGTTCCCAGACTAAGAAAAAAAGTAACATATCTTGTACGGCGAAAACTGCAATTTGTCCACCATACATAAGAAGCATTAAAAAATAAAAAAGCTTAGGCTTAAAAGTTACTGGCCATGCAGCCATAATTGCTAATGTTGTTATAAAACCTGTCATTAATATTAAAGGCATGGAAAGTCCATCAGTGCCAACAGACCATCTTAGGTCTATTTGAGAAATCCAACTATAACTTTCAACTAATTGAAGATTAGGATTGTTGAAGTCATATCCCATATAAAAAGCGTAAACAATAAAAATAAAATCAATTAGTCCTACTGTTAGTGCATACCAACGTACAGTTTTACCGTTTTCGTCGGGAATAAATGGTATTAATAAAGCACTAATAATCGGAAAAAGAATAATGGTAGTTAACCATGGAAAATTAACAAGGTTCATATGTATTTTCTAAGCATTTATTAATATTTTGGTAATTCACAGAAACAAAAAAGCATTTGTCTATTTGCAAATGTGTCAATACCCTTTAGTGTATGATCATGGTAGTTTTAGTACTGTGCTAAACACTGTGATATAAAGACTGCCATATCACTAATAAATTTAACAATATTTTTCGATAGGCGCTATAAATGTTATTTTAAAAGTTTTAAATTGATTAAAATTATAATTATCTTCAATATAACTTCAACTAATTTAAATAAATGTTATTAGTTAATTATGACAGTATCCTTAAAATATTCTGCTAAGGTAAGTAAGATTGTACCTAGTTCTATTGCTGAAGAAGTAGGTTTTGAGATAGGTGACACTATCATTTCCATTAATGGGAAAGAACCTCGCGATTTAATTGATTATAACTTTTTATGTTCTGATGTTTTTTTACTTTTGCAGGTGCTAGATATTCAAAAGAATCTTTATCAAGTAGAAATTGAAAAAGACTATGACGAAGATTTAGGTTTAGAATTTGAAACAGCTCTATTTGATGGATTAATACAATGCAATAATCGTTGCTCTTTCTGCTTTATTGATCAACAGCCTCCAGGGAAAAGGGATAGCTTATATCTAAAAGATGATGATTATCGCTTGAGTTTCCTTTATGGTAGTTATTTGACTCTGACTAATTTAACAGAAAAAGAGTGGAAACGTATTGAGAGTATGCGTTTATCTCCTCTTTTTGTGTCGGTTCATGCAATTGAGCCTGATATCAGAATTAAACTCTTAAAAAATAAAAGAGCTGGAGAAATTAAAAAACAATTAGAATGGTTTCGAGAAAAAAAATTACAAATTCATGCACAGATCGTAGTATGTCCCGGAATTAATGATGGTATACATCTAGAAAAAACTATACTTGAATTAGCAGAGTTTCACACGACAGAAAATCCCACAGTGATTTCTACTGCTGTAGTTCCTGTAGGCTTAACTCGCTTTCACCCTGAAAAGAGCAATTTAATTCCTGTAGATCAAGTAAAATCAGAAGAAGTTATAAAGCAGGTTCAGGGGTTACAAAAAAAATTTTTTTTTCAGTTTAATAGTAATTTTGTTTGGTTAGCAGATGAGTGGTTTTTAATCGCAAAACAAGATTTACCTCCTGAGTCAGATTATGAAGATTATCCTCAAGTTAGCAATGGAGTTGGTTCTATTAAAAAATTTATTCAAGAATTTTATTCAATATGTCAAGAAAAATTACCTCAAAAAATTGATAAAGAAAAAACTTTAATTTGGGTAGTAGGAAATGCTGTTGACAAAGTTTTTCAGCCTTTAGCGCAAAGGTTAAATCAAGTTGAAAATCTAACAATCATCTTAATTCCACTTAGAAGCAAATATTGGGGGCAAGAAATAACAGTAACGGGATTACTCACAGGTGAAGATTTAATATCAGGACTACAAAATATGTATTTAGGAGATGGGATTTTAGTACCTTCAGTAATGCTTAAAAATAATAATGATATTTTTTTGGATGATATGACAATTGAAGAAGTATCATTAAACCTCAAAACCTTGTTAATTCCAGCAAATAATATTGCAGATTTAATTGAAATCTGTTTATCAAGATGAATTAAAACGTATATTATAAGTAACTTGATTATTCAGATACTTATTTTAAAAATCAAAAAATAGATTATTTAATCAGTAATATTCTTTGTCTCGTATTGAATTGAATCTCCAGTATCAGGAATATTAACTGGAGAAAGAAACAAAAGAGATGTGTGAGGATCAGGAGGGACCAGTTTAGAATTAGGGTCTTTAGCTTTTTCTGCTATTGTATATTTTAAAGATTCGCTAAAAGAGGCAAGTGGAATTTCATACTTTTTAAGATTTTGTAGCTCAAAATATTTTTTATTCCATTCAATTGTTTTATTTGCAGTACAAGCATATATACCTAGCATAATACTAATTAAACCTACGGTTAATACCGTAAATCCTTTTTGAATAGATAGTAAAAATTCTAATTTGAAAGGAAACTGCTTAACACTAGTTGTTATATTGATGTTATTAATTATTTGATGAGTATTGTCGTTGTTAAATTCGGTTTTTTGCTTAGGACTATTACGATGTACGAATTCTGACTTTACTTTTTTATCTATGGGATTATTTAAAGCTTGATAATTTGTAGTATTCATATTTTATGAATCTTATTTATTTTTTAGTTAATCAATATTTTATAGTTCTCTTAAAAATTAGAATTGTTAATATTAACTGACGATAAATATTAAATCCATGTTTCATTATAAGATCAATATTAATCAACTAAAATAATTAATAAGTTTTCTAGCTACTGGAATTGACATAAACTCTATAGTACAAGAGATATCTTGAATTGATATTTATACTATAGAAAACAATATAAAAATAAAGTTCAATTTCCTATAATTAGGGCCTTTGATTCAATATTAACCTTACTAAAATGAGATATTTCTTCATTCAAAATTTCTAAAGCTTTATCAAATTGAGGATCGCCAAGATATCCAATTTTTTCCCTAGACTGCTGTAAATCTTTCCTCTCCTTATCAGTTAACTCTATCAAGATATCAGGTTCAATTCCTTGTTTGTTGATATCTCGGCCACTAGGAGTTAAGTATTTAGCTATAGTTACTGCTAATCCTGAAGAGCCATCTCCTAAACGTCTAACAGATTGGACTAAACCTTTTCCAAAAGTTTTAGTTCCTACTAAGGTAGCTCGATTGTTATCCTGTAAAGCTCCTGAGAGTATTTCACTGGCGCTTGCTGAACCACCATCTATAAGTATTACCAAAGGTTTATTGGTTAAAGCTCTATTAGTCGCTTTTTGTGCTTCTACTTCTCCGCTACGACTAACTGTCGAAACAATTTTTCCTTTATCAAGCCACATTCTTGCTATTTCTACACTTGCATAAAGCAAACCTCCTGGGTTCGATCTTAAGTCTAAAATATAACCTTTGACTTTAGCTGTTTCAGCTTTACGAATTGAATCACGCATTTCTTTCCCAGCATGAGCACTGAACTGAACTAAACGAATGTAGCCAACTTTACCAGAAGATGTATTTTGAATACGAGACTTTACTGGGTGAAGTTCAATTCTAGCTCTAACGATAGGATAACTAAATTCTTGGTTAGTACGACGAATTGTTAGTATTACCTTGCTGCCTGGTTTCCCTCTGATAAGCTGAACCGCATCTTCTACTTCCATTCCCTTGGTAATTTTACCATTGATTTTAGTTATGACATCTCTAGATAATATCCCTGCTTTAAATGCTGGAGTATCTTCTATAGGTGCAACAACAGTTAATTCTTTTGTTTCTTCATCTTTGGTGATTTGTATACCTACTCCAGTAAGTTCTCCTGAAGTATCAATCTGCATATTCTTAAATTCTTCTGGATCCATAAAACGAGTATAAGGATCTCCAAGCTGCTCTAGCATCTCACGAATTGCTGTATAAGCTTTTTCTTTAGTTTCATAAGATTGAGAATCTCCGACAACATAGTTTTGGCGAACAGCAAGCCAATCTACCTGATTAAAGGTATCGTCAATATATGTATCATTGATTATATGCCATACTTCATCAACTAGTCTTTTGGGGTTATCTTCTAAATAAGCCAAACTACGGGAAAGATGCATTCCCGACCCGGTGACAGCGACAGTAGTTAAAATCGCAGCAGTTGCACCCAATATCAACCCTTTTTTATAATTAATCATAGACTAAGTATATATTTATTAAACTTACACGAGCTTGAAGTACTAATCCTAAAAATAGAAAGTTGTTTAAACTAAAACTATATTTTAAATAGCTATATTCTAGACTTTTTTTATACTACTTAGTTAAACTCAATCTTATTGATTTGTTTCTTAAGAAATTAGTATCGCTTAAGTATAACATTTTCTGAATATTGATGATTATAGTCTAATGATAGGTAGCAAATTGGATACTTTTAACTTTTTTAAAAAAAATAATAAAATCTTGTATTACCAACAAAAATTGAAATTGTTGCGAAAGGGATGGAATTTTTTAATATCTTTTTCTTTAGTTGGAGGACTGCTATATAACAATGGTCTGCCTTACTGGTTAATTCGAAATCAGTCGCAAATTAAAATTGTAGGCAATCAATTATTATCAGAGTCTGATATTTTGAAAATGCTCAATATCAAGTATCCTCAATTAATTTGGAAACTACCAGTCCATAAATTACAAGAAAAGCTCATATCTCAACCCCCTTTAGAAAATGTGCATATCATACGTAGTTTACTACCGACAAGAATTAAAGTTATAGTTAAAGAAAGAGAACTTGTTGCTTCTGCCTCCATGATGGGAGAAAAAGGTTTTCTTGATTCTTTAGGAACTTGGATATCTAGCGAATTCTATAATTTAGAAGATAGTACTATTTCTTCGGTTAACTTAAAAGTTTTTGGTCAAGGTCAAAAATCTTTCTATTACTGGAAAAATATTTATTCTCTTTCTTTAAGCTCTCCTGTCAAAATTAAAAATTTTAATTTGCAAGATTCTAACAACTTAATTATAGAAACCGAATTGGGAAGAGTACACTATGGAATATATGATAAAACTTTTTCAAAAAAACTTGTAGCTTTAGGTAAAATGCGAAGATTGTCTTTCAGAAATAAAAAAGAATCATTAGACTATATAGAAATGTATGGATATGATTCACCTTCTATTTATCATAAATCTACCATATCTCTAAGTCGAAAGAAATCAGCTGTTAATGCTAAAAGATATATATATTATTAATAATATATAGCGGCTTAAGTGTTCTTAATGATACACTAACTTTTGAAATTTTTGATTAAAATAACTAATTCGATATTTGGTATGAATATTTCTAACAATAAACTAATGAATGATTATTTTGGTTTTAATAACAACGACAACTCCAAACCTTCTGATAAAATAAAAAACGATTCCAAGAATAATGAGGACCTGTCTTCCACTCAAAAAAATTCATCTTTAAAAGGTTCTTTAGAAAGTAATGGGAAGGGGCAAATCATACCAAATAGTACTGCAAGAATTAAAGTAATTGGAGTAGGCGGTGGGGGATGTAATGCAGTTGATAGAATGGTTGAAAGTTCATTAACAGGTATTGATTTTTGGACTGTTAATACTGATGCTCAAGCCCTTAGCCAGTCCTTGGCTCCTAACCGTATACAAATCGGAAAAAAGTTAACCAAAGGATTAGGAGCTGGAGGTAATCCTAATATCGGTAAAGAAGCTGCTATTGAATCTCGAGAAGAGATTGCAGAAGCTCTTCAAGATACTGATTTAGTATTTGTAACTGCGGGAATGGGCGGTGGTACAGGAACAGGAGCCGCCTCCGTAGTAGCAGAGATAGCAAAAGAGCAGGGCTGCCTTACAATTGGAGTCGTAACTCGTCCTTTTGAATTTGAGGGTCGGAGACGTATGGTACAGGCACGCCAAGGTGTTGAAGAATTAACCAATAATGTAGACACTTTAATCGTTATTCCTAATAATAAATTATTGCAAGTAATTGACCAAGAAACTTCACTCAAACAAGCATTTCTTTTCGCTGATGATGTTTTACGCCAAGGAGTACAAGGAATATCCGATATTATAACTATTCCTGGATTAGTTAATGTAGATTTTGCTGATGTCAGAGCAATCATGTCTAACGCAGGTTCTGCTTTGATGGGAAGTGGAAGTGGCTCAGGTAAGTCACGTGCGCTTGACGCCGCTTCTTTGGCTATTTCCTCTCCACTATTAGAACATTCTATTCGAGGAGCAAAAGGAGTAGTATTAAACATAACAGGCAGTAGTGACCTTACTTTACATGAAGTAAGCATTGCTTCAAAAGCCATATACGAGAAAGTTGTAGACAATACTGATGCTAATGTTATTTTTGGTGCGGTAATAGATGAAGAGCTTCAAGGAGAAATACGTATAACAGTTATCGCAACTGGATTTGGTAGATCCAAAGATTCTGAAGAAGTATTAAGTACGGAATCTAATCCGGATCTTAATACTACACAAAACTCTTTTACTCCTCCTAAACAAAAAATACAATCTATAGATTCAGTTGGAATTGACATTCCTTCATTTTTATCTAATCGTCGTGATACTTCTGAATAATATTATTTTACGTCTATCTAAAAAGCTATAGAACTTAAAATATTAATATAGAACCTATAACTTTGAAGTCTTACTTTTTAAGTATTAAAAAGCTTTCATCCCACTACTAAGAAATAACGCTATTTTTTAATACTTATTTTTAAAGACTAGTGCATGTAAGGTAAGAAATAAATTTTTTATTTTAAAAAGCTTAAATTTATGTGTAAATAAAAAATGTTAGATTACATTCTTATATTGAGCATCAGTGGACTTTTTTCTGGATTATTAGCAGGGGTTTTAGGAATCGGAGGAGGTGCTATTTTAGTCTCTTTACTACTGGCATTTAAGAATACACCATTACAGGCGGTTGCTACTAGTAGCATGGCTATTGTAATTATTGCTTCATCAGGTAGCCTACAAAATCGCCGGATGGGAAATTTAAACTTGCAAAAAGTTTTCTTATTAGGAATCCCGGCAATGGTTACAGCACAATTTGGTGTAAAAATTGCTAACTATATTCCTGAATATTGGCTTTTACTTTTATTTAGCATTCTTCTAACTTTTAATATTTTTTTGTATAGCTACCGACACTATTTAACCAAAGCAATTTATCAAAACAATAACTCTGTATTTGCTCATTATTTTTTAAGTTTATTTACAGGAGGAGTAGGTGGTTTACTAGCAGGCTTATTTGGAATTGGAGGGGGAGTAATCATGGTTCCTCTACAGATTTTATTGTTACGAGAAACTATGCAAATATCAATTCAAAATAGTTTAGGAGTAATTTTTATCACCTCAATTTCTTCTAGTATAGGCCATGCTTTAAATGATAATGTACTTTGGCTTACTGGTTTGATATTAGGATGTGGAGGAGTGTTGGGAGTACAAATGGGTACACGTCTATTATCAAAGTTGTCAAATACAATGGTAACTTTTGGCTTCCATTTTGTGTCGATCATAATATCTATCTATACTTTTAGACAGGCATGGTTTAGTTACTTAAATTTTTTAGAAATAAATTAGAGAAAAATTTTGATACATATTTTTCTAACTTTTTATCAACCACTAATCTATTATTGATAGAGTAAACGAATAATGTTGTTTTTTTTACAAAAAAGTTTTTACGATAGAATAGATGAAAATTTTTTACAAAGAAGATAATATGTATATAAATTGAATAATTATTCTAACCTAAATCATAAAACAGCTAAACAATAAAACAATATTATATTTATAAATTTGCCTATGCCACGTCGGGATGACTTGAAAAAAATTATGATTTTAGGAGCAGGCCCTATTGTAATCGGCCAAGCTTGTGAATTCGACTATTCTGGTACTCAAGCTTGTAAAGCCTTAAGAGAAGAAGGTTATGAAGTTATATTAGTCAACTCTAATCCAGCTTCAATTATGACTGATCCTGAAATGTCTGACCGAACCTATATTGAGCCCCTTGTTCCCGATATAGTCGAAAAAATTATTGCTAAAGAGCGCCCAGATGCATTACTAGCAACGATGGGAGGGCAGACTGCACTTAATATTGCTGTATCTTTAGCTAAAAGTGGAGTTTTGGAAAAATATAATGTTGAATTAATTGGTGCAAGACTATCGGCTATCGAAAAAGCAGAAGATAGAGAATTATTTAAAAAAGCAATGGATAGCATAGGAGTTCCTGTATGTCCTTCTGGTATTGCTAATACTTTAAAAGAAGCTCGAGAGATCGCAATTAATATCGGTTCTTATCCCTTAATTATACGTCCTGCTTTTACCTTAGGAGGTACAGGCGGAGGTATTGCCTATCACCAGGAAGAGTTTGAAGATATTGTACAAACTGGTTTGGATGCATCTCCAATGTCTCAGATATTAGTAGAACAGTCATTATTGGGATGGAAAGAATATGAGCTAGAAGTAATGAGAGACTTAGCAGATAACGTTGTTATCATTTGCTCTATTGAAAACTTCGATCCAATGGGAGTACATACAGGAGATTCAATCACAGTTGCACCAGCTCAAACTCTAACAGATAAAGAATATCAAAAATTGAGAGATTATTCTAAATCAATAATTAGAGAGATTGGGGTGGAAACTGGAGGTGCCAATATTCAGTTTTCCGTCAATCCTGCAAATGGCGATACTATTGTTATTGAAATGAATCCTCGTGTTTCTCGTTCCTCTGCATTAGCTTCTAAAGCCACAGGATTTCCTATAGCTAAATTCGCTGCTAAGCTTGCTGTAGGTTATACTCTTAATGAAATTAGCAATGATATAACTAGAAAAACCCCAGCCTCATTTGAGCCTACTTTAGACTATGTAGTAACCAAAATACCACGGTTTGCTTTTGAAAAATTTCCTGGTTCTCAAGCAATTTTAACTACTCAAATGAAATCAGTAGGAGAAGTTATGGCTATTGGCCGTACTTTTCAAGAATCTTTTCAAAAAGCTTTAAGATCTTTGGAGACGGGATTTAATGGCTTTACTTGTGATCAAAAATCAACCTTACCTTCTCCGTCTGAGGTACGTTCTGAATTACAAATCTCTAGTCCTGATAGAATTTACACAATTTATAAAGCTTTAAAATTAGATATAACAATAGAAGAAATCCATAATTTAACCGCTATTGATATTTGGTTTTTAGATAAGCTAAAAGATATTTTTGATACTGAAAAATATCTTAGACAAATTATTCTCAAAAATATAGATAAAGAGAAAATGAGAGTAATTAAGCAAAAAGGTTTTAGTGATTGCCAAATAGCTAGTATTACTAATCATACAGAAGATGAAGTTAGGAAATATCGTAAAAGTCTAGGTGTAATTCCAGTCTATAAAGTTGTAGATACATGTGCTGCTGAATTTGAAGCATTTACTCCTTATTATTATTCTACTTATGAATTAGAAGACACAGAAGTCTTGTTTACTAAAAAGCCTAAGATAATGATTTTGGGTGGAGGACCAAATCGCATAGGACAAGGAATAGAATTTGATTACTGTTGTTGCCATGCCTCTTTTGCTCTTTCTCAGGATGGTTATGAAACTATAATGGTTAATTCTAATCCAGAAACTGTCTCCACAGATTATGATACAAGTGACCGTTTATATTTTGAACCTTTAACAAGAGAAGATATTTTAAACATAATTGAAGTAGAAAATCCTGAAGGAGTTATTATTCAATTTGGAGGGCAGACTCCATTAAAACTTGCAGTACCTTTGCAAGAATACTTCGACAATCCAAGTTCTTGTGTCCAGACAAAAATTTGGGGAACTCCTCCTGATTCTATTGATTTAGCAGAAGATAGAGAACGCTTTGAAAAAATATTATGCGATCTTCAAATTAAAAAGCCTCCTGGTGGGATTGCTCGTAGCTTTGAACAATCTTTAAGTATTGCCTCTAATATTGGATATCCTGTAGTAGTTCGCCCCTCTTATGTCTTAGGGGGAAGAGCTATGCGAATTGTTTATTCTGATAAAGAATTAAAACATTACATGGACTACGCAATACAAGTAGAGCCTGACCATCCGATTTTAATTGATAAATTTTTAGAAGATGCTGTCGAGGTTGATGTTGATGCCTTATGTGACAAAACTGGCATGGTTGTTATTGGAGGAATAATGGAGCACATTGAACAAGCAGGTGTACATTCTGGAGATTCAGCTTGTTCAATTCCTTTTACAACACTTTCTGAAAAGGTTCTGGATATTATTCGTAAATGGACATCTCAATTAGCTAATAGTCTACAAGTTATTGGATTAATTAATATTCAATATGCAGTACAGCAAGAAGAAGTCTATATTTTAGAAGCTAATCCACGCGCATCTCGTACTGTTCCTTATGTATCTAAAGCTACAGGAAGACCTCTTGCAAAAATTGCTTCTCTAGTTATTTCAGGGAAAACCTTATCTGAACTAGGCGTACATAAAGAACTTATTCCCCGCTACGTTGCTGTTAAAGAAGCCGTTTTACCCTTTCAAAAATTTCCTGGTACAGATACTTTATTAGGACCAGAAATGCGCTCTACCGGTGAAGTTATGGGGATAGATTATGATTTTGGTAAAGCATTTGCCAAAGCAGCAATTGCTTCTGGTATCAATTTGCCTATTAATGGGACTGTTTTTATTTCTACTAGTGATAGAGATAAAATTTTAACTGTTCCAATCGCTAAAGATTTAGAAAAGTTAGGGTTCAAAATAGTTGCAACATCAGGTACGCAGAAAGTCTTAGAAAACAATGGAATCATAGGAGTGGAAACTATTCTTAAGCTTCACGAAGGTCGTCCGCATGTTATAGACTGGATTAAAAATAAGAAAATTCAATTTATTATAAATACTCCGAATGGGGAAGAGTCACAAGTGGATGCACAAAAAATCAGGAGAACGGCCTTAGACTATCAGTTACCAGTTATTACGACAATAGCTGGTGCAAAGGCTACAGTTACTGCTATTCGTTCCTTACAAAATCAACCTTTAAATGTTCAAGCATTGCAAGACTATATCTGCTAATATTTTGTTTAACATTAAATTTGGAAACAGTTAATCTGATATTTTATATATCAATAGTAAAAGCTTTTAGCTCATAGTAATTAGGTCACTATTTATTAAATAAATATTTCAAACTTTGATTTTAAAAATATTCTGGTATATGACAAAGTAACATTATTCTTCTAAGACTTATTAATTTAAAATTTGATTATATGACACTACCCATTGTTGCAGTTATTGGACGTCCTAATGTAGGCAAATCAACATTAGTTAATCGTTTAGCAAAGAATAGACAAGCAATTGTTCATGATGAGCCAGGAATTACTCGTGATCGCGTTTATAGACAAGCTTTTTGGCGTACTCATGATTTTCTCGTTGTGGACACAGGGGGATTAGTATTCAATGATAATACTGAATTCCTTCCTTTAATTAGAGAGCAAGCCATGACAGCATTAAGTGAAGCTAGTGTAGCTGTCTTTGTAGTAGATGGACAATTGGGACCTACTACAGGAGATTATGAGATAGGAAACTGGCTAAGACAGCAAAAAGTTCCAGTATTACTTGCGGTTAACAAATGTGAGTCTCCTGAGCATGGCTTAATACAAGCGGCACAGTTTTGGGAGCTAGGCTTGGGAGAACCTTATCCAATTTCAGGGATTCATGGTAATGGAACAGGAGAATTTTTAGATAAGTTAATTTTACATCTACCATCCTCCAATAAAATGTTTGATCCTGAAGAAATAAATGTTTCTATTGTTGGACGTCCTAATGTAGGTAAGTCAAGTCTTCTGAATGCATTTTTAGGGGAAAAAAGAGCTATTGTTAGTCCTATTGCTGGAACCACAAGAGATGTAATTGATACAATTGTAGAACGAAAAGGTAAAGTTTATCGCTTAGTTGATACGGCAGGAATTCGTCGTAAAAAAAATGTTGAATATGGAGCTGAATTTTTCAGTATTAACCGTGCTTTCAAGGCAATTCGAAGAGCGGATGTAGTTTTATTAGTTATTGATGCTATTGATGGAGTAACAGAACAAGATATTAAACTAGCAGATCGTATTATTGACGAGGGGCGGTCAGCAATAATTGTTGTTAATAAGTGGGATGCTGTAGAGAAAGATGCTTACACTATTTATTCATATAAAAAGAATGTAATGAATCGGCTATATTTTATGGAATGGGCAAACCTCATTTTTATTAGCGCAAAATCAGGACAGCGTATTGAAAAAATTTTTCCCCTGGTAGATATAGCCGTAAAAGAGCACCGACGTCGTATTAATACTTCTATAATTAATGAAGTTTTAGAAGAAGCTATAAGATGGCATTCTCCTCCTACAACAAGGCAAGGGAAACAAGGGAAAATTTATTATGGAACTCAAGTATCTAATCAACCTCCAACTATTGTTTTATTCGTTAACGACCCAAAAAGATTTAATGATAATTATCGCAGATATATAGAAGGTCAGTTTCGCCAACAAATTGGCTTTTCTGGGACCCCTATACGTTTGCTCTGGAAAGGTAAAAAGATACGAGATGTTGAATCAAAATTAGACCATATAGTCAAAATTTGAAAAATTACATAATTTTTTGGCAACTTAAGTAACTTCTATAAATTTAAATATTAAATTTTTTATCAGGATATGTTTATTCTTGATATAAGATTATTTAAGGAATAATTCAGTAATGCAATTATTTTGAGATAATAGAAAACATCAAAATTGCTTTTTGAAGTGTGTATGAGGAAAAAATCATGAAACTTGCTTATTGGATGTATGCTGGACCAGCTCATATTGGCACCCTCCGCATTGCTAGTTCTTTTCGTAACGTGCATGCAATTATGCATGCACCTCTTGGTGATGACTATTTTAACGTTATGAGATCTATGCTGGAAAGGGAAAGAAACTTTACCCCTGTAACTGCAAGCATAGTAGATCGAAATGTTTTAGCTCGTGGTTCTCAAGATAAAGTTATTAATAATATTATCAGGAAAGATAAAGAGGAAAATCCAGACCTTATTGTTTTAACGCCTACATGCACTTCAAGTATTTTACAAGAAGACTTGGCTAACTTTGTAGAGCGTGCACAAATGGATACAGAAGGAGATGTTATCCTAGCTGATGTCAATCATTATCGTTACAACGAGTTACAAGCAGCTGATAGAACTTTGCATCAAATTGTAAAATTTTATCTAGATAAAGCAAATAAAAAATGTGAATTACCAAACGAAAAAACAAAAAATCCTTCTGTTAACATAATAGGTATATCTACTCTTGGTTTTCATGCTAAACATGACTGTACTGAATTACAGAAGTTAATGAAAGATTTAGGAATTACTGTAAATATGATAATTCCTGAGAAAGCATCAGTTCATGATCTGAAAAATTTAACCAAAGCATGGTTTAATCTAGTCCCTTATAGAGAATTGGGATTAAGTGTTGCTAAATATTTAGAGTCTGAATTTAATATTCCTTATATTGACATAACTCCTATAGGCGTCGTTGAGACTGCAAAATGCATTCGTAAAATCCAACAAGTAATTAATGAACAAGGTAAAAATGTAAATTTTGAAGATTATATTAATAAACAAACTTTATACGTTTCTGAAGCAGCATGGTTTTCCAGATCGATTGATTGTCAGAATTTAACAGGCAAAAAAGCAGTAGTTTTTGGTGATAATACTCATGCTGCAGCTATGACAAAAATTTTAGCCAGGGAAATGGGAATTGATGTTGTTTTAGCTGGAACCTATTGTAAATATGATGCTGAATGGTTCAAGGAACAGGTTAGTGAATATTGCGGCGAAGTATTAATTAGTGATAACAATGGTGAAATTGCTAATACAATAGCACGTTTAGAACCTTCTGCGATTTTTGGCACACAGATGGAACGTCATGTTGGCAAAAGGTTGAATATTCCATGTGGAGTAATTGCATCACCAATTCATATACAGAACTTTCCTATAGGATATAAGCCTTTTTGTGGATATGAAGGGACAAATCAAATTACTGATTTAATTTATAATTCTTTTACGTTAGGAATGGAGGATCATTTACTTGAAATTTTTGGAGGACATGACACCAAAGAAACTATCACTAAAGGAATATCTGCTAATTCTGATTTAAATTGGAATAAAGAAGCTCAAACAGAATTAAATAAAATTCCTGGTTTTGTACGTGGTAAAGTGAAGCGTAACACGGAGAAATTTGCTCGTGAACGTAACCTATCTGAAGTTACAATTGAAGTAATGTACGCAGCAAAAGAAACAATCGGAAATTAGCTTAAAAGCTAATTTAGGTCTTAATTAAGTTACTAAAACATAATGTAAATTAGCTGTGTTTTAGTAACTATGTATTGTTCGAATACTCTAATAAATAAGGTCAATTTAAAAAATTTTTAAACTTGTTTTTTTAAATTATCTTACATTAAAATTTTTTAAAAATCTATCTATGATAAAGATGACATTGAAACATATTGTGTTTTACACAATATGTTTCAATATTTGGGAAAGCTATTTATTATTAAAAAACTAAATAAATTACTAATAATCTATTTTAAAATTCTTACTGCGATAGTACTCGTATTAAAATTATAATTTTTCCCTTCTAATTCGATTTTAGTTCCAATTTTAATTTTTTGTTTTCCAACAACTACTCCTGTGTCTGTTAGCTGCGCATTTCCTTTGAGTGTTAAAATCATATCTTGGAAAAATATAATTTCTGGTCTTGGATCAGGAAGAGCTTTAACAGAACCATCAGGTTGAGGAACTGCTATGGTTCTAGGAAGTGGAGTAACTTTTTTAATTTCAAATTCTCCGGCAGGTTGATGACGAATTACAATATTTGTTATTTTAGTTTCTTTAAATTGGTTAATAAGTAAATCTGGATCTCCTACTCCTAAGCCTCTTACAATAACATCAACTTCAATTGGATTTCTAGCAACCTGAGCAATAGTACTTGTTCCAGACTTATTCGGAACAATAAAAATACTAGCAATAGCTAAAATAATAATTAATGTAGCTCCCACATCTAGAATGCTAAGTCTTCCTAGAAAACGTCCTTTAGAATCTAATAGTTCCATGAATATGTCTAATCGTTATAAAAAAGAAAACTTTTATAAATTATAATAAAAATTTATAAAAAAGACGAAACGTCAAAGAGAAAATATCCCTAGTTCTTGAATAATCTCTTATATTACGAAATATCGCAATATATTATTAAATGTAAACAAGAATTTTTTTATCAATCAACATATTTAAAGTAGTTTGTTAATAAATTTTAGAGTTATTCGTTAAATTAAAACATGATTTTTTACTTTTTCATTACTATTTTTAATATATTCTCAACAACTACTAATATTATTTTTTAAATAAAGTGATTCTGTAAGGTAATTGAATAATATTTAATTCTCATTATCCCAATAATAGAAATATTCCTTATTTAGATAAAGTTTTTCTACTATTAATTCGCTAACAAAGGGAAAAATTTTCTTGTTTTTACTATTTTCTTCTCCTTCTATAAACATTATGAAAAGAAATGGGGGTAGACCTGGTACTTTTATATATGCTGCATCATGGCGAACCTGGCTAGTCCATCCTGCTTTTGACCATAATTCAGCATTTTTAGGAAGACCTTCCCCAAGGAATCCTGTAACTTGATTTTCTGTTGAACTATTATAATGAATGTCATCAACTGCTCTTTTTAGTAAACTCATCATTTGCATGGAACGTTCTAAAGAGACAGCTGTACCAGATACAATATTATGAAACAATCTTGCAACTGCATTAGTAGTTAAAACATTTCGACTTTTTTTCATTTCCCCAAGGAATTTTTTCTCTCTTCCATAAGGTCCATCAGACCAGGTTTTTTGATTAATATTAATTGGTTTAAACTCTTGCCATCCTAACGTTTTAAAATAAATATTAATAATGTTTCGTTTATACTTCCAGGCTGAAAAATTATTATTTACTAACTCTGGACCACTGTTCGTATCTGTTAGACTATCCATCACTAAGCTGGTCGCATCATTGCTAGATTGAACTACCATATCATTTACAGCACGACTTAACTCAGATGAAAGACTTACTTTTCCCACCTCTAGCCATTGATGAATAGCAACTAAATAGAATAATTTAACAATACTGGCTGGGTACATAGATTCAGTACCACGATGATTGAATCCATGTATTAAATGTTTTGAAAATTCTTGTGGAAAAATTGATTTCTTATCTTCAATGATTTTTGTTTTTCTATAAACAATCCAAGTAATTGCACATTGTTCTGCATTGAGTGTAGCAAATTTTGCCAATGTTTTTTCTAAAACTTGATTGCCTAATGATTCTAAAATACTATCTGATTTAAAAAAAGTCATAGAATTATTCTCATCATTTTGATGGCACAGTATTTAATCTTTTTATATGAACTTTGACAAAATTAAGCCTACTGATAATAGTATTCCACTAAAAAAATGAAATTTAATAGCTATAAATTTACTATTTTTAACTTTACTAGTCTGATTATGGTACTGTGAGACATGCTGTACAAGTTTATGAGCAACAGGAAAACTAAGTAAGCTCAAAAAAGTCCAGAACGGCAATATTTTTAGTATTGGGAAAAATATTACTAGAAACATCAAAAACACAGTTATTACTTTTAATACTATAGAACCTAATTTCGTACCAAGAAATACTATTGGCGATCGCTTTCCTGCAAAAAAATCGTCTTTTACTTGATGGAAATGAGAGCAAAATAAAATAATAGATGTACTAATTCCTATTAAAATACCAGATGCTAAACTTATAATAGAGAAATGTTGAACTTGAGAATAATAAGATGCTGATACAGCTATTGGGCCAAATGTAATAAAAGATATTATTTCACCCAGCCCCTTATACCCTAAGCGAAAAGGTGGACCTTGATAACTATATCCTAAAATACAACAAAGAATTACCATAAATAATACAGTTAAATCCTTCTGCAGCCATGAAATTAAAACAATTCCTCCAATACCTAAAATCAAAAATATATTAGATAACCAAAATATTAAAGATTTATTGTTAATTAAATTAACAATAGAATGAGGCTTGTTTTTATCAATTCCTGTATCAGCATCAAAATAATCATTACTAATATTTATCCAAGCAATAATTAAAATGGAAGATATTAGAAAAGTAGTAAAAATTCTAAAGTCAAATGTTGATATTTTTTCAAACGCAGCTGAACTTCCTACAATTATTGGAATAACAGATACACTGTATACTGGTACTTTAATTGCAGCAAGCCATAATCTCTGCCTAGATGTTAATTTTCTCGTAGATACTATACTCATAAAATTTCTAATTTAGAATAATCTCTGTGATATGATTCTGAAAAGAACTGTAATTTAAGATATGGGTAATATTTAAGACATATGATCAATATTGTGCAAAAGCAAAATAAGTTATAAATAAATTTACGATGTCTATTACCTCAATATTTATACCCAATAGTACTAGTTTTATAAATAATCCATACTATTTAGAAAATTTACTGACGACTTATCAAACAAAGTTTAAAAGTTATGATCAGTCAGTTATTATAAGTTTATCTTACGTTATCAATACAGTTGATACCTTGTCTGTTTTAAATTTTTTGATTAACAAAAAAAATACAAGTTCTCTATTGGATACAATTTATTTTTATTGGGAAAATAAGGTTAATAATGAAGAAGTCTTAGGATATGGTGCAACTCAATATTTTGATATTGATTCCTCGAATAGATTTTCCATATCTAAAAAATTTACAAAAGATTGTTTAGCAAAAATTATTAAGATAAAAGAAAAAAAAGAAATTAAAGCTTCTCCTCGTATCTTTTCTGGTTTCACTTTTTTTGATAAGACAGATTATCTTTATTGTTCTTTTCCACCAGCTTTTGCTTTTTTGCCTTATGTTCAATTAATTAAGACTAAAAATAGTAGTACTCTAACTTTTAATATATTGATTAAGAAAAAAACAGATATTAAACAAATAATTCTCAAAATTTTAACTATAAAAAAACTAATTCTTTCTTTAACAACATATCAAAGTAACAAAAAAGAGTTTAAAAAAGTGGTTTCTTGTAATATAAGTTCAATAAGGAAAGAAAAATTCAAAAAATCTGTTAATTCAATACTAAAGTCTATCAGAAGTAATAAATTCAAAAAATTAGTATTAGCTGATTTTTTAGATTTAAAAAATTCTGCAAATTTTTCTATCATTAATTGTCTCAATAATTTACGTTCTTACTATCCAGATTGTTATGTCTTTGCAATTAATAATGGGAAAAATCAATGCTTTATCGGAGCTAGCCCTGAGCGATTACTTAGTATTAAAAGCAAGAAACTCATAACAGATGCTTTAGCAGGATCTTCTTCAAGAGGTAGTAATAAATATGAAGATTTTTATTTAGCTCAAAAGCTTCTAAAAAGTCCTAAAGAAAGATATGAACACCAAATTGTAATTAAATATATTGTCGAAAGTTTATTGAACATAGGATTAAATCCAAAAGTTTTCCCACTTAAACTTTTGAAACTGTCTAATATACAGCATCTTTGGACCTCGATTTATAGCAACTTAAAGCCTAATATTCATCCTATAGACATAGTTGCTACTTTGCATCCTACTCCTGCTGTTTCTGGATTTCCTAAGGCTATAACTTGTACAAGAATTAAGTGTTATGAACAATTTACACGTGGACTTTATGCAGCGCCTCTAGGTTGGATTGATTCTAATGAAGATAGTGAATTTATCGTAGGCATTCGTTCTGCTCTTATCTCTGATAACAATGCTAGATTATATGCTGGCGCTGGTATAGTTAAGGGATCTCAACCAGAAAAAGAACTTGCAGAAATTCAATTAAAACTTGAAGGATTACTTAAAACACTTACTTGAATCAATCGTCAAAAATTTCAGAAAATTTATTATTATCATTGTTTGCGCTTAACAATGTACTGATATGCAAGCATAGTTGAAATATTAGTGAAATTCATAGTAACTAAGTAAACCAAATCCAAATCCACTAAAACAGATGATAAATAAATTAATTATAATTTGATATCTTGAAATATTAAATTTTTGCATTTCTAATTTAGCTAAGACTGTACTACAAATTAGTAAAAATATTATAGAAACATTTGCAATCCATCTTAATAAAAAGACTGTTATTAGTGACCACAAAAAAACAGTTATCATAGCTTTACTATCTGATTTAAAACTATTTCCAAAAATTATAATTAAAATAATATCTGGAATAGATAATCCTATAATAATTAGTAGAATGATTAAAACTGCGATTAAATGTATTAATAAGAAAAATGTTTCATTCCTCATTGTTAAACCGTAAGCATTAACTTTTTGTCCTAACCAGTAACTCCAATCAGAAACTGAGCTACCTAAATACCAACCGAAAGAACCATATGTAAGTAAAATGATAACTGACGACAACAAAGGGAATCTGATTAATCTTTTCATATGTCTAAACTAAAATTTATATATTGATAAACAAAATACAAGTTTTTAAATGAATAGTCTTAGAACGCTTAAAAATTAAACATAAGTATTGTAAATATAAAAGATATCTAATTACTAACTATTTGTATATTTATTTCATACCAAAAACTTAAGTA
This sequence comes from Candidatus Atelocyanobacterium thalassa isolate ALOHA, assembly GCF_000025125.1. Classification (NCBI taxonomy): domain Bacteria; kingdom Bacillati; phylum Cyanobacteriota; class Cyanophyceae; order Chroococcales; family Aphanothecaceae; genus Candidatus Atelocyanobacterium; species Candidatus Atelocyanobacterium thalassae. The sequence continues at coordinate 588,660 of NC_013771.1, forward strand.
TAAGTCATTGTATTAATTAAGCTTGATTTAGTTAGTGTTTTAAAAAAGAAACTAATACTTATTTTAAAAATTAATAGAAGAGGGATACTTCACTTGTATTGCGCATATGTAGTTCCAAATTTGATCGTTTAAGTCTTTGTGCGGTGTACAAAGGGAAACTAATAATAAATAAGATTTAAATACAATAAATATTTTAAGTTTTATCTCTAAAAACTCTGATTACCTATATTCTTACTAACAATTAATAAACTTTCTTAATATCAAGAATTAATTTAATATACAGTAAATATATAACTATATGTAGTTACTAAATCTTATATAATATTGATATTTATTGAGTGGCCCATGCATCCTAACACAAACCAGATTGAGATGTCAGTTATCATTCCCTTCTATAATGAAGAACGAGGCCTAGAACATCTTTTTACAAGAGTTCTAGGAGTTTTAGATCGTCTTAACTTATCTTATGAAGTTATTTGTGTAGATGACGGCAGTCAAGATCAAACTCTAAAAAATTTGATTAATTATCACTATCTTTATCCTGAAATTAAAATTATCAGCTTGTCTCGTAATTTTGGTAAGGATGTTGCACTAACTGCAGGATTAGAAAATGCTCAAGGACAAGTAATTATTCCCATTGATGCAGATTTACAAGATCCTCCTGAGCTTATTGAGAAGTTACTTCAAAAATGGCGCGAAGGTTATGATGTTGTTTATGGGAAACGAAGGTCTAGACAAGGAGAAAGCCTAGTTAAGAGATTCACGGCTAATGCATTCTACAAGGTAATTAGTAAAATTAGTAGTGTTTCTATTCCTCAAGATACAGGAGACTTTCGCTTACTGGACAAAAAAGTAGTCGATGCTTTAAAAACTATGCCAGAACGTACTCGTTTTATGAAAGGTCTTTTTGCATGGGTAGGATTTAAGCAGACTTATATCATATATGATCGTCCTAGTCGATTTCAGGGAACTAGTAAATGGAATTATTGGCAGTTATGGAATTTTGCCTTGGATGGTATAACCTCTTTTAGTTTAATTCCTTTAAAAGTCTGGAGTTATTTGGGAGTATCTGTTTCTTTTTTATCATTTATGTATGGCAGTTTTTTAATTATTAGAACATTAGTTTTAGGCATTGATGTTCCAGGATATGCTTCTTTAATGGTAACAACCTTATTTATAGGAGGACTACAATTAATTACACTAGGTATATTAGGGGAGTATCTAGGTCGTATATATGAAGAGACAAAGCAGCGCCCTTTGTATTTGATTAAAGAACGTCATGGTTTTCATATGGATTCTTAAAGTTTCAATAGCTTTACCAATTTTTTTCAGACCATACGGAATGTGAAAAAATAGAATCTGCGACCCTTGCACCTCTTAATTGGTTAAGAAGAGGAAGATGCCCGTTTGGTGCACTTAAATTCCAGGTAAATTCTTTTGGATAACGAGTCCAGTGATTACCTTTTTTCCAGCCAATTTTTCGCCATAATGTATTAAAGTCTTTTCCGGCAGATAACCAAAGTTTCCTTTGTACAGAAAACCCAAATTTTCCACCAGAATACAACCACCATAAAGTATTTATAGTATTAAGATCCATGACAGGGAAGTTAGCAACTTCTGTAAAATAAACCCATTTGCGTTGTAAGGCACTTTCCCCTGCTAATTCTAATAATATTTTTCGAGTTAAAGTATCTGCTTCTTGAAAGTTTTGCTCCAACAATAATTTACTGAGTGATTTATAGTTAATATTTACTTGAGAATCAAGAGGCGCTAATCCATTTGGGAAATATTCTTGAATAAACAATTCTGTTTCAGGCATCTTAACTTGATAAAGTTCTCGAAAAACTTCTCCTTGTACAAGGTCAATATTATCTATATTTGATAACTTTAGAAAATCTATTAAGATTTCCCATCCAGTATTTCCCATGTTAATTAACTGAGGAATTAATTCAAATTGCTCTTTTGAGCTTCCATTTGTAAATTGATGTGCTAATTTTGATTTTGAAAAGTTATCATCTAAGTCATTAATTATAGAAATATTTTGATTAGTCATAAAATGATCCACTAGAGTTAATTATAACTTTTGAAAAATCTAATAAACACTTCAAAACAAAGCTTTAATTACTAGATTAATAGAGTTATTTATGTGTTAATTACATGATGGTATTATAGCTTAGAAGGCCTTGTATATAAGATCTTAAAAAAAGAACAAAATTTTAATTTTATAAGGTTATGTTGTTTATCTAAAACAACATATAATAAAGGATTTCTATAGTGTATTATTTTAAATTTAATTTAATAATTAGTTTTAGGTTACCAAGCAAAAAGAACTAGAAATGATTAGTTTTTAGGTAATTCTAGAGGAATACAGCCCATTATACCTTTTCTAAAATCATTTAATAATTGCATAGCAACCCTTTCTTTGCCACCTTTATAAAAACTACTTTCTAATTTTTCAATATATTGTTCACCACTAATGCCTAGAGGGTCAATTCCGTAACGCAATTGCAAAGTTTTTTCAAAATTTAATTCTAATAAAAGATCTATTAACTTAGCTGCAACCTGTTGATTATCATAAGCAGCTTCTCCAATATCTTCACAAATTGCTAACTTAATAGCATTTTTTTGATTTTCTAATTTAATTGGGATAACTCCTGGTGCATCTAAAAGTTCAATAGTTTTAGATATACGAATCCATTGAAGCTGTCTGGTAACACCTGCACGCCGAGCGCTAATAGCTACTTTACGTCCTAACAAACGATTGATTAAAGCCGATTTACCTACATTCGGGAATCCAATTACTACTGCTCTAACTGGCCTAGGTCGCATCCCGCGATTAACTCTTTTAATATTAACCAAATTACCAGCTTCTTTTGCTAATTGATTTAAAGATTTAATTCCTTTTCCCTGTTTTGCGTCAGTAAAATGAGCTGTCTCTCCCCTTTCTTTAAACCAGTTTAACCATTTTTGATATAAAGATTGTGGTATCATATCCATTCGATTAAGTACAGTAATTTTAGGTTTACCTTCAATCCACTGATTGATATTCGGATGATGCGAAGCAATGGGAATCCTTGCATCTAAAATTTCAAAAATAATATCAATATTTTTTATTTGTTCTTTAAGTTGTCGCTCTGCCTTTGAAATATGACCTGGATACCATTGAATTATTGACATAATTAAATAATTGTTAAAATAATTGCTTAAAGATTATTAGAATAAACTGCCATGAAACTACCAAATCAAAGATGGGATGTTATTTCGCCTAATCCTGAAAAAATTCAACTATTAGCTGAAGAAATGAAAATCTCTGACTTAATCGTCAAGGTAATTTTAAATCGAGGAATAGACACATCAAGTTTAGCTCGTATTTATTTAAATCCTAATGAAGAAATTTTACCTCCTCCTCTAGCAGAATTTCCAGACTTATATAAAAGTATTAGCCTTTTAACAAGGGCTATTAAAGAAAAAAGTAAGATTGCAATTTGTGGGGATTATGATGCTGATGGTATGACCAGCACTTCTCTATTGCTGAGGGCTTTGAAATATTTCGGAGGAGATATTCACTATAAAATTCCTGACAGAATTAAAGATGGTTACGGTATTAATACACAAATTGTAGAAAATCTAGCTAAAAATGGGGTGGAGCTAATATTAACGGTAGATAATGGTATTTCAGCTTATGATCCAATTCAAAGAGCCGTAGAACTAGGTGTAAATGTTATTATTACAGATCATCATGACATACCTAAAAAGCTACCTCCTGCAGATGCTATTTTAAATCCTAAGCTATTATCTCATGAATCACCTTATAGTGGGTTAGCTGGAGTAGGAGTTGCATATATTTTAGCTTTAACACTCGCTCAAACTTTAAATAAAACAGAAGGCATTATAGCTTCTTTATTAGAGCTTTTTACATTAGGTACTATTGCAGATTTAGCTCCTCTAATTGGGGTTAATCGTCGATGGCTTAAGCAGGGTTTAAAACAATTACCTAATTCCCAATTACCAGGTATTCAAGCTTTAATAAAAGTTTCAGGTATTAGTGATGAGCAAAAGCAATTAAGATCAGATGATATTGGCTTTAAACTAGGTCCAAGAATTAACGCTGTAGGGCGTATTGGTGATCCCAAAGTTGCTATTGAGTTATTGACAACTGATGATCCTGAGCTTGCATTAGAAAAAGCATTGGAATGTGAAGAAATTAATAATGTAAGAAAATCTTTATGTGAAAAGATTGAAAAAGAAGCCATAAATTTAGTAGAAAATACTCCTTTAAATTATCAAGAAAAAAGAGTTTTAGTAGTAATTAAAGATGAATGGCACCATGGAGTAATCGGTATTGTTGCTTCTCGCTTAGTTGAACGCTATGGCGTACCAGTTTTTATTGGAACTTATGAAGAAAACGATATAGAGAAAATTCGTGGATCAGCTAGAGGAATTCCAGAATTTGATGTTTTCAATGCTTTGCAATACTGTGATGACTTATTAGATAAATTTGGAGGACATAAAGCTGCAGGCGGATTTGGCTTAAAACGGAAATACTTGAATTCTTTTGAAAAAAGACTTAGTGAGTTTTCTCATCAACATCTTAAGCTACACCATATTAAACCTCTAATTAAAATCGATAGTGAAATCAATTTTAAAGATATAAATCATAATCTATATGAAACACTTGATTCTCTTCAACCTTGGGGAATTGGAAATGCTATCCCTATTTTTTGGACACCTAATGTAATAATATTAAAGCAAAAGATTATAGGAGATAACCATCTCAAAATATCACTAGTTCAAAATGATGGTGAAAAGATTGAGGCTATAGCATGGCGATTTGGAACATATTACCCTTTACCAAAGCAATTAGATATAGCATATAAATTGTCTAAGAATTCTTGGAACGGAAAGAGCAATATTCAGCTAGAAATTGTAGGTATACGTCTCCCTGAATCTATAAATAAAGAATTTCAAAGTACATTCGAATTTAACGGTAGACAATACATTTGTTCTATAAAAGATAAAATACTAAAAATTAAAAATTTACAAGGAAAGACTTTATCTATCTATAAAGGTCAAAGGAAAGGATTATTAGAAAATGGTTATGAAAAAATTAAAACAATTGATGTTACACATCAGCCGTACTACACAATAGTTAAAATGGCTTTACATTCTTTAAAATTATAATTTTTTTCAGTTCTAGATTATTTATCTTGTTAGACGAACTTTTAATATTGATATATTTCTTTATTTAACATCATGTCTCTGATTAGAGTGAGTAATACTTTGCAGTTATTTTTTAAATATATTTTAAATTTTAATTCATTCTTTTTTATAATGAGGGGATGAAAAAATTATTACTTCACCACCTCATTAATATCTAAGGCCAAATATAGTTTGCAAAAATATTAAGATTATTTCCTAATATTGTTATCACTTTATGAGTTATGGGAAGACTGTCAACAACCATAGCTGCACACAATAACATTAAATATAGGATAGAAAACTTGAATAATGATCGAGCTAAACTTTTATCTAAAGGATTTTGTTTTAATAGCCAGGTTTTCTGAGCAAACATAACTCCTAGAATAAGTGCAGACATACCATATAAAAAACCTAAAGTTTCTGTTGAATATATCAGCAGAAAAGTACATGGAATTACTAATAATGTATATAACCAGATTTGATGTACTGTTGATTCCTCTCCCTCAACTACAGGCATCATAGGAACATCTACTTGAGCATAATCATCTTTCAACATAAGTGCTAATGCCCAAAAGTGAGGAGGAGTCCACAGAAAAATTATAGTAAATAATATCCAAGGGGCCCAGCTCAAGTCTCCTGTAACTGCAGCCCAACCGACAAGTGGAGGGATAGAACCTGCTGCACCGCCAATAACAATATTTTGGGAACTATTACGCTTTAAGAAATGAGTATAAACCAGCATATAAAAAACTATGCCAGACATAGCTAATAACCCACTAAGGAGGTTAATGTAAGCAACAAAAAGACTAAAAGATAAAAACCCTAGTATAAAAGCAAAAATAAGAGCATGGCGAGATCTGACCCGCCCTGATGGGATGGGACGAGTTCTTGTTCTTAACATTTCATAGTCAATATCTCGGTCATAGATACAATTCATTACTTGAGCTGAGGCAGCCGCGAAGGTTCCTCCGAGCAAAGTTATAAATAATTTAAAAGAATTAACTTCACCGTTAGATGCAATCCACATAGATGCAGCTGTAGTAATAAGTAATAAAGGAATAATCCTAGGTTTAGTTAATTGATAATAGCTTTTGATAACTTGTAAAAAGTTTTCGTTACGGTAAACAACATCAGTCCCAATCATGAATCCACACCATATTCTATTAATTTATAATTTATGAGCTACCGAGGGAAAATTGTTTTTTCTCGGAACACTACGAATTGCTAGAGTTGTTAGAGCTACTAAAGTCCCAAATAAGATAACACCGATAGTATGGTGAGTTATAGTTAAAGGTTCTACTTGTAAACGTAGATAAAATGTCGCGATCCCTAAAAAAACTTGGCACATTATTATTCCTCCAGCAAGCCAGACAAGTTTTTTTAAAGAAGAGTGAATATTTTGATTTCGCCAAACCATAAAAACTAAACTTAGTACGCCAAGAGTTGTCGGTATAACACCAATAATATGGCTATTCATAACAGTACATAGTTGAGATTCTTCAAGGCATTGGTGTAAAGCCCAACGGGAACCTACCAACCCTCCCAGCAAACATTGAATATATATTAAAAAGGTTACGGGCAATCCAACCCAGTGTAAATTGCTCTCACTTTTAACTTCTAAAGGAGGACTTAATGATACTGCCATAACTACTAACACTCCAAAGAAAAGTAAAGCAGTACCTAAATGCGCAGTAACAATATCAAATCTTAACATTCTAGTAACAGTAAGTCCTCCTAAAATTCCTTGAACCAAAATCAACATAAGTGCTAACATTGCAGACCAAGGTAACCATTTGGGAAGTTGCTTACGAAACCAACAAGATATTATCAACAAAGTTATAGTACTTATTCCAATCAAAGAAGCATCAAGACGGTGAAACCACTCTAAAAAAACTTGTAAATTCATTTGTTTAGTGGGAACTAGTTGGCCATAACATAATGGCCAATCCGGGCAGGCTAAGCCTGCGTTCATAACTCTTGTTGCACTTCCTACTGCCATTAATAGAAGAGTAGCAATGGCAATTTTCCATACAAAAAATTTGACCCATTTTCGGATTTTTAGACTATTATCAGATTTTATTTCTTCTATTAGAACAGTTCTTGTCATAACATTTTATTTAATCAAACAAATTTTATAATTTATAAAGTATAAACTTCATTACACAAAATTATTGTTATAAAGCCAAACTAGTTCAAATCTTACTAAAAAATTTATGATTTATTCATAAATCATAAATTTTTGTTAATCCTTTAGATTCAGTTAATGATTACTTTACGTTTCTTAACAATAAAAATAGAGCTATCAAATATTTAGTTGTTTCTATCTTTTTAAACGTAATACTTAGAATTAACCTATATTTGATTTTAAGTAAAATTATGGTGAAGATAATAGTAATAACTTATAAAATATACATGATTTACGGATAAGAAATTGTTAATAAATAATGTAGTTAGGAAAAGAGTAACTGATATAAAAAACCATATTAGAAATTTAATCACAAAACAAAGTTTAAAATAATAATAAGAAGCTTTTGCTAATAATTAACTCTGATTTTAAAAATATTTCTATTAAAATTACAATGACTTAAATTCATAAATTATTTACTATCGCTTATCTAATTTTTTTAAGTAAATATCTTGTGAAAACATAGTCTACATTCTTTCTAATACATCGATTCCCAACAAGGAAAGGCCTAGCTCAAGAGTTCTAGCTGTTAAATCACATAATACTAATCGAGAAAATTTTGTTGAATCCACTGATTTTAATACTGGACAATTTTCATAGAAACGGTTGAATCGTTTACTTAATTCATACAAATATTCACAAAGACGGTTGGGAAGAAGTGTATTTTCAATTATTTCAATCACTTCATTTAACTGTAACAAATATTTTGCTAAATCTATTTCTGCCTCATCTTGTAAGATAACTTGAGTATTTTCTAATGCAGCATAATTTATTTTTTCTTCTCTTAGAATACTCTTAATTCTAGCATAGGCATAAAGCATATAAGGAGCAGTGTTACCTTGTAAAGAAAGCATCTTATCATAACTAAATATGTAATCACTATTACGATTTTGACTGAGATCAGCATATTTAACAGAACCAATACCTACTACATTAGCTACATTATTAATAAATTCTTGAGACTCTTCTCGATTTTCTGTTTTTAACCGATTTTCTAAATTCTTACGGGCTTGATAGATTGACTTATCTAATAAGTCTTTAAGTCTAATAGTTTCTCCTGACCGAGTTTTCAATTTTTTCCCATCTTCCCCTTTAACAAGCCCAAAAGGAATATGAGATACACTTGTCTCTTCTCTTAAAAAACCGGCTCTTTGAGCGATCTGAAAAACTTGTGCAAAGTGATTAGATTGGCCTGCATCAGTTACGTAAATAATATGTTTAGCCTTATCGATATTAATTCTATATTTCAGAGCAGCTAAGTCTGTAGTGGCGTAATTATAGCCACCATCAGACTTTTGAACAATTAAAGGTAGAGGGTTCCCAGATTTATTTATAAATCCTTCCAGGAAGACACATTTAGCTCCATCACTGATTTCTAGAATTTTTTGCTTATCTAAATCATTAACAATTTCTTCTAAGAAAGGATTGTAAAAAGACTCTCCTCTTTCAGTTAATTCAATTTGCAAAATATCATAAATAACTTGAAATTCTCGGCGAGACTGCTCACATAATAGCTTCCATGCTTTACGATACTCCTCATTACCTAGCTGTAGCTTAACTACTGCTTCTCTAGATATTTCTTGAAATTGAATATCCTCGTCAAAACGTTTTTTTGCTTTTCTATAGAAACTTACTAAATCTTCAATTTGTAGAACATTTGCTTCATACAAGGCGTTAGGAAATACCTCTTTTAAATACGAAATAAGCATTCCAAATTGTGTTCCCCAATCTCCTACATGATTTAGCCTTAAAATATCATGACCTATAAACTCTAGAATACGAGAAAGTGAATCACCAATAATAGTAGATCTAAGATGACCAACGTGCATCTCTTTAGCTATATTTGGACTAGAGAAATCAACAATTATTTTTTGGGAATTGTGAGTTTTTAAAATTCCCAGTCTTTCATCCTCACATAATAATTTAATTTGATCCTCTAAATAACCTTTTTTTATTCTTAAGTTAATAAAACCAGGACCACCTATAGAAGGAGTTTCATATACTGGACTGACAGGTAAATTCCCAATGATTATTTGAGAAATTTCTTGTGGTTTTTTTTTAAGTTTCTTAGCTAATGAAAAAGCAATGTTTACTTGATAATCTGCATGCCTAGTATCTTTAGCTATTGATACCTGAGGATCAACATTGTTAAACTCTTCACCAAAAGATTTAATTAGTGCATAGTTAAAATCTTCAATTATTTTTTTATTAAGAGGGGTCATTTAAATTATTAATATTCTAAAACAGCCGGCGTTCTTAGATTATCACAACAAATACTATAAATATCTTAGATAATGAGAAAAATAAAATAAATCCGAGATTGTACTTATAAAAAATAAACTAAATAAAGATAATAATATAATTGTTAATAGAATAGTGATTCTAAATCGATTGAAGAGGCAGCAGAAAGCAATTCTTTAGCATCTTCTGTATCCTTTATGTAAGGTAATATGCCTAAAATTGGAATATTTGTTAAAGATTGAATAAGATCAATTGGTGCTAACTGAGAAATTCTTTCTTGAACAAGAGGAGATGTGCAGTTTAGTATTATACCCTTTAAATTCACTTTATTTTTTACTGCTAATGCAATATTGGCTATTGCTTGATTAATTGTGTTTGATTCTATAGGAACAATTAAAATAGTTGGCAAATCCCATATTCCAACAATATCAGATATTAACATTTCTCTTGTGATAGGAGAGCTTAAGCTTTCTGCTCCGTCAATTAAAACTAAATCTAGCTCTTTTTGCAAAGAACTTAAAGTTTTCCATAGCTTACCTAAAAGATTAGAACATAAATCATCTGAATTTGTAACAGTTGCAGCTCTGGGTAGTTGACGACTAACAATTTTAATCTTGTTTGGTGAACTAAACAAAAAATTGTTAGGTAATTTGTTTTCATCAAGCTCTTCTTGTATTAAGTCTAAGATTCCTGAAGATTCTTCACAAAAATAAGTTTGCTTATAAATAGCTAAAATTTTGATTAATAGAGTTTTTCCAGAGCTTGGAGCTGTTCCTGTAATAAATAAGGTTTGCATTTAACTGTATTTAAAAAATGATTTTTTAATGTATTTAAGATTATTAACTTTTGAAAGTATATTGATAGATATATTTTAAGAGTAAATTAACATCTATTTGTATAAATAATAACTATAAAGTTTTATGCATATAAGTCCATATAGTATATATCCAAAACATAAGTTCTTTAAAAAGTTATGCAGCTTAATTATACAATTTATAAATTTCAGTAAAATCTAAAATTTATAGATTATTATGTGTGCAAATAGTAAGACTGTATAGATATGTTGTGAAATATTAAAAAATTTTCTCATTATGAATATTAAATCTATTCTTTAGCCATAATCTTATCAGAGTTGATAATTTTTTTATCGGCACGTAAAGATGAAAATGTAGCAGAAATAGCGTCATCATAATTAGACGCAATAGCTAAAAATGATCCTGATAAAATATAAATAGGTAATGGCGAAATAATATCTTTAATCCATTGAAAAAATTGTATTGAACTAAATAATATTAAAACTGAAACAATCCAGAAAAGCATAAATGTAAACCTGTTATTAATTTATTTAAAAACAATTATTTTGTACATTACCATGCTACAGCAGTTCTTAAAATTCCGTTTTTACTTTTATTATGATGAATAGCGAGAAAAATTAGTACATCTTTTCATTCGAAATATTTCTAAAATCTATTAAAAACATTATTCATTTAATATTCTTCAATAGAAAATTTAAGCTATAAATTATTCAAAATCACGTAACGATTTTAGATAAAACTAAAAACCGAAAATATATTTCAAAAAGCCAAAAGTTGTCTAAGCTTAACAACCCTTGATTTGATACTGAGCTAATCTCAATCAATGTATCAATTTAAATTTGTCATTCATTTGATTCATAACTATATTTTTCTAACTTTTAGTTGATACTGGTGTAAGGAGAAAGACTATAATATGAATTATGGGTAAAAAAATAAATTTACTTTTTAGACTTAATAATAACTTTGAGTCAATAGGTAAATAAAGTTGTTAGATACATATTTGTAGTGATAGTTATAAATATGGTGTCATCTCAGTGTGTGTATTTAAATTCACAGACATGATGCAGTTCATTGTATTATTAAGATTAAGTCATTCGGTACTTATACATTGTGAAATCTATCTCCAACTATTGCAATGGAGTAAAGGTTATTTAACCTCTGTAAACACGTAAATAAGAAACTAAATCTATGAGCGCAAAAACAAAAGTTCCTGTCAATATTTATCGTCCTAATAGTCCATATATTGGTAAGTGTTTGGAAAACTATTCTTTAGTTAGTGAAGGAGGTAGCGGAATTGTTCAGCATTTAACATTTGACCTATCTGGTGGTGATCTTCATTATGTAGAGGGACAAAGTATTGGGATTATACCTCCTGGAGTTGATGAGAAAAAAGGAAAACCTCATAAGCTAAGACTATACTCTATTGCATCTACTCGTCATGGAGATAAAAATGATGACAAAACTGTCTCCTTATGTATTCGTAAATTAGAATATCAGCATCCTGAAACTAATGAAACAGTACATGGAGTATGTTCTACTTTTCTATGTAATCTTGAAATTGGTGCAGAAGTATCTATCTGTGGTCCGGTTGGCCAAGAAATGTTACTTCCTGATGATGAAGATGCCAATATTGTTATGTTGGCAACAGGTACAGGTATTGCACCTTTTAGAGCTTTTTTATGGCGTATGTTTAAAGAACAACATACAGATTATAAGTTTAAAGGTTTCTCTTGGTTGATATTTGGTATACCTTATTCAGCTAATATTCTTTATAAAGAAGATTTAGAAAAAATCCAAGCTGATTATCCCGAAAATTTTGAATTAACTTATGCTATTAGCCGAGAACAACAAAATTCTGAAGGCGGACGTATGTATATTCAACATCGAGTAGCTGAACAAGCAGAAAAATTATGGAACTTATTGCAAGATCCAAAAACACATCTCTATATGTGTGGTCTAAAGGGTATGGAAAGTGGTATTGAAGAAGGATTAAGTCCTTATGCTGCACAAAATGGTGTAGAGTGGAGCACCTTTGTCAAACAACTTAAAAAAGAGCATCGTTGGCATGTTGAAGTTTACTAGATCTTAAATATACTTTTCAAGTATCTAATAAGGGGGTCAATTCTGTTGTCCTCCTTTTTTAGTTTTTAAAATAAGCTTTATTAAGTAGAAAATATATTTTTGGTTAACTAATAGCTAATTGTTATCCATAATGTTTCAGAAAATTGTCTAAACATATCACGAAGCTACTTGCTCAAGCAATTTTTTATGTAACATAGCACGTTCTTTTAAGCTTTGTATTGAACTGTTAAGTGGTTTTGCACTAGTAAAATAACACTTTAACCATGCATCTTTTATCATGTCTGAGTCATCTGGTAGTTGATCAAGCTCCCAGCCGGGGATATTTATTTCTTCCATTAAATATTTAACCTTTGGATCATAACTTAAAGCAAAGCATCGGGATCTTTCTGAAGCAGCCATGATTAAACAATGTAATCGCATCCCTATAGTCATATTAGTATTTTTAAATAATCCTTTCATTCTTTGTGGATCATCTATTTGAATAATTTCATGAGATTTTGATAATTTTTTAGAGATATGATGTGCAATTGTAAAATCTTGAGAAGCTTGAAATGGAACTAATAAAATATATGTATTAGTAATTTTCTGGAAATCTACTAATGCATTGGTTAACGTTTTTAACTTCTTAATTGTTAATGATGGATGGTTGCGTAAGTTAATAGCAACTATTGGTTGTGAGGTTTGTATAAAGTCTGATATGTCTTTAGATCGTAGTGCCCAAACTGGATCAGGAGCAATAGAATGATGAATGTCCCATTCCGATAGTAGTTTGGCAGATTTACGGTCTCTAACAGAGATTGCAGTACACTTGGCCAAAGTTTTCTTGGTTATCCAGCGTGTAAATTTATAATGCAAAGGACCTATTCCCTGCCCCCAAGCTATAGTTTTCAATCCTTTCATTTGTGCTAGTTTCATTAACCCCAAATAGTATATAGGACTAGCTAAACTTGTAGTATCCTGTATTAAACTTCCTCCACCCCAAATAAAAATATCAGATTCTTTTAAAGCTGCTAAAAGTGAAAAAACATTTAGGCGGGGACAAGTTTTAACATTATATTTTTGTTGAGTTTTTTGGGGATCAGCAGAAATAACAATTGGCTCAATTTTCGAAGGCAGCATTTGCAACAAAGACATTAGTAATGCTTCATCTCCAGCATTTCCTTGTCCATAGTAGCCACTGATTAATGCTTTCATTCTTTACCCTTCTTTAAATATAAATATTGTCTTATATTAGTTAATCACATTTATGTTTTACTTGTTTTATTGATTTTATAATTTGATATCAAATATATTTATTTAGATAAATTTTTATTTTAATACAAATTATTATCATCATAATCTTGCTTAATAGGACTTTGATTATGATATACAACTCCTATAATTGATGATAATAAAAGCCATCCAATTACATTAATTTTAAAATCAAAAATGCTCACATCAAATAAATTGAAAATAGTACATAAAATAAAGGCATTTACATAAGTAAATAAAAGTAATTTCTTATTTCTTTTGTCAATACTTTTCTCAAAAGATTTGTGGCTACTACAAGCTTGCTTTACTTGAAATAAACTTATAGTTGCTTTTCCTAAAATAGTACCTACAATAATACTTAACAGGGAAGTTCCCAGGATTCCGATCTCTGCTAATAGCATTAAGAATAAGTTATGAGGATGCCCCATCCAAACGTTCATTTTTTGCTGGTATATGGGCGTAAAATTACGAAGTCCCCATCCCCAAAAAGGGCGCTTGAGCATCATTTCCCATGCGACACTCCACTGCGTTGTTCTTAAAGCAGTTATATGTCGATCATCATACAATTCGTCTGTCAACCTAGCCCAGAAATAATCAGGAATAATTTCACGTACTATATGCTGATAAAAAGGAAACCATGCTGCCCATGCAATAAGAAAAATTAGCAGTATTACACAAATAAGAATCCAGTACAATTCTAAATATGCTACAAAAGAAATTAAGCTTAATAAAGCAAGACCCCATGCACTACGAGAATGGGTTAATATTAATCCCAAACCATTAGCAAAAACAGCGATTAAAAGAATTGACAATTGAAAACTATTTTGGTAGCCGTTAAAATTTTTTCTGTTTTGATAATGATAAATCCATAAACCTAATGATAATGTGAAAGTAGTTACCAAATAAAAAGCTAAAGTATTAGCATACATAAAGAAAGATGATACTCTTCCTTCAGGACGTCCATATGCGATTAATTGAATACCTACTTTATTAAGGAATAGCGGGGTTTCCCAGCCATAAAACAATTGCATGAAACCAAAAAAGCAGAGTGGAAGAGAAACTAAAACTAGCCACCAAGCAAGCTTATACAATCTATTATAGTTATTTAATAAGAATGGAAAAGACATAACCATTAGAATAGAGGGAATAAAATTAGCTAATCCTCCAAAACTTAAAATTGGATAAATTGCTAATATGGAAACAATAACCAACAAGACAAAAAGCAGACCAAAACTCTGATTAAGAGGATCATTAATTATACTTTTATATTTTTTCTTCCAGAGATTTAATATTACTAAGGTTATAAATATGGCTCCTAAATCTGTAGAAATAGGTAAAAAAATTATTCCAGCTTTCAGTAAATATTCATCTAATAAAAAATTAGGATTATTTGATTGTTCCATTTCAAGTGAAATTATCCGTAGTACATTTATCTTTTAATATTCTGATATGTAAATTTTCCTATGACAATTTTAGTGACATAATCAGTAATACTACTTCCGTTACTATAATAGCTTTTTAAGAAACTTTGCTAAGTGTATAGTAAGGAAGAAACTTTTGAAGAATACATTTAATAGAAAAACATTGTAATACAAAAATAATCTTAATAAGATCATTACTCATAAATAAAAATATCTTTTATTAGATGAAGTTTTGCCAATATCTCATTGCATCAAGATACTTTATATTCTGATATTGAAGCGTTTTCGGTCCTTAGTTTTATCTTTTCCCTATAAATAAAAAATGTTTAAGTATTTATGAGAAATGCTAAAGTAGCCTAATTTTAAGGGGAAAATAAAAATGAATTAAAGCTTTTCCTTAAATAAAATTATTATTCTTTCTGTACGTAACTTACATAACTGTTCAGCCATAAGATATGGAGTTTTGTTTATACTTGTTATTAAGATAACTAGTCATATATACCCTATTCAGATTAAACTAAATTTTATAAAGCAATATTATTATTTATCGTTAATTATAACTGTGAGAAAAAAAATCATTGCAGGTAATTGGAAAATGCATAAAACTCAGGCAGAAGCCCTAGAGTTTTTATCAGTATTAAAACTTAATTTAGCAAACACAACAGAGAAAGCAGATATTGTTCTTTGTGTCCCATTTACTTTGTTAAGTCTTTTGTCGAAAAGTTTACATGGAGGAAATATTCACTTAGGTGCACAAAATATACATTGGGCTAATGAGGGAGCTTTTACAGGCGAGATTTCTGGTTCAATGTTAGTAGATCTAAATGCAAACTATGTAATAGTCGGTCATAGTGAACGTCGTCAATATTTTGGAGAAACAGATAAAATCGTTAATGAAAAAGTTATAGCAGCTCAGTATCATAAAATAAAACCGATTCTCTGTGTTGGAGAAACTAAAAAGCAGAGAGATGCAGGGGAGGTAGAAAAAGTTATTGTTAAACAGTTAGAACAAAGTTTAGTTAATGTAGATCAAGGAAATTTAGTTATTGCCTATGAACCCATATGGGCTATCGGTACAGGAGAAACTTGTAATGTTTTGGAAGCTAATCGCATAATTGGCATCATACGTGAACAAGTAACAAATAAAGGTATTACCATTCAATATGGTGGCTCTGTTACGCCTAAAAATATTAGCGAAATAATGACTCAACCTAATATCGATGGAGTTCTGGTGGGAGGAGCAAGTCTAAATCCTCTTAGCTTTTCTGAAATTATAAATTATTAAAACAAATAAGTGAAAACTATTATTATTGAAAAGCTGTTTCGTATTTAATAAGTTAAGATTATGCAATATTTGACCATTCGAAACCGTATTTTTGAATGGGGGAAAAGTACTTACTTAATGGGAATACTTAATATTACCCCTGATAGTTTTAGTGATGGTGGTGAATTCCTAAAGATAGAAACAGCTTTACATCATGCAAAAAGAATGATAGACGAAGGTGTTGATATTATTGATATTGGAGGACAATCAACTCGCCCAGGAGCTCTTGCTATTACTACACAAGAAGAGCTATTAAGAGTGATTCCAATTATTAGAGAATTAAGAAAAGAGAGTTCAATACCTATCTCCATTGATACAACTAATTCAAAAGTTGTATTAGAAGCTGTCAAAGCAGGAGCTGATCTTGTTAATGACATCTCAGGAGGAAGCTTTGACAACAAAATGTTTTGTACTGTATCTAACCTTAAAATACCTATGGTTATTATGCATACAAGAGGTATTCCTACAACAATGCAAACCAATTTAGATTACAGCAATCTCGTTCAAGACATTATAGAGTGGTTAAATGAAAGGATTGCAAAAGCTATTAAAGCAGGAATTCAGAAAAACTATTTGATAATAGATCCAGGTATTGGCTTTGCAAAAAGCTCTGAACAAAATATAGAGTTACTACAACAGTTATCTAGCTTTCATGCTTTAGAAGCTCCTATACTATTAGGTGTCTCTAGGAAGAAGTTTATTGGGGAAATTCTTGAAGAAGATAATCCTAAAAAAAGAATTTTTGGTACTGCAGCTGCTTGCTGTAGTGCAATAGTAAATGGTGTCGATATTCTTCGCATACATGATGTTGCACAAATGAAAAATCTAGCAAAAATTGCTGATATTATTTGGAGACAACAATGATTTCCTTATAGTAGAAAATTAGCTACGAAAATTTATTAATTAAAATTCTAGAAACATTCTTTAATCTTTGGTGAATTCATATACAATATTATTGATACTTTAAAAAAATCTTGTTTAAATACGTAAGATAGCAAAGCCTTTTAAAGGATGAAATTTTTTGTACATGATGTCTAAATACTTTACCGTAATTCAAAATTCGTTATTGTAATAGCAAAATATGATTACGATAAATTTTTATTTTAGTCGCTTTCGGATAAATGTCTATACAGTTCAAAGGTTAATAAAAAATAAATGTCTATCGTAAGGCTAGATAATTCTGATTTTCTTCAATCTATTAACTTCTCTCCTTTGCCTTTGTCTCGACCTCTTTTAATGGTTGGTCATGGTACTAGAGATACAAAAGGTCAAAAAAACTTTCTTGAATTGGCTTCTGTTTATCAAGCTTTAGACTATTCTCGTCCCATAATCCCATGCTTCCTTGAATTAACAGAGCCAGATATTAGTCAAAGTATAGAATTATGCATATCACAGGGTTATACAAACATTTCGGTTTTGCCGATTTTATTGTTTGCAGCTCGGCATAATAAATTTGATATTACAAATGAACTTGATAGAGCTAAATTAAAATATCCTCAATTGAATTTCTTTTATGGAAGACATCTTGGTATTGCGCCAAATCTTCTAAAACTATGGGTGGATCGGTTGGCTACCTTAGAAAGTGACAAAGCGAATCCTAATAAAATAAAGCGTTCTGAAACAATACTATTGTTTGTTGGTAGAGGATCTAGTGATCCAGATGCTAATGGAGATGCTTATAAATTTGCTCGAATGTTATGGGAAGGAAGTGGTTATCAAGCATTAGAAGTAGCCTTTGTTGGTATTACTTATCCACGCCTTCAAGAAGGTTTTGAGAAAGTATATTCTTACAAACCAAAACGCATTATTGTTTTACCTCATTTTATATTTACTGGGGCACTAATTAAAAAAATCTTTCAAATTACAATCGAACAACAAAGATCATCTAGTGATGTTGAAGTTGTTTGTCTTCCAGAAATTGGTATACATAATCAACTACTAAAAATATTGAGAGAAAGGGAATTAGAAATTCAAAAGGATCAAGTTAACATGAACTGCGAAATGTGTAAATTTCGCCTTAGTGTTCAAAAAGAAGACATATATTCTAATAGTTTAGATCCTGAATATTATACAAATACAGAAAGCTATCATCAACACATCTGGAAAACTTACTAGTCTTAATCTTTTAAATTTAATCTAATATCAGTCACTAAAGTTGGTAAAAGTAAAGCTAGAAATATAGAATGATATTTATCATACAAGTCAATTACATATATTACTTTATTTATGGATAAGCCAAAGCTCACTATTGGTAGCAAAGTTTTTCTTAGACATCGTCCTCCTTACCTTAAAACTGCTGATCCCATGCCAATGCTACGACCTGCTGATATTTTAGAGGTTGGAGATCAGGGGGTGATTATAGATATTCGTCCTGGGGGGTACTGGGGCGTTAGATTTACTCAAGGAGCATTTTTAATGGAAGATCAATACATTGCTGCTTTAAAATAATAATTTAATAATGAAGTTTTTATTATTTTGTTATTAATTTTTAAGTTACACCTTATCCTTTTTAATTAGTTTAAAGTGCAATACTTCTATAGTGTTTATAACTTTTTTCTTTAAAGCTTGATACCTGATTAAAAAAAGAGTATAGATATTAAGATTTATAACACACAATAAATTCTATCAGCAAAAAAATTCATATCATGCATACAGCAATAGATATCATTTAAGATGTTATTTGTTAAATTTAACTATTAACTACATAATAAAGATTTATTTTATGAGATTACAATGTTATTTATTATTTATTGGCATAGGTTTGATTTTTCCTAACCTTGTTTTATCCAAAGAATATCATAATGATAGAGTCTCTATAATAGAAAATCATTCTACTTTACACAGAAAAGATGTTAAGAAAATATCACTAAGTAAAAGAAAAACTTTTATAAATAAGAACCAAAAAAAATATTTAATCCCTAATCCACTCTATCTTGCAACATCTAAAAATAATCAAACCGTTGATAAAAGTTGTACAGATCAACCCCCTAAGCTAGAGCATCCTCTTACTAACTTAGTCAATATTGATGAAAATATCGTAGTGTCGTTAATAGATGACTCTTCTAGTTTAGATTTAAAAAAATCGAAGATTAATAAATTAGAATCAACAAGCGATAAAGAAAAAATTATCATTATTTCTAATGACGAAATAAATCGCTATCCTATTTTAATCAAAGCAGATTTTTTTTATAGATGTGGTGAGACTTTATTAGCAGAAAAATTTTATAAGGATGCAAAAGATTCTTTTGCTGACGAAAAAGAAATAGATCGCGATAATCTTGCTGAAGCAGTATATGAATCAGAGTATTTATCACCGGGAGGAAGCGTTTACTGGCGCCTGTATAAAGAGAGCTTAGAAGATAATATTATTTATCAGAGTAAACCTTTAGCATCTTTGCAGTTATTATCTAAGAACCATCCTGAATTTATTCCTGGACATCTTAAATTTGCAGAATTCTTAAATGTGAATAATCAACATGAGGAAGCTTTAGATGTATTAAAAAAGGCAATGCATTTATATCCTAACGAGGCCCCTCTAGTTAAAGCTAAAATCAAGTCAAATGAACAATCAAAAGATTGGTTAGCTGCATCTCTTACAGCTCGTCAGTTTGTCATATTTAATCAAGAACATTTTTTAAACGAAGAATTTAGATTATCAGCTGACAAAAATTTAGCTCGTTATCAAACTGACTTAAAAAACAAAATGACTTGGAACATGCTGGGTAATGCTGTCATGAATGGTATCGGAGTAGCTTTGATGGGCAATATTCTTGCACCTCTTTCTACCATACAAACAAGTTATCTTCTTTTGCAAGGAGAATCAACAATTGGTGAAAGTTATATGGAAGGATTTAAAAACCGCTTTACTTTGGTTGAAGATCAAGAAATCAATCTATATATCAATCAAATTGGTGATAAGCTTGCAAAAGTTGCCGGGAGAGATGAATTTAAATATGAATTTTTTGTAGTAATGGATAAAAATATCAATGCTTTTGCTTTACCTGGAGGAAAAGTATTTATCAATTTAGGAGCGATTGCCAAAACTTCTTCAGAAGCTGAAATTGCTGGTTTGTTAGCTCATGAGTTAGCTCATTCTGTTCTATCACATGGATTTCAGCAGATGACCAGAGGAGCCTTGGTCAGCAGTGTTGTAGATTACATACCTTATATTGGAGGATTGGCCAGTAATCTAACAGTATTAGCTCATAGTCGTAGCATGGAAGAGCAAGCTGACTTATTTGGAACAAGATTATTGGCAGCTACTGGATTTGCTGCAGATGGAGTTCGTAATTTAATGGTAACCATGAACTCCGAACATAAAAATAGTCCACCTGCTTGGTTATCAACACATCCTGACCCGAATAGTCGAATAAAATACATTGAAAAAGAGATTATTCATAAAAACTTAAATCGTTTTGCATATGAAGGAGTGGAAAAACACCAAAGAATTCGAAAGAAAGTAGTTAAACTTTTACAAAATGACAAAATAAACTAAGAAACCTTAAAACCAGATTATTTTTAATTATTCATTGCTCTTAGATAAAACTATTTGAAATAATTCAGTAAATATTTTTAAATATTTATAACTTCCATATATAGTTTTTCAATAAATTAGAGTATATACAAAGTCGAGTTTTATAAATCTTCAATGACTTTATAATATTTAAAATTATGATTCTAGGGTAACTAGACTAGCTCTACTACTTTTTAAGTATAATCTCCATAATAGGAATCATTATGAAAAATCAATTACCAATATTTGCAAAAATTTGGGAACAAGAAATAAATTGGAAGCCAACAGAAAAACATTTAGACCAATGGGAAGAACTATACCAAGAAATAATATTAATCAACAATCAAGTTAATTTAACCCGTATTGTAAAACCTGAGGAATTTTGGGAGAAACATCTCTGGGATTCTATTGCAGGAGTTGTTGGATTACCATTTTTTCAATACTCAAGGAAAATGAAAGTTATTGATATTGGTACAGGAGGTGGTTTTCCTGGACTTCCTATTAATATTGTTTTTCCTATATGGGATTTTACTCTTTTAGATTCTAGGCGAAAGAAAATAGAAGTTGTTAATTTTTTATTAAAAATATTAGAGCTAGAAAACTCTTGGGCATTAACTGGTAGGGCAGAAAAGATTGCTCATGATTCAAGGTTTAGAGGAAAATATGACATAGCTCTAATTCGTGCAGTAGGCGAGTCTTCTACTTGTAGTGAATATATCTTACCATTTTTAAATATAGGAGGAATAGGAGTACTATATCGTGGAAATTGGAGCATACAAGAAGAGCAACTATTAAAAGTTGCTTTAAAAAGACTAGGAGGTAAGCTAATTTTAGTAAAAGAATCAAAGACTCCTTTAACTAAAAGTGTTCGTCATTTTGTCTATGTACAAAAAACACATTTAACACCTAAGTGTTTTCCCCGTGATATTGGCGTTCCTAAAAGTAATCCTTTATAGTTTGCAACTTTATTAACATGGAAATCTTGTAATAAAAATAAATTATAGGTAATTATTATCTATAAATAATAACCGAATAGACTACTGTAGTAGTCTATAAAATAGGATATTAATCAACTTATTATTAGATATGAATATTTTTATTCAACAACTGTCTTTCAATATTGGCAACTTTCCTCATTTTTAGCATGTTTTAATAATATGCTTACTTAATTGTGACTTTGTAAATTGTTATTTCTGCACAATGTTAAATATACTAAACAATTTTTAAAAATTATTTGGTATATTTAAGACAATTAATATTGCTATGTATTGAACTAACTTTAATATATGTCATATTAAAATAGTACATTCTTTTAAGAATTCCAATATCTTAGAATCAAAAAACTTAATTTTTAGTAATTAATAACCTCATTGGCTGATACTATGGCTATTAAGTCAATCTCCAGCGAATCTTCAAAAAAAAACATTCTAGCAGGTAGCTCTTCTACTACAGAGTCTACGCCAGTTCTTGCGCTTAAAGAAATTGTAGCTAATTTATGTCGAGAGCAAAATAAAATTCAAAATTTACTTAGTTCTTTAGGATTTGCTCTAAGAAGCTTTAATAATCTAAATCAATTTTTGGAATTAGCTCCGTTGATGGCAGCCAGAGTTACTGATGCTGACTGTAGCGCATTGATACTAGTTAATAACAGCGGATATTTGTCACTAGAACAGCTACATTGTCAAGATCATCAAATGAACCAAGAGATTAGAGAGGCTATCTCTAGTGTTATTAACAAAACAAATAATAAACAAATAAATTCGATTTTATCAACATCTTTAGATGAAAAGATTTCTAATGTTTTAGGTAAAAAGAGTTGTCTTTACAGTACCCCTATCTTGGTCAAAAATGTAGAGAGAGGACGTATTTATATTTTTAGTAGTGATTCAGAATACTCATGGACTCAAACTAAGCGAAAGTTGTTACAGTTAGTTTCCGATCAAACATCAGTAGCGATCGCAAATAATGAACTAACTGTAGAGTTGCGCTCTAAAGAAAGACAGGATAGAGAACTAGAAATTGCATCAGAGATTCAGCTTCGCTTATTGCCTCGTCAATGCCCTAAAATAAAGGGCGTAAATTTAGCAGCTCGTTGTCAAACTGCCAGTCGAGTAGGAGGAGATTATTACGATTTTATTCCTACAAATTATGATCAATTTTTACAAAATAAAGATTTTAAACAAGATGATAGATTTACTTGCGTACCTTGGAGTATTGTCATAGGGGATGTCATGGGGAAAGGAGTGCCTGCAGGTTTAATTATGACAATGACCAGAGGTATGCTTAGAGCAGAAGTCTTACATCGTCATTCTCCTGCACAAATACTTCAACATCTTAATCATTTTATGTATGTTGATCTAGATAACTCTCATCGTTTTGTAACACTATTTTACTCTGAATACAATCCTCAAAACGGTTGTTTATCTTATAGTAACGCTGCTCACAATCCTCCTTTACTTTGGAAAGGGGCAGCGCATAATATTCAAAAATTAGATACAGAAGGTATGCTAATTGGACTAGATCCTGATTCTCAGTATGAAGATGGTCAAGTACAACTTTCTTCTGGAGATGTAGTTCTCTACTATACTGATGGTTTTACAGATGCTGTCAATAAAAAAGGTCTTCGCTTTGATGAGAAAAACCTTATCAAAGTATTTGAGGAAGGATGTCAAAAATATAAAAATTCTCAAGAAATTCTTGATTATGTATTTAATCAAATTGAAAATTTTGTTGGTTCAGAAAATGATGATAATGATGATATGACTTTAGTTGTCATGCAAATAGAATAATTGGTTTTTAACGCATAGGTTATATTTCTTTGTAACACTAGAATGAGTTATTTAATTGAACAAGACAAAAATTGATCTCAATAGACAATTTATTTGAATAAGCGGGTAACGCGATTCGAACGCGCGACATTCACCTTGGCAAGGTGACGCTCTACCACTGAGCTATACCCGCATCTTAAGCTGCAGCTATCAATATAGTATAAATTTATAAAGATGTCAACTGTCTACAACATTTTAAGAAGCAATATGTCTTTGATCTAACCACCGCTGTAGAATTATTTTAGCAGCATAGCAATCAACTAATCCCTTCTCATAACTAGAGTACTTTCTTTGTGCTTTTAATTCTGATACAGCTTCTAATGAAGTGAATCTCTCATCAATATATTCTATAGGTAGATTTAAAATTGTAGAAATACGATTACCAAACTTTTGTATCTGCTTAGCTTGAGATCCCAAACTTCCATCCATTAAAATAGGTAGTCCAACAACTAACTTTGTTGCTTCTCTTGTCTCTATCAATTTTTTCAATTTTTCAATATCAGATGTAAATGATTGACGATGAATAGTTATTAATTCTGTAGCTATTAAACCAGTTCCATCACATCCTGCAACGCCAATCCTTTTTTTACCAACATCTAAACCCAAAACACAGACTTTCTTGATCACGATAAAAATATATTATGAATTATGAAAACATAATATTATCCTAGATGAAACTAGTCGAGTATTATGAATATCAAATGTATAAAAAACACTATAAATTTTTATGGTCATAGAAAGACTATTTAATAACTTTTTTATTAATATTTAAGACAACCTCCTATCTTAACGTACACATATTAGTATTTTGATATTTAGAAACACTGTGTATTTAAAATTATATGTTCGAAGACAGAAATGTCACAAAATTATTATTAACTTAGTTAAAATTAAGATTGCAGTTTACAGATTTAGTTACAATAGAGTAATTTAAGGTAAATATTATACATATACCTAATAAAAAACCAAACCCATGCTAATGCAAATGGAACTGTATAATTTAATCGCTTTTTCTATCGCGCTTATAATGGTTTGGTGGATAACGCCTATTATCAACAAAGTTGGACAAAAGAAAGGATTAGTCGACAACCCTCAAAACGACGCTAATAACCGTAAAATGCATCAGCGTCCAATGGTAAGGCTAGGGGGTATTTCTGTTTTTGCTGGAACTATTACTGCCTTACTTTTTGTTTGGATTCTTGGAGGGTTTGGATGGTTACCTACTCAGAAAGAATGGGAAATTTGGGGGGTCATCATTGGAGGAGTTACATTTTTTTTCATTGGATTAATTGATGATCTTTATGATTTAAGTCCTTTATATCGTCTAATCTTACAAGTTATTGTTGCGAGTATAGCTTGGGGTGTTGGCGTTCGTGTTGACTTTTTATCAGTTCCTTTTGGAAATTTAAGTTTAGTACATATTGGTTGGTTAAGTCTTCCTGTTACCGTGATTTGGCTAGTAGGAATGGCTAATGCTATCAACTGGATTGATGGATTAGATGGATTGGCTGCCGGAGTTTGTGGTATCTCTGCTGTCGTTATGATGGTTCTTACTCTTTTCATGGAGCAACCTTCTGCAGCTTTGATATCTGCAGCCTTAGCTGGCTCTGCATTAGGATTTTTACGATATAACTTTAATCCTGCAATTATTTTTATGGGGGATGGTGGGGCATACTTTATGGGATTTACCTTAGCAGGAGTAGGAGCTATTGGATTAGTTAAAATAGCAACAATGGCTACTGTAGCATTTACAGCAGTACTATTACCTTTCGTCGTTTTGGCTGTCCCAATCTTGGACATGTCAGTTGTTATTATTTCTCGTATTAGCCAAAGAAAGTCGCCTTTCATAGCAGATAAACGTCATTTACACCATCGCTTAATTCAAGCAGGTATATCACATCGTTTAACTGTATTATTTATTTATACTTTAACTTTATGGGTAGGAAGTATTGCACTGGGATTATCTAATATTCCTAGTGGTTGGGGCTTTACTTTAGGTGCAACAATTCTTTTAGGGTATATTAGTTCCAGAGCTTGGAATAGAAGTCATAAAAAATAACTAATGTGATCGTATATTTTTATTCACTTAATAGATTTATCTTAAAAAAATCATTTATGGTTTTAATTATCTTGTTTAAGACATCTAATTAAATTAGATGTTTCACATGATTTAACTGTCTTTGTTTACAGTAGATCCTACAAAAAGTTTTAGTATATTCTTGCGAATAGTTAGTAAGTTTTACAAGAAAATAAAATAATAAATATTTTTTTAATTACCATACATTTATTTTACTATCTAAATTAATATAAATCATGATGAGTGAAATTTACTTTATATATTAATCAAAATAATTTCGCCTAAATTTTAATATAAGTAATGTAGATCTTTCTTTTTGAAAAAAATAAGCTTTACACTAATTATTCAATCAGTGTAAAGCTTGGATAGGACTATAGAAAGCCTAAATTATTCTTAATGTACAGACCAAACACCTTTTACAACTTCTTGTAAAAGTTCTACATGAGGCGTTTGGCAAAGAAGATAAGCAAAAAATCCTCCTCCACAACCACCCATAAAGAAACCATTAGCAAACTCGCTCCAGCCTTCAGAAGTGCCCAAATTTTCAGGAGCTTCTGGAGCTGTTATGGTAGCCAAAGGTTTTTTGGAGCTTCTTTCGGCGTACATAGATAAGGCAATGGTCAAAATAGAAATTAAACCAATAGTAGCTATAACTCCTGTTACAGCAGCCTGTTCTGTATTACGTAATGGATTTAAAATAGCGAATGGTCCATAAAGAAAATAACCATGAGCCATACCAACTTCTAAACCACGACGGTTTGCAGATAATCCTTTACGGTAAGCAGGTAAATTTCTAATAAAAGCGAGAGTAAATCCTGATGAATTAAAAGGAGTGGCTAAATTAGCATCTTCACAATGTTGAATTACTTTTGTTGTCATATTAATCACTTAGTATAAGTTGTCCAACTTGTCTGCAGTATATTTTACTGTACCCCCATTTTTAACTTCTTTTAATATAGAATGTTAAGAATCTTTATAATTGACCAATTAAAGGAAACCTGACAGATAAGATTCATGATATGGCACTCTAAAAAAATAGGAGTATAAAAGAATGCTAGGTACATATGCACTTCCTTACTTACCCGTGATATTTGTTCCTTTAATGGCTGTTTTAGCATTTACAGTTATGGGCTTATTATTTATGCATGTTGAATCTGAAGCCTAAATAATTAACTGTTCTTTCCTCAAAGTCTCTCTATCTAAATATGAGAGACTTTGAATAATTATGAGCTTTCGTATATTTTTTGTACATGAACGAAAGACAATCCTTGAGTTTTATAAACTCAATATTATTTATTATAAATTTTTATGTGTTTAGCAGTACCTGGAAAAATAATTAGTATTAGTGGTGAAAAACCTTTATTGAAGAAAGGGAAAGTTAGCTTTAATGGAGTTATTAAAGAAGTTAGCTTAGCTTATGTTCCTCAAGCTAATATAGGAGATTACGTTATTGTTCATGTAGGTTTTGCTTTAACTATTTTAGACGAGGAAGCAGCTGAAAAAAGTTTGGCAGAATTCCATGATTTAGAAAAAACTTTGTCATCAATGTAGCAAGACTACAAAACTATAGACTACTAGTCTTCTTAAAGTAAGTATTACGAATATTTATTTGTTTAGACAACAATAATTATTTATGAACATAGTTCTATTTCTTTAATTATCTTTTCTAAAATTAAAGAAATATGTGTCCAATGAGTACCCCCCTGACAAAAAACAATATACGGCTCTCTTAGAGGACCATCAGCTGATAACTCGGAAGTGCTGCCATCTATAAAAGTCCCTCCAGCCATTATTAGTTGATCTTCATAACCCGACATTTGAGAAGGAATTGGATCTAAATAAGAACCTACTGGGGAATAAGATTGCATTGTGCGACAAAAAGTTATTAATTTTTCGACAGATCCTAGTTTAATAGCTTGTATAGTATCCCTTCGAGTAGACATAGGTAAAGGATTTACTTCGTAACCAAGCTTATCAAAAATATAAGCTAATAAATGACTCCCTTTGATTGATTCTCCAACCATTTGTGGAGCTAAAAATAAGCCTTGAAATAATAATCTATTCTGGTTTAGTGTGGCCCCTCCCATACTTCCAATACCTGGAGAAGTTAATCGACAAGCGGCCATCTCTACAAGTTTTTTATTGCCTGCAACATAGCCTCCACTATTAACGATAGTTCCTCCTAGATTCTTAATTAGAGAACCAGCCATCAGATCAATACCAACTTCAGTTGGCTCTAATTCTTCTGCGAATTCACCGTAACAATTATCTACAAAACATATTACATGTGGATTTTGTTTTTTAACAATTTGTACAATTTTTTTAATATCTGAAATAGATAAGCTTGGTCGCCAAGAATATCCGCAAGAGCGTTGAATAAAAACTAATTTAGTAGACAAATTAATTGCCATTTTCAAATTATTCCAATCAATCGTTCCTTTATTAGTTAGCTCTAGTTGACGATATTTGATATGAAAATCTTTTAAAGAACCTTGGTGATTTCCTCTTAATCCAATAACTTCTTCTAATGTGTCATATGGCTTACCCGTAACTGACACCATCTCATCTCCTGGGCGCAGAACTCCAAATAATGCGGAAGCAATCGCATGTGTTCCTGATACGAATTGTATACGAACAATAGCTGATTCGGCACCAAGTATTTTAGCAACAACTTTATCTAATACTTCTCTTCCAGAGTCATTATGTCCATATCCTGTAACACTTGAAAAATGATGAGTTCCTAAATGATAATAATGAAAAGAATTTAAAGTTTTTTTGAGATTTTGCTTAACTCTCTGATCAATATCAAAAAAAATCGGTGATAGAATACTTTCTGCTTCTTGTATAAGTGTTGAAATGTTCAAATTGTAACTCCAAACAAAATATTAGTGATGTTTAAATATTCTAAAAATAATCAAGTAAATTGATCTTAACTCAGGTGAAACGACAAATATTTTTTTTAATATCTAATTTCAATATAGTGCTTTATATGTAAGTATAATATTTATTCTTTAAAAGCTTGCCAAACTAGGTTAATAAAATTGCCAAGTATTGTTAATAACATTAAATATTGAGGTTTTTACATGATTGTTACCACATCGAAAAAACTTCCCCGTGACTGGACAATTATTGTTTATATGATTTTAATTCATTCCTTCGCATTATTTGCTTTATCACCAAGCAACTTTAGTTGGGGAGCTGTTGGTATAGCTATTTTTTTTTATTGGGTCACAGGAGCTTTGGGAATCACGTTAGGTTTTCATAGATTAGTTTCTCATCGTAGTTTTCAAACTCCTAAATGGCTAGAATATTTATTAGTTTTTTGTGGAACATTAGCTTGTCAAGGCGGAGTTATTCAGTGGGTTGGTTTGCATCGTATTCACCACAAATTTTCTGATACGAAGTCAGATCCTCATGATTCCAAACGCGGATTCTGGTGGAGTCACATGGGATGGATAATACATAAAATTCCTGCAGATAAATATATTTCTCTTTACACTCAAGATATTAGTGAAGATCATTTTTATAAGTTTTGTCAAATTTTCATGATTCCAATTCAACTTTTTCTTGGAGTATTTCTTTACTTCTTAGGAGGAAAAGCTTTTGTAGTATGGGGTATATTTGTTCGTTTAGTAGTTGTTCTCCATTTTACTTGGTTTGTTAATAGTGCTACTCATAAATTTGGATATCAAAGCTATAAGTCTAATGACAATTCTCGTAACTGCTGGTGGGTAGCATTATTGACTTTTGGAGAGGGGTGGCATAATAACCATCATGCCTATCAATATTCTGCTCGTCATGGAATAACTTGGTGGGAAATTGATATTACTTGGATAACTATTAAATTTCTTAGGTTTTTAGGATTGGCTAAAAATGTAAAATTAGCTCCTAAAAGTAGCAATATATAAGACATTATTCTTGTTAAAGCATAATATCTTATGTTTAATGATTAATATTAGAGTTTTAATTATATTATTTAATTTCAGTGTAGTGTCATATTCTCAACAACAAAGTTGGAAACTATGTTAATATTAACAAGCGAGAATTATTTTATCGATAGCCATTCGAAAACAGTAGATTAATTTAATCCTATACATTAACTTTAGAACACGTTTACATCAATTTACGTTAGCAATCTATCTTATGAAGCAGTCAAAATGACCTGAAACAATTTTTTACAAAACATTTACTTTTAAAAGAATTCAGATACCTTGTAAGTAAGGAAACTAGAAGACTTATTAGATTTAATTTTGTCAAAATGTAATCAGAAGATAAGAAGATGTTGCTATTGATGCACTTAATGATTCTAAATTAATGGGTCGATTACTAAAATTAAGTAAAGCTAGACCAGGAAAAAATAAAAAATCTTTTAATAATCGCCGTTATTAGTTATTGATTCTAAAAATCAAAAGCATAATAAATATTAAAAAAATTTTAATAGAATGGTTCGAAGCTGGAGTTATATATTAATAAAATTTGTTTATTAGTAAAAATTAATAGTTAGAACATTCTCGACTTAATTTTATTAGTACATAGACAATTTCAGGAGGTAAGAACTAAATGACCCAAATTATTCGCGGAGAGAATGAGGGTATTGAATCAGCTTTACGTCGCTTTAAAAGGCAAGTCAGCAAAGCTGGTATTTTCTATGATATGAAAAAAAATCGTCATTTTGAGACTCCAATTGAAAAACGTAAACGTAAAGCTCTTGCTAAACAACGACAACGTAAGAGAAGTTATCGTTAAGGATAAAAATAAATAAGGCGGTATACACTAAACGAGTTTATACCGCCTTATTTATTTTTAGAATACTTGTTGTCAAAAGTAAGAGAATTACTAACCTTTAAAGGCTATAGAAATACATACTTTAATTATTCATGTTGATTGTTTAGAGAAAGTAATATCTATTAATCTGAACACTGTATCTATTTTCTAAGAATAAGTATAGCTAGTATAGACAAGTTTTATAATTCATAAAATGATTGTAACAAGCTTTTTAAATGATATTTTCTTAATTAAAATTATTGTTAATCATAATTTTAAGATAATTTAACAGTAATTGATTTCAGAATATGCATGTATGATAGGTTAATTCTATTATTGATATAGTTACCAATAATAGAGTTAACTATTTCCATCCTGCACGATTCATAACTTTAACAGCAGTAGATAAGTTTTCGCCGAAAGAAGCAATGTTAGTATCATCAGCTTTAAAAGTCCCAAAACTTTTTAAGACTGGATCAAGAATTGCACCTTCTACAACGGGATATTCGTCATTTCCTCTTGCAAAAAATTCTTGAGCTTTACTACTAGTTAAATATTCTAAAAATTTAATAGCATTAGCCTGATTGGGTGAATTTCTTACAACTCCAGCTCCGCTAATATTTATATGAGCTCCCCTACCTTCTTGATTAGGAAAAAATACTCCGATTTTTTTAATTACTTCTTTGTCTATTGGATCATCAGATTTAGCAAAACGCGCCATATAGTATGTATTTGCTAAAGTAATATCACCTACACCTGCAGCCACATCTCTAATTTGCCCAGTATCATTACTTTGGGGAGGACGAGCAAAGTTAGCAACAAAACCTCTTACCCATTTTTCTGTAGCCTCTTCTCCATTAGCTTCGATAAGAGAAGCAACTAGAGATTGGTTATAAATATTACTAGATGGTCGAATAATTATTCGATCTTTCCATTTAGTATCAGCCAAAGACTCATATGTTGAAAGTTCTTCAGGTTTAACTTTACTTTTATTATAAACAATTACACGTGATCTTTTAGTAAACCCAAACCAATATCCATTTTTTTCACGTAGAGGAGCTGGTATTCTTTCTTCTAATATAGGAGAGCTAATAGGCATGAAAATATTTGTTTTTTGAGCACGCCATAATCTTCCAACATCTACTGTCATGAAAACATCTGCTTTGGTGTTTTCTCCTTCACTTCTAATTCTCTCAATTAGTTCATCAGCACTTCCTTCAACTAAGTTAACCTGAATCCCTGTCTCTTTTGTAAAACCCTCATACAATTCTGTATCAGTATTGTAGTGACGAGAAGAATATAGATTAACTTCTCCTAAACTTTTATCACTCAGATTGTTACTGATTTTACCTTTGTCTGAGCAACTAGTAGTTATTTGCATTGCACTAATAACTGCTAGTGTTGTTAATCCACTTAGGAATAATCGTCTTGAAAACTTGATCATGGTAGATAAATTCTACATATATTTTTGATGTTCAATCCGGATATTGTAACACTTTTAATAAACAATAGTCCTTGTAAGAATCATATATTTTTTTTACGAAATGATTTCAAAAACTTAACTAAGATATATATAAGATATATATTAGTTTTCCATCAAATAATAAATGTTAATTTTGTATTCTTTCTAATATCATTCTTTTGTTTTAATGAATTTTTATAAATAAAATTTAATTGAAAATATTTTAATATAGTAATTATATAATTCATAATTAATAATGTTATGGTCTCAAAAATTAATCTTTATCAAGAGTAGTCTGAGACTTTTAATTCAAGCATTACGGTACTAAGAATTTAAATTTTTATATTCTAAAATTAAAAACTAAAAAATTGATTATTTACTTTATTTAAATGTTCAATCGACTTATACGTATTTAGTCATAACTCATAATTATGTCATCTATTATTTCAGCTAAATTATCTACCTCAAATTACAATATAGTAATTTCTCCTAATTCCTTAACTAGTATAGGAAAACATCTAAGATTATTAAATATTGACAATAAAGTTCTTATTATTTCTAATCCATTTATTTTTGCAACCTATGGTCAAATTATTTTATCCTCACTAGCAAGAGAGAAGTTTAAAGTTTTTTTTTATTTAATTCCTTCAGGAGAATGCAGTAAAACACTAGACCATATTAAAAAGATTTACGATAGCGTTCTTAAACATCGGATAGAGCGTTCATCAACTTTACTTGCATTGGGTGGTGGAGTAGTTGGAGATGTAGCAGGTTTTGTAGCGGCAACTTGGCTACGGGGAATTAATCTTATACAAGTTCCAACTTCACTTTTAGCCATGGTAGATGCATCTATTGGAGGGAAAACAGGAGTTAACTATTCTCAAGGAAAAAATTTAATTGGTTCTTTTTATTCACCTCGGCTAGTATTCATAGATCCTGTAGTATTAAAAACTTTACCAATAAGAGAATTAAAAGCAGGAATGGCAGAAATAGTCAAATATAGCTTGATTTGGGATAAGGAACTATTTATTTATCTAGAGTCCGAAGATACTTTAAATGACCTAAATACCATCAACTTAAAAATACTTCAAAAAATAATTATCAAATCTTGTCTAACTAAAATTAACATAGTTAATCAGGACGAAAGTGAAAAAGGTATAAGAGCAATCCTGAATTATGGTCACACAATAGGTCATTCTATAGAAAGTTTAAGTAAACATGACATAGTTCATGGAGAAGCTGTCTCTATAGGTATGGTAGCAGCAGGAAGAATTGCTTCACTATTAGGGATATGGAGAGAAGATCTAAGAATACGTCAAGAACAATTACTTAAAAAAATATCATTACCAACAAAAATACCTAATTCATTAAGGGTAGACAATATTTTAGAAAATTTAAAATTAGACAAAAAAATCAAGTCTGGAAAAATTAGATTTATTCTGCCCCAAAAGATAGGAAAAGTCAAAGTCTATAACGATATTCCATCAAAAGTGATTGTTAATATTCTTAAATCTATGTATTCTTTCTAGAATTAAAATGTAGGAACATAACTGTAATTGCTATAGATCAAATTAATTCTGAGTTTTCAATACTACATGTAATTGTAATTAAATCGAAAGATACTTTGTTGCTTTTTATTTTTGTAAAATCTTAAGATAAGACATATAATAATATGAGGCCCAATTGATTATCTTCTTACTAGTTATTTGTAAAAACTAGACTAAGTTGAAAAACAACTTCATAGCACATTTTCTAAATACATATCTCTTGTTAAATATAATATTAAAGACTATGATTCAATCGCAAATATCAAGCCCTACTATTTTCAGTAAAGAATCTCATCAATATTACGCAAAGATGGAAAATATAGTCCCCATGGTAGTAGAGCAATCTGGTATGGGGGAAAGAGCCTTTGATATTTATTCAAGATTATTACGAGAGCGTATTATATTTCTAGGGACTCCTGTAGATGATCAAATGGCCAACTCTATTGTTGCACAGCTTTTATACTTAGATTCAGAAGATCCTGAGAAAGACATTCAACTTTATATTAATTCTCCAGGTGGCTCGGTATATGCTGGATTAGCTATCTACGACACTATGAAACAAATTCGCCCTGATATTGTTACTATTTGTTTTGGTTTAGCTGCTAGCATGGGAGCTTTCTTATTATCGGGAGGAACTAAAGGTAAGCGTATGGCTTTACCTAGCTCTCGTATAATGATACATCAGCCTCTTGGTGGAGCACAGGGACAAGCTGTTGATATTGCTATTCAAGCTCAAGAGATATTGTATATAAAGAAAAGGCTTAATAATATGCTATCTGAACATACTGGCAAACCTTTTGACACTATAGCTGCGGATACTGAGAGAGACTTTTTTATGTCATCGAAAGAAGCAGTAGAATATGGTTTGATTGATAAAGTTATTTCTTAAATTAGATGCTTGACCTGCTTTTTCATAGTATTACTTACTAATTCAACATCTTATGTCTAAGTATGATTCCCACTTAAAATGTTCATTCTGTGGAAAATCTCAGGAAAATGTAAGGAAACTCATCGCAGGACCAGGAGTTTATATTTGTAATGAATGTGTAGACCTTTGTAATGAAATTCTACTAGACGAAGACTCTACAGTCGAATCTACTGCAGAATCAACATCTTCGTCGCAATATAAAAGAATTTACAGTAAGCGGTATTCTGAAAAAAGTGGTTCATCATTTGAGAAAATTTCAAAACCTATAGAGGTTAAGAATTATCTTGATGAATACGTTGTTGGACAGGATGAAGCAAAGAAAGTTCTTTCAGTCGCAGTATATAATCACTATAAACGTTTAAACTTTCTCCAGGAAAAAGATAAACAAGTTGAGGATAATATTGTTGACCTACAAAAATCTAACATATTATTGATAGGTCCAACAGGTTCAGGTAAAACACTACTTGCTCAAACATTAGCAAAGATTTTAGAAGTTCCTTTCGCGATTGCTGATGCAACTAGTTTAACAGAAGCAGGTTATGTCGGAGAGGATGTAGAAAATATTTTATTTAAGTTATTACAAGTTGCAGATCTTGATATACATAAAGCCCAAAGAGGAATAATCTATATAGATGAAATTGATAAAATTGCATGTAAAAATGAAAATTTTTCTACTACACGTGATGTTTCTGGAGAAGGGGTTCAACAAGCTTTACTAAAAATTTTAGAAGGTACAATTGCTAATGTATCCCCCAATGGTGGTAGAAAACACCCTCACCAAAATTGTATTCAAATTAATACTAAAGACATTTTATTTATTTGTGGAGGTGCTTTTATTAGCTTAGATGGGATTATTGACAAAAGAATAAATAAAAAATCAGTTGGATTTGTTTACTCAAAAGATTCATATTCAGATCAAGGAACAATAGATCTAAGACAAAAGGTTAATTCAGATGATTTGATAAAATTTGGCATGATACCAGAGCTTATAGGTAGGCTTCCCGTCATAGCGTCTCTTAATACTTTGACTGAAGAGACTCTTGCTACTATTTTAACTAAGCCAAGAAATGCTCTAGTTAAGCAATATCAGAAATTATTAAGTATGGATGATATTGAATTAGAATTTACGAAAGAAGCAATTAAAGAAATTGCAGAAGAAGCTTATCGAAGAAAAGTAGGAGCAAGGGCATTACGCGGCATTATTGAAGAGCTAATGCTAGATATAATGTATGAGCTACCATCACATAGAAACATACAAAAATTCATAATCACAAAAAAAATGGTACAAAAAAGATCGACTGCAGAATTATTGATATAACCTTCTTAGTTTATGAATTTTTCAATATTAATTTTATAAAAATCTTTGTTAGCAATTAAAGCTACTCAATATGTTCATATTGAATTACCTTTCTAGATAATTAAGTTATCTAGAAAGGTAATTCAATTATCTAATTCCTATTAAAGTTTTTTCCAAATACCTATCAGTACTCCCTCGATTTGTAACTGATTTGGTTCTATCTTTAAAAGCTGATAATCTGAGTCTATAGATTTTAGCATAGCCATATCTCCCCATTTACTGTATCGTTTCAAAATTATTTTGTGTTTTTCTATTCTAGCCACTATGATTTGCTCTTTCTTTAAAATTTCGTTTTCTTTAAAAGGACGCATGACAGCTATATCATTAGCTTTTATTGAATCATTGCTTGTTATTTTGTCTGATACAACTAAACCCCAAGCATTTTCAACATATGATAAGTAGCAAAAATCTACTCGGTATTTTACACTATCAAAAAATTTTATAACTCCACCTATTTCAATTGTACCTATAATAGGAATACCTTTTGGTTCAGAATTTAATATTCTAATAGTACGAGCTTTCCCTTCTGTCCAAGCGATGTAACCTTTATTTCTTAGATGTTCCAGCCGGCTTTGAACTGGGGCTGGTGATCGAAGATTCATAGCTATCATCATTTGACGGATAGAGGGAGCATGCTGATTTTCGTTAATATACTGGACTAACCAGTCATATAATTCTTGCTGGGCAGAAGTTAAAAGTTCCATGGGCTCTAACTAATCTTAGAACATTTATACTATTATGGATCATTAGATATCTATAATACAATAACTTTTTAGATATTTTGAAGATAATATTCAGAGAAAAGTACTAGAAATACTATTTCGCTTTATGCGTTAAATACTTCACTTTACCTTACTATCTTATAGCAATAGATTCAGTAATAGAACTATTATAGTTCTAAAATACTTTGAAGATTTTCACGATCTTCAGCTTTAGCAGAACAACGTCCTTTTTCTAAGTCTCTAATCCAACTCTGGCTTTTCCCTACTTGTTTTGCTAATGCTCTTTGACTTAGCCCTTTCTTTTTTCTTGCATATTGGATTTTTTCTGCGGATAATTGAGAAGATTTTTTTACACGATTTTTTTGACTGTTTTTTTGTTGCTTTTTTCGTTCAAATTTTATTAATTCTTCTTCCCACTCCTGTGGAAGTTCAAAATTTAAAATTCTTGCTTTCATAAGCCAGTTCCATTTCCCCCTTGGCCCAGAGTCTGTTAAACGATGTTCTTGAGAACCATCATTAATCCAAAAGTTTAATGCTTCTTCAGCGTCATCTGGTAATTTTGATACCTTAACCCACAAAGGTTGTATGTTTTCTGGATAAGAGATAGGGTCAAAGACTGCCTTAACTCCATAATGATTAAGTACTTCTAAATCACCTTCAAAAGTTTTCAATATTTTTTTTCTTTGATTCCTTTTAATATCTGCTTGAAGTACTCTATCTTGGCCATAAGCAACCTTCATTAGAGTAGGAACAGTTACACATTGTTTCCTACCCATTTTACTTTTAAAAAGTAACCAAAGTAGTATTCGTATTGCCCCAGGGTGTTGCTGCCAAATACTCATTACAGTACTTAATATAAATTGAGGTAAAGAACCATACTGATAAAATGCAATCCTGTTGTTGTAACCTTGTTTATTTAAAAAATATTTTGACCATATTCCAGCTCTTAAAGTAAATGTTAAGCCGATTAAATGCTGACAGCCAAAATCATCTTCCTGAAAATAGTGTTGAATATCTAGCAAATGCCATAAAGGTCCTTCTGGTATTGTGAACCTTTTAACTTTTCCTTGTTGTGGCCAGTTTATAATTGCTAATAATTGGCAAGTTTGTTGTAATAATAATTTAATTAGAGTTAACTTCGTTGTCTTGCTAATATCTTTGCGTTTATCTAATCCCAAATACTGTTCAATTTGTTGGTCATTAATTATAAATTTTTGTTCCCAGGGTCTCTCTAAAGTAGTTGCATAAGCGGAGAATAAAAGATGCAAGCAAGCAGACCTAATATCTATAAAATTAAGCTTAGACGGATCGGTTAAATATCTTACTAGGCCAGAAGGCCGAGAATCTAAGACATCATTTAAACGAAATAATATTGTTCCTTCTCCTTGTTTAACAAAGCGTTTGTAATAAAGATTACCTTGTATATCTTTTTCCCAATTTAAAACTGGAGCTTGAGTTAATACAGTGCAAGCTTCCCAAATAATCATAGAAGAAGCAAAAGGAGTATTTTTTCTGTTAATAAATAATTCAGGAGATGTAATGTCTCTAGTAATATTTTTATATCTACCTTTTTTCGGATGAATAGGAATCGGGCTACTAATAGGGCATTGAACAATACATTGAGGTTCAGTATAGTAACCTTGGCAATTATTACATAGTTTTTGGTCAATCCAATATTTGCCATTGTTGAATTGAATAGCATTAGTAGGACAATCAACTCGACAACTATTACAGCTAGAACAACTTTCAGAAATTGTGTAAGGCATAGTTTTGTGAAGAGTAATGAACTAGGTTAGGGTGGTTGTAGTAGCTACTAGATTTCATATAAGATTTATTTTATAGAGTAGAGTTTTTATAAGCAATCTTATTTCTGATTTTTCATATCAAAGTTTTTGAGCTGAAGCAGTGTAAATTAGGGACAATACTTGAAAAAGATTTTAAGCTACCTTAATCATATTTAATTTACTATTATTTAGTTAAAGATTATACGATATCGTTTTGCTACTAGAATTGTTCAGTATGAATGTTTTGTTTAAACAGTATTTTTATCTTAATATATTTTCTTGCCTATTTTTTGAATTATTCAATCAAGTCTAATAATAAATCTAAAAACAAGTATTCATAATCACAATGTATTTTAAAGACTAGAAAAGCAATTATACTGAAATTTAATATCCTATTGAATTTCAGCATAATTGAATAGTTTTCATTATTTTTATATACATAACGAGATGTAGAATATTCTTATCTTATTTTATTAATTAAGTTGATGAGAGAAAAAATGCTAACAATCACTATCAATCTATAAAAAACTTCATATACATAAAAATTATAAATATTTATTTTCAGTGTTTGTATTATTAGCTGTTTAAAAAGTAATAAAACTAAATACTAAAATAGAAAGGTAGAATAAGAATAGTATAAAATAAAAATTATCTATTTTTATTAAGGGCTTTGCCTAATTAATTATTAGTTTTTTAAAATGGAGAGTTGTTAATCTGTGCTGCAGCACTTTCAACAAGACTTGAAAAATGATTTTATTGCTGGTCTCTTAGTTGTTATTCCTTTAGCAACTACTATTTGGCTAACTATTAATATTGCTAGTTGGGTTATTAATTTTCTAACTCAAATTCCCAAACAATTAAATCCTTTTGATGGACTGAATCCTATCTTAAGTTATTGTCTTAATTTGAGTGTTGGATTTGCTGTTCCAATTGTTTGTATATTAATAATAGGTTTAATGGCTCGTAATATAGCTGGTAAATGGTTACTAGACTTTGGCGAGCGTATTTTGCAATCTATTCCTTTAGCTGGAGCAGTGTATAAAACATTAAAGCAGATCCTAGAAACTCTTTTTAAAGATTCCAAAAGTAAATTCAGACGTGTTGTTATGATAGAGTACCCTCGACGTGGAATTTGGAGTTTAGGTTTTGTAACTGGAACTTTAAGTCCTCCTTTACAAGCTTATTTAGAAAAACCCATGTTAAGTATATTTATTCCCACCACTCCTAATCCTACCTCTGGCTGGTATTCTATCATTGCTGAAGATGATGTTATAGACTTACCAGTTTCTATCGAAGATGCTTTCAAGGTTTTAATTTCTGGAGGTATTGTTAGTCCTGATATTTCTAGTTATTCATTATCACAAGAAGATAATGAATTAGCTAATACTAATACTTCTACATCGATAATCAGAGAAGATTTCTTAATTACCGATGAAGATATACCCACTTTAAAAAATGTTGATAATTAATTATGACTTCTCGTCAACAACCTCGTAGAATTGCTCGTGAATTAGCCTTACTAAGCATGAGTCAAGTTAAAGGGACTCCAGAAAAAATTGAGCAGCTTCAAATTGAAAATCTTGTTTTAGCGGCTATTCGTGTTCTTACTAACGAAGTAAAAGATACGTTAGAAACTGCTTCGGGAGAAATAATAAGAGGTCACAACCAATTATTTAAATATGAGACACGTTCTAGTAATCTTGAAAGTGCTAAAACAATGCTCGCAGAAGCTTTAGAATTAACTCAGGGAGCAATTAACTGCTTAGCAGGGGCAATAGAATTTCCTGAAATAATTCAATTAGCTGGTCAAGATGATGTACAAAAATATGCTATTGAAATTATTCATTCTATATGTAGAAAGAAAAAAGAACTTGATAATCAATTAGAAACAGTTTTAAAAGATTGGCAGTTAAGAAGATTAGCAAAAATAGATCAAGATATTCTACGTATTGCAGTTGCAGAAATTTTACTTCTTAATATTCCCGAAAAAGTCGCTATTAATGAAGCCGTTGAACTTGCAAAACGTTACTCTGATGATGATGGCTATCGTTTTATTAATGGAGTTCTTCGACGATTTGTAGACCACATAAAAGAAGAAAAAAAAGATGAATGTCTTCTTTAAAAAAATTTATCTTTTTTTACCTAACTAGTTAATTTAAATATTGTTTTATATCCTAATAAATAATTTATCTTATGAATGAAATTCCAGATACTAATTCTTCAACATTAAAATACGGGGAACGTAATATTATAGAAGGGGAACTAATTACATTCCCTAATCCTCGTATAGGTAGATCTTATAGCATACTAATTACTTTGCCTGAGTTTACCTGTAAATGTCCTTTCTCAGGTCATCCTGATTTTGCGACTCTTGAATTTAAATATGTTCCTAATCAAAAAATCTTAGAGCTTAAAGCGTTAAAACTTTATATAAATGGCTTTCGTGATAAATATATTTCTCACGAGGAATCAATCAATCAAATATTGGATGATTTTGTAGAAGCATGTGAACCTTCAGAAGCAACTTTAAAAGGTAATTTTAATCCAAGAGGAAATATACATACTGTTATTGAAGTTTGTTACAAAAAATAATTAAGCGATCTTAATCAGCTAATTATGAATTTAAAACTAATCGTAGAAGATAAAGGTGATCGAATTGATCGTTGGTTATCAAAACATATTTTAAATATTTCACGTGCTCGTATTCAAAAACTTATTCAAGCAGGAAATATTATTTTAAATAATAAAATATGTAAAACTAAAAAAGAGCAATTGATAGCCGGTGATTGTTTAGAAGTTTTTGTGCCATCACCTAAAAAATTAGAATTAATACCGGAAGCTATTCCACTTGATGTTTTATATGAAGATAAATATTTAATTATTATTAATAAAGTAGCTGGGATGGTTGTACATCCGTCTCCCGGACATGAAAACGGAACTCTTGTCCATGCTTTATTGCATCATTGTAGAGATTTATCTGGTATTGGAGAAGTTCAAAGACCAGGTATAGTTCATCGTCTAGACAAAGATACGACAGGGACAATAGTCATAGCAAAAACAGATTTTGTACATCAGCATTTACAAAAACAAATTAGAGATAGAGTAGTCGAAAGAGAGTATTTAGCTATCATACATGGTGTTTTAAAAAATAGAGAAAATAATGATAATGTAGTGAATAAAGGGGTTATAGATTTGCCTATTGGTCGTCATCTAATAGATAGAAAAAAGATGGCAGTCATGCCTTCTGAAAAGAACGGACGTAAAGCGGTTACTTACTGGAAAATTTTGGAGAGATTGGGTAACTATAGTATGGTTAATTTTAAACTAGGAACTGGCAGAACTCACCAAATAAGAGTTCACAGTAGTTTCTTGGGTTGTCCTATATTAGGAGATCCATTGTATAGCTCTAATCATTCATTTAATATTAATTTGTCAGGTCAAGCATTACATGCTCATAAATTAAGTTTAATACATCCAGTTAGTTCAAATAAAATTGAAATAACTGCTAATCCCCCAATCGAATTTACAAAATTATTAAAAACTCTACGAAGAAAAACAACTAACTAGATATATTATTCATTTAAACTAATTAGTTTTTTGTTGCTAAAATTAATTAGTTTAAATGTTAAATCGATTAATATATGACCTTGGAAAATCATGTATTACCTTATGAAAAATTTATTTATTAGAGAAAATATAAGTGAAATCTAATTGGTCTATACAAGATAGTGAAGAGCTATATGGATTAAAAAAATGGGGGAAGCCTTATTTTAATATTAATGATATAGGGCATATAATAGTTTCTCCTCAAAATAATAAGGATAAAGCTTTAAATCTCTTTAAATTAGTTCAAAACTTAGAAAAAAGAAATTTGAACTTACCTTTGTTAGTCCACTTTCCAGACATAATAGAAGATAGAATTGAACAGCTTAATAACTGTTTTGCTAAAGCGATGGTTAGATACAGTTATGATGGTTCATATCAAGGTGTTTTTCCCATTAAAGTCAATCAACAGCGCCATATAGTTGAATCAATTGTTAACTATGGTTATAAGCATAAATATGGACTGGAAGTAGGGTCAAAGCCAGAATTACTTATTGCTTTAGCGCAGCTAAAAAATTCTAATTCTCTTCTTATATGTAACGGATATAAAGATAAAAAATATGTTGAAACAGCTGTTATAGCCTACCATTTAGGCTATAACATTCTAATAGTTGTTGAACAATTAAGTGAAATATATTTAGTAGCTGATGTTGTTCTAGAACATGGTATTAAACCAAACCTAGGAATTCGTGCAAAGCTAAGTGCTAAGGGGGATAGCCGCTGGGCTGACTCTGCAGGAGATAGAGCAAAATTTGGACTTAGTGTAACAGAAATCATATGTGCACTTGATCAATTACGTAAGTCTGAAATGCTTACCAAGCTTAAATTACTTCATTTTCATATAGGTTCTCAAATCTCTGCTATTGCAACTATAAAAGATGCATTGAGTGAAGCTAGTCAGAT
This sequence comes from Candidatus Atelocyanobacterium thalassa isolate ALOHA, assembly GCF_000025125.1. Taxonomy (NCBI): domain Bacteria; kingdom Bacillati; phylum Cyanobacteriota; class Cyanophyceae; order Chroococcales; family Aphanothecaceae; genus Candidatus Atelocyanobacterium; species Candidatus Atelocyanobacterium thalassae. The sequence continues at coordinate 631,666 of NC_013771.1, forward strand.
TTATGTAAACTTATGTCAACTTGGGGCTCCTATGGAATACTTTGATGTAGGTGGAGGCTTAGGGATTGATTATGATGGTTCAAATACTAATTTTCCTGCATCTAAGAACTACAGCATGCAAAATTACGCTAATGATGTCGTTGCAGCTATTAAGACAGCCTGTAATAACAATGATATTGAAGTTCCCGTTATTGTCAGTGAAAGCGGTAGATCTGTAGCCTCTCATCAATCCATTCTCATAGTTAATGTTTTAGGAATAGATAAAATAGAAGAATTTAATGACACTATTGAAATTGAGAATTGCCATACATTGGTACAGGAAATATTAGAAATATATGTTTCTATCAATGAAACTAATTTCCAAGAAGCATATCACGATGTTTTACAACTAAAACAAGAAATAGAAAGTCTTTTCTCTTTTGGATATTTAAGCTTGTATGAAAGAGGTAAGGCAGAGGGACTATTTTGGAAATGTTGTCATAAAATAAAAAATATTTTGCAAAAAGTAGATTTAGAAGTTGATGAGCTAGATAACCTTCATCAACTCCTGTTGTCAACTTATTACTGCAACTTCTCAGTTTTTCAATCTCTTCCTGATAATTGGTCTATTGATCAGTTATTTCCAATAATGCCTATTCATCGTCTTACTGAAAGGCCAACTGAACTCGGTACTCTTGCTGATTTAACTTGTGACAGTGATGGAAAAGTTTCTCGTTTTATTGGATACCAGAATGTTAAACCTCATTTAGAACTACATTCTTGGAATAAAAATGAACCATATTATTTAGGTTTTTTTTAACTGGAGCATATCAAGAAATTTTAGGTAGTTTACATAACCTTTTTGGAGATACTAATGCAGTACACATTAAATTAGATCAAAATGGATATCATATTGAATCTATTATCAAAGGAGATTCAGTAGCAGAAGTATTAAAATACTTAGAGTATAATAGTCGAGATATGATTAAAAGTATGCATAAAAAGACTCAAAATGCTTTTAAAAATCGTCAAATAACTTTTAAAGAGTCTCAGTTATTTTTAAAGTATTATAAAGATGCTTTGTACAATTATACCTATCTTAAATAATGAATTATAGACTTTATATTGTAATGTTTGTTATGTAGAGATAATCATATAATTTCTTAAATGATTATATTGTTCACATAAATATAGTAATTATGGAAACAATAATCTCACACTTTTTATTAATTATGTTTAGAAGGCTTTAACAATGAACTCTTTAGGACGTCATATCTTAGTTGAATTTTTTGGGTGCTCATCTGAAATTTTGAACAATGTTTCAGTAATTGAATCTAGTATGTTAGTAGCTGCTCAAGAGGCTGGAGCAACAGTTATTAATTCAACATTTCATCATTTTTCTCCATTTGGTGTATCTGGAGTAGTCGTTATTCAAGAGAGCCATCTAGCTATTCATACATGGCCAGAGTATCGTTATGCAGCAGTAGATTTATTTACTTGTGGTGATACTGTAAATCCATGGATATCTTTTGATAGATTAAAAATCCTATTTAAAGCTGATTATGGTTCTGCATTAGAATTGAACCGTGGACAATTAGAGTTACTTGAGAGGATAGATATTGATCTAGGAGAACTTCGTGACGAAACCACTAATAAGCTAGTTATTCCAAAAATCAGTAGAAGTGTTTGGTTGACTGATCGTAATGAAAATGTTGCTCTTTCCATACGCCATAAAGGAGAGCATATTTTTTATGAAAAGTCACCTTATCAAACAGTAGAAATTTTTGATACTTTCGAATACGGGAAAATGTTAACCATTGATAAGATGGTCATGTGTACTGAAAAAGATGAAAATGCCTATCATGAAATGATAGTACATGTACCCATGTTACTTAACCCCTCATTCTCCAATGTATTAGTCATTGGAGGCGGAGATGGTGGTAGTGTAAGGGAATTAATCCGTCATTCTCACATTCAAAAGATAACCATAGTAGAAATTGATGAAACTATAATTAGAGCTTCAAAACAATATTTACCATCACTATCTAGTCAACTTAATAATGAAAAAGTCGATTTACATATAGAAGATGGGATTACTTTTATTCATAATACAGATAATGAACAGTATGATTTGATTATAGTAGATTCATCTGATCCTGTTGGACCTGCTGAAGGATTATTTAGCTATGAATTTTATCGACAAATTTATCGTTGTCTAAAACCTGATGGAGCTATGGCAGCTAATACAGAATCTCCATGTTTTAATCAAAAAGTTTTTGTTGATATTAATAATTGCTTAAGTGATATCTTTGGCAAAGAAAATGTTCATTCTTATTTAAGTTTTATTCCTACATATCCGACTGGGATGTGGAGCTTTGGATATGCCAGGAAGGGTAGTATGCATCCATTAAAAAACTTTGATTCTGAACAAGCAGAAATTTTTACTAAAAAACATAACTTGAAATACTATAATCCTGGTATTCATCGTTCTGCTTTTTGCTTACCAACCTTCGTTCAAAATATGCTGAATGAATAATCGAAATAAGAGCCTATTAGATTTTAATCCGAGTAGTATTGGAATAGAAAATGGTAATTTATACGGATTACCTTATTTTTATGAAAATTCTGGAATTATTGTTTTTGGTATCCCCTGGGAGGTAACGGTCTCTTATAAAACTGGTACAGGATTGGGACCATTAAGGGTGCTGGAAGCTTCTCCCCAGCTGGATCTTTATGATTTAGACAATCCTCATGGTTGGAAGCAAGGAATTTTTATGCCATCAATTTCGCAATTTTTATTAACACTTAACCAAAAATTTAGAAAGAAAGCCTTAAAAATAATCGAGGCAACTGAAAAAAATATAGATATCAAAAGTTGTGAACAACTACAACAAGAATTAATAAGTGTTAATTCTGCTTGCCAGAAAATGGTGGATTGGGTAGATGAACAAGCTAGTGCTGCTATTCAAGTAGGGAAAAAAGTTGGTATTGTTGGTGGAGATCATAGTGTTCCACTTGGGTATATTCAAGCCTTAGCTAGACACAATAATGATTTTGGAATTCTTCATATTGATGCACATGCTGATTTAAGAGTAGATTACCAAGGATTTTATTATTCTCATGCTTCAATTATGAATAATGTACTAAAAATACCTCAAGTTATTAAATTAGTTCAAGTTGGAATTCGAGATTTTTGCGAAGAAGAAACAGTTATTATTAGATCATCTAATAACCGAATAATTACCTATTATGATTCCTATTTAAAAAAGTCTCGATATGAGGGCGTAAGTTGGTATGAACAATGCCAAAAAATTATTAGCAACTTACCTGAGCAAGTTTATATTAGTTTCGATTTAGATGGTTTAGATCCTAAATTATGTCCTCATACAGGAACCCCTGTAGCTGGTGGATTAAATTTAGAAGCAGTATTTTATTTATTAAAACAAGTAATTGATAGTAATAGAAAAATAATTGGGTTTGATGTTTCTGAAGTGGGTAATGGTGAATGGGACGGAAATGTCGGAGCTAGAATAATATATAAGTTATGTTGCTTATTAGGTTTGTAAAAAGTATTATTACATTATTTGTTAAATATTTTTATACATTAATGTAGTTTGTATATGAAAAAGATTAGTTTTAAATGTATAAGCAAATGCTTTTCAGGTCATCATATACCATGACTTTTACCAATGACCCAATGACGACGAAAAAAATATGATAGTACCGATTCATCTAGAGGTAGATAAATAGGTCTTCCATGTGGGCAAGTTCTTGGATTACGAGTATTTTTCCAACCATCTAAAATTTCCTGCATTTTTTGTAATTCTAAAGATACTCCATTACGAATAGCACTCTTACAAGCAGTTGCAACTTGTGCTGACTCTAGATTTTTTTCTAGACTCAGTTCTAACAAAATATCTAAATAATTTTTTTCTCCCACTAGTAATTGTGGAATTGTTCTAATTGTCCACATCTGTTCTCCAAAAATTTCAAGTTCTAATCCAATACTTTGTAATTGCTTAACTTGATGATCTAATAACTTAACTACTATAGGACTATCAATTGTTGTCAATTTCCATTCATCTTGTAATTTTTCGTATAAGATCCTTTCATGAGCAATATGCTGTTCCACTAGCCATAGACCATTAGGATGTTCTGCGACAATGTATGTTTTATTAACTTGTCCAACTGCTTTTAATGGTAATAAATCTAATTTATTAATACTATTGAGGTTATCACTATAACTGTAGTCATTTTTTTCTATCGAAGATTTGAGCAATTTATGTAATCTTTCACTATCCCCTAAAACAATAGAGGACGATGAAGATAATCTAAGATTATCTTGGACTATGTTAGATATTTGCTCTTCCCAAAATTCTATAAAATGTAAATAAACTTCAGATTTTATTGGATGTCGATTCCAGTCTACTTCTTCAAATGGTACATATAATTCTAAAAAACAAATTGGAGAACGTCCTTTCGGTAAACATCTGCCAAAAGAACGAATTATTGCTTGCTCTAATTGAGGTAATCTGACGACTCGCCCGTTAATGGCTATCTTTACCCAGTCAGAACAACTACGATGACACCTATCAGGTAATCCTAGAACAATATTAATACTACTACTTTTATATGATGGATTTTTTACCTCACTGGAAGTAAATTTTAAGTCATTATAATTAATTTGATTTAGTAATTGAGGTATTATTTGCTGTGAATTTTTCCCTGGACTAATATTAATCCAAGATTTACCATTTAATTTTATATTCCACGTAATATTTGGATGGCATATAGATGCATTTTCGATAACATTTCGTATTGCTTTTAACTGTTTTTTAAAACTAGGTAAGCCTTTTCGCCGGACTGGCATATTACCAAAGATATCAGAAATAGTGATAATAGTACCTGGAGCAATAGCAACAACTTTTTCGTGAACAGGTTGTCCTTGTAAATTATATGAAATACACCATCCTTTACTATCTTCTATATCGTGACGACTTTTGATAGTCAATTGACCTACATTGGCAATACTGAATAAAGCTTCTCCTCGAAAACCTAAACTGCGAATATGGCAAAGGTCATCTAGCTTATGAATTTTATTAGTATGATGAGCTCTCGCACAATTACGCAAGTCTTGTAAAGACATCCCCACACCATTATCAGTAACGCTAATTTGCCAAGACTCAGTATTTAAAGAAATTTCTATACGAGTTGATTTTGCATCAATACAGTTATCCACTAGCTCCCGGACTACAGATGCTAGAGAATCTATAATTTCTCCTGCTGCTATTATGCTTACAATTTCAGGGGGAAGAAGTTGAATAGGGGGTAACATAAAGGGAAAAGATTACTTCTAAAAATCTACCAATTAAGATCACTATACTAGTTTATTATTTTTTTATAACCATACATTTAGGATATTCAAATAATTTTACTAAATCATCCCCATTATACTTAAACAAATAAAATTTAAACTACAGCTAAATCATCTGATGCAGGTAACTGTTTAGAACTAGGTAGCTCAAGACAATAACCGGCTCCATAAACTGTTTTAATATAACAAGGATGTCTTGGATCTGGCTCTAGTTTTGTTCTTAGATGCCGAATATGAACACGTATAGTTTCAATATCGTCATCGGGATCATATCCCCATACTTCTTTTAGTATTTCACTTGGAGAAACAGTTTGCCCATGCCTTTGCAATAAGCAATGTAATAATTCAAATTCTAAATGAGTTAGCTTAACAGTTTGCTCAAACCAAATTGCTTCAAATCTTTCGGGAATAAGCGTTAATGGTCCATAATTTAAAATTTCAGAATGTTTAGCTGCTTGAGGGATTCGATCCGTTCTACGTAAAAGTGCTCTAACTCTTGCCAGCATTTCTGCTAGTTCAAAAGGTTTGGTCAAATAATCATCGGCTCCAGCATTAAAACCTTCTACTTTATCTTTAGTTTGTCCTAAGGCTGACAGCATTAAAACAGGAATATCAGCAGTGCGTTCATCTCTCCGTAACCTTTGACAAACTGTAAATCCATCTACTTTTGGTAGCATTAAATCTAACATTATTAAATCTGGTTGTAATTGGACAGCTAAAGCTTGTCCCTTGATTCCATCCGGAGCTTGGTTAATATCATAACCTGCCATTTCTAAATTAGTAGAGATCAGATCTCTGATGGCATCGTCGTCTTCAATTACAAGTATTCGAGGCATTTCAATAAAATAATAATTAAATGTAAACGTTAATTAAGAAGTATGTTTGGATAACAAAAATCCTGTACCGATTATAAACATGATTTTTTAAATAGTCCTGGAATTGTTAAATTTCCCAAACATTATTTTCTTAAACCTTCCTTTCTTGTAAGCCTTTTAAAGGTTACAAATCAATTGTTATATTCTAATAAAATAATCGTGAATTTACTTATTTTTCAATATAAATTATTTATCTAATTAGAATACCAGCTAGATATCCTGTTCATTGCATTGTTTAAAAACCATAATTAATTTTTGAAAGATCTGTTTATAGTATTTAAATATGCTGGTATGACTACTAAATATAGTTATTTTACTTCTTGATAAATAGCTGGTTCATTCACGACAATCAAAATACGGTATGTGTGGATAGATTTATGGACAGTATTTGTTGTACCTAACATATTTAACCTTGGAAAGAAAATATTAAGTTAATAATATTGACGATATTGGATGAGTAAAATAGGGAGTAAAGGCGGAAATCAAGGGAATATTCGGGTAAGTAATTTGCGAAAATTATACGTATTTATTAAAAAAATGAAAAAGGGGGTTGACATTGGAAGCTAGATTAGTTATATTTGTAAATGCGCGGTTTGAAAGCGGAAACGCCGAACGCGCTCCGAACCAAGAAATTTTTATAGTTTAAAAGCTGAAAAAAACAGCCCTTGTTATTAAAACAAATTATACCTTTATGACATCTAGTTGTCTAGATAAGTATAGGTAAAAACTCATAACTTATCTTTTTTGAATAAAGAAAGATAGTAACGAGTCAAATCAAACACTATGGAGAGTTTGATCCTGGCTCAGGATGAACGCTGGCGGTATGCCTAACACATGCAAGTCGAACGATGTCTTCGGACATAGTGGCGGACGGGTGAGTAACGCGTGAGAATCTGCCTCTAGGATGGGGATAACGGTTGGAAACGACCGCTAACACCCAATATGCCGTAAGGTGAAAAATTTATTGCCTGGAGAGGAGCTCGCGTCTGATTAGCTAGTTGGTGGGGTAAGAGCTCACCAAGGCTTCGATCAGTAGCTGGTCTGAGAGGATGAGCAGCCACACTGGGACTGAGACACGGCCCAGACTCCTACGGGAGGCAGCAGTGGGGAATTTTCCGCAATGGGCGAAAGCCTGACGGAGCAATACCGCGTGAGGGAGGAATGCCTTTGGGTTGTAAACCTCTTTTCTCAGGGAAGAAGATCTGACGGTACCTGAGGAATAAGTATCGGCTAACTCCGTGCCAGCAGCCGCGGTAATACGGAGGATGCAAGCGTTATCCGGAATCATTGGGCGTAAAGCGTCCGCAGGTGGTTTCCAAAGTCTGCTGTTAAAGACTGGAGCTCAACTCCGGAACGGCGGTGGAAACTTGGAAACTAGAGTTCGGTAGGGGTAGCAGGAATTCCCAGTGTAGCGGTGAAATGCGTAGATATTGGGAAGAACATCGGTGGCGAAGGCGTGCTACTGGACCGTAACTGACACTCAGGGACGAAAGCTAGGGGAGCGAAAGGGATTAGATACCCCTGTAGTCCTAGCTGTAAACGATGGAAACTAGGTGTGGCTTGTATCGACCCGAGCCGTGCCGTAGCTAACGCGTTAAGTTTCCCGCCTGGGGAGTACGCACGCAAGTGTGAAACTCAAAGGAATTGACGGGGGCCCGCACAAGCGGTGGAGTATGTGGTTTAATTCGATGCAACGCGAAGAACCTTACCAGGGCTTGACATGTCGCGAATCTCGGTGAAAGCTGAGAGTGCCTTCGGGAGCGCGAACACAGGTGGTGCATGGCTGTCGTCAGCTCGTGTCGTGAGATGTTGGGTTAAGTCCCGCAACGAGCGCAACCCTTATTTTTAGTTGCCAGCATTAAGATGGGCACTCTAGAAAGACTGCCGGTGACAAACCGGAGGAAGGTGAGGACGACGTCAAGTCAGCATGCCCCTTACGCCCTGGGCTACACACGTACTACAATGGTTGGGACAAAGGGCAGCGACTCCGCAAGGAATAGCGAATCTCATCAAACCCAGCCTCAGTTCAGATTGCAGGCTGCAACTCGCCTGCATGAAGGAGGAATCGCTAGTAATCGCAGGTCAGCATACTGCGGTGAATTCGTTCCCGGGCCTTGTACACACCGCCCGTCACACCATGGAAGCTGGTCACGCCCGAAGTAGTTACCCTAACCTTTCGAGGAGGGGGATTCCTAAGGCAGGGCTAGTGACTGGGGTGAAGTCGTAACAAGGTAGCCGTACCGGAAGGTGTGGCTGGATCACCTCCTTATAGGGAGACCAATGAAAGACCTAAAGCAAAAGATAGCTTTATCTTTCATCAATCCTAAGGTCGTCAAGGGATATGTAATCAGCTTTTAAACTATAAATGGGTTCCGGGAAGAGGGCTATTAGCTCAGGTGGTTAGAGCGCACCCCTGATAAGGGTGAGGTCCCTGGTTCAAGTCCAGGATGGCCCATCTAACCCATATTTTTGAGACATGAATACTTCAGCACCGGGTCTATTGAAGACAGGATGCTGGATAGTTATTGTCCAGTAAGTACCTTGAAAACTGCAGATAAAACAAGTCAACATTAAAGCTTTAATTTTTATTAGACCAAAAAGGTCAAGTTATAAAGGGCTAACGGTGGATACCTAGGCACACAGAGGCGAAGAAGGACGTGGTTACCGACGATACACTCCGGGGAGCTGGAAGCAAGCATTGAGCCGGAGATCTCCGAATGGGGCAACCCTGATACGGTCATCTGAATATATAGGATGATACGAGCAAACCGGGCGAACTGAAACATCTTAGTAACCCGAGGAAGAGAAAGCAAAAGCGATTCCCCCAGTAGCGGCGAGCGAAAAGGGACCAGCCTAAACCATCGACTACGGTTGATGGGGTTGTGGGACAGTAACGTGGACTGTAATAGTTAGATGAAGCAGCTGAATACTGCACCATAGAGGGTGAAAGTCCTGTAATCGAAAACTTGACCAGCCTAACTGTATCCCGAGTAGCACGGAGCTCGTGGAATTCCGTGTGAATCAGCGAGGACCACCTCGTAAGGCTAAATACTCCTGTGTGACCGATAGCGAAACAGTACCGCGAGGGAAAGGTGAAAAGAACCCCGGGAGGGGAGTGAAATAGAACATGAAACCGTTAGCCTACAAGCAATGGGAGGACGATTGAACGTCTGACCGTGTGCCTGTTGAAGAATGAGCCGGCGACTTACAGGCTGTGGCAGGTTAAGTGGAATTACCACGAAGCCAAAGTGAAAACGAGTCTGAATAGGGCGTTAGTCACAGTTTGTAGACCCGAACCCGGGTGATCTAACCATGGCCAGGATAAAGCTGGGGTAATACCTTGTGGAGGTCCGAACCGACTAATGTTGAAAAATTAGCGGATGAGCTGTGGTTAGGGGTGAAATGCCAATCGAACCCGGAGCTAGCTGGTTCTCCCCGAAATGTGTTTAGGCACAGCGGTTGTGTACCTTATAGAGGGGTAAAGCACTACTTCGCTGCGGGCTGCGAGAGCGGTACCAAAGTGACGTAAACTCAGAATACTCTATAAGCATCAGCCAGTCAGACGGTGGGGGATAAGCTTCATCGTCGAAAGGGAAACAGCCCAGACCACCAGCTAAGGTCCCAAAATGAATGCTAAGTGATAAAGGAGGTGGGGGTGCTTTGACAACCAGGAGGTTTGCTTAGAAGCAGCAATCCTTGAAAGAGTGCGTAATAGCTCACTGGTCAAGCGCTCCTGCGCCGAAAATGAACGGGGCTAAGCATTCTACCGAAGCTGTGGACTACTTATGTAGTGGTAGGGGAGCGTTCTATATAGGGTGAAGCACTAGCGGCAAGCAGGTGTGGACAGTATAGAAGTGAGAATGTCGGCTTGAGTAGCGAAAACATATGTGAGAATCATATGCCCCGAAATCCTAAGGGTTCCTCCGGAAGGCTCGTCCGCGGAGGGTTAGTCAGGGCCTAAGGCGAGGCTGAAAAGCGTAGTCGATGGACAACGGGTCAATATTCCCGTACTGATTAAAGATTGTGGCGGGGGACGGAGAAGGTTTAGTATTAGCCGGATGATGGTTACCGGTGTAAGGCTACGAGGTTATGAGGAACGGAGAAAACGTTCTGAGCTGAGTGCCGAGTCCAAGGAGCTACGGCTCTGGAGTAATACGAATCATACTTCCTAGAAAAGCCCGGACCACGTTAATTTTTAATCACCTGTACCCGAAACCGACACAGGTAGGAAGGTAGAGAATACTAAGGGGCGCGAGATAACTCTCTCTAAGGAACTCGGCAAAATGACCCCGTAACTTCGGGAGAAGGGGTGCCTGTTTAACAGCAGGTCGCAGTGAATAGGCCCAAGCGACTGTTTACCAAAAACACAGGTCTCCGCTAAGTCGCAAGACGCAGTATGGGGGCTGACGCCTGCCCAGTGCCGGAAGGTTAAGGAAGTTGGTTAGTTTCGACGAAGCTAGCGACCGAAGCCCCGGTGAACGGCGGCCGTAACTATAACGGTCCTAAGGTAGCGAAATTCCTTGTCGGGTAAGTTCCGACCCGCACGAAAGGCGTAACGATTTGGGCACTGTCTCGGAGAGAGGCTCGGCGAAATAGGATTGTCTGTGAAGATACGGACTACCTGCACTTGGACAGAAAGACCCTATGAAGCTTTACTATAGCTTGGAATTGTGTTCGGGCTTCCCTTGCGCAGTATAGGTGGGAAGCGTAGAGATTTTCCTCGTGGGGAAAATGGAGCTAACAGTGAGATACCACTCTAGGGAGGCTAGAATTCTAACTTTAACCCGTTATCCGGGAAAAGGACAGTTTCAGGTGGGTAGTTTGACTGGGGCGGTCGCCTCCTAAAAAGTAACGGAGGCGCGCAAAGGTTCCCTCAGGCTGGTTGGAAATCAGCCGAAGAGTGCAAAAGCATAAGGGAGCTTGACTGCGAGACCTACAAGTCAAGCAGGGTGGAAACACGGCTTTAGTGATCCGACGGCACCGCGTGGAAGGGCCGTCGCTCAACGGATAAAAGTTACTCTAGGGATAACAGGCTGATCTCCCCCAAGAGTTCACATCGACGGGGAGGTTTGGCACCTCGATGTCGGCTCATCGCAACCTGGGGCTGTAGTAGGTCCCAAGGGTTGGGCTGTTCGCCCATTAAAGCGGTACGTGAGCTGGGTTCAGAACGTCGTGAGACAGTTCGGTCCATATCCGGTGTAGGCGCAAGAGCATTGAGAGGAGCCTTCCTTAGTACGAGAGGACCGGGAAGGACGCACCGCTGGTGTACCTGTTATCGTGCCAACGGTAAACGCAGGGTAGCCAAGTGCGGAGTGGATAACCGCTGAAAGCATCTAAGTGGGAAGCCCACCTCAAGATGAGTGCTCTCACAGGGTTAACCTGGTAAGGTCACGGGAAGACTACCCGTTGATAGGCACTAGGTGGAAGTCCAGTAATGGATGGAGCCGAGGTGTACTAACAGACCGAGGGCTTGACCTTTTAAATGTTGACTTGTTAACTGCAGTCTTGAGGGTATATATAATATATATCAAGAATTTTCTGGTGTCTTGAGCGTCATGGACCCACTCCGATCCATCCCGAACTCGGTAGTTAAACATGACAGCGGCAACGATACTTTTGGGGTAGCCCACTGGAACAATAGTTCGATGCCAGAATTAATATTTCAATTAAAAGCCTTCCTTTTAGCAGATAAAAGGAAGGCTTTTAATATGTATATTAGATATGTGAAAAAATAGAAAAATTCTCTTACATATAATTATTACATCTGAATTCATGGTAACCATGGATATTGGCTGAAATCAGGGTTACGTTTCTCTAAAAATGCCCTTTTCCCTTCGTTGCCTTCTTCTGTCATATAATATAAAAGAGTTGTATTACCTGCTAATTCTTGTAAGCCTGATTGTCCATCGCAATCAGCATTAAACGAAGATTTTAAACAGCGAATTGCTATAGGACTTTTTTCTAATATTTCCATAGACCATCGTATTCCTTCCTCTTCTAATTTCTCTATTGGTACTACACAATTAATCAATCCCATTTTTAACGCTTGCATCGCATTATATTGACGACAAAGAAACCAGATTTCTCTAGCTTTCTTCTGACCAACTACTCGAGATAAGTAACTAGCTCCAAAGCCACCGTCAAAACTGCCAACTTTTGGTCCTGTTTGTCCAAAGATTGCATTATCTGCTGCAATTGTTAAGTCACACATTAATTGAAGTACATTTCCTCCTCCAATTGCATAGCCAGCCACTAAAGCAATAACAACTTTTGGCAAAGAACGAATTAGTTTTTGTAAATCAAGAACATTTAAACGAGGTATCCCTTCGTTATCTATATATCCAGCACTTCCTCTAACACTTTGATCGCCGCCTGAACAGAAAGCGTATTTACCATCTGTATGAGGTGATTTTCCTGTTAACAGAATTACACCAATAGTATTATCTTCACGAGCATCACAAAAAGCATCGTACAATTCAAAAACAGTCTTTGGACGAAAAGCATTACGTTTATGCGGACGATTAATAGTTATTTTAGCAATACCATTAAATTTACTATAAAGTATATCGTCATAATTTTTTACACTTTGCCATTCAATTTCCATTAGTTAGAGTCGGCATATTTTATTTTTACAGTATATAAACAATACTATAACTCACTATCTTTCTTTCCTAATTTATGTAAACTTTATTACATAGTATGACAATTACCTCTTTATATTTTCCAAGAGATTTTAATTTTTTTGAGGGAGATTATCATATAACTCAGAGAAATGATAAGCTTTTTAAACTTAAGTAATATATATTTATTTCGTCAAAAAAAGTTAATGATTCCTAATCAAAGATATTTTACTAAATCTAATCAATCAAATTTTCAAATGGCTGAAGTTTTAGTTGATTGTCCAGGACTAGAAAAACCCTACACTTATGGTATCCCTGAAAATTTAACAATAAAACCTGGTGATATTGTTAATGTCCCTTTTAAAGCACGAATCATAGGGGGTATTGTTCTTAATTATGTTACTTCTTATCCTAATAATATTGATTACCAGCAAATTAAATATATCAATGATGTAATTACAACAAGTTTTTTTTCTGAAAAATATTGGGAAACGTTGAATGAAGTTGCACAATATTATCATACAGATTTAGTTAATGTTATTAAAGCAGCTTTACCCCCAAGACTTTTAGGTAAGTCACAAAGAAGAATTCGTCTAATAACAGAAGTGGTAAATTATGAGACAAAGGATTTACACAATTCTAGTATCAAAATTTTAGATTTACTTCAAAAGACAAAAAGCAAAAGTTATAGTGTTAAATATTTACAGAGTAAAATCAAAGATTATTACAAGGGAATTAAAGTTTTAAAAAAACTAGGCTGGATAGAAGACTATTTAGAAATGCCTAATAATTCTCAAGTTAAAAAACAAAAATTAGTAACACAATTAGACAAAGATAATTCTAGTGATTTAACTTCAAAACAATTAGTAGTTTTAGAGATATTACAACTTAATAACGGTAGTATCTTACTAAGTGAATTGTTAGCTACAAGCCAAGTTAGCTTTTCAGTAGTTCAAGCCTTGGAAAATAAAAAACATCTTTACATTGAGTATAGAGAAAAGTTAAGACTACCAAAACAAACACTAGAAAAAATAGGACTTAAAAAAACACTAACATCAGATCAAGCTAAAGCTTTAAATATCATTAATAGCTTAGAACAGTATGCTGAAGTATTGTTACATGGGGTAACTGGTTCGGGTAAAACTGAAGTTTACATACAAGCAATTTCTACATTATTAAATAAAGGTAAGTCAGCATTAGTATTAGTACCTGAAATTGGCTTAACCTCTCAGTTAATGGATAGATTTCAAGAAAGGTTTGAAGATTTGGTTTTTGTATATCATAGTAATTTATCTGATGGAGAGAGATATGATACTTGGCGGCAAATGTTAGATGGTAAACCTAAAATAGTTATTGGTACCAGATCAGCAGTTTTTTCTCCTTTATTCAATTTAGGATTAATAGTCTTAGATGAAGAACACGACTCTAGTTTTAAACAGACACAAATCTCTCCAACCTACCATGCAAGAAAAGTAGCAAAAATAAGAGGCGGCTTGGAGAACTGTCCAGTTATATTAGGTTCAGCAACACCCTCTCTAGAGTCATGGATTTCTGTTCACCATTCTAATAAATCATCCTTAAATTCACACTATTTATCTTTACCAGAGAGAATAAATTCAAGACCACTGCCACCAATTGAAGTTGTTGATATGAGAAATGAGTTAAAGCTAGGAAATAAATCAATTTTTAGTCGTTCCTTAAAAAATTCGTTAAGTAACTTAAAAAAACAACAACACCAAGCGATTCTCTTTATTGGTCGAAGAGGACACAGTACATTTGTGTCATGCAGAAGTTGTGGTTATGTAATGAAGTGTCCTAATTGTGATGTTTCACTTGCTTATCATTATGATGATAAATCTTGTGGGGTATTAAAGTGTCATTATTGTAATAGTTCACAACTACAACCTGTAAATTGTCCTGAATGTAAATCTCCATATTTTAAGTTTTTTGGAAATGGAACTCAGAAAGTAACTGAAGCTTTAAATAGGGAATTCCCTGAGCTAAGTTTTCTGAGATTTGATAGCGATACTACCCGTCAAAAAGGTTCCTATCGTAATTTGCTAAACAAATTTTCTGAAGGTAAAGTTGATGTTTTGGTAGGAACACAAATGTTGACTAAAGGCTTAGATATAGATAGAGTAACTTTAGTAGGTGTTGTTTCTGCAGATGGATTATTATATTTATCTGATTACTATGCATCAGAAAGAGCCTTTCAAACATTAATGCAAGTATCAGGAAGAGCTGGAAGAGGAAAAGAGCCTGGGCAAGTAATAATACAAACTTATGTTCCTGAAAATACAGTTATTCAAACAGTAAAAAAGCATAATTACGAAGGTTTTGTTCAAAAAGAATTAATTCGAAGAGAGGAATTAAATCTTCCTCCTTATGGCCGTTTACTACTAATTCAACTAAGTAGTTTTAATGCTATAGAAGTTGAAAAAACGTCTGAAGTTTTTTATGATTTTTTAGTAAAAAGCTTTACTTTAGATTGTGAAATTTTAGGTCCTGCACCTGCTAACATAACAAAACTGGAAAAACGTTATCGATGGCAAATATTACTTAAATTTAAATCAAAACTGCAAGTAACTACTGCTGAAATAAAAGCCTGGCATAAGATGTGTCCATCATCAGTGAAGCTTAGAATTGATGTTGATCCCATATATATCAATTAAAATTAGTATATCTTCTTAGTACAAAAAATAAGTTATGTATAGCTATACTTTATTAATAAAAACTTTTTTAAAATAAGAGTAATCGTTAAGCTTACATAACAAATACAAAGATATGCATTTTAGAAATTAATACTTTAAATATTACTTTAATAACGATATTTTGTTTAAGTAAAAACCTGAAACATAAAATTCAAACTATTATTAATGTGCTAAAACTTTCATAGAATTAATTATTACTCTAGAGAAATAAATCGGGAAATATTTTAAAAATGCTAACTATTTATATATTCAATAATCCTTTCTAAAATATGGAAACCTATGACTTGATATCACAAGTATTTTGACTTTATAAAAAGATAGTTTTTTATTTAATAACATTTATGATGGTTAGTTCTATCTTTTTTTATAGAATTAAGTAAAATATTTCTAGTTATTATTCTAATAACTGTAAAGTCTAATGTATCAAAATGAAAAAACACATCACTTGGTGTAGGCTTTATTATTATAAATATTTTTCATAAATATGGAGACTAACTTTGAATACAAACACATCACTAATTACTAAAAAATCTAAAGAGATTTTTGCTGCTGCACAAAAATTAATGCCAGGTGGAGTTAGTTCTCCTGTAAGAGCATTTAAATCAGTTAATGGTGAACCTGTCGTTTTTGATCGTGTTAAAGGAGCTTATGCTTGGGATGTAGATGGAAATCAATATATTGATTATGTAGGTACTTGGGGACCTGCTATTTGTGGGCATGCCCATCCAGAAGTTATAAATGCACTAAATAAAGCTTTAGAAAATGGAACAAGTTTCGGAGCCCCATCTTTGTTAGAAAATATATTAGCAGAAATGGTTATTGAAGCTGTTCCTAGTATTGAAATGGTTCGTTTTGTTAATTCTGGGACTGAGGCATGCATGTCAGTATTACGTTTAATGCGAGCATTTACTGGCAGAGAGAAAATTATAAAATTTGAGGGCTGTTATCACGGCCATGCTGATATGTTTTTAGTTAAAGCTGGCTCTGGAGTTGCAACTTTAGGTCTTCCTGATTCACCAGGAGTGCCCAAGAGTACTACTGCTAGTACATTAACCGCTCCTTACAATGATTTAGAAGCAGTAAAGAATTTATTTAAAGAACATCCTGATGATATAGCTGGAATTATACTTGAACCTGTAGTTGGAAATTCAGGTTTTATCAAACCAGATCCAGGATTTTTGGAGGGATTGCGAGAATTAACTACAGTGAATAACGCCTTATTAACCTTTGATGAAGTAATGACAGGTTTTCGTATTGCTTATGGAGGAGCTCAGCAAAAATTAGGAGTAACTCCTGACTTAACAACATTAGGTAAGGTAATAGGTGGAGGTTTGCCAGTAGGAGCTTATGGAGGTCGTGCAGACATAATGTCCATGATTGCCCCCGCAGGCCCAGTATATCAGGCAGGAACTCTATCTGGTAACCCATTAGCAATGACAGCTGGAATTAAAACTTTAGAGATATTACAAAGACCAGCAACTTACGAAAAACTAGAAGAAATCACAAAACAATTAAATGAAGAATTACTAAAAATAGCTAAAAATAAAGGGCATGCTGTTTGTGGTAGTTACTCCGGAGCTATGTTTGGATTATTTTTCACTGAAGGACCTGTACATAATTACAGTGATGCAAAAAGGTCTGATTTAAACAAATTTAGTCGCTTTCATAGAGGAATGCTAGAAAAAGGTGTTTATCTTGCACCCTCACAGTTTGAAGCTGGTTTTATGTCTTTAGCTCATACTTTTAAAGATATTGAACAAACTTTAGCAGCAGCCAATGATGTGTTATCAAATTTATAAGTAAAATAATCTTAAGCAGTTCAGTATTTTTATACTGGACTCTTATATTATTTTTAGAAAAGAAAGATGTCATGTCAAGAAGATATGATGCTTGATAATTAAAACTTTTTTATATCTTTTGTATATTAAGTAAAAATAATAGCTAATAAAAACACTATGATGGAAAGGTTATTAACAATAAGTTATCAAAAATATTTTTAAGCAATACTATTACGTTTTCTTGTCTCTTTATAAGAAGTTTTTACATTTCGAATTCCAGATTGAACCATTTGCCTCTCTAACATAGAAAAGAAATGTCTTCGATCACGTCCATGAATTACAGCTTGATTGTGAGCTTCTGATAAAGCTATTGGATAACCGAAACCTTTATTAACTTGAGAGAAAACTATTTCGAGTGCTTGATTAAGTAATCGTGAATTTTCGGCAACCCACTCAGGAAATTCTATTCTTGCTATTTCACTACCAATATTTATATAGCAAAAATATATATGTTGCTTTTTTTTATATGATTTCAGGATATTAGCAGTACTTTTCCAAAGTGGACCTCTTTGCCCTGGTTTAAGAATTTCTCCCCACAAAGTAATATCTTTTAAAGGTTCAATAATTTGGCATGGGGTCTGTCTTTTTAAAAAATTATTACAATTATTAACACAATCAGGATTATCAAAAATACAGTTATGTAATCTTAAGAAGTTTATTCCTTCGATACTACTTGAAGAGCTAACATAACCTATTAAAGGAATATTGAAAAACTTTAACTTATCCCAAGCTTCTTGAATAGGCTCTAATATTAAATCATGAACTTCTTCTGATAATCCTTCTAAAAACCAATATGTCAAAGGACCATCGACAATAGATAAAAAATGACCAGTAGAATTATTAAGGTTATCAACCCAATTACATGATATTTGTGCTAGGTTTTGATTTTCTAATATAAGTCTTTGATAGCATAGCCATTCTTCAGTCTTAATCCCCCATTTTCTTGATATATTAAGATCTTCAGGATGATAATATACCTCAGGAATACTTTCTAATAAAGGATGTAGTATTTTTCCATAGTGGAGGATGACTCTACCTATATTAATTAAATAACAATAAGCAATTTCATGATGTGAAGGAACAATTTGAGACCCATCGGTAGCAAATACACTATGATCATGTGAATTGCAATTAATATTTAGGCAAGTATCTAAAGGCTCAACAGGGATAGCCGTCTTGAAATTTAAATCTTGATGCCAATCATAATATTTTTTAATTAAATTTTGTTGTTGTTTTTGTGCTTCTTGAAGTATGGTTCGTCCTCTTTCTAATTTTTGAGAATTAGCGGAAGCTTCTTGTCTTAAGTATTTGCCAATTTTTGGAATTTTTTCAGTAATTTTAGAGATATCTAACATAATTGAAAGCAAAATTATATAATTTACATTATGAACAAAAAATAGTTTTTAATATTCAATAAAAGTAGTTGATTAAGTTAGTTTTAATGTAAAAAATATAAGAATTAAATATTCCGATAATAGCAAGTAATTTAAAATTTTATTGATAGTATACTAGATGCCTCATTTAAGATAAATGGTAAGTTAATAATAAATATTATGTTAAGTTTTACCAAAGTTATCAACTAAATAATATTTTTTAGTATGAAGTTCTCGTTTTAAATTAAATAAATATACCTTTATTGTAATCACTGTGAAATTTTCTTTTCAACTACAAAAAAAATGCTGTAACACTCAAGCTAGAGCAGCAATTTACTCTACTCCTCATGGGATAGTAGAAACTCCAAGATTTATGCCAGTTGGAACAATAGCTGCAGTAAAAGGAATTACGCCTAATCAGCTAAAAAATACAGAAGTACAGATGATTTTAGCTAATACCTATCATCTTCATCTGCAACCAGGCGAAAGTATTATTAAAAAAGCAGGAGGCTTGCATAAGTTTATGCATTGGGATGGTCCTATTTTAACTGATTCTGGAGGCTTTCAAGTTTTTAGTCTTAGTAAACTTAGAGAGATTTCAGAATCAGGAGTAACATTTCGTTCTCCAAAAGATGGTCGTATAATTAAATTGACACCAGAAAAATCGATTGATATTCAAAATGCATTAGGGGCAGATGTTATAATGGCTTTTGACGAATGTCCTCCAGGTAATGCTGATTATCAAATCGTTGAATCTGCAACTAATCGCACCTACCGCTGGTTAAAAAGATGTATACAAGCTCATAATAGAGTCGAAGATCAAGCTTTGTTTGGTATTGTTCAGGGAGGGACTTTTCCTCAATTAAGACTTCAAGCCATATCATCGTTAATTGAATTAAATTTACCAGGTTATGCTATTGGTGGAGTTAGTGTTGGAGAAGATTCTTCTCTAATTCAAGATATTGTACAATTCTCTGCTCCATTGCTTCCTGAAAATAAACCTCGTTACCTGATGGGAGTAGGCACATATAAAGAGATAGCTATGGCAATTGCTTCTGGTATAGATTTGTTCGATTGTGTAATTCCTACTCGTTTTGGTCGTCATGGAACAGCGCTGGTCGCTGGAGAGCGCTGGAATCTCAAAAATTCTAAGTTCCGAGAAGATTTTAGGCCACTTGATGAAAAATGTACCTGTTATACATGCCTAAACTTTACAAGAGCATATCTAAATCATCTAGTAAGATCACAAGAAATGTTAGGTTACACTCTCTTGTCGTTACATAATATTACTGAACTTGTTAAATTTACTCAAGATATTCGAAAATCTATTTTAAATAATTCTTTTACTGAAGACTTTAAGTCTTGGTTAACTTAATTTTGCTATGTTTTTTTGTTGAAATTATTTGATTATTTTTTTAGATTATAGAAAAAATTCATATTTCTTAAAATAATTAGAATATTAATAAAAACTTATAGTTGAATTTTATTAATTCAACTATCTGATGTTTAAGTATTTTGTACAATCATTATTAGTTTGTAGTGGTTATATTTTTTAAAACTTCGTAGCAAAATATTTAAATCTTAGCTGATGTGCTTAAATATTTACTACTATCGAGAATTACTTTTATAGTTAGAATTTATTGCTAATGTAATCTTTATGGAAAAGAAAGATATTACGTATTTGTATCGTTGGAGGAGGCTTTGGTGGTCTTTATACAGCCTTACGTCTCTCAAAGTTATTTGTCAAACGAGACAAATATCTGACAATAACTCTAATTGATAAAAATAATCATTTTTTATTCACTCCGCTTCTTTATGAATTAATAACTAATGAAATGGAAGAGCAGGAGATCACTTTTCCCTTTAAAAAACTGTTAGCAAATACAAATATTTCTTTCCAGCAAGGATTAGTAACTGAGATCGATATAAAAAAACAAATCATTCAATTAGAAGGTAAGAGTAATTTATATTACGATAAGCTTGTTCTTGCAACTGGGGTCTCCTCTTCTTTTGGTAGTTGTGACGGGGCTCAAGAAAATGCTATTCCGTTTAGAACAGTTAATGATGCTTACCTTATCAAAAAGACCTTATTATCGTTAGAAAAAAGACAAACTGAAAAAATTCGTATAGCTATTGTTGGTGGCGGAAGTAGTGGAGTAGAAATAGCTTGTAAGTTATCAGATCTTTTACAGAAAAAAGCTAGAATTCGCCTAATAGAAAAAAATAAAAATATTTTAAAAAGTTATTCTTATTTTATTCAAAATGTTGCGAATAAAGAGCTGAAATCTCGTCATATTTTTGTTGATTTAGAAACAAAAGTAACTCAAGTTTCTAGTAATAGCTTATCTCTATTAAATAAAAATAGAAATAAAACTATTCCTACGGATTTAGTAATTTGGACTATAGGGACTAAACCTCTAGAAATAATCAATAAATTACCTTTACTAAAAAATTCAAGAGGATCATTAATAATTAATTCTAAATTACAAATAATTAATCATCCTGAGATTTTTGCAATTGGTGATATTGCAGAATATCAAGAAAATCTGGAGAATAAGTTATGTCCAACAGCTCAAACTGCATTTCAACAAGCAGATTATTGTGCTTGGAATATATGGGCATCAATTGTAAATAATTCTCTCTTATCTTTTTCCTATCAGCCATTAGGAGAAATGATTGTTTTAGGTAATAAAAACGCTGCAGTATCTTCTTTAGGAATACAAATAGAAGGGCAATTAGCTTATATAGCAAGACGTTTAATTTACTTGCATCGTTTACCTACTCAAAAAAAACAATTGATTATTGGAACAAACTTTATACTAAAGTCCTTGCTTAGAATTTTTTCACATTGATTAAAAGATAAGTATTTTTTGTTTTTAAACTTTAATAAAAAACAAAAGATACTTATCTTTTAATTTAAATAGTAATAATTATTACCATTTAAGTAGTGGGTTAAAACCGTGCTTAATAGATGCTTCTCCAATTTGCTTCATCTTGGATACAGTAATCTGATTACGCCCCCAAGAAAAGCTGGTATACCATTGTTCAAATTCAAGTAAAACCGCTTCTGCAAAACAAGCAAACATTTGACGAGAAGGAACATCCATACTGACAAGATCCATTATTTTCCAGTCAATATCTAAGGAATGTTCCACTATCCCCCCTTTAAGAACATGAATATCGGGATGTTGAATTTGTGTCCCTAAATTTTTAGGATAGCCTCCATCAATTACTAGACAAGGCTTCTTAAGAGTTTCAGCGTTAATTTTCACTCCTTTTGGCATACTTGCTACCCAGACAATGATGTCTGCTTTCGGCAAGGCTTCCTCTAAGCCGAGAATCTGTCCTTGATTTAATTCACTACGTAACTTTTGCAATCTATCTTGGTTACGAGCAATTAGTAAAAGTTCTTTAATATCGGTAGTCTCATTAAGCCAACGACAAACGGCACTACCTATATCTCCTGTTGCACCACAAACTGCTACAGTTGATTTTGATAGATCAATTCCTAATTTCTTAGAAGCTTGTTCTAATTGACGACAAATAATATAAGCCGTGTGAGTATTGCCTGTCGTAAAATTATTAAACTCTAAAGATACGTTACGTACCTGTTTGTTATTTTTAAGATTGAATTCTTCAAAAATAATTGAAGAAAAACCACCTAATGCTGTTATGTTGACGTTATTTTTTTGGGCTAACGCCATAGCATTTAATATTTTACGAATTGCTGCTTTAATACGCCGATTAACAAGCATTTCCGGTAAAAAGCAAGACTCAAAATACTTTCCTTCTATGACCTGTCCTGTAACACTAGTAACTTGGAAATGATCAACAACTAATGGCGGAGCAGAGCACCAGAAATCCAGTCCCTGATTACCATACTCAGTATAACCAAGTCTACCAGCAACGGATTGAGCATGTTCTAAATTTGTGAGATGACCTATTAGACCAAACATTGATTACTTTATAGGATAATTAAGCAGAGAAGAAACTAAATCATTAAAAAAGTTAAAGCTCTCGATAATCTTAACTTAATATTTAATTATTGATCAGTTTTATTAAAAAAAAGGAGAAAGGGTCTAAATGTCATAATTGTCATTAGACCCTTATGTATCTAAATTAATTTTAAATGTTCTAATATTTAGGAGGCACGTAAACCATGAGAAGACATTCTCATTATTTCTCGAGTAGAAAAACCAATATTTCCTAGCGCTTCTCCATAACTAATCATAAAGTCTTCAACTAGTGCTTCTTTTTCCATTCCTAATATACTGGCATCTTGCTCAACTTCATTTAGCATTTTCCAGACGATAGGTAAATTTGTTTTGTTTGCTTCTTCTAGTTCTATTTTAGATGATTCAAAATTTTCCCCTAGCCAAACTTCACCAAAGTTCAAATGTTTATATTCGTCTTTAACAACATTTTCAGTGATTTTACGAGCAAAAGGATCTGCTACAGGAATATATATATTATAAGCAGCGATCGCAAAAGCTTCGATAATCAAAGCCTGAATTAATAAGCAAGTAACAACTTTTTTTTCATTTTTTGCTATTTGAAA
Organism: Candidatus Atelocyanobacterium thalassa isolate ALOHA; assembly: GCF_000025125.1. Taxonomy (NCBI): domain Bacteria; kingdom Bacillati; phylum Cyanobacteriota; class Cyanophyceae; order Chroococcales; family Aphanothecaceae; genus Candidatus Atelocyanobacterium; species Candidatus Atelocyanobacterium thalassae. The sequence continues at coordinate 654,994 of NC_013771.1, forward strand.
ATTTTCATGAAGTTGAGAAAAGAATTCCTTAGCATATTGCATATCAGGAATAACATTTAAATTTTTACCACAAGCCTGAAAGCCCGTTTTGTGACGATTTTCCATTTTCGAAAGACGAACTAGTTCATCTTTGTTTTTTGGTAGCATATGTACCATGTCGAGGTAGTTCTGATAGGCTTCTTGTTCTCCTTCAATAACAATGGCATTGATGCGGCTATACGCATCTTTATAAGTTTCACTGTTGAAGTCAAGTTCTGATCGTAAGGCAAGCTCTTGCATAAGCTAATTTATCTCCTGTAGTTTAAAACTAAGTTAATGTTGAAATTGATATCTCTAATAAAATAAATGACTTTGGTTATTAAGTCCAACTCGGCTATTACACAATAATATAAGTTCAATTCTAGTGTATAAATTTAAAATAAGAGAAAATAAATGACTAAACTGTTTAATATAGTCTAGATTATATTTTTTTAGCTTAAATATTTAGTGCAACTATTACATAACTGCTCATAAAATTTATAACTTTATATTTTAATAAAAGTTTTTAAGGAACCTTTAAGTGTTAATTCCTACTAAGACTGTTAGATTATATGATAATTGTCTAAATGATAGTGTGAGGAAGTATTATGAAAAAGACCTTATTTTTAAGTCCGCCCTCATTTAATGGATTTGACGGAGGTGCAGGAGCAAGATATCAAGCAAAAAGAGAAATTACTTCTTTTTGGTATCCTACATGGTTGGCACAGCCAGCGGCTTTGGTTCCAGGCAGTAAATTAATTGATGCTCCCGCTCATAACCAAAGTATTGAAGATGTTCTTAGTGTCTCTAAAGACTACGAACTTATTATCATGTATACCAGTACTCCAACTTTACCAAATGATGTGAAGTGTGCTGAAGCGATTAAAAAGCAAAATCCTTCAGCTGAGATAGGTCTCCTAGGAGCGCATGCAGCAGTATTGCCAACTGAGACACTGGAAGAAAATCCTGTTTTAGACTTCGTTTGTCGTTCTGAATTTGATTATACTTGTAAGGAATTAGCTGAAGGAAAACCTTACGATACTATAAAGGGGTTGAGTTATAGAGATAAATTCAACAATATAAAACACACTGAAGAGCGACCATTAGTTCAAGATTGGGATTCAATGCCAAGTGTTTTCCCTGTATATCAGAAAAATCTTGATTTTCGCAAATATTTTATTGGCTATTTACTTCATCCGTATATTTCTTTATATACAGGAAGAGGTTGTCCAGCAAAATGTACTTTTTGTTTATGGCCACAAACCATTGGAGGTCATGACTACCGTGCCAAAAGTCCTAATATTGTAGGACAAGAAATGGCTTTAGCTAAGTCGATCTGGGGTAATTCTGTTCAAGAATATTTCTTTGATGATGATACTTTTACTATTGATAAGAAACGTGTTATCGCAATCAGTGAACATTTGAAAAAGCTTAATTTAACCTGGAGTTGTAATGCACGTGCTAATTTAGATTATGAAACTCTTAAAACTTTACGCGATAATGGATTAAGGCTATTGTTGGTAGGTCTTGAGTCTGGTAATCAAAAAGTTCTTGATGGTATCAAAAAAGGAATTAAACTCGAAGTAGCCCGTAAGTTTATGGCAAATTGTACTAAATTAGGCATTAAAGTACATGGAGCTTTTATCATTGGGTTGCCAAACGAAACAAAAGAGACTATTGAAGAAACTATACGTTTTGCTTGTGAGGTAAGTCCTCATACAATTCAAGTATCTATTGCTTCTCCTTATCCAGGTACAGAACTATACAAGCAAGCACAAGACAATGGATGGTTTAGTAAAGGAGATTTAGTTGCCAATTCTGGCATTCAAATGTCTACACTGCATTATCCTGGATTATCATCAAGTGATATTGAAGATGCTGTTGAACAAATGTATCGTCGTTTTTATTTCCGTCGTCGTACAATTATTCCTATTGTCCAAGAAATGTTGGGAAATCCTCAAATGTTAGTACGTCGTCTAAGGGAAGGACGAGAGTTTATGTCTTATCTAAAAGAGCGTCGTGCTCGAAGTCTTATTAACCGTTAATTCAAATAAATTTTAAGTCTCACAAAATTAAATATGGTTATAATGACCTAAAATTTTGTGAGATTTAAGATGCAAACAAAATTATTCTAAAATTCTTACCATACTTAAAAATTAGCCATAGTCTTAAGATGAAAAATATTAATTTGTTTTTATATCAACAATTCGCGGTTTTATTAGTTTTACTTACTAATTTGTTCTAACACTTACAAATAAAACGAGAGTAGATATAATGCAAAAAACTATTATTACTAATGCTAAGTTATTTGGACATCAAGGATTACAACAAATCTTAATTGATGAACAAGGAATAATTCAAAATATAATAAACGCAGCTCATAGTATTGACCATTTAGAAAATTATAAAATTCATGATGCACAAGGAAACTTGGTTTCTTTAGGAGGCCTTGACCTACAAATCAATGGAGGTTTAGGTTTATCGTTTACAGATATTGATAAATCACAAATTTCAAAATTACAAGAAATTTGTGATTTTTTTTGGAAACAAGGAATAAATTCTTTTCTACCAACTATAGTAACGACTTCAAGTGAAAATATTCAGAAATCTTTATCAACCATTAAACACTTCATCGAAATTCAAAATAAACAAAATAAACAAAATAAACAAACGGCTCAAATACTTGGAGTTCATTTAGAAGGACCTTTTTTAAATCATCAAAAAAAAGGAGCACATCCTTTCAACTACCTTCTTGAACCATCTATTGATTTTGTTAAGAAAATATTAGGAGACTATCAAGATATTGTTAAAATAGTTACGTTAGCTCCTGAATTAGATAAAACTAAAAAAGTTATTCCATATTTATTATCAAAAGAGATAATTGTTAGCTTGGGGCACTCTCAAGCTAATTCAGAGGAGGCGAAAATAGCTTTTGCAATGGGAGCATCTATGGTAACTCATGCATATAATGCAATGCCTTCTTTACATCACCGCCAACCAGGATTATTGGGCGAAGCAATTGTAAATGAAAATGTTTCTTGTGGTCTAATTGCTGACGGTCAACATGTTTGTACTACTATGATTGATTTGTTATTAAGGAGTAGCTTGTACGATAAAGGCATATTTTTAGTAAGTGATGCTTTGGCACCTATAGGCTTGGGAGATGGGGTTTACCCTTGGGATGATAGAAAAATAGAAGTAAAGAGAGGAACAGCAAGACTTTTAGATAAAACTTTAGCAGGAACAACATTACCTTTATTAGTTGGAGTTCAAAATTTAGTTAATTGGAAAATATGTTCTCCTGAAATTGCTATTGCTTTAGCTACTGAATCACCTAGAAGAGCAATTAATTTGCCTGGAATTTCAGTTGGGCAAACGGCATCTTTAATTCAGTGGCGTTGGGACCATTTAAATAATCAATTAAATTGGCAAAGACTCGAAATTTAAATATGATCTCAAGTCAAAGTAAAATAATTTAAAATTAGTTGAACTATGTAAACCCAGTTTACATAATAAAATAAGCACTTATAGGAAGTCTGTTTTCGTAGTTAATGGATTACAAAATGATTTTTAAGCCAACCATACCAAGCTGATAAGCCTTCTCCAGTAACAGAGGAAACTTGAAATATATCTAATTCAGGATTTACTTGTTTAGCGTATTCCAAGCATTGATTAATATTAAAATCAAGGTAGGGTAATAAGTCAATTTTCGTTAATAGCATTACTTTGCTTTCTCTAAACATATGTGGATATTTTAGAGGTTTATCTTCTCCCTCTGTAATAGATAGAATGGCAATTTTAGCTGACTCACCTAAGTCAAATAAGGCAGGGCAAACCAAATTACCAACATTCTCTATCATCAAAATCGAATTAGGTTGAGGGTTTAACTCCATATAGCCTTGTTGAACCATTAAAGCTTCTAAATGACAACCTGCTCCAGTATTAATTTGAATAACTTTGCATCCAGTTTCTTTAATTTTCTTGGCATCATTAATAGTTTCTTGGTCTCCTTCGATAACATTGATTGGAATGTATTGTTTTAAATCATTAATTGTACGAGTTAATAAAGTTGTTTTACCAGCACCTGGAGAACTTACTAAGTTTAAAGAACAGATATTATTTTCTCTGAAAAAAAGGCGATTTTGTTCAGCAAATGAACTATTTTTTTGTAAGATTTTTTTTTCCAAATTAATTATATTTTCAGAATCTTTAGTAGATTGTGAATAATTAATATGCTCATTTTGAAACTGACTCAAAGAGTTATCGTCAATCGACTTATTGCTATACTTATCAATACTTTTCCTTTCTCCTGTATCAATTTTAGTCAGAGAAATATTATTGTTACTACTGCATCCACATGTTACACACATAGCTCTTTATAACTCCATTTCCTTGATTTTTAATTCTTGTCCCTGAATAATTTCTAATTCAAAACTACCACAGTAGCTACATTTTCCATAGGGTTGGGCCAAACTAGTTTCTGTTTTGCACTGAAGACATTTCCCGATACCTTGAGTTTCAATAATTTCTAAAATCGCTCCTTCTAACAAAGTTTGTTTGCAACAAATATCAAAACAAAAATGAATAGACTGAGGAATAATTGCAGATAATTTACCTACTTCAAGTGTAACACGTTTAACTTTTCTGCCTTTTGCCTCTTCTAAAACAATAGCTACAATATTTCTAGTAATTCCTAGTTCATGCATGATTAAAGAGATACTAATTGTTAATAATTTCTAAGGTATATGAAATAAACTTAGCAAACGTTTTCAGTACATTATTATATTTTGCAAAAGCTAAAATATAACTAAATAAAATAATGATTCTATTTAGTTACATTTTTCAAGTATAGGTACAATATTTTATTGGAGACTGAATAAGATATTTCTGAAGAAAAGTCTTTAAATGATTTAAGATTTACCAAATGAGAATTAATTTCAGAGTCTCCATAGAAGAATGCGATTATTTCCAGAATCAGAAATTACTGCAGTATTTTTACAAGTAGTAATCCCATAGGGCCAATTTAAGCTATCACGACTTGATTTTCCATAAAAACGATTCTCATTTTTAATCTTGAAATCAGATTGTCCAGTTAATCCTTTAGCCAGTTGTCCAATAACAGGCTTGTTATTCCATCCTATAAGACGAGAATTTGCAGTATCAGCAGAAATTAACCATTTATCTATTACTGCTATTCCATATGGCATACTAAGAGAATTAGATGAAGGAAAATAATTACCTTTATTTAGTTCGGTGTCTCTAAAATTGTTTTGCCCCAAGACAAAAGAACATGGGGTATTACTATTGGTAGGAATACCATCCCAAATCATAATTCGATTATTACCAGCATCAGTTACTACCAAGTTATTATTCCAGATAGTTAACGCATGAGGCCATCGTAGACTACTGGAGTTTGGATCTTTTCCTCCATTTTCATCTCTTAAATTCATATTTGACTGTCCGAGAACATAATCTGCAGGTTGCCCATTCTTTGTTGGGAGTTTGTTCCATACTAATATTCTACGATTGCCTGTATCAGCAACGAATAAGCGACCTTGAAAATACATAACACCATAAGGCCAATGCATCTTATTAGCAGCAGTAGTTAAATTTCCTTGGTTAGATTCATTTTCATTAAAATTATTTTGTCCCAAAACAATATCTGCTTTAGCATTATTGTTTGAAGGCATTTTATGCCAGATCAATACTCTATGATTCCAAGCATCAGCAACGATAAGCCCTTCTTCAAAATGACAAATACCTGTAGGAACATTTAAAGTGTTTGCTTGAACATTGCTTTTAGCATTTTGACCTTCATGATAAAAATCTGGTTGCCCGATAACCCAATCGGCGGCTTGATTATCTTTCTCAGGACGATACTTCCATCCTAGTAAACGATGATGACCAGTATCACATACCCAAAGTGGTCCATCTTCGGAAATCAAACATGCCCCTCTAGGTCCAAACATTGTAGAAGGGGAAGGACTGACTGGAGAAATAAAACTTGAAGAAATAGTCTCTCCAAGAATAATTTCAGCACCTTTTGGATTTAATATATCTAAAAAAGTTTCTTTGTTATTAGTACTAGAAGTTAGATTTATTTTTGATACAAATTCCATATGTACGAACGAATATTTTTTCTAAGCTAGTTTTATTGTAGAAAATAAAATCTAAAAATAATTTTTTGTAAATATAATTTTTTTATTAAGAAAAGACATATAAAGTATCTAAGGAAAAAATATGTAGCTTCAGCTTTTCTCAATTTTGAAATAAAATTATATATTTATTGCGTACTTTCAGTATGTTCTGCTATAATTCTAAGTCTGATAGAATCAATTATCATTATACTCAATAATTTTTCCTGGATAAAAATCGTGGCTAACTCAAAGTCTGCAATTAAGCGTATTCAAATTGCTGAACGTAACCGGCTCCGCAACAAGAGCTACAGTTCAGCTGTAAAAACTTTGATGAAAAAATACTTCCAAGCAGTAGAAAATTATGCTGCAGCTCCAACTACCGATAATAAAGCAATAGTTGAAAAGAGTATGTCAGCAGCTTACAGTAAAATCGACAAGGCTGTTAAAAGAAGCGTTTTACATCGTAACAATGGTGCCAGAAAAAAAGCACGGTTAGCAAAATTCTTACAGAAAGTTGTCCCGGACTCATAAAACTTGCTTTTACTTCCTAAAATAACGAATGATTAATAAAAGCTAAAGCTAAAAAATATTTTTCTAAATATTCTTTATTAGTCAATTTTAGGTAGCACATTAATCTAGATGAGGTTAACGCGACTTATGAATTTTCATAACTATCTAAAAACCCATAGTCAGAAATAAAAGTTGTTTACTTAACTTTATTAAAGTTTAATAAAGGGTCAATTATGTAAACATTACTCTTGATAATTAGCTTATACCCTCTAGATATTCACAAGTAGACCATATAGTAACAAAATCTTAAGCTTTATTTGTTTTTATAAAGACTGAATTGATGTAAATTCGATAGTCAATAATAGCAATATAAATCTTAAGGAAAAAACTTGATAATGATTACAGAATTAAAAATAATTTAGTGTTTACTGTCGCAATACAATTTTAAGGCTTGAAAACATACTCAAAATATTTTGGCAAAAAGTCAGTCTACTAAAAGGAATAATGAATTATTAGCAAGTATGAATCGACAAGCGACGTAACGCCTGTAAACTATTTCAGTTATCAATTAATTTTTGACAGTATATTTTTAATAATGCTCAGTTGATCAACCTATGAATAATTTGATCTATAACTACAACCTCCTCCCCGATCTTATCGAAATTCAGCATTTAAGTTTTCGTTGGTTTCTTGAAGAAGGATTAATCGAAGAACTTAATAGCTTTTCTCCTATTACTGATTATGTAGGTAAGCTAGAGCTACATTTTTTAGGAAACAACTATAAATTAAAAGAGCCGAAACATGATGTCGATGAAGCAAAACGCCGAGACAGTACTTATTCGGTACAAATGTATGTTCCTACTCGTTTAATTAATAAAGAAACAGGAGAAATAAAGGAACAAGAAGTTTTCATTGGTGATTTACCATTGATGACTGATAGAGGAACATTTATTATTAATGGTGCAGAACGAGTTATTGTTAATCAGATAGTCCGTTCACCAGGAGTATACTATAAAGCAGAAACTGACAAAAATGGACGGCGTACTTATTCAGCTTCTTTGATTCCTAATAGAGGAGCTTGGTTAAAATTTGAAACTGATAAAAATGGCTTGGTATGGGTTAGGATAGATAAAACTCGTAAATTATCAGCTCAGGTTCTTTTAAAGGCTATTGGGTTAAACGATAATGAAATTTTTGATTCTTTACGTCATCCTGAATTCTATCAACGAACTTTGGAAAAAGAAGGCAACCCTACAGAAGAAGATGCTTTACTAGAGTTGTATAGAAAATTAAGACCCGGTGAACCTCCTACTGTTAGTGGAGGGCAACAACTTCTAGAATCTCGTTTCTTTGATAGTAAGCGTTATGACTTAGGCCGAGTAGGAAGATATAAACTTAATAAAAAACTTCGCTTAACTGCTCCAGATACAATGCGTGTTTTGCGTCAACAAGACATTTTATCTGCAATAGATTATCTAATAAACTTAGAATTTGACATCGGAACTGTAGATGATATTGATCATCTAGGAAATCGTAGAGTACGCTCAGTTGGAGAATTGCTCCAAAACCAAGTTAGGGTTGGCTTAAATCGTCTCGAAAGAATTATTAGAGAACGAATGACAGTGAGTGAATCTGATAGCTTAACACCAGCTTCTCTAGTTAATCCTAAGCCTTTAGTAGCTGCAATAAAAGAGTTTTTTGGTTCATCTCAATTATCTCAGTTCATGGATCAAACTAATCCACTAGCTGAATTAACTCATAAAAGGCGTATATCGGCTTTAGGTCCTGGAGGTCTTGCTAGAGAAAGAGCTGGTTTTGCAGTCAGAGATATTCACCCTTCTCATCATGGACGTATTTGTCCTGTTGAAACTCCTGAAGGTCCCAATGCTGGTTTAATTGGTTCTTTAGCTACTTATGCTAGGGTCAATCAATATGGCTTTATTGAAACTCCTTATTATCGAGTAGAGAATGGGCGAGTTAGAAGAGATCTAGATCCAACTTATCTTACCGCTGATGAAGAAGATGACCTCAGAGTTGCACCAGGTGACATTAGTACTGATACAGATGGTAATATAATAGGGAGTGTAGTTCCTACACGTTATCGTCAAGAATTTTTTATAACTAGTCCTGATCAAGTAGACTTTGTAGCTGTTTCTCCTGTGCAGATTATTTCTGTTGCAACTTCTATGATACCTTTCCTAGAGCATGATGACGCAAACCGCGCTCTAATGGGCTCTAACATGCAAAGACAAGCAGTTCCTTTACTACGTCCAGAACGGCCTCTTGTTGGCACAGGTCTTGAAGCCCAGGCCGCTAGAGACTCTGGGATGGTTATTGTATCTAGAACTGAAGGAATTGTTAGTTATGTTGATGCTAATAAGATACGAGTAAAAGTCACTGGCCCAGAAAATCATGATAAAGTTGGTCAAGAGATACAGTATATCTTACAAAAATATCAACGTTCTAATCAAGATACTTGCCTAAACCAAAGACCACTAGTATATGTCGGTGAAGATGTAGTACCAGGACAAGTTTTGGCAGATGGTTCTGCTACTGAAGGGGGCGAATTAGCTCTCGGTCAAAATATTCTAGTAGCATATATGCCTTGGGAGGGATATAACTATGAAGATGCTATTTTGATTAGTGAGCGTTTAGTGTTCGATGACATATATACAAGCATTCATGTAGAAAAATTCGAAATCGAAGCTCGTCAAACAAAATTAGGTCCAGAAGAGATCACCCGAGAAATTCCTAATATCGGAGAAGATTCTCTTAAGAACTTAGATGAACAAGGGATTATTCATATTGGAGCATGGGTAGAAGCAGGAGATATCCTTGTAGGAAAGGTAACTCCAAAAGGAGAATCGGATCAGCCACCAGAAGAAAAACTACTTCGAGCCATCTTCGGAGAAAAAGCACGAGATGTAAGAGATAATTCGTTAAGGGTTCCTAACGGTGAAAAAGGAAGAGTAGTAGATGTAAGAGTATTTACAAGAGAGCAGGGTGATGAGTTACCTCCAGGAGCGAATATAGTTGTTAGAGTTTATGTAGCTCAGAAACGTAAAATTCAAGTTGGCGATAAAATGGCAGGGCGTCATGGAAATAAAGGAATTATTTCAAGAATTTTACCTATTGAAGATATGCCATATCTTCCTGACGGAAGACCTATGGATATAGTATTAAATCCTTTAGGTGTTCCATCGAGGATGAATGTTGGACAAGTATTTGAATGCCTACTTGGTTGGGCTGGAGAAAATTTAGGAGTACGATTTAAGATTACTCCTTTTGATGAAATGTATGGTGAAGAATCATCTCGTAAAACTGTTCATGGCTTATTAGCTAAAGCAGCTGAGAAACCTCGCAAGAATTGGGTGTATGAAAACAATCATCCAGGCAAGATAGCTGTTTACGATGGACGTACCGGAGAAAAATTTGATCGTCCTATCACTGTCGGCCAAGCTTATATGTTAAAGCTAGTGCATCTCGTAGACGATAAGATTCATGCACGTTCAACAGGTCCTTATTCTTTGGTAACTCAGCAGCCTCTTGGTGGTAAAGCCCAACAAGGTGGTCAGCGTTTTGGAGAAATGGAAGTATGGGCTTTAGAAGCATATGGTGCCGCATATACATTACAAGAATTATTGACAGTAAAATCTGATGATATGGAAGGAAGAAACGAAGCTTTAAATGCCATCGTCAAAGGAAAACCTATACCTCGTCCAGGGACACCAGAATCATTTAAGGTATTAATGAGAGAACTACAGTCCTTAGGATTAGATATTGCTGTCCACAAAGTAGAAACTGCTGATGATGGAACAAGTCGAGATGTAGAAGTTGATTTAATGATCGACAGTCAACGCCGTTCACCCAATCGTCCAACTTATGAGTCACTGACTACAGAGGATCTTGAAGCAGAAGAGGTTTAAACAGAAGAAGCATCAATGATAGATATCAATAACTATTTATTATTGGTTATCAATTACTATTAACTATAAACTACTAACCAAAATGACATTCTATAATCAAATTGTTGACAAACGTCGCTTAAAAAAACTAATCGCTTTAGCTTTTCGTAACTATGGTTCAGCTCACAGTTCTCAAGTAGCGGATGATTTGAAAAACTTAGGATTTCGCTATGCAACCAAAGCTGGAGTATCTATTAGTATTGATGACTTAACAGTTCCCCCTGCCAAGCGGGGAATGCTTCAGAGTGCTGAACAAGAAATTAGTAGGACAGAAGCTAGATATGCTCGTGGAGAAATAACTGAAGTAGAACGTTTTCAAAAAGTTATTGATACTTGGAATAGTACATCAGAAGAACTTAAAGATGAGGTTGTTCGTAATTTTAGAAAGACAGACCCTCTAAATTCAGTATATATGATGGCTTTTTCTGGGGCGCGAGGCAACATGAGTCAAGTGCGACAATTAGTTGGAATGCGTGGTTTAATGGCTGATCCGCAAGGTCAAATTATAGATCAGCCAATTAAAACTAATTTTCGTGAAGGTTTAACAGTAACAGAGTATGTAATTTCTTCATATGGGGCTCGAAAAGGCCTAGTAGATACTGCCCTTAGGACAGCTGATTCAGGGTATTTGACTAGGAGACTGGTAGATGTCTCTCAAGATGTAATTGTTCGAGAAATAGATTGTGGAACTCGTCGTGGATTAATGGTTAAAGCCATGAAAGACGGTGAGCGTGTAAAAATAGCGCTAGGAGATCGATTACTAGGAAGAGTTTTAGCTGAAGATGTAATTGTAGGAAATGATATTCTAGCTAAAAGGAATCAGGCAATTGATGCAGAGCTTGCTGCCAAAATTGGTGCCAGCGTAGAATATGTAATTGTACGTTCACCTCTAACATGTGAAGCAGCCCGTTCAGTATGTCAATCTTGCTATGGATGGAGCTTGGCAACAGGTCGCTTCGTAGATCTTGGCGAAGCAGTTGGTATAATTGCAGCTCAGTCAATTGGTGAGCCTGGAACTCAGTTAACCATGAGAACATTTCATACTGGAGGAGTATTCACTGGTGAAGTTGCTGAACAAATTAAATCTCCTAGCGAAGGAATCATAAGATGGAACAAAGGATTAAGTGCTCGTAAAGTACGTACACGTCATGGAGAAGACGCTTTTCAAGTTGAAGTAGGTGGGGAATTAAATTGGTGTTCCAGCAAAAATGATGATAAATCTAGTTATTCCATAACTCCTGGCTCAGTCTTGTTTGTTGCTGATGGTGATAGTGTTCAGAAAGATAAAATGCTAGCCGAGGTAACGTCCGCTAAAACAACTTGTGCTACAGAACGAGCAACAAAAGATGTATCTACCGATCTAGCTGGAGAAGTATTTTTTGCAAGCCTAGTGTCAGAAGAAAAAACTGACCGCCAAGGGAATACGACTCATATTGCCCAAAGAGGGGGATTAGTATGGATATTATCAGGAGAAGTATATAACTTTCCTCCTGGGGCAGAACCAACAGTGTCAAATGGGGATCAGGTAGTAGAAGAAGATGTACTAGCAGAAACTAAATTAGTATCGATGAACGGAGGGATAGTAAGGTATCTTTCTGAAAGCCGTGAAATAGATATTATTACTGCCTCTGTATCTTTAGATAAGGCTGAAATACGTAGAGAAAGCAGTGGTGGGCATGAGCAATATATAATCTATACAGCTGAAAATCAGAGATTTTTATTAAAAGCAACTCCTGAAACAAAGGTACAAAATCATGCGGTTATTGCAGAACTAATTGATAACCGTTGTGAAACTTCTACAGGTGGTATTTTACGTTATGGCGGCATCGAAGTCGCTAAAGGAAGTCGGAAAACTGGTTATGAAATATTAGGAGGAGGAACTCTACTATGGGTTCCCGAAGAAACTCATGAAGTTAATAAAGATATTTCTCTATTAATAGTTGAAGATGGACAATATGTTGAAGCAGGTACTGAAGTGGTAAAAGATATTTTTTGCCAGTCTTCAGGTGTTGTTGAAGTTGTTCAAAAAAATGACATTTTACGAGAAATTATTATTAAGCCTGGAGAGTTTCATTTAGATGTTGATCCAAATGAGGTCGTATTAAAGAATGAAGATCTTGTTCCTCCAGGAACTGAGGTATTGCCTGGCGTTGTTAGTACTGATTTATGCCAAGTAGAGTGGATTGAAAGTACTGAAGGACAAGGTTTATTGTTACGCCCTGTCGAAGAGTATAATATTAATCACAAACCAAAAGTTCCATCTCAAAATTCAATTAATGGAAAAGATTTAGAAAGACATATTGAATTAAGAACTGTACAAAAATTATTTTATAAAGATGGAGAAAGAGTAAAATCGGTTGATGGAGTTCACCTTTTAAATACTCAGTTAGTACTGGAAATTGAAACTGGTAATGATCAACTATCCTCTACTTTGGTAGCAGATATTGAATTAAAAGATGATGATAAAAAAGATTGTCAGCGCTTACAACTAGTTATTTTAGAGTCGTTGACACTACGTCGTGATCTTGATACAGATCCTTACGGTGGAATAATTAAAACTAGTGTCTTAGTATCGAATGGGGATCAAATATCTCCAGGTGACATAGTAGCAAAAACCCAAATTCGATGCAAAGAAAATGGGCGAATTCGAGGAATAAAAGATGGCCTTGAAGCAGTACGTCGTCTCTTAGTAGTACGCAATGAAGATATCCAAGTTTTTACATTAAATGAAGAACCAAAAGTTAAGGAAAATGACTTGGTTGTAGCAGGGACAGAACTTGCTTCTGGAGTAATCACAGCTGAATCAGGACTAATATCTTCTATAAATAAAATCAGTGCATCAAATTATAAAGTAACTTTGCGGCTAGCTCGTCCTTATAGAGTTTCTGCTGGAGCTATTCTACATGTTGATGATGGAGATTTAGTTCAACGTGGGGATAATTTGGTCTTACTGGTTTATGAAAGAGCAAAAACAGGAGATATTATACAAGGTTTACCTAGAATTGAAGAGTTACTTGAGGCTCGGAAACCTAAAGAAGCTTGTATATTAGCTCGAAAACCAGGAGTTTGCCAAATTGAATATAGCGACAATGAAATTTTATCAATGAAAGTTGTTGAGGAAGATGGAGCAGAAACTGACTATCCTATTCTTCTTAATCAAAACGTTATTGTTTCAGACAACCAAAAAGTTGATATTGGTGAACATTTAACTGATGGTCCAGCCAATCCGCATGAATTATTAGAAGTATTTTTTAATCATTATGTTGATAAGAAAGGAGTTTATGAAGCTGCTTTAATTGGTTTACAAGAAGCTCAGAAATTCTTGGTTGATCAGGTACAAGTTGTTTATCAATCTCAAGGAATTGATATTTCTGATAAACATATTGAAGTTATTGTTCGTCAGATGACTGCAAAGGTTAGGGTTGATGATGGAGGGGATACAACAATGTTACCTGGTGAATTAGTAGAATTAAGGCAAATAGAACAAGTAAACGAGGCCATGTCTATTACAGGTGGTGCTCCAGCTATGTATACTCCTGTTTTGTTGGGAATTACCAAAGCTTCTTTAAATACAGACAGCTTTATAAGCGCAGCATCATTTCAAGAAACTACTCGTGTGTTAACTGAAGCAGCTATCGAAGGAAAATCTGATTGGCTGAGAGGTTTAAAAGAAAATGTAATTATTGGTCGTTTAATTCCTGCAGGTACTGGTTTTAATGTTCACGAAGAAATGCTTACAGGAGCTGTAGACGCCAGCGATGACAATTCTGACAATCAACATGAGAAAGAAAGTAAGCAAAATAATAAATATGATAGGGAGCACTCTAATCGATTACTAGGATCTACTTTAGATAAGGTAGATGAGAATATGATTTTAGATGATAATATTGCTCGTGCTTACACTAAAGCAGAAACTCCTTGGAATATTTATGGTAAAGAAAAAGATGATGAGTAAAAAAAATTCATCTGTGAACTTAAACAAAGATAAAACATAATAATTTGCTTTTTATTTTGGTTATATTTTGAGGGTATTATGTGCCCTCAAAATATAACCAAAATAAATATTTATTAATTTATATATTTCAATTTTTTGTTTAAAATATATAAGTATTAAAAATTAGACTTATCTATGGACTTAACTTCTTTAAGACAAGAATATAACTGCAAAGGCTTAGTAAAAGAAGAATTATCTTCCGATCCTTTTCATCAGTTTGAAAAATGGTTTGAGGAGTATGTTCAAACAAGCCTACCAGAACCAAATGCAATGGTTCTAGCAACTGTTTCGGAAGCAGGAGAGCCTTCCTCGAGAACAGTTCTCTTAAAATATTTTGATGAACAAGGATTAGTCTTTTTTACAAATTATGGAAGTAAAAAAGCCAAACAAATTGAGGGTAACTCTAATGTTGCCTTGTTATTTCCATGGTTTCTTTTAGAGCGTCAAGTCAAAATTGAAGGAATCGCTAGTAAAATTTCAACAACAGAATCTTTAGCATATTTTATTAATCGTCCTCGAGGTAGTCAATTGGGTGCTTGGTGCTCACATCAAAGTAATATTATTTCTTCAAGAAGTATGTTGGAGAATAAATTTGAAGAATTAAAGCTAAAATTTCAAAATAAGACAATACCTTTACCATCTTTTTGGGGTGGATATAGAATCGTTCCTAAGCAGTTTGAATTTTGGCAAGGACGAAGTAATAGATTACACGATAGATTTGTTTATGCATTGAATGATGATAACAAATGGAGTCTTGATCGCTTATCTCCTTAAATCTCTCTATATCAGTTAAATCATCATCTTAATTATAATTGAATGTCTAAACAGCTAAAATTTAATTAAATGAAAAAGTAGTAGTAATTAATAAATATAAATTACTACGATACTAAAATTTAGATCATCTTAGTTTTTAGAAGCTGGTTGAATAACAAAGATTACAGTAATATTCTTAGCTGCATAAAATTTTTAAAAAAGACACTATTTTTAATAACAAGTTATAGAAATTTTTCTTATTTTACTTACTACAAACTATGATTTAAGATCATAATAGCCATAAACATATTGATAACTATAAATAAGTTTAGTAACTTATTTATTAGCAGTTAAAACAATAGTCTAATTATTTAAAAATAAAAGAGAAGTAATTAAATCAGTAAATATACGATAGTAAATAAACTTTTTTAAGTTAGATTTGATAGTTTATGTATGTTTTGTTGAGGTAATTAAAATTATGATTGATGTTATTATAATTACGACATTTATTCTGGTAGCTGCTGGGATTGGTTTTAATAGTATTGATTTACTTTCTTTAGAATTACAAAAACAAATCGCTGATATAAATAGCTTAAGATGGTTAGGAGCTTTTTGTTCTTCAATTTTAGGATTGATTTTTGGTTTGGTTGCTCAAACTACGTATAGAAATATAGAAACATATGCTAGAACTATTCCCATAGAATTTACCTTAACAAGATCAATGGGACTTATTACAGGACTCATTATAACTAATCTTACACTTGCTCCAATTTTCTTATTACCTATACCTCAAGAATTTACTTTTATTAAACCTATGGCTGCCATTTTAGGAAGTACTATATTTTCCTTTATGGGAGTTAGCATAGCAGGCGCTCATCAGAATACTATTCTAAGACTAATAAATTTCAGGGTGTCTGAAACTTGGTTAGCTAAAGAAAATAAACTTCAGGCTGCTTCTGTCAAAATTATTGATACTAGTTGCATAATAGATGGACGCATAGAAAAACTAGTACATACAGGATTTATTGAGGGGAGAATTCTAATTCCTAGATTCGTATTGGATGAATTACATATATTAGCAGATAATAATAATAATCAAAAACGTTTCAAAGGACGTAGAGGATTAGATATATTAAATAGAATGCAGAGGTCTAACCCTGAAAGTTTTTCTATTTACCAACACTATCATACAAAAGCTTCTACTATTGATGCAAAGTTAATCGATCTTGCTAAAGAAATTAACGGAATTCTTTTAACAAATGACCATAATTTAAGTAAAGTAGCCACATTACAAAAAGTAAATATTCTTAATATTAACGATATTGTTGAAGCTAGTCGCTCAATTTACCTTCCTGAGGATATATTACATCTTAAAATTATTAAATCAGGGCAAGAGACTAGTCAAGGGGTAGGATATTTAGAAGATGGTACTATAGTAGTTATAAAAGAGGGAGAAAAATATGTCGGGAAAACTACAAGTGTTTCTGTAACTTCTGTAATTCAAACTTCCACAGGAAGAATGATTTTTGCAAAAATTGAATCAATTATTTCTTAGTATTAAAACTATTTTATACATTAAAAATAACTAATATCTTTTTGGCATTAAGTACAATTTAATTCTTCAAATATATTATTTCTTGTATGCAATCTTCTTAAATGAGATTCTAGTTCATAAGTCAATCTTTCAGAATCATTTTTAGTATTTTGGAAATCATATATATTTATATCCATAGGCAAACCTATGTTTACAATAACTTTTGTCCACCAAGAAGGGAAAAATTGACTATATTGAATACTGATTGGTAAAACTTTTACTATATTATTAGGCTTTTCAGATTTTACACCTAAAACAATATGAGCTGTACCTCTTTTCAAAGTTCGAATTTGAGATCCCCTAAAGATACCTCCTTCTGGGAAAATAACTAACATCTTTTCTTTTTTTAAAATTTCTACACTATAATCCAAACCTCCACCAATTAATTGTTTAGAATTAATTGGGAAACCTCCTAATCTTCGGATACACCAACCTTGAAAACCTTTCATTTCACTAGAAGAAACCATGAAATGTAAATCTCGTCCACTAGTTACACGACCTACCGCATAAGGAATTATTAAGGCATCCCAACGAGATCGATGAGTTGGAGTAACGATTACTGAACCGTTTTTAGGAATATTTTCCTTACCTTTGACTACTAAACGACCAAAATACAAGGGTAATATTATCCAAAATCCTAAAATATAAGCAATGTAGGTTAGCCAAGGAGAAACTGTAGACTGTAATTTTTCACGTGAACGATTAGGGGTATCCATAAAGTTAAATACAAGTAATAAAAGTAATAAAAATAATAAACTTAGATATTTAGTTACCCAGCATTTTTTGAACCTTTTCCTGCAAATTCTTACTTTTAGCAACGATTTCTTCAATCTTTAAAAATCTTTCTAAAGCTAATCCTTGCATTTTTACAGTGCTTTGTCTTTTTTTCTCTGCATTATTCATTATTTCTTCAAGTTTAACAACTACCTTCCTAAATTTATCCAGGTCTTCTGAAGAGTTATCAATATTGGGGTTTAGTTGTCTCTGGTTTTTATTAATTTCCATAAATTTTTCAGGAGTTAAACCTTCCTTTTTCATTGCTTTGGCCATAATATGCTGCATATTCATTTCAATTCTTTGAAAATGTTTAATTACATTTACAAATTGCTTTAGCTCTAAAGGACTAACTTCCTGTGAATAAATTGTTTCTGTTTTTATGGTAGGTGATAAAGGTGCTTGAAATTGAGATTTAGCTTTCTGAGGAGATGCGAGTAGTAAAATTGTAACTATGCTGCTTAATATAGATATTTTAAACATAAAATTTTTCTTGAACATTTATTTATAATTCCAGTATAGTTAATTATATTAGACCTCTACTGTCTAAATTGTCATATATTTTTTAGTTATTAGTTATTGAATTTTTCTCTAACAATAATATTTGCT
This sequence comes from Candidatus Atelocyanobacterium thalassa isolate ALOHA, assembly GCF_000025125.1. Classification (NCBI taxonomy): domain Bacteria; kingdom Bacillati; phylum Cyanobacteriota; class Cyanophyceae; order Chroococcales; family Aphanothecaceae; genus Candidatus Atelocyanobacterium; species Candidatus Atelocyanobacterium thalassae. The sequence continues at coordinate 673,348 of NC_013771.1, forward strand.
AGATTTTAGCTCAATGAAATAGAAATATATCTTACAATCATTATAATCTTGATATATTCTAACAAAAGCCTCTTTACATAAACCTAACAATTAAATTGAATTCTCATGAAGCCCAATAATATTATGAGCCAGGTAAAGAGATTAAATATTATTATTAAAGGTATTGTTCAAGGTGTCGGATTTAGACCGTTTATTTATAAATTATCAACAAAGTTAGATTTAAAAGGAGTAGTTATCAACTCTGGATCAGGTATTATCATTGAAGTTGAAGGAAATCATAATAATCTACAAAGTTTTTTGTCAAAACTACATCAAGAAAAACCTATAGTATCAAAGATTGACTATGTTAGCGTTATTATTCTTAAACCTTTTGGTTATTTAACTTTTAAAATTAATAATAGTATTAATGACAAAAAAAATGTTAAGGTTCCTCCTGATATGGCTACATGCCAAGATTGTTTAGAGGAAATATCTAACCCTATAAGTAGACGGTATTTATATCCTTTTACTAACTGTACTGATTGTGGATCACGCTATAGTATTATTCATGGTTTACCTTATGATCGTTCTCAGACAAGCATAAAGAAATTTATCATGTGTCAATTTTGTCAAAAAGAATACAATAATTCTTTTAGCAAACGATTTCATTCTCAAATCAATCTTTGTCCTTATTGTGGCCCCAAATTAAAACTACTAAATCATAGGGGTAAAGTATTATCGTATAGTCTTGAAGCTTTAAGGCAATGTATAAATGATCTTAAGGCTGGAAAGATCGTTGCAGTTAAGGGATTAGGAGGATTTCAAATAATTGTTAATGCCAGGAATACAAATTCAATTCATAAATTAAGGAAATATAAAAACCGGCCTAAGAAACCATTTGCCTTAATGTATTCCTCATTAAAAGCTGTAAGAACTGACTGTCAAATTAGTTTATTAGAAAAAGAGTTGTTAATTTCTTCACAAGCTCCTATCGTTTTACTTAAGAAGAAGAATAATAATCAAAATTGTAACATTGCACCTAATAATCCGTATTTGGGAGTTATGCTTGCTTCAACTTCTTTACACTACTTATTACTAAAAGAATTAAATTTTCCACTTATTATAACTAGTGGAAATATTAATAGTGAACCTATATGTATTAATGAAAAAGAAGCTGTTCAACAGTTAGGAAATATTGTTGATTTATTTTTAACCCATGATTTTCCAATTGTTCGTCCTATTGACGACTCTGTGGTCAGAATTATACAAGGGAAAAAATTCTTTATGAGATGTGCTAGAGGATATGCTCCTATATCTTTAACGATACATAAACAATTATATTTTAATTCTAAAAAATTTATAGTACAACCTAGTATTTTAGCGGTTGGAAGTCATGCAAAAAATACTGTGGCTATATTAAAGGATAATCAGATTTTTGTAAGTCAATATATTGGGGATCTTAGTGCACTAAAAACTTTTGAATCATTTAAAAATACGATTAATAATCTTAGAACTTTATATGAATTTAAGCCAGAAATTATAGTATGTGATAAACATCCTGATTACATATCTAGTAATTTCGCTGAAATTCAAAATTTACCTTTAAGAAAGGTTCAGCATCATTATGCCCATGCACTTTCTTGTATGTTAGATAATAAATTAAAACCACCAGTTTTGGGAATTGTTTGGGATGGGACTGGATATGGTGACGACGATAAAGTTTGGGGAGGAGAGTTTATACTAATTTTAGATAATTCTTATAAAAGAATTGCTTGTCTTCACTCTTTTAAGCTTCCCGGGGGGAATAAAGCTATGAAAGATCCAAAGCGCAGCGCGTTAGGTATATTATACGAAGTACCAAATCTTGAAAAAAATCTAGAACTATCTTTTTTTAAAGAGTTCTCAAAACAAGAATTATCTTTATTACAACAAATGTTATCTCTCGACATAAATGTATTTTTAACCACAAGTATAGGTAGGCTATTTGATGGAGTTGCAGCAATTTTAGGAATATGTTATGAAAATACTTTTGAAGGGCAAAGTTGTATGATGCTAGAACATGCAACCTTAAAATTTAAAACTGAAGATAGCTATACTTACAACATAATAAGAATAAAATATCCTTACATAATAGATTGGAAATCTATGATACGAGAAATAATTCAAGATATAAATAAAAAAATATCTTCTGAGAAAATTTCTGTAAAATTTCACAATACCCTTGCTGAAATTATTGTTGATATTGCAAAGATATCTCAAGTAAAAAATATCTTGTTAAGTGGAGGCTGTTTTCAAAACAAATATCTGACAGAGAGAGCAATCTTTAGGCTAGAACAAGAAAATTTCGTTCCTTTCTTTCATCAGAAAGTGCCATCTAATGATGAAGGTATAGCAATAGGACAGATAGTAGCAGAAATCATACATAAATAATAATATGTAATTCACTGAAAAATTCTTTCTTGTGCCTTGATATAAAAAAATAATTCCTAGTTCTTAACTTTACTTGATATTTCAATCATGGTATATGTGTAATACAATCTAACAAGATTTATTTTGTATATCAGACAATGTAGACTTAGTTATTATATTAAATTTAAAAATATACTATGGAATTAGTGCTTCCTGAAGATTTAAGATTTTTGGATTCTCATGAATATGTTCGTTTAGATGAGAAAAATGCTGTTATCGGAATTAGCTCTTATGCTATCGAACAATTAGGGGATATAGTATTTTTAGAATTGCCTAATATAGGAGATATTGTAAAGACTGGAGAAAGTTTTGGTTCAATCGAATCAGTAAAAGCTGCTGAAGAACTTTATCCCCCAATTTCAGGGATTATCATAGATCGCAATGAAACGATTATTGAAAATCCAGAAAAAATAATTGATGATCCCTATGGAAATGGATGGTTGTTAAAAATACAATTTGAAAGTTTTAACAACGAGTTAGAAAATACTCTTTCAGCGGAAGAATATAAATCTATGTTAGACAACTATACCTAAACAATAAAAAAGATTTAATTATTAGTAGAAATTAAATCTTGGAGTAGTTAACTATTTTGACAAAATAAATTAAAATTTACATTTTTTAGCTTGAAAAATTCGTTTTACTACTGCTTCGACGACTTTATCAGGAGTTGAAGCTCCAGAAGTAACTCCGATAACTAAGGGCGTATTAGGGAGCCAGTTATCTTGAACTACCAAATCCTGTGTTAATGGCTTATGTTCAATTCTATTGCCTAGAAGAATACGTTTTTCACTATCTATATGGTATGAAGGGATACCTTTCTCTATAGCAATTTCCTGCAAATGTGTAGTGTTTGACGAGTTAAAACCACCAATAACTACCATTAAAGAGATATTTTCTTCTACCAAATTTAACATGGCATCCTGACGCTCTTGAGTGGCATCACAAATTGTATTGAAGCTCATAAAATGTTTATTTAATTCAATTGGACCATATTTTTTTAATATAGTCATTTCAAACATTTTCCCAATTTGTTCCGTTTCACTTTTTAGCATAGTTGTTTGATTTGCTATGCCTAGTTTTATCAAATCTTTGTCAGGATCAAAATCCTCTGAACATGCATTTTGGAATTTCTCTAGAAATAATTTTTTATTTCCTCCATTTAGCATATAGTCACAAACATATGCTGCTTCTTCGAGGTTTAGTACAACTAGATAAGTTCCAGCAAAAGAACTAGTAGCAACAGTTTCTTCATGCTTATATTTTCCATGAATAATAGATGTATGGTCTCTTTTTTTATGTTTTTCAACTGAATTCCAAACCTTAGAGACCCATGGGCAAGTTGTATCAATAATAGTACATCCTATACTATTTAAAAATTGCATTTCTGTAACACTTGCTCCAAAAGCAGGCAATATAACTACGTCTCCTTGCTTCACAACAGAAAAATCTTTATTTTCACCAACAATTTTAATAAATCCTACATTCATTTCTAATAAACGTTGATTGACCGAAGGATTATGAATAATCTCATTAGTAATCCATATTTGTTTATCTGCAAAATGTTGACGAGTTTCGTAAGCCATTGCTACTGCACGTTCAACTCCCCAGCAAAAACCAAAAGCTTCTGCCAAATGAATAGTTATATCACCTTGTTGCCACCTATAGTTGTTGTTGCGAATCTTTTGAATTAGAGAGCTTTGATATTCTGTATTCATTACTCCCATTACTTCAGCCTCATGCCCAAAACCTTTGCGATGATAATGTATAGACTGTTGTAAAGATCTTTTAAAAGCTTTTGTATCCATGATATCGTAAGACTAAATTTATGATTGGTACTAATTATCAATCATCTTTTATAAATGATCAAATTTGTTCAAAAAACTGGTCGAAACTACACTAAATTAAAATAATAATTTAAATATAAAAAACTATTATTTTAATCAATTCGTTTAAGTCACATGATTTAATACTTGATAGATTTAACTCATTTTCTATAAAAAATTTTGTATATGATCAAGATATCACTTAATTACATATTAAGGTCAATTTTTAAAGTTATTAATTAATAGTAAGTAAAATCCTGTAATAATAAACTAAAGTCTAATATTAAATTATTTTATAAACATAGAAAAATTTAACATCTTCTAACGCTAAATATTTAGCTTTAGTTTAATTTATGTATATTTTATAGTTTATAACTATCATTCATATATGATTTTTGATATGGTAAATATTGGGCAATGCAGTATTAATTTTTATTGATTTAACATTTTTTATGAATAATCCTTTAAAAGAATCTTCCTCACAAGAAACGAATCCTTTTAGCTGTCTTATTGGATCATTTCTAGCAGGAATACTAGGCTATGGACTCTATATGTTAACTAGTTCTATTATTCATTCTTTTAATGCTAAGCCCATAATTTCTTCCAATCTTCTAATTATAAAATTGGGAAGTTTAGTAAAAACTTTGGTTATGGGTGTTGCTTCATTAGCAACTTTTATGTGTTTCTTTATATCTTTTGGGCTTATTTTATTAGCTTGTCAATTATTTTTAAATAAAATAAACCATACCTAATATAAAAAAATTCTCTAGTTAAGATAAATTTATAAGTCAGTGTTTTTCTTCTAGCTTGTCTAATAGTTTAGTAATCTAATATTCAAATACTACTAAAAGTAACCTAACAGTATTTGTTTCAATAATAATATTAATTTTCTACATATCATTATTAAATAATTTCGTTAAGTACTTCAATGTATTAATTTCTGAAGAACTTAATAAACGATAATGACCAAGCTTTACATTATCGACTTTAGAAGTTGACAAAGATATAGGTCCAATAGCAGTACGATGTAATTTAATAACATCTAATTCAAACTTCTGGGCAATACGGCGAATATGTCTATTTTTACCTTCTGTTAAGATAATTTTTAGATTTGTATATTGTCTATTATTATTAATAACTTCTAGATAAGCAGGTAATGTTTTTTTCCCATCTAAAACAACACCTTGGCGCCAATCTTTTAATATTGCCTGTGTGAAGTTTCCTCGTACCAAAACTTCATAGATTTTAGGTAAATGATATCGTGGGTGGGTTAATCTTAAAGTTAAGTTCCCATCATTTGTTAGCAATAAAGCTCCTGAAGAATTCATGTCAAGTCTTCCAACAGGATGTATTCCCATTCCTTTTCGTAAATTACTAGGCAATAAGTCCATTACGATAGAACGGTTTTGAGAATCTTTACAAGAACAAATTATTCCAACAGGTTTATTCACTAATATGTAAAATAATTGTGTCTTTTTGTGAGATTTAATTATTTTTCCATCTAATTCTAAAAGATCATGATTTGGATCTGCCTTATCTCCTAATAATACGATTTGCCCATTTAATTTCAATCTTTTTTCTAATATTAATATTTCTGCATGACGTCTAGAAGCAATTCCCAATTGAGACAAGATTTTTTGTACTCGTTTTTTCACTGTTATTGAGCCTCAAAATATTAACAGGTTTTTCTACCTTTATATTTATGTAATTCATGCCAGCCATAGAACAGAATTGAGGTTTCATATGGCTTTGTAAAAACTTATAAGATTATTAAATTAATATTTAATACAACAGATAAAACTTTAAAATTTATATCCTATTTTTTTATAGATTTGACTTATTCATTACAAATCTATAAAGTTTGATTGAATTTATTAGCCATTGTTTGTTTTCTAATCCTGATTAACTTGTATATACTTTCTTGTTGAATTAGTGTGTATTCTGATTTTTTTAAATCTAATTTATCTAAATATTTTTTTTCGCTAACTATTAATATACTTTCCTGGCTATTTATTTGCTCAAAGTATTTAGCAGCAAATCCATTCTCAATATCGGACTCTGTTATTGAATCAACAACGTTTTGTGTATAGAATACTAAACTTGGACGCATAAAACCTAAAAAAACTACTCTTTCATTTGGCTCTTTCTCAATTTTTATAAGATTAGAAATTTCTCTTAAGGGAAGATGTCTCTGGCTATCAATAATTTGTGCAGCAGGTAAGCAAACCCAAGAAAAAAATCCTAAGAATCCTAATAAGTTAGCAACCCATAACCAAGAGCGATAATTACGCATCCATATCAAAAATAAAGAGAAAAGAACAGCAAACGACCAAATTATTCCTCCTCTTATTAGTAAATGGGATTCTAGTAAAAGTTTTTCTAATTCTGGAGCCATAGCTATGGAATGATTACTGATCAAATGATGACTATAAAAAGAAGCTAGAGCAAATCCGCTCAGAATACCAATATTGGCAATACAGCTTATTAAGAATACAAAAGGCCATATTCTTAAACATGGTTTATTATTGTTAATTCGTTTATTCCAAAACAATGTTACTATAACCGCTAAAGCAGGTATAGAAGGTAAAATATAACTTATTAATTTTGTTGCAGAAGCAGAAAAAAATAAAAAAATTACAGAAACCCAGCATAGGCAAAATATTCCTAGCTGACTACTACGAGAAGAGTGTACTACTTCATATCGTTTCCAGAACTTTAGTTCGGTTAATGCAAGAGGCAGATAAGCTGACCAAGGTAGTAATCCCACAGTAATGACAACTATATAGTAATACCAAGGCCCAGGATGACGACTGACTACAGTTGTGAAACGCTGAATATTATGTAGCCCAAAGAAAGTATTAATATACTCTTGTCCATGAGCCGTGGTAATCATAATAAACCAAGGAATGGAAATTATCATAAAAGATAACAATCCATATACCCAGGGAATTTCTTTAATAACTTGAACAAGTTGCTTTACATATATTAGAAAAACAACAACAATAATACCAGGTAAAACTAAAGCAACAGGACCTTTTGCAAGGATACCCAAAGACATAAAAACCCAGTATCCAAGATACCACCACTTTTTAGTTGATAGTCCTAAGAAAACAGGAGAATTCTCCGATTGTGCATAACCCAAAAAAAAAGAAAATAAAGATATAGATATGCTACTTGATAGAAAGATATCAGAGACACTTGTTCTTCCCCAGGCAATCCAAAAAGGATTCAACGCAATGATTCCTGAACCAATCCAGGCAGCAAGCCATGAACTTTTTGGATAAGCAAAATTTTTCAAAGTATAAAAAACTAATACTATTACTAAGATTGCTGCTAATGCTGAAGGAATTCTAGCTCCCCACTCATTAATTCCAAATATTTTGAACGATAAGCCAATAAGCCAATAAGTTAGAGGCGGTTTATCAAAACGTACCTCTTGATTCCAATATGGTGTGATCCAGTCTCCTGTGATTACCATTTGACGGGCAGCTTCCGCGAACATTGGTTCTGTCTTATCTAATAAACCTATGCTTCCCAGCTTTGAGAAAAAAGCAATAAAACTAATTAAAAACAACCATAAAACTGAAAATAACCATAGTGTTTTTTTATCCTTTTTCCAAGCATCGATAATTCTATTTTCAAACATTGATAATTTTATTTATTAAATTTATTTTTCCATATTAAAAATCAAGATATTTATTATTAATGAATTTTAATAAAGTAATGCAGAATAAAAAACCCATAAAAGCAACAACAATACCTGCTAGTAAATCTGTATACCAATGGATATTTAAATAAATACTTGACCATCCTATCGTCGTAACAAAAAGAATAGAAATAGTATAGAAAAAAGTTTTCCATTTTGGAAAATAAAAACCCATTAAATAAGAGAAATATAAATATAGCATTAAATTTCCAGATATGTGCCCACTTGGATAACTTTTCCCATGAACATCAATAAGCCCTGGAATTGGACGAATACGACCAAACCATGGTTTTAAGATCTTATCAATCACTAATAAAATCCCCATAGTTGATATGGCTAATACCTGAGCCTCTTTCCAGTAAAATTTCCAACATAAAAATCCTAGGCCTAAGATAACAACAAGAGCTGCAACCTCCGATTCTCCTAGAAAATAAAAAATTTTAGCTATTCTCGTTAAGATAGGATGTTGATAAAAATGAATCCACTCTACTAAAGTTAGATCCGTAGTATTCAATCTACCTGAAATAACTATTTTAGTTAAACTAATGAATATTGTTATGGTAATGAGAAATATAATAAAAGTTTTGTAAAACTTACTCAATGAATATTTTTTCAATTTCATACTATTAAGTAACTTAAATAGCAGGTATTGCCGTATGATACCATTTAAGACTAAATCTAGCTAAAGATCGTTAAAATTCAATAGTTTAAAATTAAAATTAAGTTTTTTGCTTACGTGAATTATTTATAAATACTCAGGTAACTTAAAATTTTATATGCTAAATCATTTATTTTTTTAAGTAAGAGATAGTTATATTACATTTAAAATTCTAATAATAGTGAAATACCTCTAAGAATATTCATTATATGTAGTGGGTATTAAAAAAGTTATAAGCTGTAACAAAAAAGTTACTTTAACCTTTTTATTCTATATACTTTAATTTACTTCTTAACGTCCATTGAATATTTTGAAAAACTGATTTTGGAGTTAAAGATTCTAAAATATCTTTTATTACTTTTTTAGGTCCTTCAGGTCCCCATATAGCACCGCTAATTAAATACCTCTTTGTAACTTTTCCTATCATATAACAAGTAATACTTGCAATAACACCTTGGAAAATTCTAGTAAGCAAATGAAAAAATATAGAATTATCAAATAAGTAAAAAACTGTTTCGTTAGAAGTATCTTTTAAAAAATTTAATCCAAATGATATGAAGAATTCGCTAATACTAATACTAATCATGCTAATAATGAGCTTTTTAATTAGAGAAATTCTTCCTTTTTGAGTTATTGAAACATTATACAAATCAGATAAAGTTAATATCATGAGCATATCAACAAGAGATCCTAGTACTAAATCCAAAATAATTATAGGACTAGAACCAATAACTATAAATTTCAGTATTGCAGCTTTTTGAATGATGTGATTCGCTTGCTCATTATAAGTTTTAAACTTATGTAGCATAGCCTGTTCATTAATTTTATCTGCTAATAACATAGAATTAAAAGCTATTAAGGATTGCCCTTCCCTATTTAACAAATCTAGTATTTTTAATTTTAATTGTTCAATTTGTGGTTTACCTTTAAGATACTTAATCTTCCAACAACCTTGTTTGTTTTTCACTAATTTTGAAACAAGTGGAGATGCTGCAACTGTTGTGATTTCATTATAAACAAACATTTCTCCAATACGTTCGTGACATATTTTTTGATAAATTTCTAAACGGTCTAATTCTGAATATTGATCTATTTTATTAAAAACTATAATAACTGGCTTTCCTAACTCTTGTAATGTGTATAAAGCATCAAATTCTTTTTTAACCATGTCCTCTGTTATGGCAAACAGTATCAAGTCAGCTTTTTCAGCAACTTTGTAAGATATAGTCTCTCTATTTTTACCGTTTATTTCATCTAAACCAGGAGTGTCAATTAGCTGAATTCTATGATATTTAGATCCTGATAAGTATATTGAGTCCTTATTTTTTAATAACTTCCAATTAGCAGTTGCAATAGTTTTAGTAATTCCATGAAGAGCTCCTGTCTTAAAAGCTTCCTTCCCTAGCAAGCTGTTAAGAATAGATGATTTACCTTTTCCTACCATACCAAAAATAGCAATTTGTACAATGTTTTTTTCTAATTTTAATAATGCCTGTTTTAAGAATCTTAATTCTGTTTCTGGTCTTTGTACATCTTGCTTTGATACAGAAAAATAATCAACAAGGTTTTTTAAAGTATGTTTTGCTTGTGTATAGTTTAATTCTTCTTTTGTTTTTGCTACACTTAATAGATCTTTGTGTATATTTTTATAGCAAGGTCTGTGGTTTAAATTTAGTCGAAGCATTTTCTTAGATTTATACTATTCAAATTATGCTCAATCTAATCTTCATTGATTCTTAAAATAAATTTTAATGATAGAATCAACTGCTGAAAAGCATATCAAAAAAAATTACATAGCTATTTTAAATTTGCCCAATATTAATTAACTACTTTCAAATGATTAATGTTTTTAGACATTATAGAAAATAAAAATTTTTATGTTAGAGTCAAATTTAAATAATAAATGGACTTTTAAGCCTACTCCTATTGTAAAGTGGGCTGGTGGTAAAAGACAATTATTAAGCAAATTAAAGGATAAATACCCCAAAGAATTAAAGAAAGGATTGATAAAAACTTATCTAGAGCCTTTTTGTGGTGGTGCTGCAGTTTTTTTTGACATTTGTTTTTCTTACGAAATTAAAAAGGCTTATCTTTTTGATAAAAATATAGAATTAATCATACTGTATAAAACCATACAACATGATGTTTATAAGTTAATAAATAAATTGTATGAACTAGAAGATAAGTATTTAAGTTTATCTCTGAGTGAAAGAAGCGAGTTCTATTACAACATTAGGAAACTATACAATACCTTTGACAAGCAAATTGACTCTAATTTCTATAGTTCAGAATGGATGGAGAGAGCTTGCTATACGATGTTCCTCAATAAGACATGTTTTAATGGCTTATACAGAGTTAATCGCCAAGGAAAATTTAATGTCCCAATAGGTAATTATAAAAATCCTAAAATTTTTTGCGAAAAAAATTTGATTGCTGTTAGTAAAGCATTTGAAATTGCGGAAATTAAGTATAGAGATTTTTCTGAAGTTCTTAAATATGCTAATGAATCTACTTTTATTTATTATGATCCACCTTATCGTCCTATTAAGAATAAAAGTAACTTCAGGGCTTATACTTCATTAAAATTTGATGATAGAGAACAACAGAGGTTACAACAAGTATTCATAAAAGCATCGAAATTACAAGCATTGCAAATGCTAAGCAACTCAGATCCTAAAAAACTATACAGATGATGATTTTTTTGATGAATTGTATAAAGAATTTTATATTAGTAGATTTTCGGCTTTAAGAATGATAAATTCTAAAAGTCATAAGAGAGGCAGTGTTAGCGAAATTGTTATAACTAATTACTGAAACATGAAAGTATCTAAAATAAAAAAAGTCTAGGGAACTGTTAGGCTAATATTTTTTATATTTAAAAGTAAATGATTAAAATATTGATACTAAATTTATAAAATATATAGTTTTCTCTTACTGAAGCAAATGTAATACTACGAAATTCGTAACATATTTAGAATTTGCTTTACTTGGCTAGCGCAATTGCAAGGGAAATAGCTTCTTTTAAACTAGTTGCTGTAGCAATACCTTTTCCAGCAATATCAAAAGCAGTTCCATGATCAGGTGAGGTACGAATGAAAGGTAATCCAATAGTATTATTGACAGCTTGTTCAAAAGCCATTAATTTCATAGGTATTAATCCTTGATCATGATACAAGGATAAGTAAGCATCTGCTAATCTATCAGTATTTTGATTATTAATTAGATTGTTAGTTTTTTCTGAATTTAACAAATTTCCGAACCAAGCCTTTACAGGTTGTATCCACATCGTATCAGGAGGAACTAAACCAACTAACTCAACATTAGGATAATTTATTCTTTCTTTCTTTAACCAAGGTAATAACCAATCTTTTTCTTCTGTTCCCAATTGTCCATTTTCTCCACTATGAGGATTTAATCCTCCAATAATAATTTTTGGATTTTTAATAGAAAAATTATTCTCAAGATAATTAATTAATAAGTTTAATTTTATGGACATTAGCTTAGGGGTTAAAGTTTGTGAAACTTTGTTTAAAGGAATATGCGTAGTAGCCAATAATGTTCTCATAGTCCATCCAGTATAAGGAGATTTAGCTACGAATAACATACCGAATTGATCAACTCTTGATCTTTCTGCTAAAACTTCAGTTTGTCCAGGATAATCAAATCCAGCTACTTTCCAAGATGATTTTGAAATAGGAGCTGTAATTATTCCTTGAAAGTTTCCTCTGAGAGTTTCGGTAATTGCTGTGTTTAAATAATCAAAACTCGTTTTTCCACTAATTGCGTTAATATAGCCTGGAATAATTTGGGACTGAATAGTAGGTTTTATTGGAATATCAAGGATTGAAAGTGTCTCAGGATTAGCTAACTTTTCTTTTTTTATTGGTAACTGTTGATAATTTTGCAGCAATATCGATTTTGTCCCAACAACAGTTAACTCACAAGATTGGGAAATCATAGGATCTGTTAACACTTTAAGAATAATTTCTGGTCCAATACCAGCTGGATCTCCAAGTGTTAGAGCTAATTTTGGACGTTTGTCAGAAAAAAGGTTAGCAGATTGCATCTTGTTATTTTGCCTTCATGTTTTACAATACGTATTAACGAATTAATTTTGCTTAAGATTAATAAGCCTATTTATATCGTATATTAGGTAATCTTAAATATGAGCTAAATTCGTCAATAATTTTATATGTATGTTCCTTCTATTGGGAGAATATTTATGACAGCTGAAAGTATGATGTTTAACGGTCCAGTTTTAATAGCAGGTTTAGTTCTCTTTGGCTTAGCTTGGGGATTTGTTATACTCAAAATTCAAGGAGGAGAAGCTGAATAGTTCATGGAAATGAAGAGGAAGTATAGCTAAATAGCTATGCTCCTCATTAGAGAATTATATAACTATAATATGTCATTCAATTTTATTATTTTTCATTTGAGTTTTTCAAGAGTTAACTGTTAAATTTTGAAAAATGTTTAACAGGAAAATTGAAGCCATATGGAAATATTAAAAAATATTTTCTAATATTATTGATACTAAATTAATAGTTAGGCTGAAGAATTATTATCTGTACATCTTTAATTTTTGTTGAATTTACTTTTCTATGAAAAATAAAATATCACAAATATTATTCTTTTTCATGAATACGAGGGCAAGTTTCTAAATCTTCAGAAGAGAAATTTACAGGATTTAATCCAATCCAAGTATCAATAATATTGTACTCAAAACCTATTTTATAAGTTTGATCAACTTGAAGTAAAGGACGACGAATTAACAGAGGATCTGCTATCATAAGTTCTAAAACATCGTTTTTATCAGAGTTCATAAAATTTTCAGGTATAATTTCCTTCGATTTTACTCTTGGTGCACTATAGTTAAACCAAGAAGTTATGGGAAAATCTTTAAGAAATAAATATAACTTATCTATTGTCCAAGATTCAGTTAAAATATTCTTGATGTCTAATTTGTGACCTGCAGCAATAAGGAAATCTTTTTGTTTTTTATTATTGCGACATCCTGGTTTTTCGTAAAATAGAACTTGAGCCATAGAATAAGTGGTACAGTGTGTTTTAATTAATTTCTCAATAATCTTTTGAACTAGGTTATTTTAGTGATTATGCGTAAGGCTATAAGAACTTAATTAAGTTCTTATAGCCTTACGCATAATCACTAAAAAGATAAAGTATGATTATCCTATTCATCTGGTAAACGTTTTGCATCAAAAGTTTGAGGCAAATGTGTTTCATCATTAAGGTTTTCAATCTGTAGTCTCCAACCATTTGCTATCGTCAAAATTTTTCCACTACCCTCAACACTTTGCGCAACAACATCTTCCTCTAAATCTTTTTTGGGTACATAAATAGAAAATTTCGTACCATTATTACTTAAAATGACCTTCATAAAACTACTCCAATTAGGTAAATAATTAATACTGTATGGCTAAATAATTAGCTATTCATCAAAACTACTGCAAAAGCAGTTTTGTAGAAATTAATTTTCTGCATTTTCTTCATCATCAGCATCATCGAAGAAAACATCATCAGCAGCGACTATCTCATTATAACGGCAGCCTACAACATAACCACTTTCCAAAAAATGAACAGCATATATGTAATAGCTTTGGAGATAAGTACCAATACTAACAATATATCCCGTATCCCCTTTTTTAGCTAGACTCTCTCCTACTTCTTTACCAGGAAAGGTTCCATCATTACGAATCATTTTTCGAAGACGGACTTTTTGCTCTATTTCAAAAACTGGAGGATCATTAAGTTCGATTTCACCTGGATTATACAATCCCATGAGATATTCTCCTATTTGTTACTAAATCAAGTAATTCTTCAGTTGTTAGATTTCGTTTCATTTGAACAGATAAATGACGAACAGAATCTAATATTTTTTGAGATTCTTCATAATCTAGATTAATACCATGTTGGCTTAATAAATTTATTAATAAACTCCGTCCCGAATGTTTGCCAACTACCAAACGACGTTCCCAACCTATTTCTTCTGGTGCAAAAGGTTCATATGTTTGAGGATCTTTTAAAACTCCATGAGCATGAATACCTGACTCATGAGCAAAAATATTATCTCCAACAATTGCTTTCCAGGGCGGAAGCTTTACGCCAGAAGCTTGAATAATTAATTGAGATAATTCTCTTAAACGGGAAGTGTTTATTGATAAATTAACTTTATATAGCTGCTTGAGAGCCATTACAATTTCTTCAAGGGCTGCATTACCAGCTCGTTCTCCTAATCCATTAACTGTAGTGTTTACTGATGTCGCTCCTGCTTGTATGCCGGCTAAAGCATTAGCAGTAGCTAAACCAAAATCATTATGGGTGTGCATCTCGATAGGAATAGTAAGATGTTTAACTAGTTTTTTTACTTTTTGAGTAGTAGTTAAAGGACTCAGAATCCCTACCGTATCACAGAAACGAAACCTAGAAGCTCCTAGATCTTGGGCGTATTGGGCAAACTCTATTAAAAATGACTCATCTGCACGTGAAGCATCTTCTGCACCAACAGAAACAAAAAGTCCTTTATCTAAAGCAAAATTAAGAGTGCTTTTAAGTCTCTCCCAAACAACTGCAGTTTTTCCTTTGAATTTTGCCTTAATTTGTATATCAGATATAGGAACAGCTATATGAACTCTCTTTAAGCCACAGGCTATAGAAGCATTAATATCTGAAATTACTGCACGATTCCAACCGAGAAGGGAAGCTTTTAATCCACTATTAACAATACCGGTAATAGCTTCGGCTTCACTACCTCCCATTGCAGGAATTCCAACCTCTAGTTCAGGAATACCAATAATATCCATAAGAGATGCAATTGCAACTTTCTCGGCAGCATTGAAAACTATTCCTGCTGCTTGTTCACCATCTCTTAAAGTCGTATCATTGATATAAACATTACTCATGCATTTAATATTCAAGATTCCTAGACAAACCGTTTTATTAGGGTGATTGAAGACGAACTTGGGCATCTAACCAATCCCAAATCAGTTGTAATTGATTAGACGAAATTAAGCCATATTGCCACAAAAGCATAGGAATTGGATCGCTTGGCTGACATTGGTTATTAAAGACAACAGATAAATCTTTTGAAGAAAGAGCAATTTCTTGTTGTAGAAATTCTCTAAACTCTTCAGATATTAATTGTTTTTGCATAACAGTACTAGAAGTTAAGTTATTAATATTCTGACAGCAACTAGAAAAGAAACAAATATATTTAAGATTAAAATAATAAATCATTTCTTCAAGCCAAATTACTTAAAGATAAATAGTTACTAAATACTACTATAAAAACTTTAAGTTTACTCAGCACATAAGCTGTTAAGTAAAATATCATAGTTACCATATTTCAATTCTAATACTAATTTGCAAGAAGCTATTATTTAACATCAATAGATAGCTATTAGCCATCAAAAACCTTGTAAGTTATGAAGCGATCGCAGACTATGAAAATAATTATTTGACTTAACTATTAAAACAGCTAAACGAAGGCTTTATAACTAAAAAGTATTTTTAAATCATACAACGAGAACCAAGATTCTCTTGTATAAGATATATCTTTATTTTCTCATTTATTAAGTCTATATCTAATAAAGTTTTAAGAGTATAAGTTTTTAAGCTATTTATTATTGATTCTCAAAGTATATTGACAATAAACAATGAATAGTTAGTAATAAAACTTTGTAGTCAAAATTTTTTTTCAAGTGCTCCGGATAATATACATTTTTAAATTTAAGCCCAGATAAACTCTTTACGTGTGATTTAACAAAAATTGTTTAATAATATTCCAATAAGTATTTGAGTACCTTAACTATTTTGGTTGTTAATCTGATTTACATAGAACTTAACGAGTAACTCATAATAACTAATTCTTCATTTTTAAATTAAAAGTATTTAACATATCGATAACTTCACAACCCTATTTTTGATTAATCAATCTAACCAATTAGATATTGAGCAGAAAATAAAAGTTCTGACAATGAAGACGATGATTTAATTAAATTTGAACCTTAAAAAACTAAATAATGAGTATAAAAATACATGAATCTATTAATAAAAATACTCAGGCTATTCTCAAAAAATACATGTACCCTGCTCTTTACAAAAAAAAAATCTTTTTAAAGCCTTGTTTGAAGAGGTTTTGCAGATATGAGTGCATTCTAAGTATAGTAATGAATTCCTATTTCCCCGAAGTAACCTCACACATCATTGATGAATGATATAAATGTTTATAACGCCGGAAACACAAAATCCATAACCCAATTGTAATTAATTACTAATTCACAAAGTTTTTAGACGGTTTTCTCTTAAAAAACCATTTTTATCATCTCCTACTGCCTTGTCACCCTTTAACTCCACGGAATTAAATGCTACAAACTACTGGTTTGATTAATAATAACGCATCTATAGCCAACAAGACGGATTTTACAGAAACGTTATCTACCCCTGAAGCCAAGAAAAGCGGCTCTTGTCCTTCAACAGGAGACAAGCCACAATTAGACGCTAGTATTCAGGAACGCATCGCTAAGCACCCATGTTATAGCGAAGATGCTCATCATCACTATGCGAGGATGCATGTTGCTGTTGCCCCTGCTTGCAACATCCAATGCAATTATTGTAATCGTAAGTATGATTGTGCTAATGAAAGTCGTCCAGGTGTTGTTAGTGAGGTTTTAACTCCAGAAGAAGCAGCTCATAAAGCTTTAGTGGTTGGCGGTAAAATACCGCAGATGACGGTTCTGGGAATTGCAGGTCCTGGAGATCCACTTGCCAACCCCAAGCAAACATTTCGCACATTTGAATTAGTCGCGGACAAAGCTCCAGATATTAAGCTTTGTTTATCAAGTAACGGTCTTATGCTTCCTGAATATATAGACCGCATCAAAGAACTCAACATTGACCATGTTACATTAACAATCAATATGGTTGACCCTGAAATTGGGGCTAAAATTTATCCCTGGGTCCGCTATAACCGCAAGCGCTATAAAGGTATAGAGGGTGTCAAAATTCTTCATGAGAAGCAAATGGAATCCCTTGACGCTCTCAGAGAAGCAGATATTCTCTGTAAAGTCAATTCAGTAATGATACCTGGCATAAATGATGAGCACCTTGTGGAGGTAAATAGGGTCATCCAGTCTAAAGGAGCATTTCTCCATAATATAATGCCTCTCATCTCAGCTCCTGAACATGGTACTCACTTTGGATTAACTGGTCAAAGAGGTCCTACTCCGAAAGAATTAAAAACTCTTCAAGACAAATGTTCAGGCAATATGAAAATGATGCGCCATTGTCGTCAATGTCGTGCTGACGCTGTAGGTTTACTAGGAGAAGATCGTTCTCAAGAATTTACTAAAGATAAAATTCTAGATATGAAGCCTGAATATGACTCAAAACAGAGGCAAGATGTTCATGCAAGTATCGAAAAGTTTACAGCCGAAGTAAATACAGTTAAGGAAGAGCAAAATACTCAAATTACATCAGATACATCTACGCCTTCAATTTTAGTAGCAGTGGCAACCAAGGGTAACCGACTAGTTAACCAGCATTTCGGTCATGCTACAGAATTTCAAATTTTTGAAGTAAATGGCACTGATGTAAAATTTATCGCTCACCGTAAAGTTGATCACTACTGCCAATCTGGCTATGGTGAAGAAACAAGCCTAGACAGTATTATTAAGTCTATCTCTGACTGTAAAGGAGTTTTAGCTTCTAAAATTGGTCTCTGTCCTCAGGAAGCACTCAGGAATGCTGGATTAGAACCTTATGAGGCATATGACATTATTGATAATGTCGCCATCAATTTTTATAAAGAGTATATGCAAAAGCAAACCGTAGGAGCTTAAAAGATGAGCAACGTTTCAGAGTATTGTCTCAAGTTGAGTTACTTAACATCTGCCAAGTCTTCTTCTGAGACGTCATCAGCTTCGATGGATAGTAAGTGCAGGAGTTGTGTTAACAATTATTCTATTCCACCATGTACTGGATTTTCCAAGGATTATAATTGTTCTTTTCCTAATCTAGATACTTAATACTAAAAGATGGCTTCAAATTATGTTTGTAATTATATCTTTTACTAACACAGCATAATAACGGCAGTTTCTATAAAGTAAAAAGTATCATTTACCTTGTAGATAATGCATCTTAACGATTTTGAAGGTAGCTGTGAAATTCTTTAGAGGTCTAACAAATTTTAAAGCTTTTTATATTGTTAGATTTCTCTAAAGATAATAAAAACCGGCGGCCCAAACATAAATAATAACTATTTGATTTTGTTAAATATATGGTAGGCAAATAATGAAAGACTGTATATATTTAGATAATAATGCAACTACGCAAATAGACAGTGAAGTACTCACAGAAATGATGCCTTACCTAAATTTTTATTATGGTAATCCATCTAGTATGCACTCTTTCGGAGGTCAGGTTGGAAAAGCCGTCCGTACAGGAAGAGAGCAGGTTGCATCTTTATTAGGTGCTGAACCATCCGAAATCATTTTCACAAGTTGCGGTACTGAAGGAGATAATGCAGCTATCAATGCAGCATTAATAGCTCAGAAAAATAAGCGTCACATTATTACAACTGAAGTAGAGCATCCAGCTATTTTAAGCCATTGTAAACAACTTGAAAGACAAGGCTATCAAGTAACATATCTATCTGTTGATCAGCAAGGTCAGCTTGATTTGAATGAATTGAAAACGTCCTTGACTGGTAATACTGCATTAGTGTCAGTTATGTATGCTAATAATGAAACTGGTGTTATCTTCCCTATTGAAGAAATAGGTCAAATGGTTAAAGAGTATGGTGCTTTGTTTCATGTAGACGCAGTACAAGCAGTAGGAAAAATACCTTTAAACATGAAGACAAGTACCATCGATATGTTGACCATATCTGGTCATAAAATTCATGCTCCTAAAGGGATAGGTGCTCTATATGTTCGTAAAGGTGTACGCTTTCGTCCTCTTATAATCGGTGGACATCAAGAGCGGGGACGTCGAGGTGGGACAGAAAATGTATCTGGAATAGCTGCTTTAGGTAAAGCAGCAGAACTAGCCCAGTTAAACTTACCTCATATACACCTTGAACAAGAGCTAAGAGATTATCTAGAAGATAGTATCTTAAATTTAATTCCTGATACTGTTGTTAACGGTAACAAGACAAATAGATTACCAAATACAACAAATATAGGTTTTAAATACATAGAAGGGGAAGCAATACTTTTATCTATTAATAAGTATGGTATTTGCGCTTCTTCTGGATCAGCATGTACTTCAGGTTCTTTAGAGCCTTCTCATGTATTAAGAGCAATGAAAGTACCCTACAGTGTACTTCATGGATCTATTCGCTTTAGTCTTTCCCGATATACAACTAAAAGTGAAATTGATCGGGTGATAGAAATTTTACCGGATACAATTGGCCGCCTTCGTGCCATATCGCCTTTTAGTAGTGATAATTCTACTTGGTTACAGGAAATGGAGAAAGAGGCTTTAGCCAAATAGCTAAGAATTAAAGTACTGAAAAATATCTTTTCTTTTTAAAGATAACTAACAATCAATATTCAAATATATAGTAATCAATTATGTGGGAATATACAGACAAAGTAATGGACTTTTTTCATAACCCCAGAAATCAAGGGGTTATCGACGAGAAAGAAAGTGGACAAGCAATTACAACTGGAGAAGTAGGTAGTATTGCCTGTGGTGATGCATTAAAGTTACATCTTAAGATTGATGAAAAAAGTCAAACTATTCTTGAAGCTCGTTTCCAAACTTTTGGATGTGCTTCTGCTATAGCCTCTTCTTCTGCATTAACCGAATTATTAGTAGGAAAAACTTTAGATGAAGCTCTTAGTCTTACAAACAAAGAAATTGCAGATTATCTAGGAGGACTACCAGAAGAGAAAATGCATTGTTCTGTCATGGGACAAGAAGCTTTGGAAGCTGCAATTTTTAACTACAGAGGTATTCCCTTAGATAATCATGAAGACGACGAAGGAGCATTAATTTGTCGTTGTTTTGGAGTAACTAGTACAAGAATTCGCCGCATTGTTCTTGAAAATAGTTTAACTACTGCTGAGCAAGTAACCAATTATGTCAAAGCCGGTGGCGGATGTGGTTCTTGTCTAACCGATATTGACGATATTATCGTGGATGTTGCCGAAGAAGGATTCACATTAACAGAAGACTTATCTTCAGAAGCTAATATACCTGAATTAGAAGTAAAAACATTAACTAATTTACAGAAAATTACGCTCATACAACAAGTTTTAGAAGAAGAAGTTAAACCTGCTTTAGCTAAAGACGGTGGAGACGTCGAGCTATTTGACATAGAAGGTAACTTGATTAAGGTTGTCTTGAAGGGGGCATGTAGCTCCTGTAGTAGTAGCACGTTTACTTTAAAAACTGCTATCGAAGCTAGGTTACGAGAACGAATTTCTAAAGACTTAACTGTCATTGCTGTATAGATATTTAACGCAGCAAATATATTACTAACTTAACACGAGGTAAAACGTATGATTAGTCAGAAGAAAGGTGAGGAGCGATCTCCACCATGAGCATTGCTCCTCACATAGAAGAATATAGTTGTAGATAAAAAATAATTGTGTAATTAACCTTTTATTTATCTTATCTAGACTAATCATTCTTTCATTTTTTACATACTCACCTCTAATTAGGAGAATCCCAAATGCGTCAAATTGCATTCTACGGAAAAGGCGGTATCGGTAAATCTACCACATCTCAAAATACTATCGCAGCATTATCTGAAAACAACCGCATCATGATCGTTGGTTGTGACCCTAAAGCAGATTCCACACGTCTAATGTTGCATTGTAAAGCACAAACCACTGTTTTACATTTAGCTGCAGAAAGAGGAACTGTAGAAGATATTGAACTTGATGAAGTAGTAATTCCTGGCTATAACAACGTTTTATGCGTTGAGTCCGGTGGTCCTGAGCCTGGAGTTGGATGTGCTGGTCGTGGTATTATTACTGCTATCAACTTCCTTGAAGAAGAAGGTGCTTACGAAAACCTAGATTTCGTATCTTATGATGTATTAGGAGACGTTGTTTGTGGTGGTTTCGCTATGCCTATCCGTGAAGGAAAAGCACAAGAAATCTACATCGTTACTTCTGGTGAAATGATGGCAATGTACGCTGCTAACAACATTGCAAGAGGTATTCTTAAATATGCTCACACCGGTGGTGTTCGTTTAGGTGGTTTAATCTGTAACAGTCGTAATGTTAACTGTGAAGCTGAATTAATCACAGAATTAGCTCGTCGTCTTGGTACTCAAATGATTCACTTCGTACCTCGTAGTAAACAGGTACAAGAAGCTGAATTACGTCGTATGACAGTTATCGAATATACTCCTAACCATCCTCAAGCTGATGAGTATCGTACTCTAGCTAACAAAATTGAGAAAAACGAAATGTTCATCGTTCCTACTCCTATTTCCATGGAAGAACTTGAAGAACTATTAGTTGACTTCGGTATCCTTGGTGGTGAAGACGAATACGAACAAGCTATCGCTGCTGATAAAGCTAAATAGATCTAATCAAATAGATAGATCTGAAAATATTTCAGGGCAAAAGTAAATAGGAAATGGTGGATAGTTTTATTGTTAATTATTAACTGAAAGCTACACCGGTTCTTTTGCCTTCATCTTTCCTTACTAAATTGTCCTTTGTCCAAAACCTTAAAGAGGATCATTATGGCAACAGTTGAAGAAAATAAGAAACTCATCGCAGATGTTTTAGCAACTTACCCTGCAAAAGCTGCTAAAAAACGCAACAAACACCTTGGTGTTTATGAAGAAGGAGCTGATGATTGTGGTGTTAAATCCAACAAAGTATCTCTACCTGGTGTAATGACCGCTCGCGGTTGTGCTTATGCTGGTTCTAAAGGGGTAGTTTGGGGTCCTATTAAAGATATGATTCATATCTCTCATGGACCTGTTGGTTGTGGCTACTACTCTTGGTCTGGTCGTCGTAACTACTACATCGGAGTAACCGGAGTAGATAGTTTCGGTACCATGAACTTCACATCTGACTTCCAAGAACGTGATGTTGTTTTTGGTGGAGACACAAAACTAAGTCAATTAATTGATGAAGTTGAAATATTATTTCCTCTTAACGGTGGTATCTCAGTTCAATCAGAATGCCCCATTGGTTTAATTGGAGATGATATTGAAGCAGTAGCTCGTACAAAAACAAAAGAACTTGGCAAGCAAGTTATTCCTGTTCGTTGCGAAGGATTCCGTGGAGTTTCTCAATCTTTAGGACACCACATTGCTAACGATGTAATTCGTGATTGGGTTTTCCCAGTTGCTGATAAAGAAATCGCTGAGAAAGGTAACGAAGGTACTCCTTATGACGTTGCTATTATCGGTGACTACAACATTGGTGGAGATGCTTGGTCCAGTCGTATTCTTTTAGAAGAAATGGGACTACGTGTTATCGCTCAATGGTCTGGTGATGGTACTTTCACTGAAATGAAAGCAACACCTAGTGTTAAATTAAACCTAGTTCATTGCTATCGTTCTATGAACTACATTAGTCGTCACATGGAAGAAAAATACGGTATTCCTTGGTTAGAATACAACTTCTTTGGACCTAGCAAAATCATTGAATCTCTAAGAGCAATTGCTGAGCGTTTTGATGACACAATCAAACAAAAAGCTGAAGCAGTAATAGCTAAATATAAAGAGCAAGCTGATGGTATTGTAGCTAAATATCGTCCACGTCTAGAAGGCAAAACCGTCATGATGATGGTTGGTGGATTACGTCCTCGTCACGTTGTTCCTGCTTTCAAAGATTTAGGAATGGAAATCATCGGTACTGGTTATGAGTTTGCTCATGGTGATGACTACAAACGTACTACTCACTATGTTAAAGACGCTACTCTTATCTATGACGATGTTACTGGTTATGAGTTCGAAGAATTTGTTAAAGAACTTAAGCCTGATTTAGTAGCTGCAGGAATTAAAGAGAAATATGTCTTCCAAAAGATGGCTCTTCCTTTCCGCCAAATGCACTCTTGGGATTATTCAGGTCCTTACCATGGTTATGATGGCTTTGCTATCTTTGCACGTGATATGGATTTAGCCCTTAACAATCCTACCTGGGGATTAGTCGGAACCCCTTGGAATAAATAAGAAAGGCTGAATATGGAGGATGAGGAGATTTTTTATCCCCTCTCCCTTCCCCTCATTCCTTTTTCAAGGATTCTTTTTCTGAGACACACATCCATACGGAGTTACTAAAAGATGGCCCAAAACGTAAATAAAATCAAAGATCACGTCGAACTATTTCATCAGCCTGAGTATAAAGAACTGTTTGCTAACAAAAAACAGTTTGAAGGAATGCCTACTGCTGAAAAAGTTAAAGAAGTTGCTGAATGGACTAAAAGCTGGGAATACCGTGAGAAAAACTTCGCACGTGAAGCTCTTACCGTTAACCCTGCTAAAGGATGTCAGCCTCTAGGAGCTTTACTTGCTGCAGTTGGATTTGAAGGAACTTTACCTTTCGTTCACGGTTCTCAAGGTTGTGTTTCTTACTTCCGTACTCACTTAACTCGTCATTTTAAAGAGCCTGTCAGTGCTGTATCTTCTTCTATGACTGAAAACGCTGCTGTTTTCGGTGGATTAAGCAACATGGTTGATGGTCTACAAAATGCTTATGCTCTTTATAAGCCTAAAATGATTGCTGTTTGTACTACTTGTATGGCAGAAGTAATCGGAGATGACTTAGGTTCTTTTATTGGAAATGCTCGTGTTGACGGTGTAATTCCTCAAGACCTACCTATTCCTTTCGCTCATACTCCTAGTTTTGTTGGATCACATGTTAACGGTTACGACCACATGATGAAATCCATCTTAACTACTCTAGCTAACAAGAAAGATACTAGCAACGGTAAAATTAACTTCATGCCTGGATTCGAAACCTATATGGGGAATCTTCGCGAGCTTAAAAAGTTAATTGCTGCTTTAGGTGTAGATGGAACTATCTTAAGTGATACTGAAATGTACTTAGATTCTCCAAACTTAGGAGAGTTCTCTATGTATCATGAAGGAACATCTTTAGAAGATGCTGCTGATAGTTGTAATGCAAAAGCTACTATTGCTCTTCAAGCTTACACAACTACCAAAACTCTTGCTCACATGAAGAAAAAATGGAAGCAAGAAACTTTAGTTCATCGTCCTTGGGGTATTAAAGCGACTGATGAGTTCTTAATGAGCTTATCTAAAATGACCGGAAACCCCATTCCTAAAGAGCTTGAAATCGAGCGTGGACGTGCTGTAGATGCTATGACCGATACTCAAGCATGGCTTCATGGTAAGACTTCTGCTATCTTCGGTGATCCTGATACAGTAATGGGAGTATTACAGTTTATGCTAGAGATGGGTGTTGAGCCTGTTCATATCCTAGTACATAACAGTAATGACGAATTTGAAGAAGAAGCAAGAGAACTTTTAGCTTCTAGTCCTTACGGACAGCAAGCAACAGTTTGGGGCTATAAAGATTTATGGCACTTACGTTCTTTACTATTTACTGAACCTGTTGATTTCATGATCGGAAATTCTTACGGTAAGTATTTAGAAAGAGATTGTGAAATTCCTCTAATTCGTATAGGCTATCCTATCTTTGATCGTCATCATTTACATCGTTATTCAACCATTGGATACGGAGGTGCTATCAACCTTCTTAATTGGATTGCTAACGGAATTCTTGATGCACTAGATCGTAAGACAGATATTGCTGGAGAAACAGATATCTCCTTCGATTTAGTTCGTTAATTTCAAGGAAGTTTGGACATGAGGGAGACTAGGAGTAATTTAGAGAAGCGTATATATTAACACTTCTCCTCTCTCCTTTCTCCTCTCTCCTCTTCCTATTATGATTTTTTATATAAAATTATAAATTGATCGAGCTACCAAACTTTTGTAATAAGTTATTTTACTAGCTCCTCTTACAAACTAAACAATAATTTTTAAAAAATCACTAGAACTTTATCTATTTACAACTGTTACCAAGTATTGATAACAAAAACATGACTTATTAACAAAAGGTACATTTGTTATTTTTTGACAAATTATTTGTAACTTTGTTATGTCAACTAAATGATAAGTTTAAGCATTTCTGTAGTAGTTATAGGAAATTTACATGAAACTTACAAAAGCAAAAATTAATGAGCTACTGACACAACCAGAATGTGAGCATAATCTTAATAAGGGAGGGCAAGGTAAGAATAAAGCTTGTGCTCAGCAATCTCAGCCTGGCTCTGCTCAAGGAGGATGTGCTTTCGATGGAGCGTCTATTACACTTGTACCAATTACTGATGCAGCTCATTTAGTTCATGGTCCTATTGCTTGTTCCGGTAACAGCTGGAATAGTCGTGGTAGTTTATCTAGTGGTTCAACACTTTATAAAATGGGATTTACTACTGATATATCTGAAAATGATATAATTTTTGGAGGTGAAAAGAAGCTTTACAAAGCTGTTGTACA
Source organism: Candidatus Atelocyanobacterium thalassa isolate ALOHA (assembly GCF_000025125.1). NCBI lineage: Bacteria > Bacillati > Cyanobacteriota > Cyanophyceae > Chroococcales > Aphanothecaceae > Candidatus Atelocyanobacterium > Candidatus Atelocyanobacterium thalassae. The sequence continues at coordinate 699,501 of NC_013771.1, forward strand.
AGTTATTAATAATTTTAACCCATCTGCAGTTTTTGTTTATTCAACTTGTATTACTGCTCTTATAGGAGATGATCTAGATGCAGTGTGCAAAGCAGTAGTAGAAAAATATAAAATACCTGTTATTCCAGTTCATTCTCCAGGATTTGTGGGCAGTAAGAATTTAGGTAACCGTTTAGGTGGAGAAGCTCTTCTGCAGCATGTGATTGGAAGTAAAGAACCAAAATATACAACTAATTACGATATCAATATTGTTGGGGAATACAATATTGCCGGAGAAATGTGGGCAGTTACTACTTTACTTGAAAAGCTGGGAATTAGAGTTCTAGGAAAGATGACAGGGGATGCAAAATATGAAGATATTTGTTTTGCACATAGAGCAAAATTAAATGTAATGATTTGCTCTAAAGCTCTCATAAATGTAGCATCTTCAATGAAGGAAAAATATGACATACCTTACATTGAAGAATCTTTTTACGGGGTAGATGATATGAGTCGTTGCTTACGTAACATAGCAAAATTTTTTAATGATGCTCAGCTAATTGATCGTACTGAAAAAATTATCGAAGAAGAGATCTCTAGAATGAATATTCAGCTAGAGCCTTATAGAAAAAAATTAAAAGGGAAGCGAATGGTCCTATATACTGGAGGTGTGAAAAGCTGGTCTATCGTTTCAGCAGCACAAGATTTAGGTATGCAAGTAGTAGCTACCAGTACTAAAAAAAGTACAGAAGAAGATAAATCACGTATTAAAAAACTCTTGGGTAAAGATGGAATCATGCTTGAAAAAGGTAATCCAGAAGAGTTATTAAGAGTAATAAAACAAACAAAAGCCGATTTATTGGTAGCAGGAGGTAGAAATCAATATACTGCCCTTAAGGCAAAAATACCCTTTTTAGATATTAATCAAGAACGCCATCATCCCTATGCAGGTTATATAGGCATGGTTGAAATGGCAAGAGAACTATGTGAAGCAGTTTATAGTCCAATTTGGAGACAAGTTAGAAAAACTGCACCTTGGGATCAGTGTGAAGAACAAAAGGAATAAAGCACTATGACCTAAATCTTGCATAGAGTTCCGTAACGTTTGAATGAAAATACTAAACCCCTGGAAAAGGAGCAACAGATAGTGACTACGATTGTAAATCCAGATAAATCTTTATCAATCAACCCATTAAAGATGAGTCAACCTTTGGGAGCAGCTCTAGCTTTTTTGGGTTTAAACAAAATGATGCCATTGTTTCATGGATCGCAAGGATGTACTGCCTTTGCTAAAGTCGTACTAGTACGTCATTTTCGTGAATCTATTCCTCTTTCAACAACTGCTATGACAGAAATTAGCACAATTTTAGGCGGAGAGGATAATGTTGAGCAAGCAATTCTAACTATTATAGAAAAGTACAATCCTGAAGTAATAGGACTTTTGACTACTGGCTTAACAGAAACTAGAGGAGATGATATGAATCGTATCCTTTTAACTATTAAAGAAAAACATCCACATTTGCGTTCTTTTCCAATTATTTTAGTTTCTACTCCAGACTATAAAGGTTCATTGCAAGATGGTTATAGCGCTGCGGTTGAAAGTATTGTATCTACTAACTATGACGATTTTACTCAGAAGACATCATGTTTAACAAATGTAAAATCTCAAGTTAATGTTCTCTGTGCTTCTTATCTTTCTCCTGGTGATGTAGAAGAAATTAAATTCACTATTGAATCATTTGGTTTAACGCCGATTATGATTCCTGACTTATCTTGTTCCTTAGATGGTCATTTGGAGGATGAGTATCATACTACAACAACTGGAGGAACTACTTTACAGCAACTGCAGCAATTGCGAAACTCTTGTTATACATTTGCAATTGGTGAAAGTATGACAAAAGCCGCAATGATTTTAAAGAAACGTTTTGGTACAGAATATGAAGTTTTTCCTAGTTTAGCTGGTTTAGACGCAGTAGACTCTTTCATATGGAAGCTTTCTCAAATTGTTACAAGTGATAATGATGATCAATTGTTATCGTCAACAGTTCCTCAACGTTTTGACAAACAGCGCCGCCAATTACAGGATGTTATCCTTGATACTCATTTTTATTTTGGCGGAAAAAAGATTTCTCTTGCCTTAGAACCAGATTTGTTATACCAAACATCATGGTTGCTAACAAGTATGGGTGCAGAAATTCAAGCTGCTGTAACTACAACTGCGTCACCAATATTAAAAGAACTACCTTTTGATACTGTAACTATTGGTGATTTAAAAGACTTAGAAAATTTAGCACCTAATAGTGACTTGATAATTACAAACAGTCATGGTACTTCTTTAGCTAATCACCTTAAAGTACCTCTATATCGTATGGGATATCCTGTGTATGATCGTTTAGGCATGGGTCAACGCTGCTTGATAGGATACCGTGGTACTATGAGGTTTCTATTTGATGTCGGCAACCTTCTTATGGAAGAAGAAGCTAAACATAGTCCTATCAACTTACATTAAAATAGGAACTAGGTTCCCCTTTAATTTTATTTATCTGAGAGGAAGAATATGAAAGTCGCATTTACAACTAGTGATAATCTTCACGTTAACGCTCATTTTGGATGGGCAAAAAATATTGATTTATACGAAGTATCACCCAGTGGTTTTAGCTTTGTTAGCACATTAGACTTCGGTGGTGATTTAAAAGAAGATGGCAATGAAGATAAGTTAGTGCCAAAAATTGAAGCACTAAAAGGTTGTACTTTACTCTATGTTTCTGCTATCGGGGGTAGTGCTGCTGCTCGCCTAATAAATAGGAATGTTACACCTATTAAGGCACGGACAGATCAAGATAAAATTGACGATATCTTAAATGAATTAGTCAAAACACTAAAAGGTAATCCTCCTCCTTGGTTACGCAAAGTTCTTCGCCAAGATAGCGAACCTGTAAACTTTGAAGATGACTAATCAACATAAATGGAACAGATCATTCTTTAGGAAAAAATACTTGGAATCCCTTATCAGATAGACTTTAAGCCTTTATATATAGGTATATGTTTAACTTGTATTGGATTCGGAGTAATAGAAATACACCACTATTACTAAATAAAAAAGTAATAGAGTTTATCCAAGAGAAGAATTTATTTCTGTTAACATTTCAAAAATTATTTATTTCTTATGCAAAATTTATCAATTGATTAGCATGGAAATAAATATGCTACGTCAATTCTTGTAAGCAGATACTATAAAGATTTAACTAAACAGTTTAATAGAACTATTTAGTAATAACTTAGATTGTCGCAAAAGAGTTTCGTCTTAGAAATTTAAGAAAATGAAGTAGTTTAGAATTAAAGATGACAATCTTTAGTATTTAATTAATACATAAAATCTTAATACTTTAATTTCAATTGGCGATAATTTACAAAAAACTAGGTATAGTTTTTATCTACATCTTTACTAGTTTACTAGATTATAATTCGAGAATAAGGTAAATGTAATGTTTACTTTCAAACTTCTCATTTTAAGTAACTGGTTAATATCTTATACACTATTCTATGAGGAAAATATTGTGGTAAATGATAATCCTACCCCTACTCCTGATGAAATAGCAGACTTGAAAAAAGCAGTTCGAAAATTAAATTCAAGGGCTGGCGAAATGAAAATGGATTTACATGACCTTGCAGAAGGATTACCTGTAGATTATGAGCTTCTTGTGGAAACTGCGAAAAGAACTTACGATATATTTAATGATTTAGATCAATTAAAGAGAAAACTTACTTCTTGGGAGAAGAACCTAAAATGACTATTCCTACTAATACACCAAAAACATTGGCTAATTTTATCAAACTTACCAATACAGAAGATTTTTTACAGTTTTTTGATATTGATTATGATCCAACTTTTGTTAATGTAAATCGTCTTCATATCTTAAAACAATTCTCTATATTAGTAGCAGAGATAAATAGAGTTTTTCCAGATATAGATGACATGGAAAAATTAGCAAAATATAAGGTGGCATTCGAAGAATCTTATCAACTATTTAAGACTTCTACCCCTCTAGATACCAAGTTGTTTAAAGTTTTTAAAGATGCCCCTAATAATGTTGTTTTATTGGAAGATTTAAGTATCGATGAAACAGATTGGACAAAAGATTCTGGTATTCTCTAATTAATTAATATTTATGGAACTTACTCCTAGTGAATTAGAACGTTATTCTAGACAAATTCAAATTTCTGGTTTTGGAGAGAATGGACAAAGACTCCTGAAAAACACAGTTGCTGTTGTTACAGGTGTAGGTGGATTAGGAGGAACTGTTGCTCTATATCTAGCTATCGCTGGGGTAGGTAAAATCATTTTGGTTCGTGGAGGAAATCTGCGTGTTGATGACCTTAATCGTCAAATATTGATGACTAACAGTTGGGTGGGTCAGCCTAGGGTCTATAAAGCCAAAGAAACTATTCTAAATATTAATCCTGATATTGAAGTTGAAGTAATTCCTGAATTTGTTACCTCTGAAAATGTTGATAGTCTGGTAAAAAATTCTAATATTGCTTTTGATTGCGCTTTTGATTTTACAGAAAGGGATTTATTAAACACAGCTTGTGTTCGCTGGAGAATTCCTATGGTGGAGGCAGCAATGAGTGGTATGGAAGCTTATTTAACAACTATCATTCCTGGTGAAACATCCTGTTTGTCATGTATTTTCCCAGAAAAGCCTAAGTGGGATAAATGGGGGTTTGGAGTTTTAGGAGCAGTTTCTGGTACTTTAGCTTGCTTAGCAGCGTTGGAAGGTATTAAACTTTTAACAGGAGTTGGAGAAACTTTAAAAGGTCAATTGTTAACAATGGATCTAGGAAATACAACTTTTACTAAACGTCGTCTTTATCATGATCCTGAATGCCATACTTGTGGTGGCTTAAGTCAGGATCATCATAACGATGCGATACAATAAAAGATAGATATTGAGGATAAGTATTTATTCTCATGATAATTATTTGATTTTACTTCTTCATTACCCTTATATTCATAAAAAAATGACTGTAACCCTAACTGAAAAAGCTACTATTCGACTTCAGTCCTTTCTGAAAAAACAATCAAATAAAGTTTCCGGCATTCGTGTTGGGGTTAAAGATGGTGGTTGTAATGGTTATGAATACACCCTTAATCTAGTAGGGAAACCAAATGAAAAGGATGTATGTTTTAATCAGAACAATATCTCTATCTATGTTGACCCTAATAATATATCCTTACTAGAAGGGGTAGTTATTGATTTTGTAGATAGTCTAACTAAAAGCGGATTTATTTTTACAAATCCTAATGCAACAGGTACTTGTGACTGCGGTAAGTCTTTCTCTACAGCAAACTGCGGACAATCTACCCCTTGTAGCTAATCGATAATTAAGAGTAGCTGATAAAAAATTTGGTTATTAGATATTATTCTTTTTCCAGAATCATACCGAATAACCAATAACACACATTCAATGTATAAGGAGAAACACTGATGCCTAAAACTTATGAAGTTCGATTGATTAAAGGGAAAAAAATAAGCCTCCAGAAATGGATGTTACTCTTACACTTCCTGATAATGTTTATATAGTTGATTCTGCTGAAGACAATGGGGTTGAACTTCCTGCGACTTGTCGAACAGGTAATTGCTCTAATTGTGTTGGCCGAATGGTTGAAGGAGAAGTTGATCAACTAGATCAAGCTTTTTTAACAGATAAACAGGTAAAAGATGGTTGGGTACTTCTTTGTGTTGCTTATCCTCGTTCTAACTGCACAATTAAAACTCATCAAGAGGCTTATTTAGTCTAAAGTATTAGATAATTTATCCTCATCTATTCGCAAAGGAAGCCGTAGAATTTGCTACGGCTCCATACCCTTCATTTTTGGTCGAAACAATCTATTTAATATGATTAATAACTAGGCAATACTATTTTCATCGAGGTTTATCATGAATCTAAAATGGAAAACATTTGTTTCGAAAACAGTATTTTGGATGATGGGAGAAGTATTTTTAAATTTCTTAGGTCTAGATAATGTAGCCGATTATAGTACTTTTTTGTTTGAACATGAGCTAGAGTTGTCTAAAAAAAATCATAAAACAGTTAAATTATCTTGCTTTAACCCTAAATTTTGTCACAAGATCAATAATAAATGTCCTATTGATGAAGTTGCTCTTCAATTCTCAAAAAATCCATTAGATGATTGTATAGTTAATCATGATATTTTTTCTAATAGATGTGTAAAAGTTAAGCATAGCTGTATAAAAGCTGCTTTGTTTTCCGATTTATCATATGGTTATAAATAAAAATTATAGAATAATAAAATATGGATTTATTCACATACAGTAATAAGATTTAATGCTGTAGTATTAAATTTTACGTAAACAAAAAATTTAAAAAATTGTTAAATATTTCGCAAAAATTATTGGATTTTATGTTGTTCCTATAAAAGAAGCTTCAGTAATCTAAATTTATGTATCTCTAGTTACTGTTTATAAAAACGTTAAAAACTACACTAGTAATTACTGAAAAATATAAATTATTTAACAGTTTCTATAAATATTAAATAATCTATAAAACATTAGTCTTATTAAAAACAGTGATAGTTAATTTTTCAGTGAATTTAATATTTTTCTGCCAATTATTTAATAATTTCATAACAAAATTAAATACTAAAAAATATTAAATAGTTTTTCCTCTTACCATAAAAAGGAACATCATGGCTTTAGATTTTTCTCCTATTTGGATCTCATTAAAAATTGCAACTTTTGCTACATTTTTTGCATTTTTTTCTGGAACAATATCAGCTTATTGGATGTTTAAATATAATGGAAAATGGAAAAGCATAATTGATGGATTTTTAACAATTCCTTTAGTACTTCCTCCTACAGTAATTGGATTTTTACTATTATTATTACTAGGAAAATATGGACCTATCGGTAGACTATTGTGGTTGTTTAATGTTAATATAATATTTACGTGGTATGCAGCTGTTATAGCAGCAATAGTTGTTGCTTTTCCTTTGATGTATAAAACATCATTAGGAGCATTTCAACAAATAGACTTTAACCTAATATCTAGTGCTAAAACTCTGGGAGCCTCAGAAATAGAGCTTTTTTGGCGGATCATACTGCCTTTAGCTAGACCGGGTCTTATATCAGGATTATTGTTGTCATATGCACGGGCTCTCGGTGAATTTGGAGCAACCTTGATGCTGGCGGGTAGTATTCCTGGAAAGACTCAAACTATTCCGATAGCAATCTTTTTCGCCACAGAAAGTGGTGACATAGAAGAAGCCCGGCTATTAGTAATAATAATGGTTCTTCTATCGCTTAGCATTACCATTAGTATAAATTTTTGGAATGATAACTATTCTATTAAACGTCTAGGGAAAAAGTTCTCGAAGATTAAAACATTTAAAGTTAGTAAGACTTTGAAAAGTGAAAAAAATTCTCTACCAGTTGTTGAGGCTTCAGAGAATTTTCACCCTTCAACACTATGTGATTCTAATCAATTAGTTGTCAACATAAAGAAAAAATTAACTAACTTTGAGTTAAATGTTTCCTTCTCAATTAATCGAGGCCAAACACCATTAGGTTTGTTAGGAGCTTCTGGAGCCGGGAAAAGTTTAATCTTAAGATGTATCGCTGGGCTGGATACTCCTGATCATGGCTATATATCTTTAAATGGTAAAGTCTTATTTGATTCTCAAAAAGGTATCAATGTTCCAATTCGTGAACGTAAAGTCGGATTTTTATTTCAAAACTATGCTTTGTTTCATCATTTAACAATTTTTCAAAACATAGCTTTTGGGTTACCTAAAAATCTTCCCTCTTCTATTGTTCATCAAAAAGTTGAAAAACAGTTGGTAACAGTTCAGTTACAGGGGTTTGAACATCGTTATCCTAATACACTTTCTGGAGGACAAAAACAAAGAGTTGCATTAGCTAGAGCATTAGCTAATGAACCCGACATCTTACTGTTAGACGAACCTTTTTCTGCACTTGATACTTATCTACGAGATCAATTAGAAAAGCTTTTAAAGCTAAGCTTAAATAATTACGCAGGAATAGCATTGTTTGTTAGCCATAATTTGGAAGAAGCCTATCGTATTTGTCCTAATCTTTTAATACTAAATGAAGGTATAATACTTACAAAGGGTTTGAAACAAAAAGTTTTTGATAATCCACGCTATCTTAAAGCAGCACAAATCACAGGATGTAAAAACTTTTCTAGAGCTCTTCCATTATCGAAAAATAAAATTGCTGCTCTTGATTGGGGATGTACCTTAAAAATTAATGAATCAACTTTTCCTGATTTAACTCATGTCGGAATTCGTGCTCATCAGATATCATTTATCGATTTTGGAGTAAATCTTTTAGAATATAATCAACTTGAGAATTTCTTTAAATGCTGGTTAGCAAGTATAACTGAAACTCAACACAGGATAACGTTATATATAAAATTAAACTCTCCTCCAACCAGTTTTTTTGACTATCATCTACAAGTCGAAGTCTTCAAGGATAAATGGGATGAGCTAAAAAAACTTCCAATACCCTGGCCAGTACAACTTGAACCTTCACGCCTCATGTTACTACAGAATTCAAGCGACTCTATATCCCTTGAATATACAACTAGTGATTTTTCAAAAGTTACTAGTAAACATAACTCTAATTAATAACTTTCCTGATACATAATAGGAGAACACTTATGGCAAACTTAACTGGCTTAACTTTTGGACAAAAAGAATGGACTCCAAAGTTTGTTGAAGATATCAATAAAGAAACCTGTCTTGGTTGTGGACGTTGTTTCAAAGTCTGCGGTCACAATGTCTTAACTTTGTTAGGAGTTAATGAAGACGGTGAAGTCGTTGATGAAGATGAAGATGATGATGATGTAGAACGTCAAGTCATGGGTATTATTAATAAAGATAATTGCGTTGGTTGTGAAGCATGCGCAAAAATTTGTCCTAAAGGTTGTTATACTAACGTACCTCTAGCTATATAATTGGATTTATAAAGGAGTAGCTGCAGTTCAAGCTAAGGCGGCTACTCTTTTATAAATATGTACTCATTAAATAGTAAAAAACTGTAATAATTAAAATATTAATCGTAATAGAAAGTAATGTTATGGTTGAATCTTATCTATCTTAAGTAAGAAATAAAATGACACAATCTCGTCAAGAACAATATTACACTTTAATTGATGAACTACTTCGTTGCCCTAATGGAGAAGAGCCTGACCTTTTACATACAAATAGAGAATTACTAGATAGTAAATTCATTGAGTCACTAGTCCAGGTTTCAACTATGATGGCTCACGAAAATAATCCTGATGGAGCTAAGTTCTTGATTCATATTGCAAGACAATTGGCAAAAGAATTAGGGCTATATCCTGAAATTAAAAATGATAAATAGTTGACTCATTTTTGATTTTATAGATATGAATTAAGAACCTAGGACTTAATAGTATCAATTTCTCCAACAATTCAAACTTTATTTTTATTACTTTGATCTTAAATTGTTTTATGTCTTAGACATATATTCCTTCTGTATATGTTTGAATTTTTTTATTAAACTATGATTAGTAATATTCTAGAGGGAGATCACGGCTTTGGAGTAGTCCAGAATAATTCTAGTAGTAGAGATATAGAGAATACCAGTGTATGTGTTGAGGTAATTCTTTTTTAACGTTCTTCTGACAATTTTATGAAGCTTATAGTTCTAGGCCGAAAACGCTTTTGTGTATTGAAATACATAACAGAAAAACCTTATAAAGTAAGTTTGGTAGGATACTTAAGAGATAAATTAACTGATAAAAGTTTTTATAGATTATCTACAAAGTTAATTAACTAGCAAGTAAATTTACTAGATAAATAACCTACAATTTCCTTAGAATTATATTACTTAGTGACTAGTATCCTTTGCGATTTGGAAACAGAGCAACAGACATTTTAGATAATTAAGAAACTGAAAATTGTCTGCGAAGGAAATTAGAAATCTTAATAATTACACGTAACCATTTAGTTACTAAAGTTACCTTAAAAGATATCCTCTAGTATGAAATTTTTTATTACTAAAAACTCATTGTTAAATAGAATTGGATAATTAAATTTATATATTTTCAATTTAATCTCCAGTAATAGATAAATTATCAACCCATATCTTAGGGCAAATTCCTTTAGGTGTAATCTCTGGTTCAGATTCCACATGAATAATAGAATTTAGTAATTTTAAAAAGTCACCTGCTATTGTTGCAGAATCAATACTAACAAAATTTCCATTGTTAACTAACCATCCTTCAAAAGGTAAAGAAAAAGAACCTTGTAAACTATTCACCCCAGCATGAAGAGCTTGTAATTTATCAATAAAAACTACATTTTTCACCATGTTAAGGTTACATTCAAAATTTGCTTGTTGATTAGATATGACATGGTAATAATGAGGCCTAATATTTACTTTAGAACCAATATTTGCATGGCCGGTAGGCTTGGTATCTAAACGTTGAGCAGTTCTCTCGCTATGCAGCAGGCCTGTAAGAATACCATTATTAATTATTTCTACACGACGTGTAGGAGTTCCTTCTTCGTCAAAAGTTTCTATACCAACATTATTACAATTCCTAGCATCGTCATATAAAGAAAGAAATGGAACAGAAATTCGTTTCCCTAAAGAATTTATTGTAGAAAGACTTTGCTTATCTAAAATATTCTGAGCGTTAAATAAATTAGTAAAAGAATTAATTAGACTTAGAAATGCCGTAGGAGAAAATACTACAGTATACTTCCCTGAAGTAATACTCTGATAATTAACATGACTAAGAGTTTTTTTAATTACTTCTCGTAAACAGCCTTCAATATCTAGAGTTGAAAAATCTCGACTAGTTTTTATAGAACTTGCTCCTCTAGGTTTTTTCCCTTCTTCCTCTGTACGACTATAAAAATAAATAGCATTATATGAAAGATTTTCTTGGCGTAAAGAATAAGTGCTATTAAGATAAAATCTATTAATATTTTCTTGAGATAGGCCGTTATAAGGAACACTCTTAATAATAGAGCTTGATTCCAATAAAGTTTTTTCTGCTGCAATTAACGTATCTATCAGTATAGGAATTGGAGTTGGACTAGATATTTTAGTAGATGTGCTTTCAATTACAGTATTAGCTTCTGGACTAAAATCTGGTACATGTTCTTGAGTACCAAAGTAACTAGCATCTTTAGCTGTTTGCAAAGCTAACTTTATACCAATTTTATCTAAATCAGTAGTAGTAGTAACTCCAATATTTCCACTTTTATTCCAAACTCTAACAGTAATACTTGATCTATTAGATGCTTGAAGTTGTTTTGGTTTACCACTATCAACTTCTATACTAGTTTCTTCTATGGCAGCACCATATATATCGTACTTAGTAATGTTAAGTTCTTTTGAACTCTTTTGGGCATAATCAGCAACTTGTTCAATATGGAGCATTACTATTTACTTTATAAAGTATAAAAATATCTTTTAGATAAGTTTTCTATATTAATATTCTATCTTATTAAATTATGTTCTTAGAATTTTAATTTGTATGAAAAATATAAATTAAAAAATATAATATTACTTGATAAGTATTTTAAAATCTAAGATAAAGTCTTAAAAACAAGGTGTTAAATAAGATACAAATAAATAATTCAGCTGTAAATTATCTATATTAATAAATTAGAAGTGATATCTAATAAATTAAGAAAAAAATAAATACCATAATCTAATATTTGTTAATTATCTAATGAAATCTTTAAATTATAAATATTAACAATAAGCTTTTTAATTGTTCTCAAATATTGAAAAAAACATTTAACATATAAAAAACTTAGATATTTTTTGTAACTATAATTCTATCAATATGGAAAAATTAAACAAACTTTAGATAGAGATATTGTAAACTAGAAGGTGAGCTGATATATTCTAAAAATCATGAATCTGTTAAACATAGCATATTGGGCTTTAAGTATACTTTTAGCTATAATGACTTTCTTGTTTATTTTTCGTATTGTCTTAACTTGGTACCCTCAAGCAGAAATGAATCGATTTCCTTGGTTTTTAATTGCTTTGCCAACAGAATTTTTATTAGTCCCAATCAGAAGTTGGATATCTCCAATTGGAGGAGTAGATATTAGTCCTATTATATGGGTTGGAATTTGTAGTTTGTTAAGAGAAGTATTAGTTGGGCAACAGGGATTAATATCTATGGCACTATATAGATAAATACTGATTATCTCTTGAGAAACAATGGAAATTAGTAAATTATCAAATTTTGACAAAAAATTCTAGCATCACTCTTAATTAATAAGAATAAAAAAACAACATATAGAAACAGATATTTTTTATATACTGTGTCAGTTATTTAAAAGCTTTAGCATGAGTTGTTGCTTTGAAAAGCTATATCACCTAAATATTTTCTATTTAAATAATTTTTGGGTTTTTGTATGAAATCTTACTTAGTATTAGATGATTGTTTAAGATTTCTCTTGTTCATTTAACAACACAGTACAAAAGATTTGTAACAATGTGAGTTAAAGTGTCATTTTTATGACTTAATAAAATGATACCTCCCGCAGATACATAGATAGAAGTGTTGACTGCTTTTAACTCAACACCTATGTCCAGTAAAAGAAAAATAACCAAAAACTCTCATTTTTGTTTTTTCCATGATTAATAATTAAAGACTAAGCATTACTTTAGATGTTAAATAAGCTAATCAACCTTAATTAAGGATAAATATAAATTTCGAGCTACATCATGCCTGATTGGTAAAAAAGAGTTGGTTACCGTATCATTGCTTGTTACAATATCTTAGACATAAAGAAAATTTGAAAGAAAATATATGAGTTTGAATATTGTTAACTTAGTTGGTCGTGTCGGGAGAGATCCGGAAGTCAAATACTTTGAATCTGGAACAGTATTGTGTACGTTAACATTAGCAGTTAATCGTCGTTCTAGCAAAAGAGATGAAGCAGATTGGTTTAATTTAAAAATTTGGGGTAAAACAGCGGAAATTGCCGCTAACTATGTTAGAAAAGGAAGCTTAATTGGAGTTCATGGATCATTAGAAATAGAAACCTGGAAAGACCGCAATACAGGTGTTGACCGCTCTAGTCCGATTATTAAAGTTGATCGTTTAGATTTATTAGGTTCTAAACGCGATAATGAATCAAGCTCAACTGGAAATTATCAAGGAGGAAATGATGAATTTTAAAAAAATAAAATAGTAACTATATTAAAATAAACTTCAGTTAAAGATGCTTTATCCCAAGCTCTCTTCAGCAAATAAGGCAATTATTTCTTAGGATCCATAACTTAAAGTTATAAAAAATGTTTTTTTATAACTTTAATACTGTTTAATTTATTAGTTTTTTATTTTTATATTTATCATATAAAAATCCTAGCGCGTATATTTCTCCACTTTATTAAAGAAGTATATATCGTTAACAACACAAATCTTAACTTAAAGAGACTAGAATGCTTATTATGATTAAGATAATACAAGATAATTTTTGTAACTTTAATCTTAATTAGATCTTTGAATCAGATTAATGTGATTTGTTACATAATTAGCTTATTTTGTCTTGTGTTCTACGAACTTAGTTTTTTGTGACAAAAGGAAACAACATCTATGAAACGATTATTGTTCACATTAATTCTTATCACAACTTTGTGGTTTAATTTTACGCCTACTGCTTCAGCTTTTTATGATAATTTAACCCCTTGCAGTGATTCTGCTGCTTATCAGCAAAAATCGAAGCATTTTCTAAATACTACTGATGATCCAAAGTCTGGACAAAAACGTGCCGAACTTTATGCTGAAGCTCTATGTGGTGCAGATGGCTATCCTCATTTAGTAGTAGATGGTAACCTAGCACATGCTGGAGATTTTGCTATTCCTGGCATAATGTTTCTTTACATTGCAGGTTGGATTGGTTGGGTTGGTCGTGCCTATTTAATTGCTATTAAAGGTGATACAAGTAAAGAAATTATTATTGATATTCCTCTAGCTATTGGACAAATGTTAATGGGTTTTGCTTGGCCAGTTTTAGCTTTTTATGAGTTCATTTCTGGAGATCTAGTAGTGAAGGATAGTGAAATCACTACATCTCCGCGATAACTAAATTTACCCTAAAAATTTTTACTGCTCATTAAATTATTGGAGAATGATTCATGGAAAATCTGACAAAATTTCTCTCAACTGCCCCTATTTTAATTATGGTACTGCTAACCTTTACTGCAGGTCTCTTAATTGAATTTAACCGCTTTTTTCCCGATCTTCTTTTTCATCCTTTGGGATAAAAGATTGATTAATTGCAATATACATATATTAACCCTAAGGTAGAGATAAAGTAGTTATATAAGAGATTTGCTCAAATATAACTACTTTATCTCTACCTTAGGGTTAGTATTTTGAAAAACAGATATATGAAGTTAACTTAGATTCTATTCTAAATACTATGATAGACAACTCATAATTTGTTTATATAATTTTCTTTTATCAAGATTTTGTCCAATTAAAACTAATTTATTATTAAAATATTTATCAAAGTCTTCATCTTCTATGCTAAAGCGTTTTCCAGTCAAATGAAAAACATGACGTTTTTCACTCTCATCAAACCATAAAATACCTTTTGCTCTAAAAACGTTATCAGGTAACTGATTATTGAGGAAATATTGAAACTTTTGAATAGCAAATGGTTTGTTGCTCTCAAAAGTAAATGAAGTGAATTCATCATTTACTAAATGATGTTGATGATCATGACTTTCATGTTTAGGATATTTATCAGCATTAAATAACTCAGAATCAAGAATTAATGGCAATGGAACTTTAGAATTTTTAGTTTTTAAAATCCTAGCAAATTCTTTCATTTTATTAAGACGTTCTTCTAATTGATTCACCTCTTGTTGGCTAACCAAATCAGTTTTATTAAGTAAAATAATATCTCCATAAGTTATTTGACTATATGCAGCTTGAGAGTTGAATAAATCTAGACAAAAATTAGAGCAATCTAGCATTGTAATAATAGAATCAACGCGTGTTAGGCTTCTTAAATCAGTATTTAGAAAAGATAATGCAATTGGCAAAGGATCTGCTAAGCCAGTAGTTTCTATTACTAAGTAGTCAATTTTTTTAGAGTATCCTAAGATTTTATAAACAGCTTCAATTAAATCATTATTAATAGAACAACAAATACAACCGTTGTTGAGCTCAACAATATTATCTTCACTAGTGACAATCAACTCGTTATCAATTCCAATTTCTCCAAATTCATTAACTAAAACTCCAATATTTTTACTTTCTTGATTAAGGAGAATATGGTTTAAAAGTGTAGTTTTACCGCTACCCAAAAAACCGGTAATGATGGTTACAGGAAGAACTTTGTCTTTAACGTTCATAACTTGTAGATTGCTCATGTTTCAGCTTTAAAATATTTTAAATAATAATTATGGATATTTCTAAATATTAATAAATAGAAAGAGAGCTGTCTATTAATTCTGGAAATAAAGTATCTCAAATGATAATTTTTTTTAATTTTAAGGTTCTCTGAAAATACTTTTAAAATTTTTTTCATATAAAAAAAGAAGTTACAGCTTTATGCCTAAATCATTATTATTAATCTTGATTGGAATCTGGAAAACGTGGATGTATTTGCTCAGCTTCAGGACATTCATCAGATACAGTAATCTCAGAGTTATAGCGTGAGACAGATGCAATCTTTTGACTAATTGCCCCAATGCTTTCTAGCCTTACCATTTCTTCCCAAGAACTAATTTCATCATCTTCTTCAGTTTCATATCGAATAATGACTAAGTCTCCTTCCAAAGATAGAATGGTCGCTCCATCAATCCAACGTTGCTGATCCCGCAAGAACAGGCAAACTTCTCGACCTTCTGTACAAAGTTGATAAATCTTGCGGTGTAGCATAGATGTCTCCTTAACAGGTAACAACCTTAATAAATTTACACTAACATTAAAAATAGTCTACATGCTATATCAAATAAGCTATTTTTAGAATGGTTAATAATTGTAGTAATCGCTTCGAAAAGACTTTAAGTAGGTTGGCTTTAAAATACCCCTAGGCTAAGAGGATATTATTAATTCTAACAGGAGCTAGGCTTAACAATACCTATAGTCAAATATTAATGATGGTATTTGTATAAGTAGTTATTCTTCATCCCATGCCTCAACAAGTAAAACCTCACTTACAGGATCTTGCATTACAAAACCAAAATCTAATAATTCTTTTTTCCAATAAGACCATTCATTGTCATAAAGAAGAGCTAATTTCCATATACTATCACTTGGCTTAAGAACTTTTGACTCTACCAGCAAAGAAACTTTACGTTGAAACTTCATCATAGGATGAGTGAGTTGCTTTGTCATAAACTCAATCAATTTATGTTTACTAAATTGTACAAATGTTTTCAGATCAACTTCTTTTTTAATATTTCTATATATGATTAGAGCAATATACGTTTATCTAATACTTATATTTAGAGAAGTATTCCCATTACATTCTTTTTAACTGATATATTCAGTTTATGCAAGTTTTTTTAATTTATAGTACGGTAATTACTACTTTAGTATATAAAAGTGATTCAGGTTATGTATTTAATCACAAAAAATAAATTTTAAAGTTATTTTAGATAAACGTCTTAAGTTATTAATTTAAAAAATAATCTTTTTCAAGGTAGTTAAAACAAGAGTTATTAATTTAATTACTTTTATATTAAGAGTACTATGACATTTACAAAATCAATAGAATGGTTAGCATTAGTAATTGGTAATTCTCATTTGCACTGGGGATATTTTAAAAATGGATTTTTACATAGTTGCTGGGATACGCATTATTATAATAAGCCTATTAACAATTTAATATTACCCTCTGAAGTCTTACTTGCTAATATTCCTAATACTTTGCCACTTATAGTAGCTTCTGTTGTACCAGAGCAAACTGCTATGTGGAGAGAATATTCTAATGTTAATATTATAGAAATAAGTGATATTCCAATAAATAACCTTTATTTTAATATGGGAATAGACAGAGCTTTAGCTGTTTTTGGAGCTGGAATAACATATAGCTTTCCTTGCTTGGTAATTGATGCAGGAACTGCTTTAACTTTTACGGGAGTAGATCAACACTCTACTTTTATAGGAGGAGCAATCTTACCAGGATTAAAACTACAGTTTGATTCATTATCAAATAAAATTCAAACTCTACCTAATGTTGATTTTCCTAAAAGGCTACCATGTCAATGGTCAGGGAATACTATGGAAGCAATTAAGAGTGGAATAATATATACAATAGTTAGTGGTATTAAAACATTTATAGACAACTGGCTAATAAGTTATCCGAGGAGTCATATTATTCTGACAGGAGGCGATTCGATTATTTTATATAATTATTTTATTGAGACAGATTCAAATAATTTTAGGAAACTAAAAGTAGATAGAAATCTTATATTTTGGGGAATTAAATCTATATAACTTTAGTTTTTACAAAAACTATTAAATAGAATTTTCTACTACTCTAAAGTATTTGGATCTAAAGCATCTCTTAAACCATCTCCGAGTAAGTTAAAAGATAAAACTGTTAAAATAATTGCCAAAGCTGGAGGCCAGATTAACCAAGGTTGTAGTACTAAAATTGAGGCATTAGTGGATACTGAAAGTAAATTTCCCCAACTAGCATCGGGTTGTTGAATTCCTAGACCTATTAAACTTAAAACTGACTCTGAAACAATAAACTCAGGGATTGTTAATGTGGCAGAAATTATAATATAAGTGATTGTTTGAGGCAAGATATGGTAAAAAATAATTCTTTGATTACTTGCCCCCATAGTTTTAGCAGCTTGAACAAATTCTTGATCTTTTAAAGAAAGTACTTGTCCTCTAACAACTCTAGCAAGCCCTGCCCAACCTATAAAAGATGTTATTAAAATTATTAAAATGAATCGCTTTGTATTACTTAGACTTGGAGGAATTATTGTAGCTAAAGCAACTAATAGGTAGATTCCTGGAATTGTCATTAGAACTTCTACTAAACGCATTAAAATTGTATCAATCCATCCACCAAAGTACCCAGCAATCCCTCCAATAATTACGCCTATAGGAAAAGATATCATAATTCCTATTAAGCCAATAAACAAACTAACTCTTCCCCCAAATAATAATCGACTGAATTGATCTCTTCCTTGTTCATCAGTTCCTAGTAGGTTTAATTTACCTGCACCAATAGTTCCTATAAGATGAATATCAGTTGGGATTCCAGGAAATATTTCAATTTCTTTAAAAGAAGGAGGTAAAGGGATATTTAAGTTAAATAATTTATAACTATTCCCTTTTACAAATAAACGGATAGGAGATGGATTATGGAAATTAATACTTAAATTACGTTCTCCCGTCTCAATATTCGTAGGATTTTGACTAGTTGGATAAACATGAGGTCCAATATATTTACCCTTAAGTGGTCCATCTTGGAGTGTCAAATAAATTGGTGTAGGAGGTAGTAAAGAACCATTTAGTTGAGATGTATAAGGAGCATATGGAGCAATAAAATCTGCAGCAATAACAACCACATATAAGACAGCTAATACAGTTATTCCAAAAATTGCTAAATGATTATTTCTAAGTCTTTGCCATAGGTTCATGATGTTAGCTTTATATTTCGTTGATTAAAAGCCAGATAATTCTCAAAAGATTTGATGAATTTTATAGATATTTAGACTAATTATTATTCAATAAGTATATTGTAATGACATATGGTCAACTTTTTTATTAAAACTTATTTATTAATTTAATAATAAATAAGGATAGTAAGTAAAAAAATATTTTTTTACTTACTATCCCTATCTGTCATATTTACTTACCCATGCCTAGTTGTTGGGCTTTTTGATAAACTTTTCCCTCTGTTAAGAGAGAAGGTGCAATTACTACTTCAACTTTTTGCATTTCTTTGATGTTTTGAGCGCCTAATGTACTCATACTAGTTTTTAAAGCTCCTAATAGATTATGAGTTCCATCATCTAACTTAGCAGGCCCAATTAAAACTTCTTCTATAGTCCCTGTTGTACCAACATTTATTCTTGTACCTCTTGGCAAAACAGGAGATGGTGTAGCCATTCCCCAATGATATCCTCTACCAGGCGCTTCTACAGCACGAGCTACTGGAGAACCTATCATTACTGAATCAGCACCGCAAGCTATGCATTTACAGATATCTCCCCCAGTAATAATTCCTCCATCTGCAATGATAGGTGTATATACTCCTGTTCTCTTGTAGTACTCATCACGTGCTGCAGCACAATCAGCAATAGCTGTAGGCTGTGGAACTCCTATCCCCAAAACGCCCCTGGAAGTACAAGCAGCTCCTGGCCCAATGCCGACTAAAATTCCTGCAGCCCCAGCCTCCATAAGCTCTAAGGCAACTTCATAAGTTACACAGTTTCCAAAGACAACTGGTATTGGCATATCTTTACAAAATTGTTGTAAGTCAAGAGAAGAAATAGATTCTGGTGTTAAGTGATTAGTTGAAACTACTGTAGCTTGAACAAACAGTAAGTCTGCTCCTGAATCAGCTACAATTTTTCCATATTTAGAAGCTCCCAAAGGAGTTAAGCTTACTGCAGCAATACTTCCAGAAGATTTAATATTTTCAATTCTTTTTTTGATTAATTCGGGTTTAATCGGTTCTGCATAAAGTTTTTGCATTAATTCTACAAACTCTGTTTTTCCTACAGAAGCGATTTTTTCAATAATTGGGGTAGTATCATCGTAACGAGTTTGAATACCTTCTAGATTTAGAACTCCTATAGCTCCAAGATCCGAAAGTAAGTTAGCCATCTTAACATCTACCACTCCATCCATAGCACTTGCAAGAATAGGTATATCTCTTTTTATGCCTCCGATACTCCAACTGGTATCTATTAGAGCAGGGTCTAAAGTACATGTGCCAGGTACAAGAGCGATTTCATTCATACCGTAAGCTCTTCTGGCTTTTTTACCATAACCAATAATAATATCCACGTTTTTATATTCCATTCCCTAAGTATTAAATTAGGCTAGCAAATTTTTGGAGTTTTCGGGTATAAAAATAAAAAACTTTGCTTTAATCAGATTTACTCGGTTTAATATATCAAAATTTAATAACCTATTAAGAGGTAACATATGTCTGTCATCTTTATGTAGTTTGAAAAACTATTTAGTAAATAGTCAATATAAAATTTCTAGTATATTTTTGAACCAAAAAATTTCTTGATTCAAAAATATTGCTTATGAAAAGAGAACTACTTCTCTATATTGTTGAAGTGGAAAAAAAAATTAATTTCTAATAGCTAACTTATGTTAGCTATACTGAAATTCTGATGATATGGCACAATTTAATTAAAAATAGATAATTATTAATATTTTAAATGACTATAAACACATTTGAATTGTCAACTAAATACGATCCTAAGTTAACAGAGTCTAAATGGCAAAAAGCTTGGGAAACTCATCAAGTTTTTAAAGCTGAGGCAACAAAAAAAGAAAAAATTTTTTGCATGGTCATCCCTCCTCCTAACGTTACAGGCAGCCTTCACATGGGCCATGCATTTGAAGATTGTTTAATGGATGTATTAGTTCGCTACCACAGGATGAGCGGAAAAAACACATTATGCCTTCCTGGAACTGATCACGCTAGTATTGCGGTTCATAGTATTCTTGATAAACAATTAAAAGAAGAAGACAAGACTCGTTATGAAATTGGTCGTGAAAATTTTCTTAAAAGGGCTTGGGAATGGAAGCAATCATCAGGAGGAAAGATAGTATCTCAATTAAAACAAGTTGGCTTATCTGCTGATTGGTCAAGAGAACGTTTTACTTTAGATGAAGGATTATCTAAAGCAGTTAAAACTGCTTTTATAAAACTATATGAAGCAGAATTAATTTATAGAGGTAAATATCTAATTAATTGGTGTCCTGCTTCTTTATCTGCTGTATCAGACTTAGAGGTAGAGAATAGAGAAGTTAAAGGAAACTTATGGTATTTTCGATACCCTTTAAAGGATAATAGTGGCTATGTAGATGTTGCTACTACTAGGCCTGAAACTATTTTAGGTGACACAGGAGTAGCTGTTCACCCAAATGATGAACGATATAAAAAACTAATTGGAAAAACTTTAATATTACCTATTGTAGGCCGAGAAATTTTGATAGTTGCAGATGAATCAGTTGACTCTGATTTTGGAACTGGATCTGTAAAAATCACTCCTGCTCACGATCCTAATGACTTTGCCATAGGAACTCGTCATAATTTACCTTTTATTAATATTCTTAATAAAGATGGCAGTTTAAATGAGAATACAGGAGAGTTTCAAGGACAAGACCGATACGAAGCTCGTAAGAATATTGTTAAAAGATTAGAGCAGGATGGCTTTTTAATTAAAGTTGAAGATCATTATCACTCTGTTCCATATAGTGATCGCGGCAAAGTTCCTATTGAACCGTTACTTTCTACTCAATGGTTTGTAAAAATCGAACCGCTTTCTAAAAAAGCACTTAAATTTCTAGACGAAGATAATTCACCTCGTTTCATTCCTCAACGATGGACAAAGGTTTATAGAGATTGGTTAGTAAAGCTAAAAGACTGGTGTATTTCACGCCAGCTATGGTGGGGACATCAAATACCTGCATGGTATGTAATTAGCCAAACTGATGGATTAATAACTGATGATACGCCTTTTATTGTGGCCTATGATGAAAGCGAAGCCTTGGAGAAAGCAAGAAAAGAATATGGTAATGATATCCAGCTAAAACAGGATCCTGATGTTTTAGATACTTGGTTCTCTTCAGGTTTATGGCCTTTTTCTACACTAGGTTGGCCAGAAAATACTGAAGATTTTGCAACTTATTACCCTACAAGCACTCTTGTTACAGGATTTGATATTATTTTCTTTTGGGTAGCAAGAATGACCATGATGGCTGGATATTTTACAGATCAAATGCCTTTCAAAGATGTTTATATCCATGGATTAGTTAGGGACGAAAATGGTAAAAAAATGTCAAAATCTTCTAATAATGGAATAGATCCATTGATTTTGATAGATAAATATGGTACTGACGCACTCCGTTATACTCTAATCAAAGAAGTTGCAGGAGCAGGTCAAGATGTGACTTTACAGTACAACAGAAAAACAAATGAATCTGAATCTGTAGAGGCATCTAGAAACTTTGCGAATAAACTTTGGAATGCAGCGAGATTTGTCATAATGAATTTGAAGGAGGAAATTCGAGATGATATAGGAAATCTTAATACTGAATATTTGGATCTAGCTGATTATTGGATATTGTCAAGATTTCAAAAAGTAACTAAACAAACTATTAATCATATAGATAGCTATGGTTTAGGCGAGGCAGCAAAAGGATTA